>NZ_BAFN01000001.1:0-672430 GCF_000949635.1 Candidatus Brocadia sinica JPN1
AGCTCGGTACCCGGGGATCCCACTCCATCCGGCGAAAATAGAAAATCCCACCTGCCAGCAGAGATAATGCGGCGAATGAAGAAACGACGATGATCGGTCCCGGCGCTGTATTTGTGCCCAATAATGCCCAACGGAACCCCTCCACCACACCAACCATGGGATTAATTCCATAAAGAGTTTGCCAGGGTTTCGACAGCAGGCTACTTGGATAAGCAATGGGTGTTGCAAAGAGCCATAGTTGGGTTAAAAAAGGTATTATATAACGCACGTCACGGAACTGTACATTCATTGCAGAAAGCAATAAAGATACACCGAGAGACGTAACGAATGCTAATAGCAACAAGAAAGGGAGCCAAATCAAATTAATCGTGGGCACATATCCATAATAGAACAGCATACCGGTTAACATAAAAAACGCCAGGATAAAGTCAACAACTCCCGATAACACTGTTGCAATCGGTATTGCCAGGCGCGGAAAATATATTTTTTTAATAAGATTGGAGCTGGCTACCACGCTGTTTGATGCCTGACTCAGTCCGTTAGCAAAAAAGGTCCATGGTACCAATGCGGTGTAACTGAAGATTGGATAAGGTATGCCGTCTGACGGCACTTGAGCAAGTCTTCCAAAGAAAAGGCTAAACACCATCATGGTAAAAAAAGGCTGTATAATTGCCCACGCCGCTCCCAATACGGTCTGTTTGTAACGGACCTTAATGTCACGCCAGGCAAGGAAGTAGATTAATTCACGATATTCCCATAATTCATGTAACTTAAGCGAAACCCATCCCCTGGAAGGAGAGATAATGATAGTAGGCACGCTATATTTTTTGCCTTCTTCCCCGATATGATGGTTATCTGTCTTCATCTATTTTTTTATGCGTATGTGATTAATTTTCTCTGGGATTAACGTGACGCAAAAATTTACATAATAAAATATCATAACTCATATCATAATATATAGCAAGGGGTAAACCATCATGAATAAACCGATCAGGAGTAAGTTCTCTAAATCTTTGGAAACTTGTCTTTATTGCAAATATTGTTTCGTTTCCTTATCTCAAACCAGATAAATCTGTTGACAACAACACATCGTCTGTTAATATATCGGCTTTTATGCAAGTTTTTTTAACAAAATAATGGCATTACATTCAATAAAATTGTTTCAAGGAAAAGGCAAACATGAGAAAAGGTTTCTGGAGAATGATGGGTGTTCCTCTCTTTATTCTAGGACTGCTCTATACCACCCAGGTAAAAGCAGACGCCCCCGCTATTCATATCTGGTATGGCCATCATCAAGTTTTTGGGCGTTTTGGCCTCCCACAGCGCTGGGTCAATATCCTTGGCAACGTATCAGACCCGGATGGAATAACCTCGTTAAATTACTCACTAAATGGCCGGCCTGAACAGCCTCTTTCTCTGGGACCCGACAAGCGCCGTCTCGTTTCCCCTGGCGATTTCAATATCGAAATCGCATACGCAGACCTCATAATCGGCCAAAATCAGGTTGTCATTAAAGCCACAAATAGTCTTGGCAATCAGACCATTGAGACGGTAACGGTTGAGTGCACAAAAGGAAACGCCTGGCCTCTGCCATATGCTATAAACTGGAGTTCTGTGGAAAAAATACAAGATGTGGCCCAGATTGTCGACGGGTTGTGGTTTTTAGATAAAAATGGCATCCGTACGCACCCGGATCATGTTGGCTATGACCGCATTGTAGCCATTGGTGATATGCGTTGGACCGACTATGAGGTTACTGTCCCGGTTACGATTCACGCTATTGATGAATCGGCTTTTGACTCGAGCACAAGCGTGGGCCCCGGACTTGGCGTTCTTTTCCGCTGGCAGGGACACACAAATTTACCCGTGGTTTGTCCGCAACCGCACTGCGGTTGGGAGCCAGCGGGAGGTTCAAACTGGTATGAATGGAAAAGGAACCAGCGCAATCTGTTGCATATTCACGCCGGGCCTGGCAATCCACCAGACAGCCCTAGCCCCAGCACCGATACACACCAGTTTGAAACCGGGCATACCTATTGGTTTAAGGCAAGAGTGGAAACAATACAGGCCGGCAGCTTATATAGTCTCAAGGTGTGGGAAAAAGACGTAGAGTATGAGCCCATAACTTGGAACATCCGGAGACTAACTACCTCGGCCAACCTGTCCAGGGGTTCTTTTTTGCTCATTGCACACCACGTAGATGCGGCTTTTGGCAATCTAACGGTTGTACCGCTGAAGCCTCAAACACACTGGATACTGGTTACCAAACTCATCAGTTATTTATCCCATTCGCCCCTTTTTCTTGCTTCTTTTGCTGGAGTAATCCTGTCCTTAATATACAAGAAACGCTTTCCCAAAGTGTCACAATCGACCCTCATTGCAATGGTTATGCTCTTTATCGTGTCACTGGGAGGTACGTACGTAAATTTACAATTGCCCGGTATACTGCACGGACATGGGTGTAGTAGTCGCCGGATATTGATTATCGTGGCGGCAAGCGAATTTATCCAGTCTTTTATCATTGCAACATCATGGGGTCTCCTGTTGATTGCTGCCTTTCGGGGGCGGCGTGAAAAATGAAAAGTGTAAATCGTAACGTGTGATAATTTTAAAGGTGAGAATACCCCGAATACACCCCATGAGTTCTAAACAATGGCGGGATAGGGAATGGGAATGATGAATTTACCGCCACGCCTCCGGTATTCCTCTTGTTGCTGCAAAATTTCTTCCGAAAAATTCCAGGCAAGCAACAATACATAGTCCGGCATGTCTTCCAAAAGCTTCGTAGGTGAAAAGATGCGCAAGCGATTGCCCCCCATATAGCGTCCATGCTTGAATTTGTTTATGTCCACCACATAATCCACAAGTTTTTTATCAATTCCGCAATAATTCAGCAATGTAGTCGCCTTCGCCGCTGCCCCATAAGCCGCAATTTTCTTCCCTGCCTGTTTCAGATCCTGTAACAGATTACACAAAGAATTCTTTATCTCCTTTACCTGGTCTGCGAAATTGCGATAATACTCAACGCGATGAATTCCCTTCTTCCCCTCTTCATTCAGGAGCAAACGGAAAGATTCACCTGCGGCCGCGCGGTGTCCGATAAACAATCGCAACGATCCTCCATGTATTGGTACGCGCTTTATTTCATTAAGAAAAAGAGAATGCCTTCTCAATAATTTATCCAATGCAGTTACGGAAAAGTAGCAGAGGTGTTGATGGTAAATCGTGTCAAATTCGCAATGTTCAATAAGGTCAACTACGTAAGGTACTTCTATCACCGCTGTGCCTTCCTCTTTCAAGAGAATTCGAATGCCTTCCACAAAGCCATTAAGATCCGGCACGTGAGCCAGGACATTGTTGGCGAGAAAGACATCGGCCATCCGTCCCTCTTCCCGAAATTGCCTGGCCAGATCCTGCCCGAAGAATGTACAAAGCGTTGGGATACCGGCTTGCTGCGCCGCCCCGGCTGGTCCCATGGCCGGATCAATTCCCAGAACAGGAATCCCTTTTTCTACAAAATTTTTCAGCATGTACCCGTCGTTGCTGGCTGCTTCAACAACCAGACTGTCCGAATTCAAATGATGTGACTGTATTATAGCCAGCGCGCTTTCCCTGAAGTGTTGTAGCAGCGCCTTCGACACGGAAGAAAAATACGGGTAATCCCTGCAAAAGAGAATCTCGGGAGAAACGGATTCCGTTATCTGCACCAGGGAGCAATCAGGGCAAAATACCAAATCAAGGGGCGCCATCAACTCCGGTTCTTTTAATTGTTCTTCCGTTAGCAATGCATCGGCTAGCGGTGTCCGGCCAAAAGACAAAATTGACTCCAGGTCTTTTCCCCCGCAGGATCTACAAGCTATCTTTGTTTGATTCATGTGTAGCTCTTCTCTTTTCTTGATGTGTTTGCTGTGGCTTCCTCTTTTTTCCACCGGAGTGTTTCATCCAAACTACCCATGCTCAGCAACTTTTTAATGTGACCAATGCGTTTGTATCTTGGCCCTTCAAAATCTTCCAGGGACAATCCGGTCTTCTTGTACGCCGCATACAATTGAGCCGCGCCCCTGCGCGCGTTCCATTGAGGCTTAAATTCCGGCAGCATACGGGCCAGTTTACTGCAATCAACACGATAGCAGCGCTTATCCGGTCCTGCGTCCTCGGCGTATTCAATATGGCATCCCGGCACTGTTTCTTTGACGATCTCCGCAATCTCCCTAATTTGATAATTCTCCCCATTGATGCCAACATTAAATGCCTGGTTATGCACGAGTTCCCTCGGCGCGCCCAGCGCCGCTATAAAGGCATGGGATATATCTTCGATATGGACAATAGGGCGCCAGGGGGTGCCGTCGCTCTTAATGTATACACGACCGGTAGTAAATGCCCAGGCGACCAGATTGTTGAGCACAAGGTCAAAGCGCAGGCGCGGCGATACCCCATAGGCTGTTGCATTACGGAGAAATGTGGGACTGAAGTCTGCATCCGCCAGCTTTGCCACTTCCCCCTCAACAAGCATTTTCGAGATACCATAGGGAGTAACCGGATGAAATTCTGCTTCTTCAGTCACCATATTCTCGCCCGCAACGCCATAGATGCTGCAAGACGATGAAAAAATAAAGCGCTTAATTCCAGTCTCTTTCGACAATTTAGCCAGGCGCACCGATGCAGTATGATTAATTTCATACGTTAATTCCGGATTCAAATCACCGAGCGGATCATTTGAAAGACCGGCAAGATGCAACACGGCGTCAAACCCATCAAGATCGGACAACTCAACATCCCGGATATCCTTTTTTAACGATGGGATGTTCTGAGTATCATCTCCAAACGTGCATTGTGCATAGAGATCGCTGTCCAGCCCCACCACCTCATGCCCCGCAGCAATAAGCATCGGCGTCATAACGGCGCCGATATAACCGTTGTGTCCTGTTACCAATATACGCATGCTATTCCCTCCAGATTTTCCAGGGCGCATTACCCTCTTGCCAAAGACTTTCCAATAATCTCTTATCACGCAACGTATCCATGCATTGCCAGAAAGATGTATGACGGTATGCCATTAACTGGCCGTCTTTCGCCAGTCTTTCCATCGGTTCTTTCTCCCACTGCGTGTCATTACCGTCGATATAATCAAATACCGTTGGCTCCAAAACAAAAAAAGCCCCATTAATCCACCCTTCGCTCGTCTGTGGCTTTTCGGAGAATTCCACCACACGATTGCCATCCAGCTCAAGATGACCAAACCGCGCAGGCGGCCGAACGGCAGTTAACGTAGCATACTTGCCGTGAGAGCGATGGAAACTGAGCAGATCATGCAAATTTACATCGGAAACCCCATCCCCCCATGTCAGCATAAACGTCTCGTTTCCCATGTATGGAGAAAGTTGCTTGATACGGCCACCCGTTAGCGTCGGTATGCCGGTGTCAACCAGATCGATTGTCCAATCTGTTTTCGCTGCACTATGGACCTTTACCTCCCCGCTACCCAAATGAACAGTCAAATTGCTGTTCAGTGAGCAATAATCCACCATATATTTTTTAATCACCTCCCCCTTATAACCGAGGGCAATCACAAAGTGTTTAAAGCCGTAATGAGAATAGTGCATCATAATATGCCAGAGAATCGGCCGGCCACCAATTTCTACCATCGGCTTCGGCTTTACCTCTGTTTCTTCAACGAGGCGGGTGCCAACGCCTCCAGCAAGAATGGCCACTTTCATAGAATGTCCTCCATCGTTTCTTCCCTCTATTTACCGGTTTTATTCCAGGCGACAGCCATAGGAATAGAATCAACACGAAATTCCGGAGCTTATCAGCGAATCATTGTTCATTTTTGCAAAAACACCCTTTTTGCTTTCCACAGAAAAATCCAAACCGCGGACCTGACGGCCATTATCAAATCTTTCAGCAACCACTGCCAGTTAAATTTCATCCCTAACCATTGCACCATGTGCAGATAACAACGCGCACGCTCATACCGGTTTAATGAGGCGCGTCTGAGCGACCTAAGATACTCTAAAAACCTTTTCCAGTGCGGAAATGCCACCTGTCTCTCTTTTGCCGGGTCAAACCACGCTGCGCGTGAGTAGAAAGAGACGTGCCTTATTGAACGTTGTGGATGGTCTCTTGAAAAGAAGAGCCGCTCAGGAATTTCATAAAATCTATTTATGAGACCAAGTTCTACCAACAAATTTCTGTCCGATCCGGTAAAGTTGCCGATAAGAGACGTCATTTTAAGGGCGCTTGCCCGAATTAACCCAAAAATCTGATAACAACCATGAAAGATACAGATAAGATCATGAAAACGTTCGTTCGGTTTCGGCGAATCCGTGTTCAATTTCACATCGTAGTTCCTTAAAAATTTCCCATGTTCATCAATAATCTCCGTCCGGGGATAACACAGGACCACGGAAGCATCATGGTCGAGCACCTCAACGCATCTCAATAAAAAGTCTGGGGTTAACAGGTCATCATGGGCTGCCCATTTAAAATATTCACCCGATGATAACTCAAAGACCCGGTTAAAATTCCTGGCAGCTCCGAGATTCTTTTCATTTCTATAGTAACAAATGCGCCTGTCTCTGGCTTCATAGGCCTTACAAATTTCTTGTGTTTTATCGGTAGAGGCATTGTCAGAGATGATCAGTTCAAAATCTGAATACGTTTGGGAAAGAATTGAATCTATCGCCTCTTCAAGGTGCATCTCGCCATTAAACACGGGTAAGCCTATGCTTACCCGTGTTTTATTTTTACTCGTCATTCCTTTGTTAATTACAACCTTCTCCCTTCCAACCCCTATCAATTCATTTCCGTTAGGCCTTTAAGGAGCATTATACTAAATTTTCCAGGGAATTCAATAACCGATGCTATTGTACAAGTCTTGTACCTCCTGGTCGCTTAAGGGTTTATTGTAAAGGCGGACTTCGTCGATCTTGCCATTAAAATAACCATTATTAACCCTCGAGTACCCTATTCCCACATCAGCATAAGATGTCGATGGCACGATTGTATTACCGGCGGGATGGAATTTTGTATCAACCAGCAGGCCACCCACATAGAGCCTCTGTTCTCCCGTTGTCTTGTTGTATGTCCCTGCAACATGATACCACTTGCCCACTGAATTGCTCAAGTCCTTTACAGCAGTTTTCTGTGTTTTCTTCCCATTCCCATCCTGCGTCACAAGAATAAATTCAAGTCTATCAGGTGTGGTATTGTAAAATCGCACATCAAACCCCTCCTGAAGTTGCACATCAGAATTCCATTTCCATGCGCCCAAAATGGCGTCAACAGCCTTTTTATCATTTACGGTCTTGTAGAACCATGCAGCAATGGAAATTTCGTCCTGATTTGTCCGTGGAACTGACACGAAATCATTAATTCCATCAAAATTCAATGCCTTACCGTTTTTACCCGTTGTCCATGTTGCCCCCACGATGGCGCCATCGTTACCATTGCCGGATGAATCTGTGGCGACCAATCCGCTTCCTTCATCGAACGTATAGCGGGACTGCATGCCATCGCTAACGGCATTATACAAATCTTGCACTTCCTGGTCGTTCAAAGGTTTATTGTAAAAGTAGACTTCGTCGATCTTGCCATTAAAATAACCATTATTAATCCTTGAGTACCCTATTCTCATATCAGCATAAGATGTCGATGGCACGATTGTATTACCGGCGGGATGGAATTTTGTATCAACCAGCAGGCCACCCACGTAGAGCCTCTGTTCTCCCGTTGTCTTGTTGTATGTCCCTGCAACATGATACCACTTACCCACTGAATTGCTCAAGTCCTTTACAGCAGTTTTCTGTGTTTTCTTCCCATTCCCATCCTGCGTCATAAGAATAAATTCAAGTCTATCAGGTGTGGTATTGTAAAATCGCACATCAAACCCCTCCTGAAGTTGCACATCAGAATTCCATTTCCATGCGCCCAAAATGGCATCAACATTCGTTGTATCATTTGCATTTTTATAGAACCATGCTGCAATAGAGATCTCTTCACTATTTATGCAGGGAATTGATACGGAATCGCTGACGCCATTAAGACTTAACCCATTTCCATTTTTCCCTGCCGCCCATGTAGCACCGTTGATCGTACCGTCGTTACCATTTCCGGACTTATCTGTAGCAATTGTCCCGGTCCCCTCATTGAAAGGATAGCATGCTTGCAGGCCGGTGCCGGTGTTCGTTTCCAACTTCTCAACGGTAATTGTATCTGTCCCTGTGTTGTTTACCCCATCAGTGACTGTAACGGTAATTACATTATCACCTGTCGATAAACTTATACCGGAGATAGACCAACCGGTCGTTCCGCTGGCCGTGCCGCTTCCCCCCTTGTCGCTACTCCATGCCACCTTGCTTACACCGCTTGCGCTGTCTGAGGCGCTTCCGCCTAGGGTGATCGTGCCACTCGTTGTTGTATGAGTGGTATTGGATGTAGGACTCGTGATTGTTATCAGTGGAATAGTCGTATCTAAAGTGATTGAGTCGCTGGTTGTGTTTGATACATTCCCGGCGGCATCCTTATACCAGGCATATACCGTCTTGCCGCCGTCCCCGGCGCTTAGGTTATACGAAACGCTGGCATAAAAACCGGTAGTGGATGATACCGTAGTCCAATCTGCTGCCGACGCTAATGGAACCGTTGAATCCATAGAGAGATAATACCCTGTCACCCCCACATCATCAGTAGCAGATAAAGCCAGGGTCACGGCAGTGGATTTGGTATATAAGTCGCCATTGTTGATACTTATGGAACAATTTGGCGCCATAGTGTCTGATGTAGTAAAAAACATTTCACTCCCGTACGCAGTTCCTGCGCTGTTCTGCGCCACCAATCTGTAATAATACGTCTTCGCTGCCGACAATCCGTTTATGTCTATGCTTATCGCTGTATCGCCTGAACCGCTGACACCCTGCGCCGATGACTTGCTGCCATATGACCCGCTTGTTGTGCCATACTCAAACCATGCTGTAGTTGATAAGCCATTGGCATTTACTGTGCCTCCCAACGTGACAGAATTTGACGCCACATCGGTCGCCGACCCCGTCGTCACATTAGGGGCTATACCGGTTGATGTTGATAATGTAAAAATGTACCCCCTCCCCTTCACCTGACCGTTGGTTGCATCGACATCAATGCCAACCCCACTCTTTAACCTTATTTCATCGCCAAGGATATCGACATCTGCGCTCCCATCACCGGACTCAATAAAGTAGCTATCGGCACGTTGTACTCCAGTGACCGTCTCACCCGCATTGAGTTTTACCACCCCATTCGTTGTGTTAAATACCGCAAAGAGTTTTCCTGTCTTCGGCTGACGTGAATACATGACATCGCTGCTGGCATAACTCTTTGTGCTCCGATACACACTGCCATCCCATGAACGATCGGTGAGAGGAACATTATTTAAATTGTCCCAATTCGGCAAGCACCGTATGAGTTTAAGTCTTGGATAAACCTCTGTGATACTTTTGAAATTCGGCATATTTCCCGTGCCTCCGAATCTCCCAAACCAATTATACCATGCCCCATTAATGCCTGCCTTGGCTGCATAAAGACGATTTTCATACTCATTAACATTATTCGGTTGAGTAACACCTACCATATCTTTTGTAATAGTTACCCCTGAATTAAAGATCCTATCATCATCGACAAATTCAGTGTTCGAACCTTCTTGCACTAACATATCGTGAGTCAAAACATCTTTATCGGCACAATCTTTTATCACATTTACCCACCCCCAGTACATACTATAAGGTTCTCCAATCCATTTAGCATCTGGAAAATCTTGCAGCATTCTCTCCCGCAACTTCTTGAAAAATGCAGCTTTTCCTTCTTGATATGTTGCATACTTATGTACAATGGCATCATGCACCCGTCCAGATTCTGTCCCTGTCCAATAGGATAAAGAAGTTACACTATTCCTGTTTTTCTCCCAACGATAAAAAATGCCATTGAGACTTGGCTCATCATCCATATATCCTGCAAAGGTAAATGGCAAACTTGCGTCTTCATAGCCATGAAACATCGTCATGACTTTCTCGACAACCATATCAATAACTGCCTGTTGTTGAAAATCCCACATGGCGGAAAATTTGGTGGAGGTGCCTTGGAACCAACCTGACGCCAAATTGTAGGGGAACGTATCATAACTTTTCCACACCATGTGTTGGTTGTAAAAATCTTTTTCTGCTTGTGAATAAGTTTTCGTAGTATCTATAAACCTTTCATATCCAAATAAGTCAAAAGCCCAGTTCTTGGGGTCAATAAAATAGAATTTAAGATTAGCGTAGTCTTGCTTACCTTTATAGGTAGTATTAGTCTGTATTGCTATAGAATCATATCCCATTTGTTTTGCATATTTTGCATGCTCTGGTGATGTTCCTGTCCAGGCAATGCCGTAGAAATTCTTCCAGCCATCGTCTGCTGAAACCATAGACACGAATCCTGTTTCAGCTAAGAAAAACCCTTGGGTAATAATTAAAAAAATAAATCCTAAAAGATCATTTTTAACTTTCATAATTACTTCTCCCAACAAAAAGATTAGTAAAACAAACATGGCAACTTGGCATTCTTCATTCTTCATTGAAGACCCATAGCTTTGCGTCCCAATCTCACGATTGGTTTGCCTTTTTCAAATTTGCTACCTCTTTTGTAGGTCTAGCAAATTTATTAATCCATTCAGGTACCCAATCACCTCGCTTTCCCAATAATTAAGTGTGGATTTAGTATCTTTAGTCGTTAGATGGTAAAATTATCGGCAGATTTGTTAAAATATTTAGTGTTTGAGCGGAAATTCGTCTGATAGGCGGGTGATGTCCTGGATATGAAGCGTGGATTTGACGAGAATAATCCGTACGATAATTTGGCGTGACTATCGGGGAATCAGGAAAAGATAGGGTGAAAGCTGTTTGAGGTAAGACGGCGAGACAAGGAGCCGAGACTGTTTTTGTATGACGTAACGACGGTAACCAAGCCGTAGATAGAGGCGTTGCAGATAAAGCCGCCAGAGGTATTACCGAACCGGAACATAGGATAGTCACGAGAAAAAAGCTTCTTAATCAACGAAAAGACCAAAAGACTAAGGCTTTTCACTGCCTTTTTATTTTCCACTTCGGGGTGAACATCGTTCTAATGGTTCCCTTGGTCCGAGGATGAAGTGTATCTTGGCTGCAGTGAAGTTGATGGAAGTTATGGGTTCGGTGCGGGGCTAACTACGGGAAGGTCGTATAATTTAAAAATATACATCATCTAACGTATGCGGGTGTCTATGTGAATATCAAGGTGTGTCTCTTTACCTTTGATAATAGTTACTACGGTAGGTAAATCTTTTGTCATCTCTGATGATGAACGGAGCATTTCAATGCGATAAGTCCCTGCAGGCAAGGTGATACTGTATCTGCCATCATTGTCAGTCGCTACGGTCTCTACGGTCTTTCCTGATAAGGTCATGACCACAATTTTTACATCTATAGCCGGTTTTGTTTGAAGGTTCTCATCTTTACTCATAGGTGAAATTGGACCTCGTGTTACGACACCCACTAACTTTCCGCTTAATGTCTCTTTTTTTTCATTATTTCGCAAGACATTGTTATAGTCTTTAACACAGCTAAAAACAAATGCCATCATTGCTACAGTTATGAATAGCCTGAACCGAACTAAGCTGATCATATCGATTGATTTTCCTGGTTTTGCGTTCTGTGCATTATCGCAGAATGCATATAAGTATTGATTTTATCAGCGTTTATCTAAGTGTATCTGTAAACATTTGGTAAAAAATAAAAAAGGGGGGAGACTTGCCACTGCTCCCCCCCTTTATGCAACAATGATCTAATCTAGAAATCATCCCTTAGAAACCAATTCTGACTATCCTCGAACCCCATGTAGTGGGATTAATGATTGTTTCATTAACAAGCCAGGCACGGAGTTCACCTGCAACGCTTGAATCAACAGTGACCGCTGAGTAATCACCCCATCGATAACCAGTATAATATGTAGGACTTGTGAATGCTGCCACACCAGCTCCGATATCGAGAGGATCAAAATTCCTTCGGCCGGAGAGCCTCACTTGGGCGTTTGTGCCCGTGCTAGGATTATTTGATGTCCATGTTACATACACATCATTAAAGTTATTTGCTACAATCGAGGCATTCCAGTCATTGGATGGACCAGCCGCAAAGAAGGAATCGGCTACGGTAAGCGTGCCAAACCACCAATCGATCAGATACCACACGGGTGTGGGAAGTCCGCCCAAGTTAACTGTGTGGACTTGATAGAGATTATTACCGATCTGGGTGCCTGCATTAACAAAACGGCAATCCAGGGTGTCAAGCACACTAGCAGTACCGGGTTGGGTGGCGCTAGGTGGTATGAAGAAATCTGGCACATCCAGATAATACGGTCCCAACAGAGCAGCGAATGCTGGATTTTCCGCATTTTCCAAGTAATAAAGGTATAATCCCGTATTATCGGTAAATGGATCTGCAACTGCTAAAGTCGCCCACTCATTCTGGTCGCGCACTATAGGTGGTGCAATGGTTCCCATAAGGCCTCCCCAAAATGGGACACCAAGACCTAATCCGTTGTATGCGCGAGCCTTTGACATAGTGAACAAAGCTGATCCAATATAAAAAGGATCAAAAAGATTTGCCGTAATAATTAACGCATCCTGATCCATGCCAAGTTGAGGATAGTCCCAAAAAGCGCCACCGTAAATAGCTCCCACATTGAAAGCATAAATATACCATCCGCTAAAGGCATTCCAGTTCTTGGAAATTGCAATAAAATGCCATTGATCGCCATCTATTTCTGGAAACGACTCTGCGGTAATTATAAAACGATTCCAATCTTTATCATGAACGCATCGAGGATCAAAAAGAGCTTCTTCGAAATATCCAAAAAAAGCGTTCATTGAGACACTGCTTTGCAAAACCTGATCTGATTTCCTGTAGATACTAACATTAGAATTTGTTACCTCAACAAAATGTTGTTTTCCTACTGCCCCATGGGTATCAGGTGGATACCACCCTCCCGCTGCCGTTTGGTTAACTCCATTGAAATTAATCCCCATAATAATCGGTGGCGCCAAAGGGCCCTTTGCTTCTGGACGACCCTGAGGAGCTTTTGTCTTATCTTGCGCCTGTTTCTTCATTTCCTCGTATTTTTGGGGATCTCCGTGCGGACGGAATGATATCTCCTTTACCTGCAGCGGTTGCTTGGTTGCATTATCCGCCAGCATCTCTTCCATCGTTCTCGATTTTGCAGCCTCTAGCTGATGAGTTTGTTTTTGCATTTCTATTTTATTTTCTTCCACAAGCCTTGGAGCAGCAGCATTTGCTCCAACGTGAATAAGTGCAGGCAATAACAAAGTAGCTTGCGATAGTAACAGTAACCTACATATTTTACGCATATTCTCCTCCTTCTCTTCTTTAAATTAAAAAACAAAGTACGCTCCAAAATTACTATTTACAAATTGATTTTTTTGATGCACCCCCCTTTCTTAAGTTAAACATGGACAAACAAAGTTTGTCGTTCGATTGAGCGCTTACGACAAAGTCCATGCTACCCTGTAACCCGCTCAAATAAAATGAGAATTCTTATACAATTAAATTTTAAAATGCCAAAAAAAAGGCCTTACTGCAAAGATATTCTAAGATACATCTTCGGCAGTAAGGCTGTCTCATGAGCGGTTTAAATTGTTTAAACTGCTTAAATGGCTGACGAGATCCTTTACTTTGCGCCCCCTGATCACTCAGGGTTTGCCTTTTTCGGGACGGTATTTTTCGTACGAATCCTAATTTTTTGTTAAATTATGTCAACAATAATTCTATCCATAGATCAGGTTAAAAAAACTTGTAAAAAATGACTTAGAAGGCATCAACCAAGCATACTTTTAATTGTCAAAAAGAATGCCACAAACAAGACCAAAATGTTTATCGTGTAATATTTATCATAAACCATTTGGATGCAGTCTATTATAAGATACCATAAAGCAGAATCGTCCGTTGCTAAGGCAAAGGAAAAGTGTGACATGGCACACAAGTGTGACGTCGCACTTATGTGCCATGTCACACAAAACCCTTTTTTATTTGTTCATCGATATAAACTTCACCAGCTTCAATTGAACTGCCTATTTGAAATTGTTTTGAATTTCTGATTTCATGCCTTGGTGTTAACGGTTTTCTATGAATAAAACTTACAAAAAAGTTTTTAAAGGTAACACTCTACTACAGGGCATTATACAAATCCTGCACTTCCTGGTCGGTCAAGGCACGTTTGTAAATTCTAACATCATCAATCGTACCATTAAAATAACCATTAAACCCTGTATGCCCTATTCTCATGTTGGAATACAATGTCAATGGCACAACCGTATTCCCCGCCGGATGGGTTCGAGTATTGGCCAGCTGCCCATTTACATAGAGCATCTGTTTCCCTGTAGCCTTGTTGTAAGTGCCAACTACATGATACCAACCACCAACCGAATTGACCAAATCCTTTATAGCAGTTTTCTGTGTCTTATTTCCACTTCCATCCTGTGTCACGAGGATAAATTGAAGTGTATCAGGTGCGGTTTTATAAAATCGCACATCAAAACCCTCTCGAAGTTGCAAACTTGGATTCCATCCATATCCACCAAATATGGCATCAACACCCGTTGCATCATTTGCATTTTTATAGAACCATGCAGCAATGGAAATCTCTTCATGATTCATACGGGAAATTGATACGTAATCGTTGATTCCATCAAAGCTTAATCCATTTCCACTCTTCCCGGTCGTCCATGCGGCTCCGTTCACAGCGCCATCATTACCGTTGCCAGACGCATCAGTTGCAATCGCTCCTGCCCCCTCATCAAACGGATAGTGGGCTACCATAGAGTCATTTATATTCGTCTCGACAGTTGTTAGCTCCTGGTTCGCTGAAATCTGGCTTAATGTCTGGACGGCGCCACTTGGCCAGAATATATTAATAGTATCTACCACACTTATATTCCCCAAACCAAAATGAAGTGGGGACACCCCCTGTGAATAAACTTCACCTCCATTCCCATTTAGCTGGCGTGTTTGAATCCCCTGAGAAGTATTTAATACTACCCTGGCGCCAATTCCTGATCGGTTACTCTTTGTGCCTACCAATTTAATTTTTATCCAGTTATTACCATTCCCAGGATTTTTGTAAAGTATTGCCTTCCCATTTGATAGAGGAAATCCCCATCCAAATCCGTTCGACAAAAACAAATCCAGATTTCCGTCATTATTAAGGTCTCCCCATGAGGCGCCGTAATGACGCCCAACTGCATCTGCAGCGCCAACCCCGGCCGTCTCGGTAATATCCTCGAAAGTTCCGTCTCCCAGATTACGATAGAGGGTATTTGTCCTGTTTCCCAGGATATCGCTTGCGTCTACAACATATAAGTCTAAATATCCATCATTATCGAAATCTCCCCATGCTGCCCCGCCGTTATTGCCAATGTGCCCCGTACGTGATTCCTCGGTTACATCGGTAAAAGACCCATCCCCGTTATTCCGATAAAGGGTAGATTTGTAATTTGTAAGTAATGTTAAACTATTAGTCTTCACTTGCGAAAAATTCCCATCGGATACAATATGCCCCCAAAAACCCGGTCCAATTGCATTTGTAGCCTCGGTCCATTGTATATGCCAAACATTATCCGTATCTTCTTTCCAAACGAAGAAGGCGTCTTCTTGTCCGGTATTAATTACCGGCGTCCCTGTAACCTCATCGGAACTCAGATTGAAAGGAATTTGAGAGGGATTCCTTTTTTCACTTCCTATGTAGACAGAAGCGGGTTTTAATCTATTTCCTATGAGCAAATCAAAAGTTATCGTACTGCCCGAATCACATCGGAAGGTTACTTCGCCAGGATCAGTAAATTTTGTGAAACTAAAGACAATCTTTGTTTGATCCCAAAACAGTGTTTCATGATAATCATTATTACCTCTGGAAACATAAAGGTCAACGAATCCGTCGTTGTTGTAATCGCCCCACGCAACACCTCGACAAAGGACATTTTCATTTTTGACAATAAAAGAACTATTCAAACTATAAGTGCCATTTCCATTATTACGATATAATTTATCTTTGCCATAACCACCAGAAAAATAATCCATATCGCCATCATTGTCATAATCCGCAACAGACTGTACTATATTAAATGAATTGGCTAGTCCAATTGAATCCGTAACATCGTGAAAATAACTACCTTTGTCATTTTTATATACTACACCGACACCAGCACTCCCTTCAAAAGATTCAAACAAATCTAAATAACCGTCATTGTCATAATCTGCTAAACTTATTGCACGTGCATGAGGAGATATCTTATCAATACCTGTCTCATTTGTAACATTTGTAAATTTGCCTGTACCATCTCCTTTCCAAAGCTGGTCACCATGTATATTTATACCAATGAACAAATCCAGATTCCCGTCGTTATCATAATCGCCCAAGCCATATCCATGTCTATCAATATAATCAGTATTTATACCTGAGCTGTTAATTATATTCGTGAATGTTTCATCCCCCTTATTCTGGTAAAGCGAAGGACTCCCGCCGTGATGGGGGTCTACAATATCCAAATTGCCATCATTGTTGATATCTCCCAGCAAAGGATTTCCAAATGCTTGCTTTGTAGTCTGTTCTAACCCGGAGATCACTGAAATATCGTTAAATTGAACCGGACTAACCAGAGATGTCGACGGGATTGCAGAAACTTCAGTTGATGATAAGCTTTCACCAGACAAATTTTTTGCAGTAACAACGAAATAATACGTTGTTCCATTGTTAAGACCTGTTAGTTGATAGGGTGATGTGTTTCGACTTATTCGCATTCCTGCAAGATCTCTCCAATGTGATTTATTTATTCCAGGGTGTCTTGAAAAATATATGTTATAATCGGTTGCTCCAGCAACACTGTCCCATGAGAGGTTAACCATGCCGCTTCCAGCCGTCGCCTCAAGGTTAGCAGGAGTTCCTGGCGCCTCGCCATTGACCTTCGATTCCACAATAAAATTAAAAATCAACGACAGCATTAATGTAACAGCCAATAAAGTGAATTTTTTCATTGCCATTTTCTCCTTATAGAGACAAATTCTCCTCTCAAAATAATTTCAATGGGAAACACTTTTTTACCATCCTTTAGCCCCTTCCTTAGCAAGGAGGGGCTAAAGGACGATTCATTTTGGTCGCATTTGCAAACCAAATGCCTCACAAGGCATTATACAAATCCTGCACTTCCTGGTCGGTCAAGGCACGATTATAGATTTTGACGCCATCAATCTTGCCATTAAAGTAACCATTACCATTCATTGAGTGCCCTATTCTCATATCGGAATACCATGTCAATGGCACAACCGTATTCCCCGCGGGATGGATTCGTGTATTAACCAACTGGCCATTTACATAGAGCTTCTGCTCCCCTGTAGCCTTGTTGTAAGTACCTGCTACATGATACCAGCTACCCACCGAATTGACCAAATCCTTTACTGCAACTTTCTGCGTCCTATTCCCACTTCCATCCTGTGTTATAAGAACAAATTCAAGCCTGTCAGGCGAGGTTTTATAAAAGCGCACATCAAAACCCTCCCGAAGTTGCACATCTGAATCCCATCTATGCCCACTCAATATAGCATCAGCGCTCATTGTATCATTTGCATACTTATAGAACCATGCGGCAATAGAAAGCTCTTCATTATTCATGCGGGGAATTGATACATAATTGCTGGCGCCATTAAAGCTTAACCCATTTCCACTCTTCCCCTCTGTCCATGTGGCCCCACTGATGGCGCCATCGTTGCCGTTGCCAGACGCATCAGTAGCAACCGTCCCACTCCCTTCGTCGAACGGATAGCTGGCCTGCAAACCCGTGCTAAAGGCATTATACAAATCTTGTACTTCCTGGTCGGTCATGGCTTGATTGTAAAGGCGGAAGTCGTCAATCTTGCCATTAAAGTAACCGTTACTAATCATTGATTGCCCTATTTTCATGTCAGAATATAATGTCAATGGCACAACCGTATTTCCTGCGGGATGGTTTCGTGTATTAACCAACTGGCCATTTACATAGAGCTTCTGCTCCCCTGTAGCCTTGTTGTAAGTGCCAACTACATGATACCAGCTACCCACCGAATTGACCAAATCCTTCACAGCAGCCTTCTGCGTCCTATTCCCACTTCCATCCTGTGTCACAAGGACAAATTCAAGCCTATCGGGTGTGGTTTTATAAAATCGCAGATCAAAACCCTCCTGCTGTTGCACATCTGAATTCCATTTGTAGCCACCGAATATTGAATCAATATTCGTTGTATCCTTTGCATTTTTATAGAACCATGCAGCAATGGAAACCTCGTCATGATTCATCAGAGGAACCGACACGAAATCATCAATCCCATCAAAACTCAACGCCCCACCATTCTTGCCGGTTGTCCATGTGGCCCCATTGATAGCGCCATCGTTGCCGTTACCTGATGTATCGGTTGCAGTCACCCCACTTCCTTCATCGAATGTATAGCGGGCATGCAAACCCGTGCTAAAGGTGTTATACAAATCTTGTACTTCCTGGTTGGCCAAGGCTTGATTGTAAAGGCGGACGTCGTCAATCTCGCCATTAAAGTAACCGTTATTGCCGGAATTTCCTATTTTCATGTCAGAATAATATGTCAATGGCACGACCGTATTTCCTACCGCATGGAATTTGGTATTAACCAGCAGTCCATTTACATAGAGCTTCTGCTCCCCTGTAGCCTTGTTGTAAGTGCCAACTACATGATACCAACCACCAACTGAATTGACTAAATCCTTTACGGCGGTTTTCTGTGTCCTATTCCCATTTCCATCCTGTGTCACAAGGTTGAATTGAAGTATATCAGGAGCAGTTTTGTTAAATCGTAAATCAAAGCCTTCCTGAAGTTGTACATCTGAATTCCACCTATATCCACCGAATATGGCATCAATATTTGTTGTATCATTTGCATTTTTATAGAACCACGCAGCAATGGAAACCTCGTCATGATTCATCAGAGGAACCGACGCGAAATCATCAATCCCATCGAAACTCAACGCCCCCTCGCTTTTACCCGTTGTCCATGTGGCGCCATTGATGGTACCATTATTTCCGTAGATTGAAGAATCAATAGCAATCGTCCCGTTCCCCTCATCAAATTTATAGTACCCTACCATACCGGCTTTAAAAACGGTAATATTCACTGCGCTAGAAGTCGTCGTTGCTCCATCGTTATCTGTTGCTTTTGCTGAGAGTACATAACTGCCAGCGGTTACATTGTTCCATGTGAGAATGTGAGGTTCGGAAGTTGTTTCACCAAGTTTTGTGCTCCCCGCGTAATACTCAACCTTGCTCACGACACCATCAATATCCGAGGCCGTTGCCGTTATCATTATGTCCGTTGGTGTTGTAAATGTCGTCCCCTCAGTCGGGTTGGTAATAGCCACAGTGGGCGATGCATTATCTCCCAAACCATCAGCAAGATTTTTCCCCCTTGAGAGTATTTCATTGGCGCCTCCACCCGTCACGACAAATAAATATGCAGTGTAGGGTGAATGTGTCCTGTTAAAAGTAGGGAAAAGTTCAAAGCCTTTGTTCCACAAAAGCTTTATAATATCTATCTGCGATACAGGCGCTACCCTACCAAATCCTCTCCCATTTGCCTCGTTGTATACACCCATGATAAACCATCCGTGATAATCCAGAGGCCCTGGTTGATCTATTTCGGTAATATTTTGGTAACCCACATCACCCGGATACCGATCAAAATAAATATTGGGATAAATTACGTAACCTCTTTTCCACTCACTCGCGCCATATATTTCGTACACCCCACTACTACTACCACCGCCTCCAGGAGATCCCTGGTCCACAATATTTGTGCCATACTTTAGGTATTTCGTTTTTATATAATGACTGTCTGGATAGATTGATACCTCTGACACCTTGGCTCCATTATCCCACTCGAGTCGAACGGTCTTGACATTTGCATCATCCTGCACAACAACCGCTGTTGTAAGTGTTCCACGATTAGCGCATGCATCAAGGTAAAGCCCTGCCTGATCCTCATTGACACTCTTGATTACCAGATCCTTGATCGCATGTTCATAATGGTGTCCGCCGAAAAAACGTCCATATTTCAGTCTTATCTTACTATTCTCTAGAGATACTTCCAATGCTCCATCTGTATCTGTCCCAATGCTAATACTTCCCCATTCTTGCGCAAAAGAGGGAAAAGACAGAATGAATAAAAATCCTAATATGCCGGTGAAAGAAATCGCCCCTAATATTAATTTATGTCGAATAGCCATTTTCTTACTCCCCAATTAACATTCAAATAAAAAAGCCTTACTGCAAAGATATTCATAAAAACATCTTCGGCAGTAAGGCTATCTTGTTTAAACTACTTCCCTGTATGTTTAAAGACCCTTTACTTTGCGTCCCCTGATTACTCAGGGTTTGCCCTTATCGTTCTGTTTTTCTTTATTTTTTGTTTTAAAAAGGTCGTTATTTTAAAATCACACAGATCATATTTTCTCCTTTTTAGCATAAATATTATTTTATGTCAAGAAATAATATAATAAATTTTTACAATGCCGGTTTATTTATAACGAAGAACCTTTTCCTCTAAAATAGTTTTTATTTTATCGTTACATCATCAATCCATAGGGTTCCAGGCCCATAGAGCCTGAATTCTACCCGCAAATATGCCGCATTGGATAGCGCCGTACCCTGAACGGTAATTTTCGTCCAACCCGACGTACCGCTTACCAGGCCGGATGATTTATAGCCTCCCAAATACTTTAAGGAGGAATCCCAGAAGTTTATGACGAGTTTTCCATATTGATTTATACTGCCCGCCTTCATCCAGACAGAAGCTGTATAATAAGCGCCGGCGAAGGCCCCAATCTCTGTCGTTTTGCTCATCCAGCGCGCAAATGTTCCAGTTGATTGGCTAGAAACTATTTTGAGGGATCGACTTCCGGTATATGCAGCATCAGCAGTCCAGGTGAATGCTCCATTGCCATCGGTAAAGTAGTTTACCATGGGGTCTGTTTCAAAGCCAGGATTGGGGGCAAGATTGGTTGTTGTGGGGTTGGTAGTAAAGGACCTTTCGCCTCCGTATTTGATTCCGGCGCTATTTTTTGCCACCAATCTGTAGTAATACGTCTTTGCCGCCGACAATCCGTTTACACCCATGTTTATCGCTGTATTGCTTGAACCGCTGACACCCTGCGCCGATGACTTGCTGCCATATGTCCCGCTTGTTGTGCCATACTCAAACCATGCTGTAGTTGATAAGCCATTGGCATTTACTGTGCCTCCCAACGTGACAGAATTTGACGTCACATCGGTCGCCGACCCCGTCGTCACATTAGGGGCTATACCGGTTGATGTTGATAATGTAAAAATGTACCCCCTCCCCTTCACCTGACCGTTGGTTGCATCGACATCAATGCCAACCCCACTCTTTAACCTTATTTCATCGCCAAGGATATCGACATCTGCGCTCCCATCACCGGACTCAATAAAGTAGCTATCGGCACGTTGTACTCCAGTGACCGCCTCACCCGCATTGAGTTTTACCACCCCATTCGTTGTGTTAAACACCGCAAAGAGTTTTCCTGTCTTCGGCTGACGTGAATACATGACATCGCTGCTGGCATAACTCTTTGTGCTCCGATACACACTGCCATCCCATGAACGATCGGTGAGAGGAACATTATTTAAATTGTCCCAATTCGGCAAGCACCGTATGAGTTTAAGTCTTGGATAAACCTCTGTGATACTCTTGAAATTCGGCATATTTCCCGTGCCTCCGAATCTCCCAAACCAATTATACCATGCCCCATTAATGCCTGCCTTGGCTGCATAAAGACGATTTTCATACTCATTAACATTATTCGGTTGAGTAACACCTACCATATCTTTTGTAATGGTTACCCCTGAATTAAAGATCCTATCATCATCGACAAATTCAGTGTTCGAACCTTCTTGCACTAACATATCGGGAGTCAAAACATCTTTATCGGCACAATCTTTTATCACATTTACCCACCCCCAGTACATACTATAAGGTTCTCCAATCCATTTAGCATCTGGAAAATCTTGCAGCATTCTCTCCCGCAATTTCTTGAAAAATGCAGCTTTTCCTTCTTGATATGTTGCATACTTATGTACAATGGCATCATGTTTCAATCCGGATTCTATCCCTGTCCAATAGGATAAAGAAGTTACACTATTCCTGTTTTTCACCCAACGATAAAAAATGCCATTGAGACTTGGCTCATCTTCCATATATCCTGCAAAGGTAAATGGCAAACTTGCGTCTTCATAGTCATGAAACATCGTCATGATTTTCTCGACAACCATATCAATAACTGCCTGTTGTTGAAAATCCCACATGGCGGAAAATTTGGTGGAGGTGCCTTGGAACCAACCTGACGCCAAATTATAGGGGAACGTGTCATAACTTTTCCACACCATGTGTTGTTTGTAAAAATCTTTTTCTGCTTGTGAATAAGTTTTCGTAGTATCTATAAACCTTTCATATCCAAATAAGTCAAAAGCCCAGTTCTTGAGATCAATAAAATAGAATTTAAGATTAGCGTAGTCTTGCTTACCTTTATAGGTAGTATTGGTCTGTATTGCTATAGAATCATATCCCATTTGTTTTGCATATTTTGCATGCTCTGACGATGTTCCTGTCCAGGCAATGCCGTAGAAATTCTTCCAGCCATCGTCTGCTGAAACCATGGACACGAATCCTGTTCCAGCTAAGAAAAACCCTTGGGTAAATACTAAAAACACAAATGCTAAAAAACTATTTGTAATTTTCATAATTATTTCTCCCAACAAAAAGATTTTTAGGTTGTTTGCAACAGAAACGCATACAATATGTCATATGGTTATCAGCTTGGCAACTATTACAACTAAATCTTGTGATAGGAAGAGAAAGAGTACAGAAGTTAATGCAAGTATGGAGCACCTATATAAGGCTCCAAGAGGAGTTCTTGTATCTTGTAGCTATCCTTGATTGGTATAGTCGATATGTTCTGTTGTGGAGGTTAAATAATTCGCTGGATGTTCATTTTTGAGTAGAGGCATTGGAGGATGTCTTGAAGAAAGGTTGTCCTGGAATATTTAACAGTGACCAGGAATCGCAGTTTACAAGTAATGATTTTACGGGTATCTCTTAAGCAAGGGGATAGCTGGTTTATCCATTCCCGACTTGGATGTATATCTGTGCTTCCTTGAGAGAAACATGGGTTTGGTGTTTATTGGCCAGTAAATTTTTCAACTGAAATGACTCTTATTACCGGAAAAGTCACTGACTAAGGCTATTCCTTATCATGTTCAATAACACCATCAATGGTTTTTTCCAGTTTCCTCGCTAACGATTGCCAATCATATTCTGCCAGAGAAGAATGATCAAAATGATTTTCAATTTGTCCCGACTGTTTCAGATTATACAAATGCTGAATGACATTGATTATATCTTCTTTTCTATTATTCACCACCACACCACATTTTTGTTTACTAATGATCTTCGCCGCAATATCTTGCTCATCATATTTAATCGCTAAAATAGGACGTTGCGCGCCAAAGTATTCATAGATTTTCCCTGGTATCTGATAACCATTCAACCATCCAAAGAGCAATAATACATCAGCGCCTTTTTGTAATGCGATAACTTTTTGGGAATTTTGATGGCCAAGAAAGATAATCTTTGTGTTCAATTGCTTTTCTTCGACCCATTTAGCGTAGTGAGAGTCAATATGCCCGGCTATTAATACTTCCACATTTTGATTGCTTAAGGATTTAATCGCTTCAAAAAAAACGTATGGCTCACGAAGCCCATTATAAAACGAACCTGTGTAAACTATACGAAATATCTTACCTTTTTCAGGTATTATTTCCTGATATTTCCGAATATCACAACCCTGAGAAATAACATCAATTCCTTTAGGGTCGAGAAACGGATAATGTTTTACAAAACCTTTTGCCGTCGATTCTGTAGTTACTATGATATGGTCTATGTTTTTTAATAGGCGCCCTTCAATGTGTTTATCGATATAATATCTCCATCGATGGAAGCCCGGGTAGAATGACCAGGGATCTCCATAATCAACAATCCATTTGGTTCCTGTCCACTTTTTGAAATAATAACCAAGGATATGATCGGTAAAAGGGTACCCTGATGAAATAATGAGATCATACTTCTTTTTTTTCAGTTTCAGGAGCGCAATAAGCGCATAAGGCAGCCATACGATGCATTTATCAGGGATGAGGAGGGGTTCGACAATCCTGGTAAAAGCTTTCTTTATATGGCTTCGCACTGTAGTTTGAAGAAATGTCCCGAAGGTCTTCACTCCATTACTTTTTGGAGGTAAATGATCGTAACTAAAGCTATAAATTGGACCCGGGTAGGTGCGAATGACATTTACCTCTTTTGGGATGGCATCAAGCAGCTTTTCATCATAAGCAGGATGTTTTTTTGACGCGAGTGTTGTTAGGATATCAATTTCGTACCCCTGACAAATTAAATATTTAACAAACTGCCCCCAACGCAAGGCTCTCGGGCCGGCGATAGGAAGGAACGTGTGACAAATCAAAAGAAGTCTTTTCCCCATAAAAATAGCCTTATCAGTCAAGATATTTTATCTTATTTTGTGTATATACGGTTTTTTGGGTATATTTATGTTATGGAAACAGGCATATTGCCCTAATAATTATCGGCAACAAGTATAATTTAATTAGCAATATACCTGGAAAGACCTTCTTTTAATGGTGTCACCTGTAACGGAAAAATATCCTTTTGCAACAATTTATCAACTATTATTTTATCATGGGGATACGTTTTTAGCTTATCTTCGAGTTGAATCCCTTTTTTGGAAAACAGCGAAAATACTTTTATTATAATATCTATAACCGATAGAGGGATGTAGCATTTATATTTTTTAACACCAATAATCTCAGAAATTACATCAACAAGCCCGGTATAAGAAACGATTTCCTTCCCCACCAAAAACAGCGTCCTGTCTTTGAACTGGCACAAATTGTTTAACGTCTCACAGATTGCTTTTATTACATCATCAATATAAACAGGTTGAAGTTTATATTTTCCATTTCCCAGGAGATAAATTATTTTTCTGTTTTTAACAGCATGTACGAGCCTTGCAATAGTTCCGTCATCCCCGTTGCCGTAAATAACAGATGGCCGTAAGATAGTAAAATTCAATCCGGATTTCCGAACAATGTCTTCGGCTTTTTCCTTAGACTTTGAATAGTGGTTTTTTACAGGCAACACGGCATTAAGTGTGCTAAAAAACACAAATTGTTCGACACCGTATTGTCTACTTGACTCAACTAAATTTCGGGTTCCCTCTACATTAACCTGGCAAACAACTTCCGGATCAGGGCTTTGTATGACCGCTGCCAGATGCACAACCTGCCGCGCCCCTTTTACAGCGCTATCTATTACCTTCTTGTCCCTTATGTCCCCTTGAATGACCTCAATGTGTTTATCGCAAATATTTATTTTTGCCGGTTCATTTCTGACCAAACAACGAACCCTTTTCTGCTGTCCCGCCAGGGCATTAACAAGATGATAACCTACGAACCCGGCGGCGCCTGTTACTAAAATCATGACGCCAATACCTTAGTCTTAATAAATTTCGATATCCACTTAAGTCTAAAATAATAGGAATTATATGCCTTCCCTTTCAGTTTGATTAGCTGCTCTTTGGAAAGATTTTTGTGCTTATACACCGGCGTATGGATATCATAATTTTCAAAGTCATAATCCAGAATGAGATTCGCCTTATCCATGTCCTGGAAGAACTGTGTTCCGGGATATGGGGTGCTGATAGTAAATTGTGCGCCAATGGTATTGAGTTTTTTGGCGTATTCAATCGTCTCTAAGATTGATTGTTCCGTATCGTCGGGCAAGCCTAAAATATAAAATGCGGTCACTGCGATTTTCTTTTTGTCACAGTAACTCAAAATTCGTTCCTGATGTTCGGTATTAATTGGTTTTCTTCCCGTATTGCTCAGGATTGTTTTGTTGGCAGACTCGATGCCAACCTTTATTGCGCGCAATCCTGAATCGTAAAGCAGATCAATCAGCGCTTCATCCAGACAATTCAGGTGAGTTTCACAAACATAATGGACATCTATGTTTCTTTTCATTATTTCTCTTGCAATAAGAGAGACCCTTTCCTTGTTAATGGTAAATATGGGATCTCTGAAGAGAAGGAGACACGCGTTTAATTTCCTTACGAGGAACTCAATCTCATCTACCACATTGTTTGGACTTCTATCACGCCATTTTTTCCCAGCCGTGATAGGATACGGGCAATAACTTGCACAAGAGAACGTGCAACCTCGGCTTGACACAATAGGAAAAAACCGTTTACCTTTGGAGAACATGAAATAGGGCTTATATTTGAAACTATCCAGGGGGAAAATCTCCCAATCCGGAAACGGCAATGTATCAAGGTTTTCTACGATACCGGCTTCAACAATACCGTTTGGAAGTGGAGAGCGTAAATCAAATTTCATGAAAAATGACTCAGGTTCTCCTTTTATTACAAAATCAACATGTGGCAAATAAATCTCCGGCTTTACTGTCGCGAAAGGGCCGACGATACAAATTTTGGCGCATATCTGTTCCTTAATTCTCCTCACGTACTCGATTTCATTTCTAAAATCCACTATAGAACTATAGATAATAACCAAATCAGTTTCCTCCGGAGGCACTGCATCACTGACCACGGAAACCACATGACCTCGTTCTTTCAGTATTCCCGCAAGATAGCCCATGGCAAGGACCGGATAATTAATCCCTTCTTTCTTCAAAAATGTCAAAATTCTCGCCATGAACGAATCGCCAAAATGACTGACCGTTCCCATGCCGCCTGAAACATCTTTATTGACAAAACCTTTTTTCCGGGACTTTGTTTGTAAAAGCGCTATTTTCATCTTGTTTGCCTCTTCTCGATAACAGATTCCAAAACCCTTTGAAACTTGTCAGCTTGTTTTTCCCACGAAATGCTTTCGATAAATTTTATCCCACTTTCAGACATTTTTTGTAGTTGCGCCGGCGAAGCTTTGAGCCTGGCTATACTATCTGCAATTTTTTCGGGATTATTTACTGGCACCAGTTCAATAGCGCCTGATATTTTAGCAAGATAGGGCACATCACCGACGGGCGTAGCTATCACCGGCGTTCCAAATGACATCGCCTCTAAGTACGTAATTGGAAATACCTCGTGATAAGACGTCCGTATCATCAAATCCGCCCGTTTTATTAATTGGTTCTTGATGTCACCCAGAACCGGACCAATCACGGAAATATACTCTTCTATACCAGAGCGGCTTGATTCTTCTCTGATTTCCTTTACCAGTTCACCACTTCCCGCGAAAATCAGCTTAACCTTAATACCCCTCGTTTTCAAAATTTTTATCGCCTCTACCAAATCAAAAATTCCTTTTTCTTTAATAAACCTTCCAAGATAGAGCAATACAAAGGCCTCATCCCCAATACCGTATTTTTTTAAAACATCGGTATCGGGTTTTACTTCCTGAAAATCCATTCCTGGATGAATCAGAAAGAGTTTATCCTGAGACAGCTTATGAACATCCAGCAAAAATTTTGCAAGCGAATCCCCCACCGAAATTACCGCGTCTGCATAATTCAGCGTTAATTTCTCGATAACAAAGTATACACGGGCAAAAAGATTATTACCGGCATGCTCTTTTGTAGAACCGAAAATGTGAACGCATACGACATAGGGTTTTTTCAAAAAGAACTTGCAAAAGGCTCCAATTAAAGCGCTTAAAGGGGTTTGTGCATTGATCACATCGGTCTGTTTTATGAGTTTTAGTGTCTTAAAGAAGGAGGAAACGGTCAGGCTTACTGGCTGCAAAACAGAATTTCCTAAAATTGCAGCATCATACACTTTGATATCTTTAGAAAACGTTTTATCGTTCATTTTACCGTTTTTCCCTTTGATCAATGATATGTCCAGCCGTCCGGCAAGTCTCTTCACAAGTTCATACGTATATACTTCCATTCCTCCGGAGATTATTTTTTTGTTATAGAATGGCGGAAAATCTTTACATCCAAGAATAAGCAGGCGGATCATTGGGCCCCTTTCTTGTGATTATACTAAACGTGTTTATTTATTGTGATTTATTAAGAATATGAAAACAAGAACCCCGAAGGGGTAAAATGATTATAGATGAAAAAACCGAAAACAACACCCAATCCCAAGGGGATGACATAATAGACACGCCGGGCATTTCACGGAAAAACGATCATATCACCCCTTCGGGGTTTATCGGCTGGTTTTTATGCTATCGTCTATAATCATTTCATCCCTACGGGATTTATAGCGCTTTTATTGAATAGTATTAAATCTATAGTAAGGAATTTCAAAATAAAATCACAATCTATAAACCTTCTTAAGTATCTATGCCCCGGCTTTTTATTCGCGATAGTAGCGCTGAAACGAACGTCGTTCCCATACTTGTAACATTACGCTGCTTCCACAGTCTTACAAAGCAATTTGCCCGTATATCTCCATCAGCCTCCGGTAATGTTTTTCCTGGTTGAGTTCGTCTTCAACAAATTTTTGGGCTTTTTCTCCCATCTCCGCAAGCGGAGAGCTATCCGCTAAAAGTGTTTCTATTTTTTCACTGAGATCCTCCGCATTTCCCGGCTGGAAGGTCAAACCCGTCTCATTATCCCTGATGAGTTCCGGAATACCGCCTATCCTTGCGCCAATTACCGGTATGCCCATCGCAAAAGCCTCAATAACGGACATGGGATTATTTTCATACCATTCCGATGGAAGGATTGCCGCCATGCTGTTTTTTATTTCCCGATACAAGTCTTCTCCCTTCATATACCCAAGGAATCTAACATTATCAATACCATCGGACTTGACCTTTTCCCGGAGTTCTTCTCTCATAGGCCCGTCTCCGATGATCTTGACCGTAATGCCATTGTTGTGCTTATGCTCCCGGAACACTATTTTAGCCGCTTCAATCAACGTCAGCAGCCCCTTTTCCGGAGAAAGTCTTCCAAAATAAACAAGAGTCTTCTCCTTCCCCTCTTTCCCGTGCTTTACATCTCCGGAAAGCCCGCTGAACTTCTCGCTATCAATATAATTTGGCAGACAGACAATTTCTTTTTTAAACCCCATCTCCGAGAGTTTATCTTTGAGAAAACGGCTTGGGGAAATGAAAATATCCACATTATCATAAATATCAAGCGCTTTATGATGAAGGTACATCTCTGAAGTGCTTAAAAGAGTTTTAGCAAGCGACTCTTTAACGCACCTTTTTTTTATCGCCATAAAATATTTTCCGCCATAACAGGCTTCACAGGGTTTCTCAAAGGCCTGAAGATGGTAAGAGGCGCACACCATCTTATAGTCATGAAGCGTCATTACCACAGGTATCTTTCTCTTTTTAAGCACGTGAAGAATTGATGGAGAAATATGGTGGTAAATATTATGAAGATGGGCAATATCCACGGGATATTTATCCAATAACTGAGAGAGAAGTTTCTTTGCCTCAAAAAAATAGAGTATTCTGCCGCCAGTCTTAAGTTTAGACATCATCCCGCTGTTATTAGTATGTAACTCTACATAAGGCAAAAAATAACAACTCGTCTCGCAAGGGATGTTTTGAGGGTGATGCATTGAAAAAAAACGGAACGGTGGCCTTTTGATTCTAAAAGACGGGCTGTATTTAAATAGACCGCCTCTGCCCCGCCCCGAAAATAATGAAATTTATTTATATGAAGAATATTCATATGGCTCTCCAACGATAACCCCATTTCCTTGTGTAGTTAAATATATCTTCCCTTTGCCATGCGGATCTATTGCTAAACAGATAATCTTTAAAGAAATCGTTAACAAATCATCGTTATGGATAGGAACCCAATTTCTGCCACCGTCGGCACTTTTATACATTCCCGATGTAAATCCTTTGATATCTTCGTCTCCTGCACCGGGAACAGAAGCAAGATAGAGGGCGCCATCATGCGGATCAATACCCATTGCGCCGCCATGGAATATATAAGGCGGTGTAACCTTCTTCCATTTTTTTCCACCGTCAGTAGTCTTGTAAACCCCGTGTTTTCTTAATCCGACATAGACAATATCCGGATTATCAGGATCAAGCGCCATACCGCCAACAAATTGATCCATCCCCTTTATGCCATCCTGTGGCAAATCTTCGCTGATAATTTCCCAATCTTTGCCACCGTTTACAGTCTTGTATACTCCATTGCCTTTATCTAAAATATAAATTACCCCGGATGATTTGGGATGAATCAGGATTAAGTTCCCTTTTCTTTGGAAAATAGTATCTGTCTTCCCTGTGGTAACTTTCTCCCACTCTTTTCCACCATTGATTGTTTTATAAAGCCCCTTTTCTGTCAGAGCGGCGAATACCGTATCGTAATTTGCAGGATCAATAGCCAAAGCTGTTACCCCGGCAACCGGGAGACCTTTATTTGCCTCATGCCAATCTTTCCCGCCGTTTGTACTTTTAAAAATTGTGCCGCTGTTTATTTCCGTTGCATCTCCCCCCAGATAAACGGTTGAAGTTTCATGACGTGGATCAATGGCGAAACATAAACCGTTTTTCATTCTGTATTTTTCCCATATATTTTTATCCTCTTTTTCATCCCAATTGCCAATGCCTTTTAAAGAACGCTCAAAGGTCTTTCCCCTTTCCCCGCTCTGGAGGAATACCCAATCACTGGCTCCTACAAAGAAAATATCCGGTTTTTTCGGATCGAAGGTTATCTGGTGCAGACAGGTAGCTTCCAGACCTTTTACCTTTGCGCGCCAGGTTACACCTCCATCATCGCTTCTCCATATACCGGATCTCCCTGCGGAATAAATTCGTTTGCTGTTAGTTGGATCGACCAACAAGCAATTTGCAAAATATCCGGCGCCCCCCGGCCAATTTGTTTCCTTAATCCACCAACCTTCAGGGTAAATATTTTCTCTCTTACCGGTAAGTTTAACCCAATAATCCCCCCCATTCACGCTTTTATAGATTTGTCCTCTTCGCTCACCGGATCCTGCATATATTATTTCCGGATTTTGAGGATCAATAGTTAATGAAACATATTTTATATTGCTCAAATTGAGCTTTGTTGGCATCAATTCTTCCAATCCTTTATTTTTCGCTACCCATGTATTACCCCCGTCTATTGTCTTAAATATTCCTTGTCCTCCGCAAGCTGCATATATTATGTTGGGATTTATAGGATCCATGACTAATTGATGCGCATCACCGATCATATCTCCTATCTTTATCCAACCATCCCCCCCATCGCTGCTTTTGAAGATGCCTCCCTGAAAATCTTTTCCTCTTTCCTTTCCTATGACCGAAGATGCATAAACTATTTGTGGATTAGCCGGGTTTATCAGGAGTGACGATACGCATTTCCCATCGAGACCCTTTCTTAACCAGGTAATCCCCCCATCTGTAGTTTTGAAAATGCCGTCTTTGTAACTACCTGCATAAATAATTTTAGAATCTCCAGGATCGACAACAATTAATCCCCTCCCTTTGGGCCTGCTCACTCCTATTCTATCGAATTTTACCTTTCGGGTCAAAAGTTGCCAGGATTTTCCATGATCTGAACTTTTGAATATCCCCCCCTTCTGAGAATTACCAACTCCGAGATACATGATTCTCTGTTTCTGGTCAATTGTCAGCGCCGCTGCCAGCCTATCCGTGGGCCACTGTAATCCTTTATTAACCGGCATCCATGAGTCTCCATAATCCGTGCTCTTGTAAATACCCCCAACATCAATGCCTGCATACACAATGTTTGGTTCCTTCTGGTTAATAATTACAAAATTTGTAAATCCTCCCCCATTGATATTAATTGGGGACCAACGATAATTAACGTGCGTCGATGGGCTGGTTTCATCAGCCTTGAGGATGCAGACGCTTAAAATAGCTAATGAACAAATGAAAAGAAAAATTGTTTTTTTCATGGCAATTTTTCTATAAACATAAAAATCTGATTCTTATGTTAGCCATTGCGTTAAATCCTTATGTATCAAATCCTGTAATTTCAATATATCTTCTCTATAGATCTCTTTCAGAAGTTTTCTGTTAGAACCTTCTAATTGGGACTTGTGAGCAAAGCTTTCCAAAATCTTATTTCTTATGCTTGTCCTGGCTCCTGCGGGTAGGAATTTTTTGATTAGCTCTTTCAACAAGTTCTGCTTGTATATGAGCTTTCCCAAAAGTTTATTCTTGTCACCCACCGATACATTATGTTTCAGGCTAGTTTCAATATTGAAAGAGCTATCCACACCAAGGAACTCCAGTAAATCATGAACAAGCTGTTTAGAATTCACCTCTAAATTTTCAAAAAGATATACTCTCACCTGGTCAAAAGTATCTTTATAAGACTTTATCTGATTATAGTAAAAACCATAATCAATATAGTTATAATATTTTGATAATTGCCTTGATTTCCATTTTTCGATTACCTCTTCAAAAGGAAAATTAAGCAAACCACCCGCTCTGTCATTCAAATAATGAGAAAAGGCCCTCTCTGCAGGATCACGAATAATTATGATAATTTTTAATTCTTTCCAATGGGGATGATATTTTTTTATATTTTTTATGGTTTCCTCATAGAGATATAAATAGACCGTTGAAGCTTCTCCTGCTATCCGTGAATCTCCTGCATCTTTAAATAAATCCAGATATTTATGAAAATCACTTACTATATTTATCCGGTTAAAAATATCTTCGTCCTTTTCCTTTGCCTCCGCAAAGGAGAAAAAACACGGCTCTTTATTCTTTGACATAAATATCTGAGGATGCTGTTGTAAGTAGGAATAAAGGGAAGTCGTACCGCTCTTTGCTGCGCCAACTACCAGAAAGTCTGGCAAGCTCATTCCTCCCCCCGAGGCTTTAACGTACATTAGCATTTGCCTCGAATTTTGGGTTTTGCGCATCGGAGCTGATCCTATTTTTTTCATCCAGGATATTAGCGGCAATTACAAGACCGGCAAAAGCCGAAAAATAGTACTGAAAATTAATCTTCCATAGCATATGGGTGAAAAAGCATATAATTACATAAGCAAAAAGAACGGAGATAAAAACTACGGAAAGACATTTAAAATAGAACTGCTTTGTATAACGGAACAATTTAAAAGATTCCCGAAACAACGTAAAGAGATACAACAAATAAACAGATAAGCCGCAGATCCCCGTAGTCATTAGTAAGGTTAAATAATTGTTGTGTTCTTCTACAGAGTCTTTCGTACGCAAATTTGCTATTGCAGATTGAATATCAAAACCATTGCCAAGCAGCTTCTCCATTATGGTGCTATTGTTAAGAAAATAATGAAGATTCGATTGCCATATGCCCACCCTGGCGCTTAATAAATCGGGATCGAGATTAAAAAAATTTCCCGTTTTTAAAATTACATATATATCGCTAAACCGGTCCCGAACGGTAGGGTTAAAAACCGCCATGAAGATAATCAAACAAAGAACAGGCGCCGTAATCTTAAAATTCTTTCTAACCAGATTCCATACAAGAAGCAGAACAGCTATCCCTATCCACACATTTCTGGTATAGGTTTTATATATTGAAAAAAGCAGCAGCGCCATAAAAACAAACCAGAATATTTTCCTGGAACTTCTTGCAGATATTGAATAGAAAAAAAGACAAACGGGAAAGACTGACAATAAATAATAAGAAATGAGATTAGCATAAGAACCAAAGGTACCATAACGAATATACCCCCCCATCATATAATAAGTTCCCTGCATGTAATTCTTTATGAAGAGGGCATACGGTATCAAAAAGGCTATAAAAATACTCCAGCATATTGTATCTATCCTCTTTCTATAAGTTTTATCTCCCCCGCGAAGAACCACTAAAATAGTTATATTAAGGATCAAAAATCCTTGAAGCAACTTAAGCCAGTATCCGAAACCCGTTATGAAGTCCTGGGTAAAAAATATCGGAACAATACTTAAACCCATGAAGACGCCATAGACCTTGTTTACACTTAAACGGAAGATATTATAACCGGAGAAAAGAAAATAACATAAAGAAAGCGCTGCGACTGAAACTCCCATATATTGCGTTATTCTAATATCTCCAGCTGCTTCAACATCATAAAAGACATCAACAATACTTCTGCTTGCCAAAAGAAAATAAAAGGCATACTCTATCTTAGTAAAAAAAATAAGCAGAAAGACCATGGCGCCCAGTATGGCAAAGGCTTTGAAATCGTGCTGTAAAATCATGAGGCCGAAAAAACAGGATATCAGCCCTGCAAAAAACATGTTGAGAGATTTTTCATTAATCGCGCTTTTTATTAGCATATGAGGATATATACAAGGATAATTATTGAATGAATCAGTTGTCATCCATTTTACGAACGGCGCTTCCCAAGATTCTCTTTACTTGCATTATACGAATTAGCCGTTGTGGTAAACCAATGAGTAAACTCATCATCATAAATAAAATATCAGATACGTTTAGAACATTATATTCAATTTCATAGTTGTATTTCTTCAGATAATGCCCTGCCAACATATTAAAAATCTTGACTTCTCGGGGAAGCAGATTCTTTTTCCATTTATTCGTATTTTCCTTGTTCAGTGGTTTGAATATTAACTCTGAATGATGTGGTATCGTATGTTTGTGACTAGTCTTATAAAAATCCAGCAGTGGGATCCTCTAGAGTCGACCTATCCCTATTACAGAACAAATGGATTTTATTGTATTCTCAGGATTTTCCAACAAATCTTCATAGCGAATGGTTATTTTATTTTCTTCGGGTATTTTCTTAAAAGATTTTTCAATTCTGAATAGTTTATACCTCCAATCCAGGGCAGCAGCGGCAACATTATCATTGAAGGAATTCATTTTCCGCCAGCTATCAAACACATCTCTTCCATCACGCACGATGTGTATAAACTTAGCATCAGGAAACAACGTTTGTAAAATATCTATTTTCCGGAAAAAAGAGGGTGTCTTGTTACCCCAAATACTTTTTTCCTTCACTCCGGCAATATGCAGAGAATATCCTGTCTATAAGCTCCCTTAGTGTTAATTTTTCATGGTGAGAGAATTGTGAGAAAAAAATCGTTATAATGACCATCAACATATGTCGATTGAAAGTCGGATTTTGATGAAAGAAAATTGCCAAAAGACCTTAAAGCGCTACCGGAGATAGAGCGTTTAAGATATTTCTTTCGTAAAAATGGCATTAAAAAAAAAGATTCTCTCGGTATGGCAATCTGAGAATGGGTATTTAAGATCAGGCGAAGCAACGTGGTACCAGACCTCTGGGTACCTACGATAAAAAATTGTTTTTTTACTGAATTCATACGACTTCTTTTCCGGCCGCAATAACCCCTTGTTTATAAAAGTTTTATATAAGTCTCTCCGTGCGGACGGAATGATGTCTCCTTTACCTGCAGCGGTTGCTTGGTTGCATTATCCGCCAGCATCTCTTCCATCGTTCTCGATTTTGCAGCCTCTAGCTGATGAGTTTGTTTTTGCATTTCTATTTTATTTTCTTCCACAAGCCTTGGAGCAGCAGCATTTGCTCCAACGTGAATAAGTGCAGGCAATAACAAAGTAGCTTGCGATAGTAACAGTAACCTACATATTTTACGCATATTCTCCTCCTTCTCTTCTTTAAATTAAAAAACAAAAGTACGCTCCAAAATTACTATTTACAAATTGATTTTTTTTGATGCACCCCCCCTTTCTTAAGTTAAACATGGACAAACAAAGTTTGTCGTTCGATTGAGCGCTTACGACAAAGTCCATGCTACCCTGTAACCCGCTCAAATAAAATGAGAATTCTTATACAATTAAATTTTAAAATGCCAAAAAAAAAGGCCTTACTGCAAAGATATTCTAAGATACATCTTCGGCAGTAAGGCTGTCTCATGAGCGGTTTAAATTGTTTAAACTGCTTAAATGGCTGACGAGATCCTTTACTTTGCGCCCCCTGATCACTCAGGGTTTGCCTTTTTCGGGACGGTATTTTTCGTACGAATCCTAATTTTTTGTTAAATTATGTCAACAATAATTCTATCCATAGATCAGGTTAAAAAAACTTGTAAAAAATGACTTAGAAGGCATCAACCAAGCATACTTTTAATTGTCAAAAAGAATGCCACAAACAAGACCAAAATGTTTATCGTGTAATATTTATCATAAACCATTTGGATGCAGTCTATTATAAGATACCATAAAGCAGAATCGTCCGTTGCTAAGGCAAAGGAAAAGTGTGACATGGCACACAAGTGTGACGTCGCACTTATGTGCCATGTCACACAAAACCCTTTTTTATTTGTTCATCGATATAAACTTCACCAGCTTCAATTGAACTGCCTATTTGAAATTGTTTTGAATTTCTGATTTCATGCCTTGGTGTTAACGGTTTTCTATGAATAAAACTTACAAAAAAGTTTTTAAAGGTAACACTCTACTACAGGGCATTATACAAATCCTGCACTTCCTGGTCGGTCAAGGCACGTTTGTAAATTCTAACATCATCAATCGTACCATTAAAATAACCATTAAACCCTGTATGCCCTATTCTCATGTTGGAATACAATGTCAATGGCACAACCGTATTCCCCGCCGGATGGGTTCGAGTATTGGCCAGCTGCCCATTTACATAGAGCATCTGTTTCCCTGTAGCCTTGTTGTAAGTGCCAACTACATGATACCAACCACCAACCGAATTGACCAAATCCTTTATAGCAGTTTTCTGTGTCTTATTTCCACTTCCATCCTGTGTCACGAGGATAAATTGAAGTGTATCAGGTGCGGTTTTATAAAATCGCACATCAAAACCCTCTCGAAGTTGCAAACTTGGATTCCATCCATATCCACCAAATATGGCATCAACACCCGTTGCATCATTTGCATTTTTATAGAACCATGCAGCAATGGAAATCTCTTCATGATTCATACGGGAAATTGATACGTAATCGTTGATTCCATCAAAGCTTAATCCATTTCCACTCTTCCCGGTCGTCCATGCGGCTCCGTTCACAGCGCCATCATTACCGTTGCCAGACGCATCAGTTGCAATCGCTCCTGCCCCCTCATCAAACGGATAGTGGGCTACCATAGAGTCATTTATATTCGTCTCGACAGTTGTTAGCTCCTGGTTCGCTGAAATCTGGCTTAATGTCTGGACGGCGCCACTTGGCCAGAATATATTAATAGTATCTACCACACTTATATTCCCCAAACCAAAATGAAGTGGGGACACCCCCTGTGAATAAACTTCACCTCCATTCCCATTTAGCTGGCGTGTTTGAATCCCCTGAGAAGTATTTAATACTACCCTGGCGCCAATTCCTGATCGGTTACTCTTTGTGCCTACCAATTTAATTTTTATCCAGTTATTACCATTCCCAGGATTTTTGTAAAGTATTGCCTTCCCATTTGATAGAGGAAATCCCCATCCAAATCCGTTCGACAAAAACAAATCCAGATTTCCGTCATTATTAAGATCTCCCCATGCTGCGCCATAATGACGTCCAACTGCATTTACCGCCGCGCCAACTCCGGCCGTCCCAGTAATATCCTCGAAAGTTCCGTCTCCCAGATTACGATAGAGGGTATTTGTCCTGTTTCCCAGGACATCGCTTGCGTCTACAACATATAAATCTAAATACCCATCATTATCAAAATCTCCCCAAATTGCCCCACTATTATTGCCGATGTGTCCGGTACGTGATTCCTCGGTTACATCGGTAAAAGACCCATTTCCATTATTCCGATAAAGTGTTGATTTAAAATTTGTCTTTATTATAGGTGAATTAGTCTCCACTTGCGAAAAATTCCCGTCAGATATAATATGCCCCCAAAAACCAGGTCCAGATACACTTACAGTCTTAGTCCATTGTATATGCCATGTATTACCCGTTTCTTCTTTCCAAACGAAGAAGGCATTTTCTTTTCCAACATTAATCATCGGCATGCCGGTAACTTCATCGGAATTCAGAGTAAAAGGAATTGTGAGGGGATTTTTTCTATCCTTCCCAACGAATACAGAAGCGGTATTTTTCTGACCATTTATCCGGAGATCAAAAGTAATATTACTACCCGGCTCACATCGAAAGGTCACATCCCCGGGTTCGGTGAATCCAGCTAATGTATTACTAAAATCAATCCTTGTTTGATCCCAAAACAGTGCTCTATGATAATCATTATTGCCCCTGGCAACATAAAGGTCAATGAATCCATCATTATTATAATCCCCCCACGCAACACCCCTCACCGTTTCCTTGTTTCCAACAATAAAGGAATTATTCAGATTGTAGGCACCATTTCCATTATTGCGATATAATTTGCCCGCTTGCCACCCCCCCGCAAACAAATCCATATTTCCATCATTGTCATAGTCAGCAAAAGACATTATATAATCAAATAAATTAGTTAGTCCCGTTGAGGCCGTAACATCATAAAAAGATCCACTTTTATCGTTTTTATATACAACCCCTGTGCCTTCGTCGCCACCAAAAGACACAAACAAATCTAAATAGCCGTCATTATCATAATCTATCCAATTTGTCCCTCGGGCAGAAGTAATGTCAATGCCTGCCTGATTCGAAACATCCGTAAATTTGCCTGTGCCATCTCCTTCCCAAAGTTGACTACTATGATCAGTACCTATTCCACCACCACCGACGCCAATAAACAAATCTAGATTTCCATCGTTATTATAATCTCCTATAGCATACCCATGTCTATCAATTTGACTATCAGTCTTTATACCCGAGTCGTAAATTATATTCGTGAATGTTTCATCCCCCTTATTCTGGTAAAGCGAAGGTCGCCATGTGTGATGAGGGTCCACGATATCCAAATTACCATCATTGTTGATATCTCCCAATAAAGGATTTCCAAATGCATGCTTTTTAGTCTGCTCTAGCCCGGAGATCACTGAAATATCGTTAAATTGAACCGGACTAACCAGAGATGGCGATGGAGTCGCGGAAACTTCATCTGATGATAAACTCTCGCCAAACGAATTTACTGCTGTAACAACGAAATAATATAAAGTCCCATTATTAAGACCTGTCAGTTGATAGGGAGATGTAATTTGCTTTATTTGCATTCCTGCAAGAGTTATCCAGTTTGATTTATTTATTCCAGGGTGTCTTGAAAGATATATATTATAACCAGTTGCTCCAGCAACACTGCCCCACGACAGGTTAACCATGCCGCTTTCGGCTGTAACTTCCAGATTAGGGGGGATGCCAGGCACCTGTCCGTTTGCTTTCAATTCCACGATAAAATTAGAAATCAACGACGGGGTTAATATGATAGTTAATAAAATGAATCTTTTCATCATTGCTTTATCCTCAAAAAACAGATTTGTCCCTATAAATAATTACGATGTAAACAAAAAATATCCTTTATCCACCCGCTACACTTCGCACTTTTAAGTTCCTTTGCGGGCAAAACATCTCATAAGGCATTGTACAAGTCCTGGACTTCCTGACTGGTTAAGGGTTGATTGTAAAGGCGGACGTCGTCAATCTTGCCCTTAAAATAACCATTATTGCCGGAACCCCCTATTTTCATGTCAGGGTATTGAGTCGATGGCATAACCGTGTTTCCCGCCGGATGGTATTGGGTATTAACCAGCTGTCCATTTACATAGAGCTTCTGTTCCCCTGTAGCCTTGTTGTAAGTACCTGCAACGTGATACCAACTACCAACTGAATTGGCCAAATCCTTTATCGCGGTTTTCTGTGTCTTATTTCCACTTCCATCCTGCGTCACGAGAATAAATTGAAGCTTATTGGGAGTAGTTTTGTTAAATCTCAAATCAAACCCCTCCCGCAGTTGTACGTCTGAATTCCATTTATATCCACCGAATATGGCATCAACGCCTGTTGTATCATTTGCATTTTTATAGAACCATGCGGTAATGGAAATCTCGTCATGATTCATACGTGGAATTGATACGTAATCATTGATTCCATCAAGGCTTAACCCATTTCCACTCTTCCCAGTTGTCCATGTGGCTCCATTGATAGCGCCATGATTTCCATTGCCAGATGTATCAGAAGCAATTGTCCCGCCCCCTTCTTCGAACGGATAGTGAGCCTGCAGGCCAATACTAAGGGCATTGTACAAGTCCTGAACTTCCTGGCTGGTTAATGGTTGATTATAAAGGCGGACGTCGTCAATCTTGCCCTTAAAATAACCATTATTGCCGGAACCCCCTATTTTCATGTCAGGATATTGAGTCGATGGCATAACCGTATTTCCCGCCGGATGGTATTGGGTATTAACCAGCTGCCCATTTACATAAAGCTTCTGTTCCCCTGTAGCCTTGTTGTAAGTACCTACAACGTGATACCAACTACCAACTGAATTGACCAAATCCTTTATCGCGGTTTTCTGTGTCTTATTTCCACTTCCATCCTGCGTCACGAGAATAAATTGAAGCTTATTGGGAGTAGTTTTGTTAAATCTCAAATCAAACCCCTCCCGAAGTTGTACGTCTGAATTCCATTTATATCCACCGAATATGGCATCAACACCCGTTGTATCATTTGCATTTTTATAGAACCATGCAGCAATGGAAATCTCGTCATTATTCATACGTGGAACCGACACAAAATCATCAATTCCATCGAAACTCAACGCCCCCTCGCTTTTACCGGTTGTCCATGTGGCTCCATTGATGGTACCATTATTTCCGTAGATTGAAGAATCAATAGCAATCGTCCCGTTCCCTTCATCAAATTTATAGTACCCTACCATACCGGCTTTGAAAACTGTTATATTCACCACGCTAGAAGTCGCCGTTGCTCCATCGTTATCTGTTGCTTTTGCTGAGAGTACATAACTGCCAGCGGTTACATTGTTCCATGTGAGAATGTGAGGTTCGGAGGTTGTTTCACCAAGTTTTGTGCTCCCCGCGTAATACTCAACCTTGCTCACGACACCATCAATATCCGAGGCCGTTGCCGTTATCGTTATGTCCGTTGGCGTTGTAAATGTTGCCCCATTAGAGGGGTTGGTTATAGCCACAGTGGGCGACGCATTATCTCCCAAACCATCGGCCAGATTCCTCCCTCTCGAGAGTATTTCATTGGCGCCTCCTCCGGTCACTACAAATAAATATCCAGTGTAAGGCGAATGTGGCCGGGAAAACGTGGGAAAAAGCTCAAAGCCTGTTTTCCACAAAAGCTTTATAATGTCTATCTGCGATACAGGCGCTACCCTACCAAATCCTCTCCCATTTGCCACATTGTATACCCCCATAATAAACCACCCGTGATAATCCAGAGGCCCTGGTTGATCTATTTCGGTAATATTTTGGTAACCAACATCACCCGGGTACCGATCAAAATAAATATTGGGATAAATTACGTAACCTCTTTTCCACTCACTCGCGCCATATATTTCATACACCCCACTACTACTACCACCGCCTCCGGGAGACCCCTGGTCTACAATATTTGTACCATACCTTATATATTTCGTTTTTATATAATAACTATCTGGAAAGATCGATACCTCTGATACCTTTGCCCCATTATCCCACTCGAGTCGAACGGTCTTGACATCTGCCCCATCCTGTACAACATACGCAGTTGTTAGTGTACCACGATTAGCGCATGCATCAAGGTAAAGCCCTGCCTGATCCTCATTGACACTCTTGATCACCAGATCCTTGATCACATGTTCATAATGGTCTCCGCCAAAAAAACGCCCATATTTCAGTCTTATCTTACTATTCTCTAGAGATACTTCCAATGCTCCAGCTGTATCTGTCCCAATGCTAATACTTCCCCATTCTTGTGCAAAAGAGGGAAAAGACAGAATGAATAAAAATCCTAATATGCCGGTGAAAGAAATCGCCCCTAATATTAATTTATGTCGAATAGCCATTTTCTTACTCCTTAATTAACATTCAAATAAAAAAGCCTTACTGCAAAGATATTTATAAAAACATCTTCGGCAGTAAGGCTATCTTGTTTAAACTACTTCCCTGTATGTTTAAAGACCCTTTACTTTGCGTCCCCTGATTACTCAGGGTTTGCCCTTATCGTTCTGTTTTTCTTTATTTTTTGTTTCAAAAAGGTCGTTATTTTAAAATCACACAGATCATATTTTTTCTTTTTTAGCATAAATATTGTTTTATGTCAAGAAATAATATAATAAATTTTTACAATGCCGGTTTATTTATAACGAAGAACCTTTTCCTCTAAAATAGTTTTTATTTTATCGTCACATCATCAATCCATAGGGTTCCAGGCCCATAGAGCCTGAATTCTGCCCGCAAATATGCCGCATTGGATAGCGCCGTACCCTGAACGGTAATTTTCGTCCAACCCGACGTACCGCTTACCAGGCCAGATGATTTATAGCCTCCCAAATACTTTAAGGAGGAATCCCAGAAGTTTATGACAAGCTTTCCATATTGCTGTATATCGCTTGCCTTCATCCAGACAGAAGCTGTATAATAAGCGCCGGCGAAGGCCCCGATCTCTGTCGTTTTGCTCATCCAGCGCGCAAATGTTCCGATTGATTGGCCGGAAACTATTTTAAGGGATCGACTTCCGCCATGTGCGGCATCTGTCGTCCAGGTGAATGTTCCTTTGCCAGCAGTGAAGTAATTTACCATGGGGTCTGTTTCAAAGCCAGGATTGGGGGCAAGATTGGTTGTTGTGGAATTAGTAGTAAAGGACCTTTCACCTCCGTATTTGGTTCCGGAACTGTTTTTTGCCACCAGCCTGTAGTAATACGTCTTCGCTGCCGACAAGCCGTTTATGCCTATGCTTATTGCTGTGTCGCCTGAACTGCTGACACCCTGCGCCGATGACTTGCTGCCATATGTCCCGCTTATTGTGCCATACTCAAACCATGCTGTAGTTGATAAGCCATTGGCATTCACTGTGCCTCCCAACGTAGCGGAATTTGACGTCACATCGGTCGCTGACCCCGTCACAACCTTTGGAGGTATACCGGTTGATGTTGATACTGTAAAAATATATCCCCTCCCCTTCACCTGACCATTGGTTGCATCGACATCAATACTAACCCCACTCTTTAACCTTATTTCATCGCCAACTATTGCAACATCGGCGCTCCCATCCCCGGACTCAATAAAGTATCCATCGGCACGTTGTACCCCGGTGACCGTCTCACCCGCATTGAGTTTTACCACGCCGTTTTTCGTCACAAACACCACAAAGAGTTTTCCTGTCTTCGGCTGACGTGAATACATGACATCGCTGCTGGCATAACTCTTTGTGCTCCGATACACACTGCCATCCCATGAACGATCGGTGAGAGGAACATTATTTAAATTGTCCCAATTCGGCAAACACCGTATGAGTTTAAGTCTGGGATAGACTTCCGTGATGTTCTGAAAGCTCGGCATATTTCCCGTGCCGCCGAACCGCAGGAACCAATTATACCATGCCCTGTTGATACCAGCATTGGCCGCATAAAGACGATTTTCATACTCGTCGACACTGTTGGGCTGACTGATGCCCATCATATCTTTCGTAATAGCCAATCCTGAATTAAAAATAGCGCTATCATCTACAAATTCCGTACTAGAGCTTTCCTGTGAAATCATATCAGGGGTTAATTCATCTTTGTCTGTACGATCTTTTATCTGATTTATCCATCCCCAGTACACATCATATGGCTCTACGATCCATTTAGCATTAGGAAATTCAGCCAGCATTCTTGCCTTCAATTGTTTGAAAAAAGCAGCTTTCCCATCTTGATATGTTGCATATTCATGCGTTATAGTTCCGTGTAGTAAACCAGACTCTGTCCCCGTCCAATTGGACAAGTAAGTTACTTTGTTACGTCCACTTACCCAACAATAAAAATAACCATCAAGAGGGGATTCATCATACATATGTCCGGCAAAGGTAAATGGCAAGCTTACATCTTCATAGTCATGGCACATAGCTATAACTCCCTCAACAACCATATCGATAACCGCCTGTTGCTGAAAATCCCAAAGTGGATTAAATTCCGTTGATGTGCCCTGAAACCAGCCCGTTGCTATATTGTCCGGAAACGGATCATAGCTCTTCCACGTCATATACTGATTGTAAAAATCTCGTTCTGCTTGTGAATAAGATTTTGTAATGTTTATATTCCTATCATATCCCATACTACTAATCAGCATTTTATCAGGATTAATGAAATAAAATTTAAAACCTGAAAAGTCTTGTTTGCCTTTATAGGTATCAGGGGAGGCATAGATACCGGATTTTATGTTTATAGAATCATACCCCATCTGCCTTGCATATTTTGCGCCACTTTCTGCTGATCCATCTACAGTAATACCATACCAACTTTTCCATGTATCATTCGCTGAAACCGCGGATATTAGCCCTGTTTCAAACAAGAAAAACACTTGAGTGAATACTAAAAACACATATCCTAAAAAAGTATTTGTAATTTTCACAAGTACTTCTCCTAACAAAAGATTTTTAGGTTGTTTGCAACAAAAACTGATACAATATGTCATATGGTTATCAGCTTGGCAACTATTACAACTAAATCTTGTGATAGGAAGAGAAAGAGCACAGAAGTTAATGCAAGTGTGGAGCACCTATATAAGGCTCCAAGAGGAGTTCTTGTATCTTGTAGCTATCCTTGATTGGTATAGTCGATATGTTCTGTTGTGGAGGTTAAATAATTCGCTGGATGTTCATTTTTGAGTAGAGGCATTGGAGGATGTCTTGAAGAAAGGTTGTCCTGGAATATTTAACAGCGACCAGGAATCGCAGTTTACAAGTAATGATTTTACGGGTATCTCTTAAGCAAGGGGATAGCGGGTTTATCCATACCCGACCTGGATGTATATCTGTGCTTCCTTGAGGGAAACATGGGTTTGGTGTTTATTGGCCAGTAAATTTTTCAACTGAAATGAGTCTTATTACCGGAAAAGTCACTGTACACAGCGTCATTAATCAGATACGAATCCCCGTTTTCACGGGGACAAGCATGTCATTCCCGTGAAAGCGGGAATCCAGAAAAATACTGGATTCCGGGTCAAGCCCGGAATGACAGACAGTTATAAACTTATGTCGCTATGTATGACTAAGGCAATTCCTTATCATGTTCAATAACACCATCAATGGTTTTTTCTAGTTTCCTCGCTAACGATTGCCAATCATATTTTGCCAGAGAAGAATGATCAAAATGATTTTCAATTTGTCCCGACTGTTTCAGATTATACAAATGCTGAATGACATTGATTATATCTTCTTTTCTATTATCCACCACCACACCACATTTTTGTTTACTAATGATCTTCGCCGCAATATCTTGCTCATCATATTTAATCGCTAAAATAGGGCGTTGCGCGCCAAAGTATTCATATATTTTCCCGGGTATCTGATAACCATTCAACCATCCAAAGAGCAATAATACATCAGCGCCTTTTTGTAATGCGATAACTTTTTGGGAATTTTGATGGCCAAGAAAGATAATCTTTGTGTTCAATTGCTTTTCTTCGACCCATTTAACGTAGTGAGAGTCAATATGCCCGGCTATTAATACTTCCACATTTTGATTGCTTAAGGATTTAATTGCTTCAAAAAAAACGTATGGCTCACGAAGCCCATTATAAAACGAACCTGTGTAAACTATACGAAATATCTTACCTTTTTCAGGTATTATTTCCTGATATTTCCGAATATCACAACCCTGAGAAATAACATCAATTCCTTTAGGGTCGAGAAACGGATAATGTTTCACAAAACCTTTTGCCGTCGATTCTGTAGTTACTATGATATGGTCTACGTTTTTTAATAGGTGCCCTTCAATGTGTTTATCGATATAATATCTCCATCGATGGAAGCCCGGGTAGAATGACCAGGGATCTCCATAATCAACAATCCATTTGGTTCCTGTCCACTTTTTGAAATAATAACCGAGGATATGATCGGTAAAAGGGTACCCTGATGAAATAATGAGATCATACTTCTTTTTTTTCAGTTTCATGAGCGCAATAAGCGCATAAGGCAGCCATACAATGCATTTATCAGGGATGAGGAGGGGTTCGACAATCCTGGTAAAGGCTCTCTTTATATGGCTTCGCACTGTAGTTTGAAGAAATGTCCCGAAGGTCTTCACTCCATTACTTTTTGGAGGTAAATGATCGTAACTAAAGCTATAAATTGGACCCGGGTAGGTGCGAATGACATTTACCTCTTTTGGGATGGCATCAAGCAGTTTTTCGTCGTAAGCGGGATGTTTTTTTGACGCGAGTGTTGTTAGGATATCAATTTCGTACCCCTGACAAATTAAATATTTAACAAACTGCCCCCAACGCAAGGCTCTCGGGCCGGCGATAGGAAGGAATGTGTGGCAAATCAAAAGAAGTCTTTTCCCCATAAAAATAGCCTTATCAGTCAAGATATTTTATCTTATTTTGTGTATATACGGTTTTTTGGGTATATTTATGTTATGGAAACAGGCATATTGCCCTAATAATTATCGGCAACAAGTATAATTTAATTAGCAATATACCTGGAAAGACCTTCTTTTAATGGTGCCACCTGTAACGGAAAAATATCCTTTTGCAACAATTTATCAACTATTATTTTATCATGGGGATACGTTTTTAGCTTATCTTCGAGTTGAATCCCTTTTTTGGAAAACAGCGAAAATACTTTTATTATAATATCTATAACCGATAGAGGGATGTAGCATTTATATTTTTTAACGCCAATAATCTCAGAAATTACATCAACAAGCCCGGTATAAGAAACGATTTCCTTCCCCACCAAAAACAGCGTCCTGTCTTTGAACTGGCACAAATTGTTTAGTGTCTCACAGATTGCTTTTATTACATCATCAATATAAACAGGTTGAAGTTTATATTTTCCATTTCCCAGGAGATAAATTATTTTTCTGTTTTTAACAGCATGTACGAGCCTTGCAATAGTTCCGTCATCCCCGTTGCCGTAAATAACAGATGGCCGTAAGATAGTAAAATTCAATCCGGATTTCCGAACAATGTCTTCGGCTTTTTCCTTAGACTTTGAATAGCGGTTTTTTACAGGCAACACGGTATTAAGTGTGCTAAAAAACACAAATTGTTCGACACCGTATTGTCTACTTGACTCAACTAAATTTCGGGTTCCCTCTACATTAACCTGGCAAACAACTTCCGGATCAGGGCTTTGTATGACCGCTGCCAGATGCACAACCTGCCGCGCCCCTTTTACAGCGCTATCTATCACCTTCTTGTCCCTTATGTCCCCTTGAATGACCTCAATGTGTTTATCGCAAATATTTATTTTTGCAGGTTCATTTCTGACCAAACAACGAACCCTTTTCTGCTGTCCCGCCAGGGCATTAACAAGATGATAACCTACAAACCCGGCGGCGCCTGTTACTAAAATCATGACGCCAATACCTTAGTCTTAATAAATTTCGATATCCACTTAAGTCTAAAATAATAGGAATTATATGCCTTCCCTTTCAGTTTGATTAGCCGCTCTTTGGAAAGATTTTTGTGCTTATACACCGGCGTATGGATATCATAATTTTCAAAGTCATAGTCCAGAATGAGATTCGCCTTATCCATGTCCTGGAAGAACTGTGTTCCGGGATATGGGGTGCTGATAGTAAATTGTGCGCCAATGGTATTGAGTTTTTTGGCGTATTCAATCGTCTCTAAAATTGATTGTTCCGTATCGTCGGGCAAGCCTAAAATATAAAATGCGGTCACTGCGATTTTCTTTTTGTCACAGTAATTCAAAATTCGTTCCTGATGTTCGGTATTAATTGGTTTTCTTCCCGTATTGCTCAGGATTGTTTTGTTGGCAGACTCGATGCCAACCTTTATTGCGCGCAATCCTGAATCATAAAGCAGATCAATCAGCGCTTCATCCAGACAATTCAGGTGAGTTTCACAAACATAATGGACATCTATCTTTCTTTTCATTATTTCTCTTGCAATAAGAGAGACCCTTTCCTTGTTAATGGTAAATATGGGATCTCTGAAGAGAAGGAGACACGCGTTTAATTTCCTTACGAGGAACTCAATCTCATCTACCACATTGTTTGGACTTCTATCACGCCATTTTTTCCCAGCCGTGATAGGATACGGGCAATAACTTGCACAAGAGAACGTGCAACCGCGGCTTGACACAATAGGAAAAAACCGTTTACCTCCGGAAAACATGAAATAGGGCTTATATTTGAAACTATCCAGGGGGAAAATCTCCCAATCCGGAAACGGCAATGTATCAAGGTTTTCTACGATACCGGCTTCAACAATACCGTTTGGAAGCGGAGAGCGTAAATCAAATTTCATGAAAAATGACTCAGGTTCTCCTTTTATTACAAAATCAACATGTGGCAAATAAATCTCCGGCTTTACTGTCGCGAAAGGGCCTACGATACAAATTTTGGCGGATATCTGTTCCTTAATTCTCCTCACGTACTCGATTTCATTTCTAAAATCCACTATAGAACTATAGATAATAACCAAATCAGTTTCCTCCGGCGGCGCTGCATCACTGACCACGGAAACCACATGGCCTCGTTCTTTCAGTATTCCCGCAAGATAGCCCATGGCAAGGACCGGATAATTAATCCCTTCTTTCTTCAAAAATGTCAAAATTCTCGCCATGAACGAATCGCCAAAATGACTGACCGTTCCCATGCCGCCTGAAACATCTTTATTGACAAAACCTTTTTTCCGGGACTTTGTTTGTAAAAGCGCTATTTTCATCTTGTTTGCCTCTTCTCGATAACAGATTCCAAAACCCTTTGAAACTTGTCAGCTTGTTTTTCCCACGAAATGCTTTCGATAAATTTTATTCCACTTTCAGACATTTTTTGTAGTTGCGCCGGCGAAGCTTTGAGCCTGGCCACACTATCTGCAATTTTTTCTGGGTCATTCACTGGCACCAGTTCAATGGCGCCTGATATTTTAGCAAGATAGGGCACATCACCGACGGGCGTAGCTATCACCGGTGTTCCAAATGACATCGCCTCTAAGTACGTAATTGGAAATACCTCGTGATAAGACGTCCGTATCATCAAATCCGCCCGTTTTATTAATTGGTTCTTGATGTCACCCAGAACCGGACCAATCACGGAAATATACTCTTCTATACCAGAGCGGCTTGATTCTTCTTTAATTTCCTTTTCCAGTTCACCACTTCCCGCGAAAATCAGATTAACCTTAATACCCCTCATTTTCAAAATTTTTATCGCCTCTACCAAATCAAAAATTCCTTTTTCTTTAATAAACCTCCCAAGATAGAGCAATACAAAGGACTCATCCCCAATACCGTATTTTTTTAAAATATCGGTATCGGGTTTTACTTCCTGAAAATCCATTCCTGGATGAATCAGAAAGAGTTTATCCTGAGACAGCTTATGAACATCCAGCAAAAATTTTGTAAGCGAATCCCCCACCGAAATTACCGCGTCTGCATAATTCAGCGTTAATTTCTCGATAACAAAGTATACACGGGCAAAAAGATTATTACCGGCATGCTCTTTTGTAGAACCGAAAATGTGAACGCATACGACATAGGGTTTTTTCAAAAAGAACTTGCAAAAGGCTCCAATTAAAGCGCTTAAAGGGGTTTGTGCATTGATCACATCGGTCTGTTTTATGAGTTTTAGTGTCTTAAAGAAAGAGGAAACGGTTAGGCTTACTGGCTGTAAAACAGAATTTCCTAAAATTGCAGCATCATACACTTTGATATCTTTAGAAAACGTTTTATCGTTCGTTTTACCGTTTTTCCCTTTGATCAATGATATGTCCAGCCGTTCGGCAAGCCTCTTCACAAGTTCATACGTATATACTTCCATTCCTCCGGAGATTATTTTTTTGTTATAGAATGGCGGAAAATCTTTACACCCAAGAATAAGCAGGCGGATCATTGGGCCCCTTTCTTGTGATTATACCAAACGTGTTTATTTATTGTGATTTATTAAGAATATGAAAACAAGAACCCCGAAGAGGTAAAATGGTTATAGATGAAAAAACCGAAAATAACACCCAATCCCAAGGGGATGACATAATAGACACGCCGGGCATTTCACGGAAAAACGATCATATCACCCCTTCGGGGTTTTTCGGCTGGTTTTTATGCTATCGTCTATAATCATTTCATCCCTACAGGATTTATAGCGCTTTTATTGAATAGTATTAAATCTATAGTAAGGAATTTCAAAATAAAATCACAATCTATAAACCTTCTTAGTATATATGCCCCGGCTTTTTATTCACGATAGTAGCGCTGAAACGAACGTCGTTCCCATACTTGTAACATTATGCTGCTTCCACAGTCTTACAAAGCAATTTGCCCGTATATCTCCATCAGCTTCCGGTAATGTTTTTCCTGGTTGAGTTCATCTTCAACAAATTGTTGGGCTTTTTTTCCCATCTCCGCAAATGGAGAGCTATCCGCTAAAAGTGTTTCTATTTTTTCACTGAGATCCTCCGCATTTCCCGGCTGGAAGGTCAAACCCGTCTCATTATCCCTGATGAGTTCCGGAATACCGCCTATCCTTGCGCCAATTACCGGTATGCCCATCGCAAAAGCCTCTATAACGGACATGGGATTATTTTCATACCATTCCGATGGGAGGACTGCCGCCATGCTGTTTCTTATTTCCCGATACAAGTCTTCTCCCTTCATATACCCAAAGAACCTTACATTATCAATACCATCGGACTTGACCTTTTCCCGGAGTTCTTCTCTCATAGGCCCGTCTCCGATGATCTTGACCGTAGCGCAGTTGTTGTGCTTATTTCCCTGGTACAATATTTTAGCCGCTTCAATCAACGTCAGCAGCCCCTTTTCCGGAGAAAGTCTGCCAAAATAAACAAGAGAGTTCTCCTTCTTGTCTCTCTGGCGCTTTACATCTCCGGAAAGCCCTCTGAACTTCTCGCTATCAATATAATTTGGCAGACAGACAATTTCTTTTTTAAACCCCATCTCCGAGAGTTTATCTTTGAGAAAACGGCTTGGGGAAATGAAAATATCCACATTATCATAAATATCAAGCGCTTTATGATGAAGGTACATCTCTGAAGTGCTTAAAAGAGTTTTAGCAAGCGACTCTTTAACGCACCTTTTTTTTATCGCCATAAAGTATTTTCCGCCATAACAGGCTTCACAGGGTTTCTCAAAGGCCTGAAGATGGTAAGAGGCGCACACCATCTTATAGTCATGAAGCGTCATTACCACAGGTATCTTTCTCTTTTTAAGCACGTGAAGAATTGATGGAGAAATATGGTGGTAAATATTATGAAGATGGGCAATATCCACGGGATATTTATCCAATAACTGAGAGAGAAGTTTCTTTGCCTCAAAAAAATAGAGTATTCTGCCGCCAGTCTTAAGTTTAGACATCATCCCGCTGTTATTAGTATGTAACTCTACATAAGGCAAAAAATAACAACTCGTCTCGCAAGGGATGTTTTGAGGGTGATGCATTGAAAAAAAAACGGAACGGTGGCCTTTTGATTCTAAAAGACGGGCTGTATTTAAATAGACCGCCTCTGCCCCGCCCCGAAAATAATGAAACTTATTTATATGAAGAATATTCATATGGCTCTCCAACGATAACCCCATTTCCTTGTGTAGTTAAATATATCTTCCCTTGGCCATGCGGATCTATTGCCAAACAGATAATCTTTAAAGAAATCGTTAACAAATCATCGTTATGGATAGGAACCCAATTTCTGCCACCATCGGCGCTTTTATATATACCCGGCGTAAATCCCCCGATATCTTCATCTCCTACACCGGGAACGGAAGCAAGATAGAGAGCGCCATCATGCGGATCAATACCCATTGCACCACCATGAACAATACAGGACGGTGTAACCTTCTTCCATTTTTTTCCTCCGTCAGCAGTCTTGTAAACCCCGTGTTTTCTTAATCCGACATAGACAATATCCGGATTATCAGGATCAAGCGCCATACCGCCAACAAATTGATCCATCCCCTTTATGCCATCCTGTGGCAAATCTTCGCTGATAATTTCCCAATCTTTGCCACCGTTTACAGTCTTGTATACTCCATTGCCTTTATCTAAAATATAAATTACCCTGGATGATTTGGGATGAATCAGGATTAAGTTTCCTTTTCTTTGGAAAATAGTATCTGTCTTCCCTGTGGTAACTTTCTCCCACTCTTTTCCACCATTGATTGTTTTATAAAGCCCCTTTTCTGTCAGAGCGGCGAATACCGTATCGTAATTTGCAGGATCAATAGCCAAAGCTGTTACCCCGGCAACCGGGAGACCTTTATTTGCCTCATGCCAATCTTTCCCGCCGTTTGTACTTTTAAAAATTGTGCCGCTGTTTATTTCCGTTGCATCTCCCCCCAGATAAACGGTTGAAGTTTCATGACGTGGATCAATGGCGAAACATAAACCGTTTTTCATTCTGTATTTTTCCCATATATTTTTATCCTCTTTTTCATCCCAATTGCCAATGCCTTTTAAAGAACGCTCAAAGGTCTTTCCCCTTTCCCCGCTCTGGAGGAATACCCAATCACTGGCTCCTACAAAGAAAATATCCGGTCTTTTCGGATCGAAGGCTATCTGGTGCAGACAGGTAGCTTCCAGACCTTTTACCTTTGCGCGCCAGGTTACACCTCCATCATCGCTTCTCCATATACCGGATCTCCCTGCGGAATAAATTCGTTTGCTGTTAGTTGGATCGACCAACAAGCAATTTGCAAAATATCCGGCGCCCCCCGGCCAATTTGTTTCCTTAATCCACCAACCTTCAGGGTAAATATTTTCTCTCTTACCGGTAAGTTTAACCCAATAATCCCCCCCATTCACGCTTTTATAGATTTGTCCTCTTCGCTCACCGGATCCTGCATATATTATTTCCGGATTTTGAGGATCAATAGTTAATGAAACATATTTTATATTGCTCAAATTGAGCTTTGCTGGCATCAATTCTTCCAATCCTTTATTTTTCGCTACCCATACATTACCCCCGTCTATTGTCTTAAATATTCCTTGTCCTCCGCAAGCTGCATATATTATGTTGGGATTTGTAGGATCCATGACTAATTGATGCGCATCACCGATCATATCTCCTATCTTTATCCAACCATCCCCCCCATCGCTGCTTTTGAAGATGCCTCCCTGAAAATCTTTTCCTCTTTCCTTTCCTATGACCGAAGATGCATAAACTATTTGTGGATTAGCCGGGTTTATCAGGAGTGACGATACGCATTTCCCATCGAGACCCTTTCTTAACCAGGTAATCCCCCCATCTGTAGTTTTGAAAATGCCGTCTTTGTAACTACCTGCATAAATAATTTTAGAATCTCCAGGATCGACAACAATTAATCCCCTCCCTTTGGGCCTGCTCACTCCTATTCTATCGAATTTTACCTTTCGGGTCAAAAGTTGCCAGGATTTTCCATGATCTGAACTTTTGAATATCCCCCCCTTCTGAGAATTGCCAATTCCGAGATACATGATTCTCTGTTTCTGGTCAATTGTCAGCGCCGCTGCCAGCCTATCCGTGGGCCACTGTAATCCTTTATTAACCGGCATCCATGAGTCTCCATAATCCGTGCTCTTGTAAATACCCCCAACATCAATGCCTGCATACACAATGTTTGGTTCCTTCTGGTTAATAATTACAAAATTTGTAAATCCTCCCCCATTGATATTAATTGGGGACCAACGATAATTAACGTGCGTCGATGGGCTGGTTTCATCAGCCTTGAGGATGCAAACGCTTAAAATAGTTAATGAACAAATGAAAAGAAAAATTGTTTTTTTCATGGCAATTTTTCTATAAACATAAAAATCTGATTCTTATGTTAGCCATTGCGTTAAATCCTTATGTATCAAATCCTGTAATTTCAATATATCTTCTCTATAGATCTCTTTCAGAAGTTTTCTGTTAGAACCTTCTAATTGGGACTTGTGAGCAAAGCTTTCCAAAATCTTATTTCTTATGCTTGTCCTGGCTCCTGCGGGTAGGAATTTTTTGATTAGCTCTTTCAACAAGTTCTGCTTGTATATGAGCTTTCCCAAAAGTTTATCCTTGTCACCCACCGACACATTATGTTTCAGGCCAGTTTCGATATTGAAAGAGCTATCCACACCAAGGAACTCCAGTAAATCATGAACAAGCTGTTTAGAATTCACCTCTAAATTTTCAAAAAGATATACTCTCACCTGGTCAAAAGTATCTTTATAAGACTTTATCTGATTATAGTAAAAACCATAATCAATATAGTTATAATATTTTGATAATTGCCTTGATTTCCATTTTTCGATTACCTCTTCAAAAGGAAAATTAAGCAAACCACCCGCTCTGTCATTCAAATAATGAGAAAAGGCCCTCTCTGCAGGATCACGAATAATTATGATAATTTTTAATTCTTTCCAATGGGGATGATATTTTTTTATATTTTTTATGGTTTCCTCATAGAGATATAAATAGACCGTTGAAGCTTCTCCTGCTATCCGTGAATCTCCTGCATCTTTAAATAAATCCAGATATTTATGAAAATCACTTACTATATTTATCCGGTTAAAAATATCTTCGTCCTTTTCCTTTGCCTCCGCAAAGGAGAAAAAACACGGCTCTTTATTCTTTGACATAAATATCTGAGGATGCTGTTGTAAGTAGGAATAAAGGGAAGTCGTACCGCTCTTTGCTGCGCCAACTACCAGAAAGTCTGGCAAGTTCATCTCTTTCCCTGCGGCTTTAACGTGCATTTGATAAAACCTTATCGTAGCATCCTGCAAGAGTATGTGCTTTTTGTAACCCCAAAAATGCTTCGTTGCAGATTGTATTGTTTGGCATTTTATTCATTAGCGTTTGCTTCGAATTTTGGATTTTGTGCATCAGCGTTAATCCTGTTTTTTTCTTCCAGGATATTAGCGGCAATTACAAGACCGGCAAAAGCCGAAAAATAGTACTGAAAATTAATCTTCCATAGCATATGGGTGAAAAAGCATATAATTACATAAGCAAAAAGAACGGAGATAAAAACTACGGAAAGACATTTAAAATAGAACTGCTTTGTATAACGGAACAATTTAAAAGATTCCCGAAACAACGTAAAGAGATACAACGAATAAACAGATAAGCCGCAGATCCCCGTAGTCATTAGTAAGGTTAAATAATTGTTGTGTTCAGGAATAGAATCCTTCAACCGTAAATTTGCTATCTTCGACTGAATATCAAAGCCATTACCAAACAACTTTTTTATTATGGTACTGTAGTTAAGAAAATAATCAAAATTTGCCTGCCATATACCAATCCTGGCACTTAACAAATCGGGATCCAGACGAAAAAAACTTCCCGTTTTTAAAATTACATATATGTCGCTAAACCGATCCCGAACGGTAGGGTTAAAAACCGCCATGAAGATAATCAAACAAAGAACAGGCACCGTAATCTTAAAATTCTTTCTAACCAGATTCCATACAAGAAGCAGAACAGCTATCCCTATCCATACATTTCTGGTATAGGTTTGATATATTATAAAAAGCATTATTGCTAAAATAATAAACCACAATACTTTCCCAGAATTTTTCACAGATTTTGAATAGAAAAAAAGGAAAATGGGAAAGACAGCTAATAAATAGTAAGAAAAGTTATTTGTATAGCCACCAAAGTCCTGCGTGCTATAACGAATATAACCACCTAATTCTGTATGGATTCCTTTGAGATAATTCCTTAAGAATAGAACAAACGGTATCAACAAGGCTATGATAATACACCAACAAACTGCATTCATTCTTTTTTTATACGATTTATCCTCCATCTTGAGAACCACCAAAATAGTTATATTAAGGATCAAAAATCCCTGAAGCAACTTAAGCCAGTATCCGAAACCTGTTATGAAGTCCTGGGTAAAAAAAATCGGAATAATACTTAAACCCATGAAGACACCATAGACCTTGTTTACACTTAAACGGAAGACATTATAACCGGAAAAAAGAAAATAGCATAAAGAAAGCGCTGCGACTGAAACTCCCATGTATTGCGTTATTCTAACATCTCCAGCAGCTTCAACATCATAAAAGACATCAACAATACTTCTGCTTGCCAAAAGAAAATAAAAGGCATACTCTATCTTAGTAAAAAAAATAAGCAAAAAGGTCATGGCGCCCAAGATGGCAAAGGCTTTGAAATCATACTGTAAAATCATGATTCCGAAAAAACAGGATATCAGCCCAACAAAAAATGTATTGAGAGATTTTTCATTTATTGCGCTTTTTATTAGCATATACATTACCTTGTTAAAAAACGTAAATGGTTATTGAGTTAGCTCAGCAATGTAAATAGCTTGGGAGTTAACACTGGCAATAACTAATCTATCAAAGAGTTGAAGCTCCCATTTTCTGCGATTAAACCGATAACAAAATTCATTAAGATATGCTTGTAAATGTTTTTTCCCGAATCTATGGAAAGTTCCCATGATAAATGATTTGGCGTTAGAGATCAAAATGTGTGTCCATTTGAGTACTTTATGGGCATTTTTACTTTTAACAATTTCTTGTATGTGATTATGTCCACTTTTGCTAACAATAGTATAGACAGGCAAACCATCGGTCTTAGCCGGTCGATTTCCTCTCACACTCACTTTTACGAGGTGGTCAATGGTAGCACTGTCTACTTTGTCTACAACGGTCATTTTGGCAAAGCCAACGGCATCTCCATGGGTAGATGCTTCAACAATTACAGCTGTTTTCGAAGTGTCACGACCGCGATTACTACTTCCCTTTGTGGAACTGCCAAAGAAAGAGTCATTAATCTCAACAATCCCAGTCAATTGATAGGTAGAATCATGACTCTTCATCGCATGGCGAATCTTGCGCAACATCGTCCAGGCTTTCCAATAGCTCAGACCAAGCCTCTTGGAAAGAGACAAAGCAGAGAACCCACGTTTATCCATACTTGTCAGATATATTGCACAGAGCCAGAGCAGAAGCGAAGTCCTCGTATTATGCATTACCGTTCCGGCTGTCAAAGATGTCTGATGCCGACATTTTTTGCACTGATACAATTTACGCTTAGTAACATGGTAATATTCTTGATGCCCGCAACTGGGATAAGCAAATCCTTGTGGCCAGCGGTGTTCAAAAAGCCTTTTTTCACAATCATCTTCTGTTTGATATTTTGTCTGAAATTCAAAACGACAGATGACTCTGAAGTGTTCCTAGAGAACACACTCCTTTGAGGCAAAACTGAAAGATTATGATATCCCTTTGAAGTTCGCGGCGGTTCCTGGCAGGTGGAACAAGGATGATGACAATACGTGTCACATCCTTATTGCCAGCCAACTCACTGCGTTTGCAAAGACCGTTATCGCCAAACTACCTGTTCCTGCAAAAATCGGCAGTCTTGTCTTTTGGCCATTCTATATGAGTTTTCCTTTCAAAATACAAAACGAAGCCCGCAATCTCGACACTGATCTACCAACTCCTGCCTGCCATCACGCAAATATTCATATTCACAAAGAACAACATGGATGCTCTTTCGCAATGTCCTAACCGGACAATGCTGACTTAAAAGGGCTATTATGCTCCTTCATCTTCTTTGCCTCGATCCAATGGGATAAATCTCTATGAAGCAAATCTTGCAATTGCAGTATATCTTCTCTAAATAATCCCTTAAGATATTCCCGCATTTCTGGTTTCATCTCAATTTTTTTTAAGTTTTTTGTATCTAAATATTCTACGAATTTAACCCTTTTTTTTTCAATTAAAAAAACTTTGCATATTTGTGTTATTATAGAATTACGTAACGTAGGTTTTGTAGGCTTTCTCAAAAAATTGCAGACAATTTTGACAAATTTATTTCTCGGGATACCAGAAACATTATACTTAATGCTCATATCAGGAATAAAAGAACTATCTATACCTAAAAACGAATAAATATCTTTTGCTAAACCAATAGGATTACTCTTTAAATCATCATATAAACAAACTTTAACTTGGTTGAAATTTTCTAAATATGCCTTTACTTGTTCATAATATAAACTAACACTCTGATAATGCCAACCGTATCCCCAGTTTTTTCTTTTTCTCTCATCCTCTGCTTTTAAGGCATCTTCAAATGATAAATATTCCCGCAAATCCCTACGAAGCATCATATAGTGAGAAAATGTCCTTTCTATCGGATTTCTCAAGATAATTATTATTTTTACTTCACCCAAGTACTCTTTTATATATTTAATAGCATTAACGTAAAAATAGAGATTATCAACGCTTGCTTCCCCTATTGCTTTCTCATAGCTGACCTTACTAAAAAGTTTTTTGTATTCATCAAAATTCTTTATTATTTTTCTTTCAATCTTCCAATCCTTTATTCCTTTTAAAGGAAATTTTACGAATTGAGCTGTTATAAATCGTGGCTCTTTATTCGGACTCATAAATACTTCAGGATGTTGTTTTAGACAATAATAAAGAGACGTTGTTCCACTTTTTGCAGCACCTACTATTAAAAAATTTGGTAACTTTCCTTTCATATTGGAATCCTTTTTCATTTAAAAGATAAATTATCTCCTACTCGATGCCAATTTCTTACCCTTTGACTGTAAATCTAATAGTTACTCCTGGCTAGTTTGCATATCAAACTCCATCTAAAAACAGACATTTTATTTTTCTTCTAATAGTTTCCATTCCTCTACTTCCCGACATCTTCCGTTAGTACACGATTTGCCTCGTTTATATCCACATGCGATAAACTCAATCCTTATCATAACCAATGCGATAAGTCCCTGTTAATTAAATCTTGCAATTTCAGTATATCTTCCCGAAAAATATTTTTAAGATACTCGCTCGTTTCTGGTTTCATTTGAATTTTCCTCATGTTTTTTTTTCTTAATCTTTCCATTAATTTGTTAATTTTTTTCTCTGAAAAAAAAATTTTAACTATTTGCTTTACAAAGCTGCTAGATTCAGATGGTTTAATGAAAAGCTTTTGGATAAATTTATTCTTTGGGACTCCCCCAACATTGAACTGGAAGCTTGTGTCAGGTATAAATGTCGTATCAACCTCTAAGAACTTATACATATCATTTATCAAATTTAAAGAATCTACTTTTAAGTCGTCATACAAGCAAACCTTAACTTGGCTAAATTTTTCTAAATATGCTTTTACCTGTTCATAATAGAAACTGACACTTTTGTAATGCCAGCCATATGCCCAATTCATCTTTTTTCTTTGATCTTCTGCTTTCAAAGCACTTTCAAATGATAAATGCTCTCTCAAACTTGCAACAAACATTTGATAGCTAGAAAAAGTCCTTTCCACAGGATTTCGTAATATGATGATTATTTTCACATCTCCTAAATATTTTTTGATATGTGGAATAGCATCTTCGTAAAAATACAGATTGTCAGCGCTTGCTTCTCCTATTGCCTTTTCATTATTACTCTTTTTAAATAATTTTTTATATACATCAAAACTTTTTACAATACTTTTTTCGGCTTTTTCGTCCCCTATTCCTCCCAAAGGAAATTTTACGAATTGAGCTGTTATAAATCTCGGCTCTTTTACCGAACTCATATAAATTTCTGGATGTTGCTCCAGATAACGATAAAGCGAAGTGGTTCCGCTTTTTGCGGCACCAACAATGAGAAAATTAGGCAATATTATTTTAGTCGACATTTTTTTGTAAATCTAATGCTGTATTTATTTATACTTATTTACAGCATTGTTCGGTTAAGTTTTTGCGTGGTCATAATTTTTAGCATGTTCTTTGAAATTGTAGTTGCCAAAAGGAGAAAAGTTTAAGTTTCTGGCTTCATTATTTATTTTGATTCTCAACTCTCTGACTCTTTTGATAGAAACTTTTTCTTTGAAATTATTGTGACAGTAAATAGCAAGTAGAAGATAGGTAATTAACCCTGCAAGTATTTGAACCATTAATCCGTGCTGTGATCGTGCGATAAGATGATAGACCTTGAGGTGGCGCTTCCACCAACCAAAGAATATTTCAATATTCCAGCGAAGCTTGTAAAGAGAAGCGATATCTTCAGCAGTAAGGTCATGGCGGTCAGTTGCAACCCAATACTCTTTAGCGTCTATCCAATACCCGATAAGGCGAACAGGTTTTTCTGTCTGATTCACCTGGGGTGTTCCAAGCAGGACAAGGGCATCATAAAAGACTATGCTCCCTGGCTTGAGAGGATTGGTTTTTATAACGGATTTATTTGTATTCTCTTTGATACGGCAGACAAAATGCTTTCCTTCTGTCTGCCATAGGTCAAAGTCTTTATGGCACTGATAATAACGGTCCATGATTCCCGTCTGACCAGGGGAGAGTATTTTGTTTACGAAAGGGCGTTCGTCACCTTTACCACCGGTAAGGTAAATTTTTGATGGAATAGAATGGTTAAGATTAAAACCAAGGTGGGCTTTTGCTTTTTTTGCCCCCTTTCGGTAATCTGCCCAATGCATGGAAAGGACTGCGTCAATGAATGAACCATCAATACTGACGAGTTCCCCCAGATGTTCATATTCCTTGGGGAGCACCTTTGTGGCATCGGCTTGAAGTTTCGTGAAAATAAAGAGGAGTTGCTCGAGGCCTCTGTGGTTGATGGCCTCGAAAAAGCTGCTCTTTTTGATACCGTCGGGAGGCGCTATTTTGGTTCTGGCAAAATCATCCTCTTGGAGTTCCTGAAGGAGATCTCTGCCTGAGGAATGTTCTTGGAGATGGTAATAAATAAGTGCTTTGAGTTGTTGTTCGAAATTCATCTGCAACGGCCTGTTTCCTTTTGATTCAAGAGGTGGCACCGAATGAAAAATATTCTGTACAGGACTAAACAGTTCATGAAACGTGGGAATTTTTTGCTGTTTGCAAAACGGATCAATGGTATATGGCATTTTTATAACTCCTTTATAGTTAAAGTGTTATAAAAATTTTGCCATCGTTGACTATTTCAAAAAGTCAAGCAAAAAATACCTCTTTCTAAAAAAATTTATTGTCTTTTGTTTTACGCAAATTTCTAACCGGACAATGCTGACTTATTTATGTCGTTTACTATAATTTCTGTATTCCATCGGAGTTGCTCAATACCTGAAACAGATTTTTCTACTTTATACGTAATATTATGTCCTATAGGTTTGCCCGTCCTAGAGTCAATAGTTCTTTCTATACCGGGATTATTACAAACGGAACAAATATCTATACCCTCTCTTTTTCCATTACTTAATAAGTTGCGAATATTCTTATATTCCTTACTTGCCCATAATTGATAAATGCTTTTGTCACCCATAATATTTCCCATCTTTCGTTTATAGAGTACGTCATTGCAGCAAATAGTCATATCCCCCCACGGGTTAATATTGATTTGTTCAAATGGAAATATACAGAACCATTTTTTGCTTTTAGCAAGTACAGGTATATTCGGAGAATTGCCGCCTCTATTGTGTAAAACTTCATTTTTATATCTCATAGTTACAACAACATTAATTGAGTCTTTAAATTTAGATATACTAAAATCATTAATGAACTTGCTTACTGAAGGAATAAATTCATTCTTCTCATTATAATTGTTTATGTGAATATAACTAATTCCAGCTTTAATTAATTGTTCAACAACTTTAATATTGATTAATATACCGTTAGTCATTATTCTTATATTTGCGCGGGGAGCCTTTTTTCTGAAAAAGGCGACTATATCAGGCAATCTTCTGTCTATTAAAGGCTCATTATTATTGAAAAGCGACAGGATTCCTTCAAAAGAATAATTTTGTAATTCATTTCCTAACCTTTCTATTACCACCCAATCGGCTTCTTTATACTCTCTTTTTTTAAGATGTATATTCATTGGACAAAAAGAGCAATCATTATTGCAAATAGATACTGTTTCAAATTGTACATGGTGAAACAAAGGAATTTCCTCTTTTTGGAATAATGGAGGAAGTAATTTTTGAAGTTTGCGTCTTGTTTGGCTTTGTATTTTTTTTTGAAATATGCTTTTTAGGAATTTCATATGGCTTAAATGCCACGGCATGTATGTAGGTTTATTTATAATCAATCCCATTTCACACTCCCTCAAGAATCTTACTACGGCAAACTTATTATGAACTTGAATACCTTCTTTGGTATTTACTATAATCTTCTATTCTACTTTCAATTTAAAAATATTCGATTTAAATTTTTTTGTTATGGCGTCAAGGACAAATCTATCTTCTTCTCGAAAGCCTTTGATTATAAAACCTACAACAAATATGATACAAACAACAAGACCATTTGAGACAAGTTTTATTAAAGTTGCATGATTTAACAAATAATTATTAATTAGCAAATACTCTTCGACCAAAAAATATTTATCAAGAGTATAAAGTATAATAATCCCAATTGTTCCACACGCAATTCCCGGCATATAACTCATGTTATATGGTTGAATTTTATATATAAAATAAACCTCCCATAACCGTGAAAAATTAACAGTGCCAATTGAAATACCTGTGGCAATTGCGGCACCCAAACATCCGTATTTTGGGATAAGAAAATAGTTTAAAGCTACATTTACAACAACCATCACCATATTGTTTATCATATCTGTCTTTTGTTTTCCGGTCATCGTCAGAGTAAATGCGACACCGCCTGTCGCACAATTAATAAATTGTGCAATAGCTATTATTCTCAAGACAGGAATACCCTCTTTGATATAATCGCGGCCGAAGATCGTTAGTATCTCCCCAGCAGAAAAAATAAGAATTAAAGTAAAAGGCAATGTTAAAAGAAAAACCCAACGAGTCGTGGTCTTGAAAATCTTCCCCAGACGGCCCATCTGTCCTCGATGATACATATCCGCAATGGCTGGGGCATAGATAGAATTGAAGGCTGTTAAAATTAGGGTAAGAAATATGGGAACCTGGGATGCAGCACGGTAGACACCAACTTCTCTGGGTGTCTTCATGTAGCCCAGCATAAGAGTATTCGTCCATAAGATAAGAAATGCCAAAAAACCATTGAACAAAAGTGGAGTAGAGTAACTTAAAAGTTTTCTGATTTCGTAAACAGGTTTAATATCTCTCTTTTTTATTATCGGGAATTGTCTGGTAATAAAGAAAAATCCCGCAAGAACTGCTGTCACATATGAGAGAGTGAAGGCAAAGACAATTCCAGAAACAGCATAACCCAGTTTAATAAAAAGAATTACAAAAACAATATTTGCTGACGGCTGAATAATATCTTTTATATATACAGAAAACCTTGCTGTATGAAAACCTTGCGAAGCCATTGCAATGATCGTCATGGAAGACATAAATGGAACAGCCAAGGCAAAATTTTTTATTACATTCGTTAATGCTGGCTTATAGAATATGGATTCTGCTATAGTGCCTGCAAAAAAATAAATCAAACCCCCAATCAGTATTCCATTAGAAAAAGAGATTAGAGGAGCACTGATTAAAATACCCTTTAATTTTCCAACGTCATCCTTTCGGTAGATGGAAACAAACCTCATTGTCCCCATATGTAGACCCAAACGGGCAATGAGTTCCGCAATTCTTGTGACGGTTAGTCCAAGGGTAAACAAACCAAAAACTTCTGTACTAAAAAAGCGGGCAATAATAACTTGTAATGCAAAAAAAAGGCATCTTCCCGTCACGCTTCCAATAAAGCTAATCCCGGCCCCTTTGGCAACCTTTTTCACATCCTTCGCGGAATCATCGGATACGTTTTGCATTACTTTGTCAAAAAACGTTTGTTAAAAAATGTTTTTAAGTCACAAGATTTGCTAATAGCGCTACCCTTTTTACTATTTTTTAGAACATAGTTATTATATACCACCTTTAGTCCATCAGTAAAGTCAATTTTTGCTTCCCAACCGAGTCTATTTATCTTTTCAACGCACAGAAGCTTCCTTGGCGTTCCATCGGGCTTCGAAGTATCCCAGTGTATTTCTCCCTTAAATCCTACAATTTCCTTAATAATTTCCGCAAGTTCTTTGATCTTCAGTTCTTTGCCTGTGCCAATATTTATAAACTCACCGATATCCGGCGCATTATAGTTCCGCATTAAAAATATGCAGGCGTCAGCCAAATCATTCGCATGGAGAAATTCACGGGAAGGAGCGCCGCTTCCCCAAACCTCAACAAGAGTTGTGAAATGTGAGTTTCTGGTTTCATGTTTCATGTTTATTGGATAATTGCTTTTGATTCCAAATTTGGAAAGGAGATTGACGATCTCCTCATCTTTTACATGGTTCTCATTATGATCATGTATCGGATATTTTTTTAAATCTTTTCTCACAGAGACAAAATCACCGTTTTGTAAACACTTTCCCAGGTGCATTTTTCTTATTAAAGCAGGCAACACGTGGGACGTCTCCAAATCAAAATTGTCATCAAGACCATAAAGATTAGCAGGCATCACGGAGATAAAGTTTGTCCCGTATTGTTCATTATAATATCTACAAAGTTTTATTGCAGATATCTTCGCTATCGCATACGGCTCATTGGTAGGTTCAAGACTCCCGGTAAGCAAATGATCTTCCTTCAACGGTTGAGGGGCAAATTTCGGGTATATACACGATGAACCGAGATTCAATAATTTTTTAACATCATATGCATAGCTTGCATGAATTACATTTGCAGCTATCATAGTGTTCTGATATATAAATTCTGCCTTGTACGTATTGTTAGCCAATATTCCACCGACCTTAGCTGCGGCCAAAAAAACAAATTCTGGCTTTTCTCCTTCAAAAAACGCCTCTACCTCAGACTGCCTTGTTAAGTCCAACTCCTTATGCGTTCTTACGATGATATTTGTATAACCCAAATCCTGAAGTTTACGGACAATGGCAGAACCCGCCAGACCTTTATGACCGGCCACATAGATTTTAGAACTTTGGTTCATGGCTATTGGATTATTTATTGTCATGAGTTATTTATCGTTATTCTAATGATCGTAAATCACCATAAATAATCACAGATACAGAACAACTAACATCCTTCTCTTATCTTCTCATAAAATGAAAAATCATGATTGGTGTAATCGAATCCTTTTTTCTTTGAAATTGCTATTCCTTCTCCACCGGGTTTAAGCCCTGCAAGCTGCATATCATAATCAACCATGATTTTTATAAGCTCATCAAAAGTAGTTCTTGGCTGCCATGCCAACCTCCGTTTTGCTTTTGCTATGTCTGACTCGAGATGTTCAACTTCTGTAGGTCGGAAATATTTCGGGTCTACTTCAATCAAGGGAACACCGGATTTTAAATTGTCTTTCCATCTCTTATCTACACTTTTGACAAACCCTTTCTCCTGAACCCCCTTCTCTTTCCATTCTATTTCTATACCTGCATATTTCAATGCCCTTTCCGCAAATGCTCTTACCGAATAACTTTCTCCTGTACCTATCACATAATCATCCGGTTCATCCTGCTGAACCATAAGCCACATCGCCTCTATATACTCAGGAGCGAACCCCCAGTCCCTTTTAGCATTCAGATTTCCCAGAAAAATTGTCTTTTGCTTTCCGGCAAGGATATTGGCTATCGCTCTTGTAATTTTTCTTGTCACAAACGTTTCTCCTCTCCGGGGACTTTCATGATTAAAAAGTATTCCATTGCAGGCAAAAAGTCCGTATCCTTCTCTATAGTTAACAGTCATCCAGTAGGCATAAAGTTTTGCTATAGCATATGGACTCCTGGGATAGAACAACGTTTTTTCATTTTGAGGCGGTGAAGATGCTCCAAACATTTCCGAAGAGGATGCCTGATAGAACTTGACTTTAACGCCACTCCTTCTTATGGCCTCCAAAATGCGTGTCGTTCCTAAACCAGTTATGTTTCCGGTAAATTCTGGCATATCAAAAGAAACCCTGACGTGCGATTGAGCGCCCAGATGATATATCTCATCTGGTTTTATATTCCATATGATTTCGGCTATAAGAGCAGGATCTGAAAGGTCTCCGTAGTGAAGAAGAAGTTTTGCCTTTGGTGTATGTGGATCGATATAGATATGGTCTATTCGGTGAGTATTAAACGTCGATGCCCTTCGTATGATTCCATGGACCTCATACTCTTTGGAAAGCAAGAATTCAGCTAAGTATGAACCATCCTGCCCTGTAATCCCGGTTATTAAAGCCTTTTTCATAATCTTTCTTATTAAAGATTTTATTCTAGCGCTGATTCAAATCGATAATGATTTCTTTTGCATGTAACGCGTATTACATCGCTATTAATAATTTAACCAGCGCTATTTACCAGTGGTATTCTCCCATAGATGTCTTCACATCTCACGATATCATCTTCACCCATATATTCTCCATTTTGAACTTCGATTATTTCCACTGGCACTTTACCTGGGTTTTCAAGCCTGTGCAAAGTTGATTTCGGAACATAAGCAGATTCATTCTCGTGGATAAACATTTCTCTGTCGCCTATAGTGACCCTTGCGCTTCCTTTTACCACTACCCAATGTTCAGACCGATGGTAATGCATCTGGAGACTTAGTTTCTCATTTGGATTTATCACTATCCGTTTTATTTTATACCGAGAACCTTTCTCAAGAATCGTATAACTTCCCCAGGGCCTGTAAGTAGTAACATGTTCCTCTGCTTCTGTCCGTGCATCTTCTTTCAGTTTATTTACAATATCTTTTACTTTTTGTGCTTCTCCCTTTTTTGCAATCAATATGGCATCATCCGTTTCAACAATCAGACAATTTTCCAGCCCTATGGTTGCTATGTGCCTTTTATTGCCAAGGATAAGGGTCCCCCTGGTGTCTATTGCCAGGACATCACCCTTTTTCACATTGCCGTTTTCATCCTTATCCAGAACATCATAGAGAGAATCCCATGAGCCTACATCATTCCAGTACAAAGCGAAAGGAAGCGCCACCACCTTGTCTGATTTTTCCATAACTGCATAATCTAAGGAGATGTTTGGCATCCGACTGAAGCCCAGCAGCATTTCTTCAAAACTCAAATCAATCATTCCTCTAATATCAGGCGCATAACTATTCAACTCTTCAATTATCGTTTCAATACTAAATGCAAACATCCCGGAATTCCAGAAATAGTCCCCGGCATTTATGTACCACTTTGCCGTCTCAATATCAGGTTTTTCTGTGAATTTTTCTACTTTAAAAAAATTCTTACCGCTCTCCGTTGAGCGCTGACTGCTGAATTTTATGTATCCATAGCTAGTTTCGGGTTTATCCGGTTTCACTCCAAAGGTTACTATATAGCCCTTTCGGGCTATTTCTTCGGCAAACTTGATATACTCCGGAAATTTATCCACCGGTCTTATTATATGGTCCGAAGGAGATAAAAACACAATCTCATCTTTTTTGCAGCCAAGCTTTTCCATGCAGTATTTAATACCAAGCGCTATTGCAGGCGCTGTATTTCTGCTTGCAGGTTCAAGAATTATATGAGAATTTGACGCCTGACGATTGATTGCAGGCAAAGAATTTAAATCTGATAAAACATGGAATTTGTAATCATTATTTGTTAATACTATTATATCTTCTTTGGAAAGCGCCTTTAAGAGTCTCTCCGCCGTTTGTTGCAGAAAAGATTTGTCGCCATTCAATCTTAAAAATTGCTTCGGGTAGTTCTTTCTTGATAGCGGCCAGAGCCTTTCTCCACTGCCCCCCGCAAGAATTAGCGCCTTCACTTGAATGGTCCTCCAAGACGTTTAATCAAAAACCCCATGCCAATATCTCAGTGAAAAAAATGCCACTGTAACCTTGGCTAAGAAAATCATAGCTTATAGTCGCTCGTAAATAACTTTAGGAATTGCATAGGTGCGATTATTCATGATTACGCCAACCAGATTTGCTTTTTTCTGTTTCAAAGGTGTTAATAATCGTTGCAGGACATGGCGGCTGGTTTTTCCTTCATTCACAACAAGGGCAATTCCATCTAAATATGGACAAAGGACGCAGGCATCTTTAAAGCTCCTTAGGTTTGCATAATCAATAAAAACCAGCTCATACTTCTCTTTGGCAGCCTTGATTACATTGGCCATACGGGTAGAATCTAAAAGGGGTGTCGAATTAAGGGACGTATCACCCGCCGGTAACACTGCTAAATTAGGACTTATATCCTGAACCGCTTTTTCTAATGAGATTTTACCTTCGAGTACATTCGCAAGACCCTTCTCATCAGAGATATTAAAGATCTTGTGGATTACCGGGGCTCGTAAATTGGCATCAATAACTACCACTTTATGACCTGCCTTGTTCGACAAAAAATTGGCGAGATTGGCTATAATTGTGGTAGACCTGTCTGAAGGTGAGCATGCAGTTATCAAGATTGACTTTAAACCTTTATCTTTCATTAAAAGATATATTTGGTCTGAGAGATTCTGATAGAAGGGATTCATTCTCTTCGAATCTGTATTCAAAGCTTGATTTTTAAACCCTTTTTTTGGGATGGAGCCTAAAAGAGGTAAATTAAGAAATGTTTCCACGTCTTGGGGTGATTTAAATGTATGGTCAACATATTCAAACCCAAAAGCAAGTATAATTCCTAAAAACGGGCTCATTAAAAAGGCAATAAACAAGGTGACGATTTTACCGGTTCCATCTGGCTCAAGGGGTGGCTGCGCCTGCTCAATAATCTTAACACTTGCAGGACCAATGGCCTCTGTGGTAGAGAGTGTCTTTCCGGTAAGACTTCCGGACATCTTATCAATTGCATTTTTCAATTGTATCACGATTGGATGCATTTCTCCGTATTGCAATTGAAGCTCTGCCATTTGCTGCTCAAGGTCGTAAATAACATATGACCGGCTTACCACATTGGCAATTGTAGCAGATGCTTCAGGGCTAAAGTCATATGCATCGATTGTAAATAAATTGGTGTCTCTTATTGGATTAACTGCTATGCTCCCTTTGAGTCCTTCTACTGCCATTCTAATGGCATATGTCTGTTCATCTTCGGGAGGCACGCTATCAGGATTCGGCGCCGTAAGTCCGGTTTCGGTATCCACGGCAAACTTTTCCATCCATTGCGATATCCAAAGCTTTAAATCTATCAAATACGCTCTCAGCGTGGAACAGTAATTCTTCTCGTAATCAGATGGACGTTCATAAAGTTTAAGCGCCCTTACAACACGCTCAATTACAGGGTTTGAATTAACAATCTCAGCCTGAGTAAGAGATATTCCAATTTGTTGATAACTATTCAATTCCTTATAGTAAGGAGACTCAAACTGTTTTTCTCCTGAAATGAGCATCTTAACCTGGGCATGATAAACCGGCGTTTTAAGTTCCAGCCCGATGACAACGCTTATCATTATGACCACAAATGTAATGATAATTACGGCCTTGTGTCTGAAAATAACGGTTAAATAATCTCGTAAAGTACTTCCAGAAAAATTCAAGTTATGATCCTCCCTTAAAGAATGCCTTCTAATATTATGACTATATCCTCCGGCTCTAAACGAATATCTTTACCAACTTGTCCACTCACGGCGCCTTTCATATCAACTTTTATGTTTGTGTATTCCGCTTTACCCGGAACTGTTCGGAGAATTTTGACTCTGTCAAGAGAACCGTATTTTGCAAAGCCGCCAGCAAGGGATATTGCCTTAAGAACTGTTGTACCCTCTTCAAGTGTAAATTTACCAGGTTTCAAAACTTCACCATATACAAAGAAACTTCTGCTGCGTTCAACAATTACTATATCCTCGGGTTCAATGGCCATATCGCCGTTCATGCCGCTTTCTTGAGTACCTCTGAGATCTATATTGATTTCTTTATATTCTTTTTTATTTCTCTGCCTGCGTCTGACTTTTACATCGCCATAAAATCCTTCGGGAGTGATGCCTCCCGCCGCAGAGATAGCTTTCAATACTGTCATATTGTCTTCGAGTATATATTTCCCTGAATTTTTAATCTCTCCAAATACAAAAAATTTCATGCTTTTAGAAGTTGACGGGGTTACAGACACAACAGGATATTTTATGTAACCGCTGGCAAGTCTTTTTGCTATTTCTTTTTCAATCTCCGACAAACTCATTCCTTTAACATAAATGGTTCCGATGTACGGGAACGATATTGAACCATCTGCTGTTACTTTTGCTACCGTTTTAAGGTCATCGTGTCCAAGTACATTTATATTAAGCACATCATCAGCGCTAATAGTATACTCTTGTTCCTTAGGTTCATCTGCACAACATAAAGTGGATGTAATAAAGGCAATTAATAATATCACGAAAACTACCATAGTATTTTTTATCATTTCCATCACCTGTTTTGATCCAAAAATTTAAAAAAGTGTAAATTACATTCTTTGTGTTGTTGAATATAGAAACACATTTGATTATCGACAACATTTGATAATTCTTTACCTTTAAATTTTAGCAGATTTTTAAGGAATACTTTGGAAAAGCTATTAAAACCGCCTGACAATCTATCGTCACTCCTATAAAACAACCTTAGTATCAACAAACTGTTCTTGGAAAAAGGCTGTCATAATAAAAAACTATTTATTCCATTCACCACCTTTCTCTGGTAAAAATACCTCTATGAAAAGGCCTGCCTGTAAAGATTTTATCCTTTGATTCTCTTTTTGGTAAGAATTTTGTCTGCCAGACTTGCATGGCTAGGTGTGACGAGTCTGATCTTGCTTGAAGACGCTCGCATTTATGCCGATTTATGGTAAACAATTTAATTACAGTATGACCCACTCTTGCACTAAATTAATTGCTCAGGTATAATTTTATAAATATTGCCAGACAAAAACAAGTATTTTCTCCTGGATACCATAAATTCACGAATTTTGAAGATCCAACAGAACGAGGAAATCATTGCAAAAACTGACTAAATATGCTACAAAATCGACTTACTCCTGAGACCCCCTCGGTTGGTGAGTTTCGTACATCAATCATCTTATACCAAATCAGGCCTTAGCTTAAAATCTTAATTTGGACAAGAGTATTATTAAATAGAATCAAAATTTATTGACAGTATTAGGGAAGTTCTCATGCTGAAAAGAATGCAAATCTCTGCCAGGGGTCTTGTTCAGGGGGTGGGGTTCCGCCCTTTTATCTATAATCTTGCCACAAAATTTTCCTTAGCTGGTTTTGTACAAAATGACACGAACGGAGTTTTCATAGATGTCGAAGGTCGTAATGAATCTATAAAAGAATTTCTTGACCACCTTATTAAATCACCCCCTCCCCACGTTATTATTGAAGACATCCGCTATAGGTCATTTCCTCCCAGAGGTTACAAGGAATTTGTCATCGAAGAAAGCGCTATTAAAGAAGGCGATACTACGATAGTTTCTGCCGATATTTCGATCTGCCAGGATTGTTTCAATGAAATACATAACCCAACAGACAGGCGTTATCGTTACCCCTTTATTAACTGCACCAATTGCGGCCCTCGTTTTACTATTATAAAAGATACTCCTTATGACAGGGCCAATACAACAATGTCAAGTTTTCCTATGTGCCCGGATTGCAGCAAGGAATATTATGATCCCCAAAATAGAAGGTTCCATGCCCAGCCCAACGCCTGCCCTGTTTGTGGTCCTCAGCTAACACTATATAGCAGCGAAGGCTTAAAAGTTCATACACGCGATCCCCTTTCCACCGTTTGCAATCTTCTGAAAGGGGGAAAGATCGTTGCTGTAAAAGGGGTTGGGGGATACCATCTTGCCTGTGATGCAATGAATAGCACGACCGTCTCTCTGCTGAGGAAAAGAAAGAACAGGGATGATAAACCACTTGCCGTAATGATGGAAAACATCGGGACTATAAGGCAGTTTTGCCACGTGAATGGCAAGGAAGAAGCTCTCTTATTATCGGCACAAAAACCTATCGTGTTGCTGAGAAAAACGAGTCGTTGTACCCTTTCCCCGGAAGTTGCCCCGGAGCATAAATATCTTGGTGTAATGTTGCCTTATACCCCCCTTCACTATCTGCTCCTGAAAGAATCAGGACTCTCTCTCGTGATGACGAGTGGCAACATGAGCGATGAGCCAATTGTTTATAATGATTCAAACGCCTTCGCAAGGCTCAAAGGCATTGCAGACTATTTCCTCACACATGATCGTGAAATCTTTATAAGATGTGACGATTCGGTTGTAAGGGTAAACGAGGACAAAGAAACGATCATCCGCAGGTCGAGAGGCTATGCACCATTTCCACTAAGACTGCAATACACTTTTACAAGACCTACCCTTGCCTGCGGGGCATTTCTTAAGAATACCTTTTGCCTGGCGCGCAGGAATCATGCTTTTTTGAGTCATCATATAGGAGACCTCGAAAATACGGAAACCTTAAACTCTTTTGAGTTAAGTATCGAACATTACAAAGAGCTTTTTTCCATAGAGCCTGAGATAGTCGCATACGACCTTCATCCGGAATACCTTTCCACTAAATACGCCCTTACTCAGAACGACAAGATTTTAAAGATAGGAATTCAACACCACCATGCCCATATTGTAAGCTGTATGGCTGAGAATGGAATTAATAACAAAGTAATCGGCGTGGCATTTGATGGATTAGGGTATGGGGATGATGGTAATTTCTGGGGAGGAGAGTTTCTTGTTGCAGACTTTTCAGGCTATGACCGGGCAGGCCATCTCGATTATGTACCCATGCCTGGGGGAGAACAGGCAATCAAAGAACCGTGGCGTATGGCTGTTTCATATCTCTATCAGATTTATGGTGACAATATTCCTTTGATCCCTCACACAAGTCCCCTCTTGTCGGCAGAAAAAACAGATGGGGAATTAAACCGAGCAAAAATAGAAATACTCTTAAAAATGTTATTACACCGTATTAATTCACCGTTAACATCAAGCATGGGAAGGCTATTTGATGGTGTGGCTTCAATACTTGGTTTGCACCACTCCGTTAGCTACGAGGGTCAGGCTGCAATAAAACTCGAATTAATCGCGGACGAATATGAAACTGGAAGCTACCCGTTTGATATTGATGTCATTGCAGGGGCACGCTGTAACATGCCCTTACATATCGTTCATTGGGGGCAAATTATTAAACATATAGTAAATGATCTGAAATCTAAGACTGCAAATTCGGTAATTTCTGCAAAATTTCACAATACCATAGCAAATATGACACTTCAGGTATGCACAATACTCCGTAACAGTTTGGGTTTAAACGACGTTGTTCTGTCGGGTGGAGTATTCCAAAACAATTTTCTTTCCAGCCGGCTTATCCGGAAACTCAGTTCAAACGATTTCAAGGTGTATTTTCCTCAAAAAATTCCATGCAACGATGGAGGTATCTCATTAGGACAGGCAGTTATTGCCAGCGAAAGATGTAGAATATGTGCTTAGCCGTTCCCATGAAACTTATTAAAAATAATGGCATCACCGGTGTGGCCGAACTTGGCAGTCTGCAGAAGGAGATCGGGCTTCAGCTTTTAGAAGATGTAAAGGTTGGTGATTATGTGATCGTCCATGCAGGTTATGCCATTCAAAAATTAGATGAAAAAGAGGCGGCTGTGACAATCGCATTGCTTGAAAGTTTTTTGCAAGAATGATTTTTTTACAGAGATTGCCGCATGTTCAAATGCCTTAGCAACCTGTATTGCCATATTTTTGTATAAAGCAGGAAAATAGTTTGCATTTTCAGACGGGTTCATATAATATTCAAAACTTTAAAAATAATATAAGGTATCTGTTTTGAAGCATAGTTGTGATAGTCAAAGATTTTAGAGTTTTGGAAGTTTTTATTTGACGCATTGATACTTATAAAAGGAGATGACATGACAGTACAAAAAGCTACCAATATCAAATGGCATCATGGCAAGATTACCAAAGACGACAGATTCAAACTCATGAAACAAAAAGGGGTAACCATATGGCTTACAGGCCTGTCAGGTTCGGGAAAGTCAACCATTGCCGTTGAGCTTGAGCATGCCCTCCTTGAAAATAAACATCTGGCGTACATACTCGATGGTGACAATATTCGTCACGGTCTCAATAAAAATCTTGGTTTCTCACCCGAAGACCGTACGGAAAATATTCGGCGCATTGGCGAGGTGGCCAAGCTGTTTACGGATGCAAATATGATAACCATAACGGCCTTTATATCGCCATACAGACAGGACAGGGACAATGTCAGGAAACTCCTGAAAGATGGGGAATTTGTAGAGATTTATGTAAAATGCCCCCTTGAGGTCTGTGAACAGCGTGATACAAAAGGGCTTTACAAAAAGGCACGCGCAGGCGAAGTCAAGGAATTTACCGGCATATCAGCGCCGTATGAAGAGCCCTTGAATCCTGAGTTGATGATCGACACCTCAAAGATGACCGTTGAAGAATCAACGCGGACAGTATTAAATTATCTTGAGGGAAAGGGGTATGTGAAGTTTTGAGGAATGTGGCTGGATGTAATACAGGTAGGTTGGGTTCACTTCTTTAACCAACAATTCAAATATCCCTGTCACGCGCAATCGTAGCCAATTGACCATCCCTACTCCCCTCCTTCGCAAGGAGGGGACAAAGGGAAGGCGAAAAACTTATATTTTTAAAAAGAAGGAAAAACTAGAAATCTTTTATGATGCTGAACCAGACGTGCTTATCAAATTCTTCTGAGCCATTTAAGGGTAATTCATACCCTGCTAGCACATAAAGTTCCCGGCAAAGATCCCATCGAAGTCCAGGCAGGAGATCGACGAAATATTGTTCTTCCTCATCCAATCCAAACCCCTTATGCCCGTTTAATTCAATAAAAGGTGTAATGCCATGCAAAACAGGATTTTTGTGTGTGGTAAAAGTTTTTGATACCGCAGCGCCGTAAAGAAAATCCATTCCAGAAATTTATTACGGCTCGCAATCGGCCAGTTCTTTTTATCCAAAGATAGCATTCTTGAGATAGTGTAGTTAGTATTTCACATAATTTATTTCCACCCCCCACCCAACGCCTGGTAAATATTAACCATTGCGAACATTTGCTGTGCTTTTGTTTCGATCAATTCCATTTTCGCTTCCAACGCATCACGTTGGGTCATTAACACTTCCAGATAATCGGCCCTGGCTGATTTGAACAGTTTATTTGCAATAGTAATCGACTGGGTAAGCGCCTGCACCTGTTTTTCCTTCCGGTCATAAGTTTTTCCCAGGTTACTGACCTTTGACAGTTTATTGACAACCTCAATGTAAGCGTTCAGAACGGTACGTTCGTAATTGTAAACAGCTTGTATCTGCTTTGCGTTTGCATTGTAGTAGGCTGACTTTATTGCTCTTCTGTTGATCAGGGGTACCGACAATTCTCCGGCCAGGTTATACAGCATGGATTCTGGCGTTCTTATTAAAAACTTCGGATCAAATGCCTCATAACCTACGCCTGCAATAATATCTAAAGAAGGGTAAAACCTGGCTCTTGCCACCTTCACATCCAGCTTTGCTGCTGCCAGCTCCAGTTCGGCTTGTTTAATGTCAGGACGGTTGGTCAATAATTGCGATGGGAGACCGGTATGCATTGTGTCAGGCACCAAACCATTATAGCCCTGAGAGTTTCGCTGAATAGGCTGAGGGAATCTACCCACCAGAAAGTTGATCCTGTTCTCTGTTTCCGTGATCTTTTGTTCAATATTGTACTGATAACTTTGGTTTTTGAGCACCTCTGCCTCAAACTTACGCACTGCCAGTTCGGTGGCTTTAGCTGCTTGTTTCTGTAGTTTTACGATTCCTAGGGCATTTTTTTGTATTTCAATGTACTTTTTTACCGTTGCCAGCAGGTTATCGAGCGCCATCAGTTCGTAATAAGAACTGGCTATTTCGGCAATCAGCTTAGTTACCATGAAATTTTTCCCTTCAATTGTGGACAGATACCTCAATGCTGCTGCTTTTTTAGCATTTCGCAGCTTTTTCCATATATCCACTTCCCATGAAACATTGGCGGATATCAGATAATCCGGCAGTGGTTCAGGGAATTCCTTGCCAGGTTTAATGTCAAGGTTTTTTTCAACAGCCCCATCCCTGGTAAACTCGCCCACCTTTTCAGCCCCGGCTCCCACCTTAAGATTTACAAAAGGCAGATATTCTCCTTTTTTGGCTTGTACTTCATTTTCGGCAATGACAATTTCCTGCAAAGTGATATTCAGTTCCTGGTTGTTTTGCAGTGCGGTATCAACCAGGGCTATAAGATTGGTATCGGTGAAAAATTTCATCCAACTAATCTGTGCCGTATTGGTTGTATCCTGTGCATTATTATAACTTTCCGGAACGTTGTTATTTGCTGTTTTCTGTAACAACGCAGGCGCACAGCCTTCGAATACCAGCGAAATACAGAATATCCTTAGATAGCTTAATATGTTATTTCTTTTCATTGTATTTAATTTCTTCGATTACTCCCTTTTTTCTCCCCTTAACAATTTTTTAATTAGTTCGTTGTCCTTCCTTAGGTTTTTTGAGATCATGTTTTAACTTTCTCTTGTATGTACATATTCTTCGGACAGGGGTTCGTCATATTCATCCCTTATGAGTTGCTGGCCTTCTATGAGTTTACCGAACAGGTAATACAATCCGGGAATAATGATTACCCCGAAAATGGTTCCAATGAGCATACCCCCAAGAGAGGATGAACCTATGGTACGATTACCAATGGCACCAGGACCGGTGGAGATAACCAGGGGTACCAGTCCCGCACAAAAGGCAAAGGAAGTCATCAGGATCGGCCGGAAACGCACCCTGGCGCCTTCTATGGCGGCATCAAGTATGGTCGCTCCCTGCCGATGGTTCTGAACGGCAAATTCCACGATCAGCACAGCATTCTTAGCCAGCAAGCCGACCAACATGATCATTCCCACCTGGGCATAAACGTCGTTGGCCAATCCCATGAGCTTGAGCAGTAAAAACGAACCAAATACTCCGATTGGCAGGGAAAGGATTACTGCTAAAGGCAAGACGAAGCTCTCGTACTGTGCAGCAAGCACCAAATAGATAAAAATGAGCACGATAATAAAGATATAAACCGCTTCATTTCCCCGTGCGGCTTCATCAAACGAAAGGCCTTCCCAGGCGGTGTCATACCCCGTGGGCAAAGTTTCCTCAGCTACCTTCCGTATTACTTGTATGGCATCGCCAGTGGTGTACCCCCGTGCGGGAAATCCCCTGATGGCTGCCGAATTGTATAAGTTGTAACGGGTAATTTCATTGGGGCCCTGTGTTTTTTTAATCTTCATAAATGCTGAATAAGGCACCATCTCACCATGTTCACTTTTTACATACAGGTTCTTAATATCCGATGGGAACCTCCGGCTTTCCGGAACTGACTGTGTGTAAACTTTGAAAAAACGGCCAAATCGAATAAACCCTTGCTCATAAGTACTCCCTATCAAAATGTTGAGGTTTTCCATTGCTTTTCCGATAGACACTCCTTTTTGCATAGCAATTTTGTTATCTATCTCCAACTCATATTGAGGATAATTGGCCGCATAAAAGGTAAATAAGCCGGACAGCTCTTTTCGCTTGCGCAAGGCGTCCATGAATTCGTTATTTATTTTTTCAAATTCATGGTAATCCGTAGAATTGGTTTTATCGAGCAAGCGCAGGGAAAAACCGCCAGAAGAACCAAATCCCGGCACAGGAGGTGGTTCAAAAAACTCTATGATGGCTCCAAGATCCTTCGTTTTTTCTTCCAATTCCTCTATGATCTCACGAACCGATTGTTTACGCTCCGACCAGTCCTTCAGGTTGATAAGGCAAGTCCCCGCATTAGAGCCTCGTCCTTCTGTCATGATCTCATAACCGGCCAATGAAACAACCGATTCAACACCATCAATTTCTTCACAAATTTTTTGCAGTTCCTGGGCTACCTGATTGGTTAATTCCAGAGTGGATCCCGGAGGGGTTTGTATAATGGCATAGATTGTCCCCTGGTCTTCACCGGGAACAAACCCTGCCGGAACAACTTTATTTTCCAGGAATATCCCTATACCAAATGCCAGCAATATCACGAAAGTGACCAATCTTCTGCTTACTATTAATTTTAGCAATCCGACATATCTTCCTGTCAGCTTTTCAAACCACCTGTTAAAATAGCCGAGCAACCACTTGATCGGTGATTTCTTTCTCGGTTTGCCGTGCGTATTCTTCAATATGATGGCACACAGCACCGGTGTAAGCGTAAGTGCAACAATACCCGAAATAACAATGGAAGTGGCCATCGTAATGGAGAACTGCCGGTAGAATACACCTACCGGGCCAGACATGAATGCAACAGGGATAAATACCGCCGTCATCACCAGTGTAATGGCAATAATGGCGCCACTGATTTCACCCATCACTTGTTTGGTGGCATTGTATGGCGACAGGTTTCCTCCTTCCATTTTGGCATGTACGGCCTCTACCACCACAATGGCATTGTCCACTACAATACCAATGGCCAGCACAAGGGCAAATAAGGTGACCAGGTTGATGGAAAGTCCGAAAAGCTGCATGAAAAAGAAGGCGCCGATCAGGGATACCGGAACGGCCAGTGTTGGAATTAACGTGGAGCGCCAATCGCCAAGAAAGATAAATACGACTAAAGCTACCAATATAAATGCGTCTCGTAAAGTATGCATCACTTGTTCAATAGAGGCGCCCAAAAATTGCGATACATCATAACTGATCTTATAATCCATTCCCGGTGGGAACTCCGCTTTTAATTTTTCCAGTTTGGCCTTTACCTGCTTAATTACATCATTGGCATTACTGCCGACTGTTTGTTTTAAAACAATGGATGCCGCAGGATGACCGTCAAGATTGGAATAGATGTCAAAAAATTCGCTTCCCAGCTCTACCTTGGCTATATCCTTCAGGTAGAGTATTTCGCCTTTTTCATTGGCACGAATGATAATATTCTCATATTGTTCCGGCTTATTATACCTTTCCTGGTATGTCAGCACATATTCCACCGATTGTGCATGTATTCCTGAACTTTGCCCTAATCTTCCAGGCCTGCCTATGATGCTTTGCTCCGCCATTGCCTCCATCACTTCTTCTGCCGAGATGTTATATGCCCGCATCCGATCGGGTTTCAACCAGATGCGCATGGCATATTTTCGGCTCCCCAGTATTTGCGCCATCGCTATACCGTTAATTCGCTGTATTTCCGGTATCATTTTGGTATAGGCGTAATTGTAAAGGAATTTTTCATCGGTATTTTTATCTTTACTGTATAGGTTCACATACATCAGCATGCTGGGTTGTATCGGTGTGATGATAACTCCTTCCATTTGAACCAGCAGGGGAAGATTGGGCATCACCTGATCCACCCTTGTTTTCACTCTTATAACCGCTTCATTAGGATCAGTACCGGGTTCAAATATTACCCGTATGGTAGCCTCTCCGGCACTGGTAGCGTCAGATGCTATGTACCTCATGCCCTGAACACCGTTGATAGCTGTTTCCAACGGAATAAGGGTGGACTTAACCAACACATCGGCATTGGAGCCCGGATAAGCGATAAAAATATTTACCGTTGTGGGGGCAATTTCCGGAAACTGCGATATAGGTAGCTGTGTTATGGCCAGTCCACCCATGAAAACAATGACGAGCGATATGACAACTGAGAAGATGGGCCTATGAAGAATTTTTCTGAACATATTTCTTGCCTTTCTTAATACTTACATTATTCTGCATATAATTCCAGATGTGACATTACCGAATCGGGATCCAGAAATTCATAGGTTATTTCATCCTTATCTCTTACTTTGCGCAAGCCTTCTAAAAGTATCTTGTCGTTTTCAGTCAAACCTTCTTTTACTACAAATAGGTGTGGCATTTCCTCTCCTACGATAATTTGCCTTGTTCTTACTACATTGTTTTCATCTATCACAAAAACATATTTCTTGTCCATGATCTCAAAAGTGGCTTTCTGCGGGATCAGCAGTGCATTTATGAGCGGTTCGGTCATTAGGATATTACCTGTTTCTCCATGCCTTAACAGCCGTTCCGGATTGTGGAATGTTGCCCTGAAAGCAATATTGCCTGTTTCGTTGTTAAAATCGGCTTCAATGGTGGTAACTACTCCGGGGTATTCAAAAATCTGATTATTTGCCATTTGTAACTTTACTTGTATCGGGCTGTCGTTTTTTATCCTTGTTTTGTAATCTAAATATTCCGCTTCCGGCACGTTGAAATACGCCCACATTTCACTGTTGTCTGACAAGGTGGTAAGCAGTTCGCCTTCTTCCAAAAGACTTCCAAGCCTTACCTGGAAGCGACCCATCAAACCATCAAAGGGGGCTCTGATCTCCGTAAACATTAAGTGTGCCCGAGCCAATTCCTGTTCAGCCTTTGCTTTATCGAATCTGGCCTTAGCCATTGCCAATTCATTAGGAGATACTACATTGTCGTCCGCAAGCGACTTTGTATTTAAGTATTCAATTTCTGCCGCCTTTGCTTCGGCCTGTGCTTTCTTCAATTCGGCATGGTATATGATGGGCATGATCTGGAACATAAGCTGCCCTTTCTTTACCAACTGCCCTTCATCCACAAAAATCTTCTTTAAGTAGCCTCTTTCGAGTGCTCTTAGTTCAATATGTTGTATGGCATGGATTTGACATACGTACTCCCTGGTGATGGAAGTGCCTTTTCTCGCCGGGCTGGTAACCTGAAATTTGACTTCCTCTTTTTTATGTTCTCCGTGTACTGTTTCATCACAGCCTGTATGGCATAACAAAGCAATCAGGCTTACGAGTATGAGCATTCTTGTCATCAATATTTCGGACATTTTAAATGTTTATTATTAAAAAATTAGAAAATTAAAACGGGTATATTCCCTGCTGAGTTGGTAAGCAAAAATGGCAGACAGAGCCTCAGCCTGAAAACCTGCTTACATCACCGATGCGTCCATACACTAATGAAGCGCTTTAAGCAGCAACGTAAATTAATTAAACAAGCCAGGCAGCAAAGGCTCCCTATTCAGAAAGGATCAAAGGAGGAATACTTCAAAAAGAAGGTAAAAGGGAGGATGGTAAAGGTGGCAAGTCGATAAAGGGACAGACCGTAACGGCGACGCATTTACATGATTTGTTAATTGCACCCCGTTGGAATAATATCCCCGAAGAATCTCTAGTTCCTTTTTAGCAGCTTCTTCCGGATTCCGTTCTTCTCCCGGAAAAGGTGTGAAATGGAGGTTCAGAGGATCACTGTAATCACCAACAATGATACAGGAAAAACCATCCTGATGTGAATCAATCGAAGTCTCAACTTGTTGATGATTTGACTGAGTATTAAAGGTAAAAGGCTCTCCAAATCCGAAAGAGCAGAGGATGCTACTTATAAAAATTAATGAAAGAATTAATTTTGAGAATCGTTTAACCATAAATAAGCAATAGTGCCTTTTACCAAAAGTTCAAATATAATTATTTATTTAAATATAGTAAAATATTCCCATAATTCAACTATTTTTTTGAAAATTATGCTCGGTAATGAAACTGATGATTTTCATCTCACCGCTACATTTTGAAGAGTACAGGTATCGCTGTTCAGTATGTAACAAAGAACTGTTGGTGAATGAAGCAATAGTGGATGCAGGAATTGGAATGGAGAAATTTAACAATGTATTAAACCTGTTGTTTAAGGCATTGTCAACAGTCCAGACCTAAATATTTTTTCAAATCTTCCGATAATTAATGAAGCTTAAACCTATATTGAATACTTTAGACAGCTATTGAATATTCTAGAACGCATGAGAATACTTGAGAATATCTTAACATGTATAATTAATGTCGTTAAATTAAACAAGATTTTTCTTGTAGCAAAAACTCCAGAAAAAAAGGAGAAATGTATGTGGTTGACAATAGGAAAAAAGGTGAATAGCAGTTTTGTAGTAATAACCCTGATAGTAACGATTATTGGTGGCTTGGTTTTGCATTGGATAACGGACTCTAAAGCAACTAACCAGACAATGTTAAAGATAATAACACCATCCATGATCGGAGTTGAAACTCTTTGTGGATTAGCCCTTAGCACAGTACGGGGTTCTATTTCCTCTGGAAATGAAAGATATATTCAAGACCTTGAGAATAGAAACAATGCTGCACATCTTTATTTTAATCTAAACCTTGCATCCTTATGCAAATCGATAGATGAAAAGGCAGATGAACTATTGACTATCCTTGAAGGTATGCCATCTTCAGAGATGGCAAAAGATGCTCAGTTGGCTACGGCACATTTCAGGGCAGGAATAGCACATTCTGGTTTTGCAATATCGGAATTTCTGAAAATGCCAGATGAAGCATATGTAAAGGAGTATGAAGCTGCAGTCGTTTTGCGTAAGAAGGGATTAGCCGACTTGCAGGTATGCTCAAAATGGTTAACCGGCAGTGCTCAGGAAGTGATTGACAACCTACGAGACGAGGATGAACAACTTATAAACCATGCGAAAAGGGTGTTTGAGATACAGAGGGGAAATGATTATCAATTTAACCCAAGATATCTGAAGGAAAAATTCGTATATAATCCTTAAAACACAAAAAGGATACAATCATTTTCATGATTCCTGAAAGATTCTTATCTACGTTCATTTTTTCGTAACCGATTCCTTCTTTAATGTGATGTTTTTCAACCAATCTTCCTTACTCCCCTTCAGATTTACATACAAAAGCGATTAGGCGTTCCACAAGCAAGTAAACCAGTCCGGAGAAGGCGGTCAGCCAGGCCGATAGCGCTATGTATACAAAGCAGCGTGGAATCACGTGCAGAAATTCAAGATCCATCGCCCGGGCCATCTGAAATGTGCAAGCGGTATACATGCCCAGAGGAAAGATCGCTCCCCAATATAAGGGGTCGTACCGCAACGGAAATCGTTTGTAGACATACCTCCAGGCGGCCAGAATAAAAAGCATGGGGATCCACCACGTCCCGGTCGCCCAAAAAAACACCGTAAAACCCTTCAGAAAGGGGAGCAGTGACCGAAGGAATGGAGCGTCAGGAGCGTTGATAATCAACAGAGAACCGGCAAGTGTGGAGATGGCCATCGCACCCATGTTGATCCAGTAAGGTGGCGTCAGGTCACCGGGAGAAAACCTGAAGAACGTGTAACGGTAGAAAATGAGGGAAATCATCCAGATGTAGAGCATGCCGCCCCACAACCACATGGACAGGGCAAAGAAATTTACCTCACGCTTATACGGTTGTTCCCAGTGTGATGCTATGAGGGCGCTCAGGACAGCGATCGACTGGGTGGAAACGACAGCAAGCAGCCACGCACCGGTAATGCCCTCATCCAGAAGCGGCTTATTTTCCTTAATGGTAAGTGCAGTAAAAATGGTGTAGGTCAGAGCTATCCAGAGGACGATTCCCAGAATCCATAAAAATATTGCTATGCGGTAGTTTCCTGAGATCAACACGAACTGGCTGCCGAGAACGCAGGATCCGGCAATGGACGTGAAGAAACCAGGCCCACGTTTATGGTCGACCATATCGCTGAAGAACTGTCTCCTGAACCAAATGACTCGCAACACATTCAAGAACCATAAGATCAAATAAACGATGATATTCAGCCAGAACAGGGCAAAAGCGACAAATCGCATTCCTAACAAGTGGGCTGCGATGGAAATAATACCCGTGGCCATAACCATTGCAAAATAGGCCGGGGACAAATCCTTTACACTCTCTTTCAGGCCATTCCTGAGAAGTGAATAAGTGTCAACAAGAACCATCTTATGTGCCTGCCGCTCTTCTGCGGGGTATTATCTCTAATTTCTTTTCAGTTCCCCCCAGTTTCGCAAGTCTCCTGGCACTTTCTCTCGCGATAAGTGCTTCGAGGCCGAGCCTGACCAGAGACGTCTTTTCCTTAATACCGGTCAACTTCGTTGCCTTATCAAGCAATTCATCTTCTATGTTTATTGTTGTTCTCATGAACTTACCTCCTGTTAAATATGCATTATTGTATGTATTAGCATGCATTGAAAAGATATCATTGTCAAGAAATATCTGGTACGCATATGGGGTTAGAGTTATCATAACAGTTCAACCCACCGCAGAGACGCAAAAGACGCAAAGAAAAACTTTAACCAGTAATTATGTTAATAGGGCAAAAAACAGCGTCATTACTACTGCACTGAATACACCAATCAATTAATTTACCTCATTACCCGTATTTCCCAGCGGTAAGTTATTCTCCACTTTCCTGCAATACCTGGTGGGTTCCACCGCATTTGTTGCAACGAAAAGCGCCTGGTTCAATCTCTCCGTGCTCATACATGGTTGCCAACTCCATTGCATGTTCTTCCGTGTTGGCATACGCAACGAGGGTGTCCAGTTCGGTGTAAATCTTGTAACAATTGAATGGATGTACCTCACCGTCTACAATTGCATATAAATTTTTGCTCATATTTTCCCCCTTTCCTGAAGTATTTTTTTTAAACTTAACACCAGAGTACACTGAGAAATCTCTGAAAATCAACAAGTTACAAGTTTTATAGCCTCATTCCGCTGTATCTATTATTTCCTGGCTCAGTATACACGATCTAATCTTCTGATATTAACCCACGCAATAAAACTATACAAAAATACGCCAAAACAAACAATATGAAATTGCCTTGAATCGGCTGAGATTAAAAGTAAAATCAAGAAATATTGGTTCTTCGGGAAATAGCGTTGAAACAAGGTATGAATAACACCTTTTGATATTTTCTATGAAATACCCGGATATTCCACAACACATTGATAAGTAAGGACTTATAAAATTACGCAGTTTTATAAATCGTACGTAGCTCGTACTCTTTCAAGCTTAGAACATGTTTGGTGAATTTTTCAACAGCTTCTTTCTTGTCGTCCAGGTCTCTATGGACATAGGTCATAGTAGTATTTAAATTTGTATGGCCGAGCATTTTTGATGCGATAGAAACGTCTTGAACAACCTCGGTGATTAAAGTTGCGTTGGTATGACGCAATAAATGGAAGGAGGCACCAGATAGCCCCATCTTCTTAAACACCCTTATAAAATGATTACTGCACTCGCCAGCAATTTTATGATTCACTTCCCCATCGTAAAATAAGTGCTCCTTTGCATCGCCTGCCGATTCCTTATACTTCTTTAATTCTCCCACCAGATAACTTGACAACGGCAAGGCGACAACCCTCCCTGTCTTCTGTGCAATGGTCGTAAGCGTTGCATTCTGGAAGTCTATATTTGACCACTTTAAAGCCATGACATCCATGAGCCGAAGTCCTGTAAACATCCCTATAAGAATCGCCATGCGCTCCCGTCCCATAGGCAATACAGATTCATCAAGGATTCGCTTGATTTCTTCATTGGTCAATATCCTCTTGCGGGTCTCATCCACCTTTAACCGCTTAACCCCCTGCATAGGATTACTGTTTACCACCCGCTCTTGTACAGCCATATCAAGAATAAGCCTTAAGACAGAACAATACTGATTCACGGTAGAAGCCTTTGCCCCATCTTTTTGCACAATATCCGTGCAGAATCGTTGTATCAGGACAGCATTAAGTTTAGATACCTCGAAGCCTCCAAGATGTTTTGCAATGGCATTCACCGCCGTTTGACGGTTCACAAAAGTGTTTTCTGGCACACTCCCCTTGATATACTCTAAATACTTTCTGGAATAGGCTTCCACCGTGACTTTAGGCATTTTCTGCAAGATAGGAAGGTCGAATAACCCCCTTTGAACATTTCTTACTATCTCTTGGTATGCCTCTTTTGCTTCCGTCTTCGTGAATCCGGGTTTTACAATGCTTCGCCAAGTTCCGTGCTGATCCCTAAACTCTATTGACCATCCCCCGCATGGACTTGGCACGTCCTCTGGACAGTATTTTCCGCGCTTGCCGTTACAACTAACACCACCCTGAATAACCTTGCCATATCTATCCCCTTCCACCCGCTTGCCCTTGCATGCTGAATGATATTTTTTCCACCTTACCGCCATTATTCCACCGTCCTTTCATGGAATAAAAAAAGAAGGCAGTTAACCAAGTGTAGGACGGTACACCTGGCCACTGCCTTTGATTGCCTGAGTCTCCCCAAGCAAATATTGTTTTGCGTTTCCGTCCAAACGCCATCGTATCTAAAGTTAACTTCTAAGCTGCTTCGCTTGCTTCCAACTGCCTGGCTTTCTTCTCGCTCTCATTCATCTCGACAATAGCTTCATTTATCACCGCTCGCGGTATTGCTGCCCCACCGTTGCAGCCGTTGGGACATTTACCTGTGGCTATCCCATCAGACAAAACATAGAGTTCTAACTTCCCATTACAAATTGTGCAAAATACTTCAAACGTGCTATCCATACAGCCTCCTTTTTTCAACATAAAGGGCAACAAAGCTAAGTGCAAGGCAGTGCACCTAACTTGTTGCCCTCTATTGCCCGATTTTTTCAGGCATATATCTTTAGCGTCTGCCTACGCCGTTATCAATGGACATATGTATTACCGTACTCTTAAACCATTGTCAAGTACTACCTGTAGCATGCTAAATATAGCAAGGCAACCCCGTCCAGATCATCCAGCATACCGCCCTGATTACTTCGGAACCTATCAGCCAGATAAGGTAATCCGTATATGGATACAACCTCATTAGTTTGCCTCCAAAAAGTTTGCTGTTCTTGCAGGTTCAAAATTCGTGTACAATACCTCAACGGTTCTTGGCTTTGATTCCCCTGTTGATTTATGGCTGCCCTTGAAGCTTGAATACTCATGCCGATGCCAGCCCCGGTACAATTCATCGTATAGGCCGTTCTGATAATGTGAGATCATGGCCTTACCCTTTATGCCGTGAAGTAGCTCTGCAAGGGTACGGTGGTCTTCCGATGCAAAGGAATCCTTGCCGTAATAATGTTCTGCATTCAGATAGGGAGGATCGCAATAAAACAGGGTGTCTTCTGAATCATACCGTTTGATACATTCGCCATAAGGCAAATTTTCAATGGTAACGTTCCGCAACCTCCTGGCTATGTCCTCAAAGATATCAATGGCCGTCCTGAATGATTGCGCCGGGTTCCGTCCGGTGGTAGAAGGTAGAGCAAACCCGCCCCGCCTCATATCAGCCCCATAGGTAGAACGATTCAGGTAATACCACTGTGTAGAAGCTTCCACAGGATCGCCAGGGATATTCCCTTTCTTCCAGTTTGTTCTTATCTCCTGCCATAGACTTCTGGAATAAGGCATAAGATTTAAGAAGTTAATCAACATTTGGCATTTCCCCGGTTCCTGAATGACCTTGAAAAAATTCACCAGGTGATTATCAATATCGCTGAGGACTTCCACCTGGGAAGGTCTCTTGGCAAAGAGAAGATGCCCAGCTCCTGCAAAGGGTTCGACATAACAAACATGCTCAGGAACCTTCTCGGATAACCAGCCAACAAGAAAACTTTTACCGCCTATGCGATTAACAGGTGATTTTAATTTCATATAGTTTTACATCTCCTTAATTGCTGTTCTAAGAATCCACCAAAATTAGAAACTATTGGCGACAGAACCCACCCCCTGTCCAGCCGTGCTACCAATCATAAGCCCTGGTGGTCCACCAAGCATGAAACCACCAACAGCACCACCGATAGTCAACGCTACGCCCATTATGGTTCCTAACGGCGATGGCTTGTAGTTCGGCGTAGAAACCGTCCGTTCTGCACCAACAAGCGACCTAACGGCATTACCAAGTATCTCCAAATTACGCACTTCGTTGATCCTTGCGTCAAACCACTTGCGATATTCTGCATCAAGCGACCCCTGCTCATACTCCCTTGCGTACAAACCAGCCGTGCGCAATAATTCCGCATCGGCTACAGATTGATAGCCAAGTTCAATAGCATGCGATAAGACTCTGTCCTGCCTTGAGCGTTCATTGTGGTAATTAAGAAAAGACAGCTTGGTCTCTTCGCTATCGTAGAATATCTGTGTATTTACCAAGTCAAGCACTAAGTGTTCCTTATCATCCCCCATTAAGTACGGTGAATCACCATCAATATACGATTTGATGTTATTGTCATAAGTAGACTTGGCGCTATCGATTACATTGCTAACAGCCTTGCGAAAATCGGCATCATTACCTTCTAGAAAACTGCCATACAAAACGTTTTTAGTGTAATCGATCCCCACGGCTACAAGCGGGTCTCCGCCTCTCCCACGTTCAGCGAGCGCATTTATTGCGTCAATTTCGTCCTGTGTCTGCTTTGCGTAAATACTCCCCGTGTATTCTGTGTCTTTGTTCTCATTGTAGAGTTTTTTCGCCCGATCTAAATATATCGCGGCGCTGTTGTCTGCCCACGACGGCAGATTGCGAATTACTGTAGTTGACGACCCGCTTCCTTTATTCATACATCCTCGCTATGTTATTGGGTTAAACTCGGCATTTGCCAGCCAAATATTTGCGCGCCTAATTGCGCCTGAGCGGATACTTCTGGACTTGTCAAACCTGTATCTAATTTGGGAGCCTGCCAACCAGCAATACTTTTACCAACATCAATATTATTCATACCGCTGTAATCTTGCTTCGACAGCGACATAGTATTGTTTTTGGTCTTACCGAAGTATTGCGCCGCTAGTCCAGCGCCTGCCAATGCTACTCCAGCGAATTGCGCAAAACCGCCTGGCCTATAAAACGGCCTGGTCTCAGAACTATACGACCCAACTAAAGACCTCACGGCGTTACCGTGTATATCAAGCTTTGTTGCCTCATCGCCTTGCTCACTAACCCAAAGCCTATACTTGTCCTCCCTCTTGCCCTGCTTCCACTCCCTGTCGTAAAGAGCGCCATTGCGAATCAATTCTATGTCTCTTACGCTTTCGTGCCCATAAGGAATAACGTAGCCAAGTAGTCCAATCCTTCTGTTTTGTTCTGTCTCGTAATCGTCATAGAAAAGGTTTTCGCTTATCTGTAACAACCTCATAATTGTATTTTCGGTCGCCTTAGCCTTCCTTATTGCATGGCCACTACTACCCCAACACATCAACCGCAAAGCCTCATCGTCTATCGCCGGTATAATATCTTCCTTGAATTCCTTTATGATCAATTCAGCCTGCCTTGCATACTGTGCCTGTATCTTTGTGTTGATGTTAAGCGTTTTACCGCTCAGTATATCGTTTAAGAGTTCTTTGGCCTTCTCTACTATCGGCGAATGGTTTTTGCCTCTGTCAATAATAGCCTGTATGCCATCTGTTTCGTCAAAGTTTTGTTCGGCGTAGGTGTCGCCATCGTATCTGGTGCTATATACCTTTGTGCTTAGATTGGCCATGTTTTGCGCTTTTGCCAGATAGAGTTCGGCGTAACTTCTAGCCCAATCCGGCATGTTTTGAGATTCTACAGTACTACCCATTATTCAACCCTCCTCCCGTCAATAAACTCTAAAAGATTATCTACAGTGAACCTTACCCCGCGCTTACCTGTACCTATACAAGAAATCCGCCCTTCTTTTATCGCATTCCAAAGGGTGTCCTCCCGCATGTTGAAAAATCTGGCTGCGTCATCAAGCGTGAAAAAGCTTGCCTTATTCCTTATCATTTGATGTCCTCCCGCCCGAACCAATTGAATTTTGGAGTTACGGTATTTTCTCTGAGGTACACCTCAACCTGCTCCAGGCTAAACCTAATTTGGTTGCCGACCTTAATAAAGGGTATTCGTTTTTGACTTGTCCATTGGTACAGTGTGCTTTCTTTGACTTTTAACAACTGCGAAAGGTCTGTTATATCCAACAGACAATTGCGTACCTCTACAGTTTTAAACTCCACCATTCGTTATCTCCATGCGGTCTAATGGGTAAAAAAAAATTAAATAGTTTTCTTCCTTTTAATCTTCTTCCTAATGGTCGTGCTGTTTGCGCAAAAAGTGGTATAGAATACCTTCTACCATTAAAGCTGCGATTGCCCTATCACATGCAAAGAGAACATGCAGGCCATGCTTTGCGCTAAGTGCTTGCAGTGAACCAACAACCGACTCAACTGAAATAGCATTGCGCCAAACACCACGATAGATGTCTGCAAGAGAAGCCTCTACAACTAGCCCGGCATATTCAAAATCCCGCATCCGTTGAACCTCACTCATAAACCGCTTGCGCTCAGCACTCAATGATTGCAGGAGGTCTGGAAGGCTCTTACGTTCGATCGTCACTTTGTCTTCGAAATGCTCTAAACTGTAATCCCCGGTCTCAAGCTTTGCGATCTTTACTCCTGCATTGTGGAAGACCAGCGGTTTCTTTTCCCTGGTATCCTGGATAATAGTTAAGTCACTACGCTTAATCGCCATAACTCATCATCTCCGATGCCTGCTTTTCATACCTGCGGAAATGGTCAACCATGGTTTCTTGGCTATCGTAAAACCGCCAGTCGGCCATCCCCCCGATACTGACCAATCGCATATCAAAAGGCTGACTCTCTAGCCAATCAAAGGTCTCTATAAGGTAAAGCTCATTCGACACCTGAGCTATAACCCGACCTTGCCAACACAACTTACCACCTTCAAGTGAAATGAAATACTTATCAACTAACACCGATTTACATATCCCCACAACAATCACCTGCACCCTTTCTTTGTAGTCTAATACCTTGATCTCTTTGCTCGCTACTCCCCACACACCTTTTTTATCAGAAACTCACGGATAGCATCACGTTTAAGTGCCGCCTCTATCCCGTTAGCAACGTTGGTTATATCTGGCATACGCTTTCTTATCCAGTCGATAGGGCAGTACACATTACCGCCGGCGATAATCACCCGGTTCCCTTCCAGCGCACACTGCTTCATAACGTCTGGATGATTAGCGTCCAGCATGTCCAGGGAAACATAAATTCTCATGTCGCCAGGGATACCAATGCCCATGCCATCTCTATAAGAGTTGATGTCCACCTCCCCGAATTTGACTTCATGTGCCTTGACCCTCTTGGTTGTCCGTATGATCTTAGGTTCCATCTTCCCTCCTCCTCTCATTGCTAGTTGTAAGTCGATTTATACCTTTGGATTAAGTCGCATCTGCCGAGTTCTCTGAGGGTTACGCATACAGATTGCCCGCCAGGCTTCCAATAATGAAACCGCCTGTCGCTATTGAAAGGTATGACCAACACCCCACTTTCTGTCACAAATGGTTGCCGCTGCATGGGTTCCGTGTTCTCGCCCATGATTGCCATACGCTCGGCCAATTCGTAACCTGCTGTTACCGGCTCAATCTTTCCTTGTTGGATAAATATTTGGGCTGCCTTTTCAGGTAGTTTTACAATGCTCCCAACAGGGAATGTCTTAATAGTCCCCTGCACTTTAACCATAAGACTTTGAATGACCTTATACATTGGCAACCTCCTCCGCAAATTCGACCTCGAAAACCTCAGAGTTTTTGATGTCTAAATTTTCAACATTGCCCATAGGAATTTCGTTTTTCGGTGTCGGTTTTGGACGATTTTCTATTTGGCAAACACCCTCATTTTTTTGCATGCTGGAAACATACTTTTTTTCTATTTGGCTATGTGGCAAACCACATGTGGAAACATCGCCACATTCAGTAAATACGCGGGTTTCCATGTTTCCGGCATGTATTAGTTCATGTGGCAGCATTCCTTCTATTTGGCATGTTTCCCCCCCTATAGGGGGAAACATTGCCAAGTAGGAATTAGCAGAACCAGGATGCAGCTTAAAGAATTGCTTACGTTTCGACCCTTGATACCCTGGGTCGTCCTTTAAGGTACTATCCAGAATCAATTCTTTTCCCAATGCATTTTTCAATGCTGACCTCAATTGTTTCTCCGGCACGCCTAAAGCTTTTTGTATTTCTTCAAAATCCTTAACGCCGGTTCCTATAAATTGAGTTATACTTTCAATAAGACCCTTGCCCTCACCAAGAACACCTGAAACATAAGAAATCTTTAGAGTATCTGAATTAAAAAGCAATCGAATCGGAGCGAAGGATGCCAAACGCATTTTCCCCGGATGCAGAGTCAATATTTTCCCATCATCCATCATTTCTCCCTCCTCTAACACAAACTGGCAATCGACAGCCCCAACAATATCACCCGACCCCCTGGATCGTTCCCTTTTGTCCCCATCCCTGCTTTTCCGCTCATGGTGGATTATCAAAACCGTAGCATCGGTTTGTTTAATAATCTCACGAAACGCTTGCATGACTTTTGCCATTTCATCCGCGTCGTTTTCTTTGGCGTTGTGCAGTCGGATTAGAGCGTCAAAGATAACTAAAACATATTCCTCCTTGTTGATAAGGTCAATCAATGCTTTAAGATGTTTAGGATTGTCTAACTTCACGCCTTGATAATGGATGAAGTGAATTGGCGTATCTTTATCGACGCCCATTTTCTCAATACGGCTGCGGTGAATACTGCCGGGGTTTTCTTCGTCAATTACCAGTACCTTCCCCCTTTTTAGTGCAGGGAAACGCCCCCAGAGTTTATTCCCATTTGAAACTGCCTCTGCGATCGAAAAAGAAACAACACTTTTCCCAACACCCGGCAAGGAGGTAAGTAAATTGACCGTGTTTTGATATATAAGAGTCTCTACTAAATATTTCGGACGCTCGCACTGAAGCATGTCTTGGATATTTGAGATTTTAAAAAAAAGAGCATTGCTGCCAGATTTCATTAAATCAATACCGGCATCCTTTGCCCTATGAATGATTGTTCCAAAGGTAAATGCACCCTTATTTGTCCGAAGGCAATTATCGTATTTCTCATCACAGTCCGCCTTGTCGTATTTTGACGAAGCCCCACTTAGCATGTGGAAATACTCACGGCCAGCTTCGCCAAAGGTATTTGCGATAGCAAAGCCTACGTTCAACCAGGAATCGTAGTCGTCAATGCCAGCCAGGGGTTTGCCAGTGGCAATGATTGCCTGCATAATTCGATGATCGTCGTCTCTCGCATGAGGGATGCAGGGGGGTTGTTCTTGCTCCGGCACAGTCTCAGGAACGATGAACGTCTCTGAGTTCTCATTTATATATATGTCTGGATCATACGAAACAAACCTTAGCCTGGAAACATCCTTGCAGCTTTTATCGACAACCAAGCCGTAAGTCTTTTTGTAGTAAGCTTCTAGATGTTGAAAGCTCTCTGCATGATGGTTTTTGTCAATCTTTACCCCAACGGCAAGGCCTTTTCCCCTGCACGAAGCGAAGAGAAACGCCGTAAGTTTGTCTTTAGTCAGTCTTTGCCGTATCCTGTCCCCCTGCTCAGATAATGCAGGATTGTCCTTATAGTCAATGTCCAAGAGAATAAAGCCGCTATGCACAGCCAACCCCTCGGCAGACCTCTTCGTAAAGAGTCCGGAGGCCGTGAAACAAGGGAGGCTACTCTTGCATTCCTTCTGCTCCGACTCGTCTTGTGTGCCCCGCAACTTCTCAATTGCTGGAATCCACTTTCCGCCGTTCCCAGCTTTAATCCCTTCTAAAATCTTTGCAAGCGTAACTGGTTGTCCTGTAACGTCTTGCACATTTTTATAGCAATTTACTTCTGTTGTTTTGCATGTAAGCGCCCCCCTGATAGCAGTTCTCAGCCTTGCAGTCCCCACACTCTGGTCTAGCAGCCATTTCAGATAAGGCGCATCTTTCTGAGCAACCTCTGAAATAGCTTTCCCTTTGTACTTGCCGAAACGAAGAATAGGCGCGGTATGTGGAAGAAACTTAATAAAGTTTTTGCAAGAAGGACACGACACCTTTTTATGGTATCCTTTGTTTGGTAGTGAAACTATCTCAATAATGAGATTTTCTGGCTTGTGTATCACGCCGCATTTTTTACAAATTTCCGTTGATTTTTCTTGTAACATAAGCTAAAATTACTCCTCAAAAAAGTTAAGCTGTGCCAATAAAAAGACCTCCGTCCTGTTTCCCCAGGGTGGAGGTCAAACTTTTTACGCCAACCTAATTAGATTTTGTCTTTACAATTCCTCCTAAAAAAGTTATTTGCCCTCGAATAGCCTTTCCAGTACACTAACCCAATAAACACCCCGTTTACGCTCATCGTCTGAGATTGCTGGCCTCATAAGAATCGCTTTTATTTCCCGTAAAATCACTGAATTGGCTTTGTCTTTTAGACTTGCTAAGTCATACTGTGCCCTGGCATGTCTTTGTGCCTCGTCTGGCGGAATACCATCTGCTACTAATGAATAGTATGTTACGACATAGTCAACATCGAATAAGGTCGCCATCAGTGGAATGTCGTTTTTCTCAATGGCTTCCTGCAAAACTTTGTCGAATTCTTTACGGATTTCTGAACGCAACCTGTGGCCGTAATTCCCCGCATCACGAAACTCGTCATAACTAACGGTCGGCATCCTAGTTGTTGCTATTTCATCAATCGGCTTTGCGAAGAATTCCGCATCTAATCGCTGTTTCTCCTGGCACTTAGCCCTAACCGTGCGCATAAAAACGTCTGTAAATTCGATGTGGAGTTTATCAACTAACTCCTTAAATTCCTGCTCCCAGCGCCACTTGTAAAGCAACCCACAAGAAACTTTCAGGTCGGACGCAATGGTTGTTTGCTGGAAGTTAGTTAATTGCAACAAAGCTGCGTTGTATTTAACCTTTGGGAAACCGATCCTATCTCCCCGTGGTGTTCCAGCCCTTTGCGGTTCGGCGTATCTGCCAAGTTTTCCCTTTACAAACTCCTGTAGTATTGTGTTCATACATCCCCCCCAGAATACAGTAAGACCATTCAAACTCACCTTACCTATATAGGTAAAAAAAAAGGAGTTTTGATTTTAAACTCCCCCATCACAAAATATAATGTCATGTACTCGTAAAAAAAATATACGCAAAAAAATAAAATATATTAATAAATGGCATAAATATTGCTAACTATATATCTAGCATAGGCGCACTCCCATCGGCTTCCTATTGCGCAAAACACTATCCCCTCTATATATATATTACTAACCTCAATTCCAAAAAAAAGACACAAAAAATAAAATATATTAATAAATGGCATAAATATTACTAAGCATATCTCAAGATAATGTATTCAGTCTGATGTAAAAACAGTGTCCGTTCACAAAATATAATATCATCCTAGTTTTCGTGTTTTCAGTGAACCAAACGCAACACATTAAAAAATAAATCACAAGATATGAAATCGTCAATACTTAAAAGAACAACGATTTTGGGTGGTATCCTACAAGGAGGGTAAATTTTTTTTTAAAGCCTGCATCATGAGGCATTTTTAAAAAATATGTGCGCTACCAGAAACAGACTTGATAGATTCTCTCGGCACATGCCCCTCGATAGGGGGTGGGGGGTTCGAAGGGGTGTCCGCCTGGCAGATCGTCCCGATCCAATGGCCATTGATACCATCGAAACCACCTGAAACCACCTCAATACCACCTCTTTTTTTTGAGGTGGTCACCCCTAATCCCTTGATTTTACTGGGAGAATACCACCTATACCACCTGTACCACCTATTTTGGAGTATTTCCTATACACACTTTTTACATGGGTTAGTCTTTCGTCTAGTGTATAAAATTTAAACATCAAATAAAAAACTCCTCCCCCAATCCCTTTGAGATTTCATATAACGTTGGCAGCATTTCCACTTAGAAGGAAAGCATTAGTGGATGTAGTGGCGTTAGTGACATTGGTTTTCAGAATACCAAAACACCCAATGGGGAATTGTTGCTTGTCATTCGATGCGATCCACGCCCTTTTATTGAAGGTAGTGGGGAAAGATTCTTCGCTTTTCATCCAGGTGGTTTATGTCTTATACGCCGTAATTGTAGTAACTATTTGCATACAAAGGAGTTGCCACACTTTGCAACATAACCAACATTATCAGACGTACTTTCCTAAGCCATTAATATGTAAGATGTTATAGACTTTCCCCACTTCCAACATGTCGTCAACTGCCAAATCTGCCCATCAAAGTATGCTGAAAACCTACCCCTCTTGCTGCGTAAATTCGACATTTACAACTTGCTCTGTAGAATCTTCCCCACTTCCCAAGTCTTTGTATGCAGAAAGATCAACCAATTCAGTCTCGGCATTCACATTGATGTTTAAATTCCTATTGATTACAGGAGATTCCCGGCGCTGCATTTCCCGGTAAAGTTCCTGGGCTTCCTTCAAACATATCTCCTCTTTCTTGGATAGCTTCTGCTTCTCTTTGTCTTTAAGCACCTGTACCGCCGTCTGTAAAGTCAGCTTTGCCACGTTGTGCCCCATTTTCAACATGTCGGGAGCAACCAAATCATAGGATTTAACCCGCTTTTCCAATGCATAAGGCGCTTTGGAACCAGGTTTTCCCTCGTATCCAGCTAGTCTATAGGCTTCTGAGATCGATTTCCCCGCCGCCCGAAGCGTGGTATATGCTTCCTGTTTGAGTCTTAACTTCCGATTATTTTCTTCCATAGATTTATACCTCCGAATTGATAATTGTTAAAATCTCCCTTCGTGTCTATTCCGTACTTGCCCACACAAACCGACCCAAACACTACTATGTAAAGCAATGATGAAAATGTCTTGAATGACTTGAAAATACTGGTAGAATCAAAGCCTATTCAAACACGTCAAACCAGATAAAGAAATAAGCAAAAGGCTTTTGATATTTTCTATGAAATACATCGATGAGTTTCGTAACGGAACTATTGCAGCTGGCATATCCAAAAAAATTGCTTCTCTTGTGGAAGGACACGACAGAATTACCATCATGGAGGTATGTGGCAGTCATACCATGTCGATATACCGGTATGGACTAAAAAATCTGCTTCCGCCAAATCTGAGATTACTCTCCGGGCCCGGGTGTCCCGTATGTGTTACCTCTACAAGTTATATAGACACTGCCATAGCAATGGTACAGAAAACCGATTCATGTTTGGTTTCTGAAAAGGAAGTAATAATAACTACATTTGGTGACATGATGAAGGTACCCGGGTCTTCATCGAGTCTTGAAAAAGAACGGGCTAAAGGGGCATCTGTTGCAGTGGTTTATTCGACCCTCGATGCCTTGCGTCTGGCGGAGAAGCATCCGGATAAACAAATCGTATTCCTGGCCATAGGCTTTGAGACCACCGCGCCAACCATTGCAGCATCGGTTATTGAAGCAGAGAGGAGAGGTCTGAAAAACTATTTTCTCCTTACAGCACATAAGGTAATGCCACCAGTTATGAAGGCGCTTCTCAAAGACAAAGAATTGAATCTCGATGGATTTCTGTGCCCGGCGCACGTAAGCGCCATTATCGGATCAAGATCATATGAGTTTATCGCACGAGACTTTCATATTTCTTGTGTTATCGCTGGTTTTGAACCACTCGATATCTTGCAAGGTATTTATATGCTTCTTGAGCAAATTGTAAGGAAGGATGCAAGCGTCAGAATTCAATACTCACGGGTGGCAAGGGAGGAAGGAAATCCAACAGCCCTTTTTCTGTTAGACAGGGTTTTTGAGCCATGTGATGATGAATGGCGCGGACTTGGGCTTATTCCGAAAAGTGGTCTTAAGCTGAGAAACCGTTATGCATGGTTTGATGCCCTCACGGTATTTCGGATTTCGGATTTCGGATTTCGGATTAATTCAGAAATCCGAAATCCGAAATCCGCATTCAATGGTTGTATCTGCGGTGATATCCTGAGGGGTATAAAAATACCATCTGAATGCAAACTTTTCAAGAAGGTTTGTAATCCTGAGCATCCTGTAGGTGCATGTATGGTTTCAAATGAGGGAACATGTGCCGCATGGTACAAATATGGTGAAACGTGACCCGAACAAGGCAGATACCACAGCGTTGTCTTTTTGAGCTTCACATGACTCCCAAAGATTAAAAATTAAAATAAGATACATTTATTTTGATATTTGATTTTTCATATTTTATTTATTGGTCGCACTTCCTAACATTTGAAACTCTATGAATAGACTTTCTCTACAAGAAATTGTATATGACAAATAATACAAAGATAACACTTGCACATGGCAGCGGTGGGAAATTAACTCATGAGCTTGTCAGTCAACTCTTTTTACCCAATTTCAATAACGTCGCCCTTTCTCAGTTAAGTGATTCCGCACTTTTACCATTAAATGGCATGAAATTGGCTTTCACGACAGACTCTTATGTCGTTAAGCCGCTATTTTTCCCCGGCGGGGACATTGGGAAACTTGCGGTCAGCGGCACTATTAATGACCTGGCCGTTGCGGGGGCAAGACCGATGTTTCTCTCGGCAGGGTTTATTATCGAAGAAGGTCTTGAGATGTCACTGCTTGAAAAGGTCGTACGTTCTATGAAGGAAACAGCAGCAGGAGCCTGTGTTGATATCGTGACGGGTGATACAAAAGTTGTCGAAAAAGGCAGCGCTGATAAACTCTATATTAATACCTGCGGGATAGGGATTGTTGATGACAGGACAAATCTTTCCCCATCATCTATTGAAGCAGGCGATAAGATAATCGTGAGCGGTACGATCGGAGACCACGGATTGGCAGTGCTTTCCGAGAGAGAATCCCTGGGTTTTAATCCATTGATCCAAAGCGATTGCGCCCCCCTATCCGGCATGATTGGCAAGCTAATCGCTTCAGGTGCAAATATAAAATTCATGAGAGATCCTACACGGGGAGGTCTTGCAACCACGCTGAATGAAATAGTAAATCCACAGAAATACGGTATCGTAATCGAAGAACAAAGCATTCCCATGAACGATGGCGTAAGGGCGTTATGTGAGATACTGGGTTACGACCCCCTCTATATTGCCAATGAAGGAAAGGTAGTGGTTGTCGCCTCAGCAGACGATGCTGTTAAGATACGTGATATACTCAGGGAAGACGATCTGGGTAAAGATGCCGAAATTATTGGAAACGTCGTTGAAGATGCACGTGGTAAGGTGTGCCTGAAAACAGTGATTGGCGGAACGAGGATTGTTGATATGCTTATGGGTGATCAGCTGCCGAGAATCTGTTGATTATGGGAAGAAAAACTCCCGGCACAGCGGAACCGCAATCAAAAAAATTACTCAGTGATGAATAACAAAGCTGGAATTTCCCAATAAAGATGTTTTTACGAAGAATTTTTTTAAAATAGATCACCTTTGAACCTCGTTTTTAAATCGCAGATAAATTTCGCTGGTTCTTTCATCAACAGTGACGTGAAAATTTTTAGAAAGGCGCCTTTTTTGTCTAACCACGGATGCCTTCAAAAAAGAAGGACACAGAACAGATGTAAACACAATTACCATAATAATCGAGGAAAATACAACGTCGTCCAGTATCCCCATATCCCTGCCTATCCCGGAAAGTATTAAGGTACCCTCCAGCTTCATCGCCATCCCTATGCCTATGATTATGCGGTTTGTACCTCTCTCAATCGGGCAAACAGAACAAAACATTTTTCCAATAATGGCGGCGCCTGTTATAGCAATACCGAGGAGGACTGCATTCAGATTCAAAAAGCTTTCCAGTTCTACCTGTGCCCCCACCCTGACAAAGAGTATTGGCACAAGGATCGTGTAATACGGTCGTATTATTCGTTCAACTGCACCATATTCCCTGTCAGGAGAATCTTTTAACTTTACATTCCGAAGCAACAAACCTGCAACAAAGGCCCCTATTACCGTATGAAGCCCTATTGACCCTGACATAAAGGCTAACAAAAGGGCGGAAATTACCACAATTGGTATATTTAAACCCTCTGTTGCTTTTTTTGTTAAAAAATTCCCGAATCCCTCACCATACCGCAGAATGATTACCAAAATAATGGCAAGAAATGAAATTGCTATACCAATGGTAACCAATATGTGTGGTACAGAAGTCCCGCCCCGAACAACAAACCCACTGATCAGGCCAAAGGTCAAAATTACGATAATTTCGGTAATAACGGCTGCGCCGGTTAAAATCCTGCCCTCCGGGGTATTTATTATCTTTAGCTCACTCAGAACCGCCATTAATAATCCCATACCGGTATTACAAAGAACAATGGCAACAAGAAGTTTTGTGCCAGTTGAGGCATCCGGAAGCAGAAAATGGCCAACCATAAGTCCAAGCCATGCGGGCACAATAATACCGCCAAGGGCTACCAGAAAGGAAGAAACACCCACCCTTAATAACGCCCTGATGTCAGTATGAAGACCGGCTGTGAAAAGAAGTAGCAACGTTCCGAAATATGATACCATCTTCAAGAACGGCATCGTCCTGAGAAAATGAAAAAAATCCCATCCGGTAAAGGTGAAGACGTTACCCAAGAGCATCCCTATGATCAGAATTCCAACTACGGCAGGAAGTCGCAACATCCTGGCGATCCATTCTGCTATCTTGGCAGCAATAAGAGTAATAGCAACGGCAAGGATCACACCATGCGTTGGATCGTGATGCCATATGTCCCAGGTTGGTTTTGAATCTTCTGCCTCTTTTTCTGTCTCTGCTGGAGGTTCGGGTAAGGATATTTCTTTTTCAGGTTCTTTTGCCTCTTCAATCAATGCGTCTGAACCCCCTTTCGTTGCAGGATAAGAAGATTCTTCCGCAGAAGTGAAAGTCGATCTGCTCTCATCTGTTGTCAGGTGAGATTTATCTTCCACCGCAAGCGTCTGAGTTCCTTCAGCCTCTGTCGGTGGGGATTCTCTTCCAGCAATAGTTCTACTCTGAAGTTCAGGTGTGGCCATTGCCATTGCCATTGGTGTGCTTACTTCTGGAGTTTCTTGCAGGGTCTCTGAAAAAGAGATATCCGGCTGGTGACCCTCGCTACTCAGATATTTTTCCAGATAACCCTTTTTATCCACAAGGACAGGAAATAAGAATTCTTTCCCGGTCAAAGGCGGGCGGGATTTGTTATCCTCCAGGCGCCTGTGAGTCACGCTTTCATCAACTGCAGGAAATTGTTGTTCAGCAGTAAGCGTGGTCGCAGAACCCGGCATCGTTGGTATTGAACGGACATCTGTTTTTAGATTGTCAGCAGATGTTTCCTTCTCTGTGACCTTTGAAGGGGAACCTTCAACAACCAGAGTGCCCTCATGGATACCTTTTTCCTCCACAACGGACGGAGGAGAAGGAGATTCCTGCCCTGTAACAGCCTGGTGAGATGCATTATTCACGGCCGGGGTTTGTGTGCCTTTCTCCTCTCCAACGATGGATTGTTCTCCGGTAACAGACGTCGTGACATCTCCGGTTGAAGAAACAGCCGGGCGGTTATCATTTTCCCCGGCAGTTGAAGGTGTCTCTTTCTCCACGACAATTTTCTGATGCTCCCTATCCGGAGATTTCTCCGGGAGACCTTCTTTCTTTGCAATCTCCAAATATCTCATTATGTATTTCTTTGGAGAAAGTATTTCCTCAATAGTGAATGCCCCTGTTTCCTTTTTAATAACAATAGGAAATGGTTCGGAAACTTGAGAAAATGACGAAATTTCTTCTTCTAATGGGGGTGATCCAATTGCGACCGGGCAACAAAAGGAAATGAAGATGATTACGAAGGCCAGGCTAAAATTGAAAGTACTCATAATATATTAAAATTGAATGTTTTTAAAATGAAATTATTATGAATTAACCGCTATTGTACACTCGACAAACCCTTTCACACTATTCACAGATTTATTTGTGATACTTTGCGAGACTATCTTTAGTCAAATCATTTCAAACTCGAAAAATGCTTGTGCATTATTTCTCTCTTTATCTCTGGCTTTATTTATGGAAAACAAGTATGACCCTTAATTGGTTCCTGATTCCGGGATTTTTTCCCATACCTTTTTTCTTTCAAGAAACCACTTTATAAACCATTCCGATTCTTTTATCATAATGCTGCCAAGAATTGCGCTGAGCAATACATAGACACCAGTAAGAGATTTCAGCGGGTAAGCATGGGAATTCATAGTAATAGCCCCTGCCAGGATAATGGAAAACTCTCCTCTTGGAACAAGACTAAATCCAAGCCTTAACCCAGCCCTTTTGTTCAAGTCGTATTTTTTCCCAATGAAATACCCACAAATAATCTTACTAAAAGAAGAGATAATAAATATGATTATTCCCATAGGGACAAGGCTTCCTAAATGCTTATAATCGATCGACATTCCGAATGCGACAAAGAAAATTGCCGTAGAGAATTGCTGGAAGGGCTTAATTGCTTCTGAAATCCTGTGCCTTTGTTTTGTTTCCGACAATAAAAGTCCGGCAAGAAATGCACCAATTGCCTCAGAAAGTCCTATCCTGGATGCAGCGCCTGCTGAAAGTACGATAATTGAAAGGATCAATATGACAAATAATTCTGTGTGTTCAATATCAATGATCTTCTCGATGAATTTCTTCGAAGTTCTGGCAAGTATGATAAAAAACAGAAAAAATGCTGAGGTTTTCAGCATAACGAAGCAAGCGCCCTTTGCATCCATGGAACCGTAATTAACAATACCGATAATAAACGCAAGAAACACGGCAATAAACATATCCTCGAAAATAAGGACGTTAAGAATATATTCGGTTTCCGGATTTGCCGAACGTCTCAAATCAATGATAGACTTGGCCACAATTACTGAACTGGTCACGTAAATAATCCCAGCAAGCAAAATTGATTGCAGTAAACCATATCCTAAAAACCAGCCTAAAACCAATCCTACCGGGAAGTTAAACAAAAGGTCATACATGCCTGTATTGAATAATTTCCTTTTGTTATTAAGCAAACTCCCGACGGAGAATTCAAGGCCGAACATGAACAACATAAAGATAATACCAAGTTTGGCGATAAATTCTGTGATAATCGTAACAGGGAAAAAGTTTTGAAGGATAATGCCGACTACAATAAAAATGGCAACAAGGGATTGGTTAATTTTAGCGCCTAAAAAGCCTGCCAAAAACAAGGCGATGAGGGAAATGCCTAGTGATAATACGCTTTCATTGACAATCATTTTCCATTATTGTCTTAAGGAACCATAAAAATATTTACTTGCCGTATATTATCGTCGACATACGTCTCACCGGGTACCTTCTCTAATTCTGCCCGTATCGTATAGGTATCTTCTTTTAGTCCGCTGGTATCCCAGCTGTAAACGATTTTTTTTGAAGACAGACCATCCAGTGTTTCAGCTTCCCGCCCTATGAGTTGATTTGATGTAGGACAATCCACTGTCAATATAGTCGTCACTTTTGTTGTCCTCTCGTTGCCAATAACAACTTCAATATTGATTCGTTTCCCGATAGTTTCCAGCAAAGGGATATCCATAGATACAATCATTACCCCATGTACTATTGGTTCGTATTTTTTCTTCTCGTCAGCCAGACTATTCGGCACTCCGCAGAATATGAAATATCCAAAGATATGAATCAAACAGAACTTCCAGCCATTTATTTTGTATCTCTTCATACCGGCCTTCCTTCCTTTTAACGAATACTTCATAAACAAATCCACCAAATTTTAAAAGGCAAATCGGCTCTCCAACAGTATTCAGTGAGCTAACAGGTATGAGTATCCACCTGTTAGCTCACTTTTGACGTATCGAAAGAGCTTATTCCTTCTCTATTTTTATTAATTCGCCATTCAGGTACCTCCTCATGAAATCGTTCTCGTTCCCTGGTGTATAACCCGTCTTTGCAGGTTCCCATAACCCTTTACCACCCATACCACCATCCTCAGCTTTGGTAATCTTTACCAGCGTCTCCTTCGGAGTAGTATTAATACCGTGGTTATCAGCCTCATACCCAAAAACGAACTTCATGCTTGTCTTTGATTTGTGGAATAAGCTATCCAGCTGATGCATTGGCATTGACCAGTCCCGCGTGATACTCTGCTGGGAACCATAACGGAAACTGGATTGATATCCTGTACCAGCCGATAGTGCCCTGCCATCTGGTCTTGACTCATGAGCCTTTACACTTCTTTCCGTTGAAATCCATGCAGAATGTTTCATCATTGTTACTCCATAGGGGTAAGCTGGATTATACTTACACCGTAACATGAGCCTGGCCACCTTATAAAATGGATCATTTGGTTTCCAGCCTTCGTATGGCCTGTCGGCAGGGTTTGCATCAACATAGACATAATCACCATCATTGATACCCAAATCCTTAGCCGCTTGTGGATTTATATGGATCTGATGCTCACCCACACCGGGCATTCTCTTATCCATCCTATAGGGATCGCCAAAGTTGTTATTCCAGATAAAGTTCCAGTCTGTTACCGCCCATTGTGAATGCACCGTATGCCTTGATTTTGGCGTCACGCAATAAAATTTATAGCCTTTTTCCCACAGGAAATTCTTCGTCAGCTTTACTTCTCCCCATGACTTCTTGATATTCCTGACAGTCCTTTCATCCCAGTGTTCTGCGCCCTCAGGGATTCCATAATCATCCGGACGGATATAAGGATTCGTGCTGGCGATAACGTTGGGCAGATACGGAGTAGCCTCAGGTCCTTCACGATGGACAATGAAATTCTCACCATACTCAATGATCTCAGGTTCATCATTGTAAGCCTGTAACCTTCCCGTTGGAGTATAGAATGGCAGACTCTCGTGTACCTGTTCCCAGAATGGATGCCTTGGGTAAGTCCTATAGAGCAACAGGGCAACGCCCGGTTCCCCATATTTTCCATTCACAATATCCTCAAAAGTATAACCTTTTAAGGTCGTACTCCCATCCAGCAATCTCTGGATATACACTTCGGGCCTGCCTTCCAAGGCGAACTTCCAGTAATCCCTGAACCTCAAATCCCTGAGCAATTCTCCCAACTTCGCTGCCATGCCCGCAAGAATCATCACATCGTCTTTTGAATCATTAACAGGCCTTATGCCGCCCTTCCATATCTGAACAAATGGATTAGAACATGAGCTTGTAATCTCATGTGTTTCAAACTCCACCCAGGAGTTTGCCGGAAATGCAAAGTCTGCATACTCGATAGAGCCCGTCATTTCAATATCCGTGGACATAATTTGTTCGATATTGGGATTCACATTCTTCAGCATTTGATACACATGCTTAGCATTGTTGACCAGGTTTACGTTGGTAAACCACATAATCTTTGTCGGTGTCGGCATGTGTGTTTTACCCGTAAAGCATTTGCGGCCATACTTGGGTGTGTTAACAATCAGCGGCCTGTCATTATGATTCCAGTATGCCACCTCTTCGTCATACGCACGGCCCTTTACCTTCAGATCCGTTGCAGGTGCGTATGGGTCAAGATTTGGATTAAACACATCCTCGGAAACCCATCCATAGAAGCCGGGGCCACTCCACTTGGAGCCTTGAAAATTGCCGGCCTTATAGTTACCAGACCAGGTATGGGAACCAGAACCTTTATAGCCTACATTGCCTGTTAACATAAGAGGCAAATACGTCGACCTATTAAATAACGTTGCATGGAACCAGTGGTTGATACCTTCACCGTAATGAATTGCCACCGGTTTTATGGTCGCAATATCATGCGCCAGCCTTTCAATTAGCTCTCTCGGTGAATTGGTTATTTCAACAACAGTGTCGATATCATAATCTTTGAGATGTATTTTATACATCTCAAAGAGTGGCATGACTTCAATCACTTTTCCACCCACCGTTTTTACTTCAAATGTGCCATCAAGAACTGGGTCGATACCTTTAGCCACCAGTTTGTCACCAACATCGTCCCTCGTAATCGGTTTTGGACCATTCGTCTTTGCATCCCATACAACAAAATCACCAATCATTTCTCTTTGATCATCATGCAACCCGTGAATCTTATAACTTGGACCATGAGAAATATCTTCCGGTTTATAATCCGGGAAGATATCCTTGGCCTGCAATCTTTTCAGGGTATCTGCCCTGACAAGCAAAGGGAAATCGGTAAACTTCTTCACATAATCTGCATCATACAGCTTCTCGTCCATCAATATTTTAGTTAAACCCAAGAAAAGCGCTGTGTCGGTATTACACCTGATCGGTATCCAGTAATCCGCTTTCTGAGATGATGGGCTGTATTCTGGTGTGATGACAACCAGTTTCCCACCTCTTTCCATTACCTCCGTAAGCCAATGGGCCTCTGGCATCTTATTTTCAATGAGATTCTTCCCCGTTTGGATGACCAACTTTGAAAACCGTATGTCATTCATATCAACATCTGATGTCTGTAATCCGTGAACAAATGGATGGCCAGGGGCCTGATCTCCATGCCAGGTATAGTTCGACCAGTTCCTCCCACCCAATGCCTTATCCGGCCCTACTCCCCTATTGTGACTGTCAACTAAGGCAAGGGTATTGTTAAACCGGTACATCCCGTACTTCCCTATGACACCCAAAAGACCCATTCCGCCACGACCCTTGAAGGTACGCGTGCCTGCGCCCTTCATGGCATCTACCATCTCTTTCGGATATCCCTGCCCTATCAATTTTTTTGCACCTTCTTCACCGCTGTATTTCCTGGTAATATGGATAATCCCCTTTGCGGCATATGTCCAGGCATCATCCCAGGACGCCTTTAAAAGTTCATCCTGTCCCCTGGCATCAAACATATATTTTGTTTTATTTTCCGGTGTCAATTCCGGAAACCCGTCATCTGCCCACTGTTTCCAACCTTTTCTGATAAGCGGATACCTTAACCGGTAAGGCCCGTACACCCTGCGATGGAAGGTATATCCTTTGAGACACATCCTGGGATTCCAGTTCCTCGTGGCCTTGTTTCCATACAGATCTGAATAATTCTGGTGATCATAGTTTTGCTCGACCCTCATGATCACTTCGTTCCTTACAAATGCTCTCACCCTGCAGGCGTGGGTATCGTTCGGCGAACACGTATAGGTAAATGTGCGGTCGTACCTGTATTGATCCCGGTACACGCTTTCCCATGCTCGGTCAGGATAGACATCTAACGGATTTCCCACCTCAACAGCAGGTTTTAACAGCCTGAACGCCATTGCTTTACTGGTAAGGGTAAAGGTCGCTCCCGTTGCGCCTGCCACCTGTAGGAAAGTTCTTCTTGTCAGTTTCATATTTCCTACTCCTTTCATAAAAATTTGTGGTACTATTAAACATCTCTTGTTCATTCTTTACAAATAAGGTCATAATATATACATGCATTTAAGTATACAATCGGATACTTACATGTCAATGATAATTATACGATTGTTCGTAACAGCTTCATTTTGGCACTAGTCCACCGCAAAGGTGCAAAGTGCACAAAGGTATTTTTTGGGATATATGCCGAAATCTTTCGATACAATCAAAAAGACCAAATGGTCTTTGACCTATCGGCGCTTTTTTCTATAATAAGGCGAGTATAAAATAGTTTAATGAAACCAAGCATCCATATCTTATTGCTAAGGAGATGATCTGGAAATCATGAGAGAACCCATTCGCGTTATCAACACAATATTGTACTGCCATCGCTGGCAAGAAACGGTTTCCTTTTATCGGGACATCTTAGGCTTTTCGGTAACGTTTGAGAACAATTGGTTTGTGGAGTTTGCAGTAACCTCTAACGCCCGTTTGAGCGTGGCGAATGAACAACGGGCAACCGTTAAAAGCGCCAGGGGACAAGGTTTGACGCTGGCATTTCAGGTAGACAAGGCCGATGCGACATGGCAGTCTTTGAAGGCCAGGGGTGTAAACGTGGGCAAGATTGCTGACCATCCATGGGGCGGGAGGGCCTTTTTCCTGTTTGATCCTGAAGGGAATCGCCTGGAGGTATGGTCAGTTGAAAACTGAAGAACAAAACGTGAGATTCATAAATAATGCATTCATTTGAGATTCCCTGGTTCCGCACGGAATGATGGCGCACTGAGCTTTGGAACTGAGGATGGAATGGAAGGTAACGCTATAGTGTTGGCATCTAAATGGAATATTTCGCGGAGACCCGATTCCGTCTTATCATCAAAAATGATAGAAACAACTGAATAAATCATGATAAGTGGTGTTAAAACATCCAGAAAAGGAGCACCAATATGCAGGTCGTAGTTGGTAATCAATCCCAGCATATTCGTTGCAAAAAGATTTCTTACAAGAAAAAATACATAGAGCACTAAGGCGAGAGACCTGTTTGTAGATAGGTATTTGCAATAAACATTGGCGAAAATAAGCGGAGAACCTATTTTAATCACATCGTTTAAAATATTCAAAACACGGGATAAAGGAGTGATGTTTTCAATAAAAACCACTTCCAATCCCGGAGACAAAAAATATCTAGAGAGAAAATACAAACTAAAACCTATGGCAGTTAAAGAAAAGAGGTTCTTTGATGAGTGAATATGATTTTTCAGGCGTTTGACAGCCACGAAATATTGACTACTCAACTCCTGTAAATTATGAAGACCTGTAACTCCATTTTTTACACGGTTTGACGCGATGAACAGATAAGCAGCGGCAAAGACTAAAGTCATAACCACATCTCCGCACATGTCGGGTATACTCGGAGCGTGTATATCGTACCTATGAGCAGGATTCCCTGGCTGCAGAATATTAAAAAAGATAAGGGCATTTATGATATTTCCTATGATAAACCTCAGATTAATACCTACGAAGGTTAGGAATGCACCTATTCTTAAATATCTGAGCGCAGAATTGATCGTTGTATGAGTTGTATAATGAGTATTGGCACTTCGTAAATCAGATTCCTCAACTTCACTCGGAAGACTGTCACTCCATGACTCAGGGGAAGAGAGACTTAAGGTTTTTACATAGGAATTCCTGAGCTTCAAACTAAGCGCCGATCCCACTGCAATAAATATTCCACAGATGGGCGTGGATTTTTTGAGGTATAAAGTTGAAATTCTTATAAGACCACACAGTTACCGTTGACTGGATGAGACCAAGAAAGGCAATAGCAGCTATTTTGGGATTAATAGTATCTTTTACCAGCCCTGACTTTATGGCGCCTGAAAGCATCTTTTCTATCTTTCGCAGATACTTTTGAATAAGCTGGGAAATTTTTCTCCGTATAACCATATCGCTGAACTGCATAGCCCCCATGATAACAATGAAGGATGTCTCACGACGTTCCTTAGCATACGTAAGGTGTGCCAGCAGCACCTTCTTTAGATTTTGAATAGGATCGTAGCTTATCATTGCCCTGTCCAGCTTGCTCATGAGGGTTTCCTCAATGTTATCGATCAACAAATTCAATATATCTCTCTTGTTTTTAAAATGACGATATATTGCCGTTTTGGTGGTGCCTATCCGGCCTGCTATTTCGCTTATCGTGACGTATTCAATGCCCTTTGAATAAATAATGCGCCGAATGACATCGATAATCTGCTGTCTTCTGATTTTTGTGTGTTTTCTGATTTGCATTGTATTTCCTTCTCTATTAACTTATAAACACAAGACAATTTACTTGCACAAATTATAAATCTTAGATTATAATAAGGCAATAATTATTATGTTTACGATAGTTAACATTTTATAAAAGAAGCTAAATGTAAACCAAATAAATAGCATAATAAAGTATGATTTACTCAAAAGAGACACTAAAAGAACTTATATCGGCAAAACTCAAGGATTATAAGCTTATTATTGTATCCAACCGTGAGCCATATAGTCATAATTATGTGGGCGAGGAAATTAAATGCATTATCCCGGCTAGCGGGATGGTCACGGCGCTGGATCCCATTATTCGGGCCGAAGGAGGGACATGGATTGCTTATGGCAGTGGTGACGCCGATAAGGAGGTAGTAGATAGCAAAGATCGTATTGCCGTTCCGCCTGACAACCCACAGTATACCCTTCGGAGAGTCTGGCTTACCCATGAGGAGGAAGAGAGGTTTTATTACGGCTTTTCCAATGAGGCGCTGTGGCCGCTTTGCCATATCGTGTACGTCAAGCCCAAATTTAATGAAGCAGATTGGCTGGCATACAAATCGGTGAATCAGAAATTTGCCAATGTTATTTTGGAAGAGGTTGGAAATGGCAAGGCATTCGTTTTTATTCAAGACTATCATTTTACCTTACTCCCCAAGATGCTAAAAGAAAGCAGGCCGGATTTGCTTGTAGCACAGTTCTGGCATATTCCCTGGCCAAACCGGGAGGCATTCCGTATATGCCCGTGGGGTCAGGAAATTCTGGAGGGACTCCTGGGAAATGATCTTCTGGGATTCCATGTCCAGTACCATTGCAACAATTTCCTCGATACTGTAGACCGGAATCTGGAGTCAAGGATAGATTATGGAAAGTTTACTGCCACGAAAGAAGGAAAGACGACCCATGTCCGGCCATTTCCCATTAGTATTGATTTTGATGATCTCAACTTGCAATCTCAGGGGAAAGACGTTGAAAATGAAATGGCGCGAATCAAGAGAGAACTTGGTTTAAAAGGACAAATTATCGGTGTGGGATTAGACCGGGTGGATTACACCAAGGGCATTCCTGAAAGATTTAAGGCCATTGACAGATTCCTTGAAAAACACCCTGAATATAGAAATAAGTTTACCTTCATACAGGCAGGCACCATAAGCCGGATCCACATTGAGGACTATCGGGATTACAACGATACGATATATGACCTCATGAACGAGATTAATCATAAATACCATAGTGGAAGGTGGACGCCCATACGATTATTAAAATCACACTTTAATCGGATAAGTATACAGGCCCTCTACCGTTTATCGGACATCTGTATCGTTAGCTCATTACACGATGGCATGAATCTGGTTGCCAAGGAGTTTATTGCCACCCGTTTCGACGAGTCTGGCGTATTGCTCCTCAGCCGGTTTACCGGCGCAGCCGAAGAACTCACGGGCAGTATTCAAATCAATCCTTACGCTATCGACACTTTTGCCGGGGCGATAAAGACCGCCATCGAAATGCCTCCCGACGAAAAGAAAAAAAGGATGCAACGACTCAGGGAGCATCTGCTGGAACACAATATATACAACTGGGGACAGAGTATAGTGAATGAACTCATCAAATTACATCAATGAAATACGCATTCGACCATATTCAGACTATTAACGAACTTCTCCGGACACAGAAGAAAATAATCCTATTGACGGATTTTGACGGCACCTTAACGCCTATTCGTGAACATCCGGACCTTGCCATGCTCTCGGAAGAAGTGCGTCAGATTTTATTGAAATTTTCTCAGAACAGAACATTCTTTCTTGGCATAATAACGGGGCGTTCACTCCGGCAGATAAAAAAACTGGTTAATATTCCAGGGATTTTATATGCAGCCAATCATGGAATAGAGCTGGAGGGACCGGGCGTACGGTTTAGCAGTTCAGAGGCAAAAAAGGCACGCTGTAATCTCTGGCACATGTATATGCGGCTCTTTAAATCTTTAAGACATATTGAAGGGGTATACCTGGAAGACAAAGGCTATACCATTAGTTTGCATTACCGGTTGGTCAAAAAGGCAAGTGACGTGGAATTCGTAAGGAAGACCCTTGACAGTATTACAAAACCTTACGTAGAGAGAAATATACTGTCCCTGAGTACGGGAAAGATGGTTTATGAGATACGTCCGCCGGTAAAGTGGAATAAAGCCACTACGATTCAATGGTTATTGACCAATTATTTTCCCTTAGAATTCAACGGGGATGCACTTCTTGTTTATCTTGGCGATGATCAGGCAGATATAGAAGTATTTACTGCTTTAAGCGGGAAAAGGCTGATGATCTTTGTAGGAACACCATTGGATACATTCTCGGCTGATTACTTTGTCAACTCACCCGAAGAGGTAAAGGTTTTTTTAGAACTTCTTTATAATCAAAAAAGCGAGGACAACAATGGGCACCTTACAGAAGGCAAAAGAGCCATTTAGATTCTATACGCAGACACATATACCAGAACTCACCGGGCTAAAGGCAAGCAATCTGCAGGAGTTGTTAGACCTCATAAAAACGGTTCCAGGGTCGGTTATCTATCATCATACCCACAGTTTTCTTCAGCAACACCAATATTTGTCACCGGAACCTCCAAATGATTTTGCCTATTGGATTAATGGTGTTTTGGGTGACGAGGTGCTCGGCGAAGATCTGTTTAGTATTGATACGATCCAATACACAACCATCCGTGAACTTCGTAACGAAATCATTCGCACCATTGAAAACTACATAGCAAAACATCCTAAATCGCTTCAAAGATTTGCAACATCAGGGGAAGCGTTCCATTTTGTAAAATCGATTAGCTTTGTCTTTCAAACACCCTATACAGCCTCAGACCTCAAGGAATTTCAAGCAGTATTGCAAAGGATTACCCTTGATTCTATTTACTTTCACATGTTTGAGGCCAGACTTCGTATTGGAGTGGGTACGAATGATTTTTCTCACTGGCTTGAACATAGTCTGTCAGAGAGCAAACTGGCAAATAAAATTGCATCGCTGGATCCATATACCCATACCATGGAAAACCTGAGATTTGCTCTGGTAAAATTAACAGAAAAAAGGATTGTTGAACTCTCTTTAGAGGAATTTCCTGCCAGGGTGACACTTCAAAATCCCTAAATTTTCGTGAAATAATGGCAAAGATCACTGAATATGAATCCATCGTTGGCCCCCACACCATTGAAGAATTGAAATTATTGGCAGGCAAACTTCAGGGGAAACTCATCCAGAACATCAATTCAACTGCTGTTGGTGGCGGTGTAGCAGAGATTCTTAATCGCATGGTGCCTCTATTGCAAGAATTAGGGGTAGACACCCGATGGGACTTTATCAAGGGTGGAGAGGATTTTTTCAACGTCACCAAAAAATTCCATAATGCCCTGCACGGTAAATCCGAAGAGATCACTCCGCAGATGTTTGAAATCTTCATGGAGACAAGCCAGCGGAATATTGACGAGGTGAAGACTATTGGAAACGTTGTGTTCATCCATGACCCGCAGCCTATCACCCTGGTTAAGAAAAAGACTTCCATTCCTGACAGCAAATGGATTTGGCGGTGCCATATAGACGTATCAGCGCCCGATAAGCAGGTATGGAACTTTTTGGCGCCATTTATCCATCAATATGATGCTGCTGTCTTTTCTTCTCCAAATTTTTCACAACTCTTACCTATCAGACAATTTCTGATAACACCTTCCATCGACCCTTTAAGTGATAAAAATAAGGATTTGCCGCAGGAGACAATCGACAAAGTCTTAGAAAAATATCATATACCTGCAGACACTCCCATTATTACTCAAATTTCACGGTTCGACTATTTAAAGGACCCTATCGGCGTTATTGAGGCGTATCGTTTGGTAAAAAAACGTATTGACTGTCAACTCATTATTGCCGGCGGTACGGCCACAGACGACCCGGAATCGACCAAGGTCTTTGCAGAGACAAAGGAAGTTGCTGGCAATGACGCTGACATACACATCCTCCCTATCCCTTCCGGCAGCGACATTGAGATCAATGCGCTCCAGAGGGCATCTGACGTTATTATTCAAAAATCACTTCGTGAAGGATTTGGACTTACCGTAACAGAGGCATTATGGAAGGCAAAACCAGTTGTCGCATCCGGCACAGGGGGTATTCCGTTACAGGTCAAACACAAATATAGCGGCCTCTTATGTCATAGTGTTGCCGGCGCAGCATTCGCCATTAAACAGTTATTAAACAGTCCTGAATATGCCAAAAGACTTGGTAAGAACGGCCATGAGCACATTAAGCAGAACTTCCTTCTTACCCGTCACTTAAAAGACTACATGCTCTTATTTCTGTGCATGTACCATCCCGAAGATATTGTTTACTTATAAAAAAGATTCATCGTTTCTCTGCCCAAATATTCATGCTTATTTTTTCTCAAGACGTTTTGGACTGGATTTTGAAAAATTACATGGTATATTTTACATTTATAGAGATCGGGCAAGATAAACTTTTTAAAAGTAAAAAAACATTTTATTGCATTCAAAAAGATAAAATAACTTATTAACATAAACAAATAAGACATTACGATAAAGGTAAACCCTGAGCAATCAGGGGGCGCAAAGTAAAGGGTCTTGCTAGCCGTTTAAGCGGTTTAAACAGTTTACGCCGCTTATGAGACAGCCTTACTGCCGAAGATGTTTAAGTGTATATCTTTGCAGTAAGGCTTTTTTATTTTCATTTGAGACGATTATCGTGAAACAAAGGGTTTCCAACGCCGTTAAGAAAATAAAGAAAATTTGAGTTTGAGCAGGAGAGAGGTGATGGGAAAACTTGTTTTCTGGTGCAGAATTTTTTTAAGCATTCTGGTCGTAGGTTTTTTCCACGCTTCAAGAATTTACGGACGAGAGCTTCTGAAAAAGAAGATGGTGGCAAGTACAGAGGTTACCATAGGGCAAGGAGCAAGGGGGGTTTTCCAGAGAGAGGAATTGGGAGGATTGAAAGAATGTCCATTGGGAAGAAATGAAAAATTAGAAGAAAAGGGAATTGCCATACAATCTGTAAATCAGTCCAAGAACATAGGTGTGCTTGTCCTTGCACACGGAGTACATCGCATGCACGGAGAACAGGTGCATGAAGAGCGCAATTCGGAGGCACTTCCCTTGTGGAATGCTTCTGTTCTGGAAGTGGTAAAGCCACTCACTGATAAATATCCGCTGGAAGTTGCCTTTGGTATGGCTGATCCGGATACCATAAAGGAAGCTGTTCATAGCTTAGAAGAAAAGGGCGTTTCTGAAGTGATCGTGGTGCCACTCTTCATCTCCTCTCACAGCCCAATCATAGGTAATTCCCGTTACATCCTGGGTATTCAGGAGAAATTGCCCGAAACTACCACTGTTAAATCCTTACCAAGGATAGAAAGCAGGATAAAATTTCGCATGTCAGGCGCTCTGGATGATAGCATGCTCGTTGCGGAAATTCTTTTCGAAAGGGCTATGGAGCTTAGCGCTAATCCGCCTAATGAAACGGTTATTCTGGTCGGGCACGGGCCTAATGATGAAAAAGAAAATAGACTCTGGCTGGCTGACATGGAAAAGCTAGCCTACTATGTTCGCGAGAAAGGCAACTTTAAGAAAGTTAAGGTTGCGACATGGAGGAGTGATGCCCCGGAGGAGATCAAAGAGAGGGCTATTCATGAGCTGAGAACAATGGTAGAGATGAGCGGCAAAGACGGGAAGGTCATTGCAATCCCACACTTACTCGCCACGGGTGGTGTAGAAAGTGAAATTGTGGCCGCTTTGAAAGGACTTCCCTATATCTTCAATGGCAAAACCCTATTACCCCATAGCAACATAACGAGGTGGGTAGAAATGCAGGTAGAAGAACAAATGAAAGAATCCACGGGGAGACAGCGATGAAAGAAAACCATTGTGATGAATTAAAATCCATTGATTATCCCATTCATTACCTTCGGTAAAGCAGGAGGTCAATTTTTCATCTAAGAAATATGGCTTTGCAATTAGTTGAGCTTAAACTTTAGATAACTTACCATACAGAGAAAGAGGGGAATATGAAATTAAACAATTTGTTAATACTCGCGTTATTAATAAGTTTTCTTTTTGTAGGATGTGAAAGAGTAAAAAAGGTGATCGAGAAAAAAGAGATACCTAAGATTACCGTGCAAGAAGATTTGAATGCCGAAAAAATGGCTAGCGATCTCTGGAGGAAAATACAAGGGGAAAAATATTGGGTCAACTGGAAGATGTGGCCAGGCAAGGAAGCGTTATATACAGGAGGCAGAGAACCTCATGGGGCATTATTAACTACTTACATAAATGAACCCGCCTTAAAGACATTTATAGATAAAAGGGAACAGATGCAGCCCGGAGCGATAATTATTAAAGAAAATTATATGCCTGACAAAACCCTTGTTTCTATCACGGTAATGCACAAAATAGAGGGTTTTAATCCTAAGGTAAACGACTGGTTCTGGGCTAAATTTGAACCAGACGGCACGATCACTACTGCTGAAAAATATGGTCAGACTCTGATCCTGGCAGGTAAAGTTGCAACGTGTATTGAATGCCATAGTGAACAGAGCGCCAATGACTATATTTTTACAAGCCATTTGAGGGAAGGAGTGTCAGAAGCTGTAAAAGTGGAAATGGAAATACCCGACATCGAAAAAATGGCTCATGAACTCTGGAATAAAATGCAGAGTGAAAATTACCACGTAAACTGGAAGATGTGGCCAGGCAAGGAGGCATGTTATGAAGGAAAGGAGCCACATGGCGCTTTCTTAACTACCTATGTAAATACTGCCGCCCACGAGGTAATTATGCAAAAAAAGGAAAAGATGCCTCCCGGAGCGATAATTATTAAAGAAAACTACATGCCTGATAAAAACATCGCCTCAATAACCGTGATGCATAAGATAGAAGGTTTTGCTCCTGATGCTTTTGACTGGTTTTGGGTTAAATTTGCCCCAAACGGCAAAGTCATGACTGAAGAAAAAGATGGCAAGACCATAACGTTGGCCGGTAAAGTTGCTGGCTGCATAGAATGTCACGGGAAACAAACAAGTAACGACTATATTTTTACAAGTCCTTTGAAGTTAGAGCATATGTATTAATCCCATATCCACTAGAAAGGTAAAAGTATGAAAAGAGTAGGATTTGCTAGCGCAATAGTTTTTTCTTTCTTTTTTGCCACTGCTTGTAATCAGAAAAAAACTGACACAGAGGTATCGTCAGAGGATATCAAACGTCAAACAGGGGAAGCCCTTGAAACAACCAAGAATTATCTCATACAGAAAAGAGAAGAGTATCAGACGCAACTGGAAGATAAACTACATGAACTCGAGAATAAGATAAAAGAGCTTGAAGCAAAGGCAGCGAATGCAGGAGAGGAAACCAAGGCCAAGTGCCATGAGATGATTGAAACGTTGCAACAGAAGCAAAAAGATGCAAGAAACAAATTGGAGAGACTCAAGTCTTCAAGTGCAGATGCATGGGAAAATCTAAAGTCTGGAACAGAAAATGCTCTGGAGGACTTGAAGAAAGCATACAGCGAGGCGATCTCTCGTTTTAAATAATTTTCGTCTCAAAGGGGAGACAACTTTGTTTTTCACGATTTGGATTATCAGCGGCATTATCGCCGGCTGGCTCACTGGACTGGTGGTAAAAGGACGAGGCTACGGACTCATTGGCTTCTTGGTTATTGGGGCATTGGGTGGTATAATTGGAGGCTGGATATTCAGAATGTTTTGGCTACTATCGTCCAATTGGATTGGAAATATCTTTGCGGCTTTAATTGGAGGAGTAATACTAATCGCGATTGTTCGCACCATACGTCGATGAAGAAAATATGGTGATCACCCGGAAACCAAACTGATAAAAAAGGAGGGATACGATGTATCTCGCAATCTGGATTATGAGTGGCATTCTTGCCGGCTGGCTTACAGGACTGGTGGTAAAAGGGAGAGGCTATGGCCTTGCTGGTGACTTGATTATTGGACTATTGGGTGGCATCGTTGGAGGCTGGTTGTTCGGTTTGTTCGGTCTCTATGCTACCAGTTTGATCGGGAATATTATTGTGGCGGTGATTGGAGGCATTGTAGTAGTTGCAGTTGTTCGTATCCTACGCCGGGCATAGGCAAGTATTTCTCCCTCCATGAAGCTTTACCATTTACTACACTTTATAAGACTTCTTTCCTTTGTTATATAAATCCTTCATACGGTTTATAAATAAGCATTCGTCATAATGGCGGATGATCATGAGGGAGTCCCAAGAGACCAAATACAAGACAAATAATAAAGACAACGACAAATATAAAGAAAAGAAACTTCGCAATGGTTGCAGTTGCAACAGCAATTCCGGTAAAACCAAACAGTGCCGCTACAATCGAAACGATAAAGAATACTATAGCCCAATATAGCATTTGTAACTCCTTCCAAAAAAGTAAATGTCTTGGCTTTTATGATGCATTATTACATTCGATTTTGTCTAGCAGTTCCTTTATCTTGTTCTTCAATTCACTCAGATCAGAAGACTTGATAATATATGCATCGGCTGACCACATCAGGAAATTATCTGTATAGCCGCCATAAGCAGTGTTAATAATAATCGGAATATTCTTATGTTCACTCAAGATTCTACCCATCAAGTCAATACCGTCCAGCTTCCCCGACCCTGTCCGCTTTAAACTTTACCGCAGTATGGGGATGGGGGATTGCCTAAAAGTTACCTTTTATTTTCATCTGTTTTCCCTTTAAATGAAGCATGAAACGATTTGATCTTTTTGAGCTGTTTCTTGTTAATTCCATAGATTTTTTGAAAATTGGTCGTCTCGTGTTTTGTTAACCAATTTCTTGAAATCAAAAAATCAATAGCATGTTGAACCTCATCTCTTTGCACAATATAACCTTTGGGAAACCACCATCCGAGTATAACCTTCCAGGGTATCTTTCGCATTCCGATGTCTGATGAGATAGTCAAGAAGGGACATTAACACCTCATGATCATTACAGTTTAAGTTTTTTTTCTCCATGACGAACGCCTCTTCCTTCCTGTCTATAGCAAACACTGAAAGAAAGTTGTCATTGCGGGAACAATAGCCCAAAGCAATCTCTCTGGCGGGATTGCTTCGCTGTCGCTCGCAATGACTATTACCCATCAACCTGCTTAAGACGTTTACTAATAACATTGCCCAAAACCGCAACAAAGATGCCAAAAAACTATTTCTCTCTACCCTTCATTTTTCAGGTCTTCTGCCGGTCCGTTGAAGGCAGATGCGGGTTTCTGACCGCACAACACTCCCCGGTTAATATTCTTCTATTGCCTTGAAAATCAAAGAGATGCAGACAAAATCAATATGCGGCATGAAAATGCGGCGCAACTGCCGCATTGAATAAAAAAAATATTTAGTCAACTGAAGTGATTCCAAAGAGATTCTGAAACAAGTTCAGAATGACAAATGAAGAGACACTGCATGCTGAATTTATTTCAGCATCTCGTCCTCAGTCTTCTGAAAACTTCAGTTGGCTAAATAGTTACAAAATATTACTCGTATTTGATCCGGAAGGCACGTGCATCCAGGTTATATTTCCGGAGAAGCCTCTGAAGAGTCCTCCGGTCTTTTCCCGCGGCCTTTGCGGCGTGAGTTATGTTTCCTTTGTGGGCAATAAGGAGATTCGTCAGATATGACCGTTCGAACTGACCAATGGCTTGTATCTTGACCTTTTGTAAAGAATGATCTGTTACCGGAAAATCGGATGCACTGATGAATGGACTGCAAGCCTCCTTCTTGTCTTCCCGCAAAGAACTGTCTTCCAATAACGCTCCCCCCACATGGCGAAAAATGGTCGATATCCTCAGGTTCGAGCACAGAAGAGGCGCACAAAACTGCGGCACGCTGTATTACCCCTTCCAGCTCACGCACATTCCCCGACCAGGGATAGTGAATCAACTTTTGCATTGCATCTCCTGAGAGATGCAGTAAACCCCGACGATTCTGCTTTGCGTAACGGGTGAGGAAGTGAGCTGCAAGAAGAGGAATATCGCTAACCCGTTCACGAAGAGGGGGAAGTGTGACTGAAAGAACATTCAAACGATAATAAAGATCCTCACGAAAGCGTTTCGTCTCCACAAGATACCAGAGATTGCTATTGGTTGCGGCAATGACCCGGACATCTGCGCCCCTGCTTTTTGAAGAACCGAGATGCCGATACTCCTTGTCCTGCAGGAACCGAAGGAGTTTGATCTGTGCGGAACTGCTAAGGGTATCTACCTCATCGAGGAAAAGGGCTCCCCCCTCTGCTTCCGCTATGAGTCCTTTTTCAGCAGTAGAGGCATCGGTAAAGGCCCCCTTTGCATGCCCGAAAAGCTCATTTTCAATGAGGTGGTCCGGCAGGGCTCCACAATTAACCGGAATAAACGGCTTCCCATGCCTGTGGCTATTATAGTGGATTGCCCGGGCAATAAGTTCTTTCCCGGTTCCCGTCTCCCCGTAAATCATGACTGTCGCATCTGACCACGCAAGTGATGGAATTTTCTCAATCACGCGAAGGAACGGTTTCGATTGCCCAACCAGGTGTTCCTAGTTGGACATTTTTTTTACCACTTCAGCCCTGAGAAACATACTTGGCTCATTATGAGGAGGAAGCAAAAATCATGAAAAAACGCGCTTGTTGTTGTAATGATTATTACTACGATAAATTGAGTACCAAAACTACAGAGAGATATTTTTGCATATGATTGACTTTCCATCTGTTATGTTTTTTTTTAAAGTGAACCAAAAAATATTCTAGCCTTTTTAATTGACAATATGGAAAAATATGCCATTTTTAAAATACAAGAGTCGAAAATAATAAATTATTTGACAGTGTAACAATCCATAACGACAAATATAGATTAAGTACTTCAATAACAATATAAATAAACAAGACATTACGATAAAGGCAAACCCTGAGCGATCGGGGGACGCAAAGGAAAGGGTCTTGCTAGCGGTTTAAACCGTTTAAACCGCTTATGAGACAGCCTTACTGCCGAAGATGTTTTTCAGTGAATATCTTTGCAGTAAGGCTTTTTTATTTTTTAAGGATAGTTGCCAAAATAAAGTAGTGAATTTTTTTAAGTTGTCTATTCAAGATTTATTCTTATCAGAAATTTTCATATTACGAATTCTGTATCAAGCCCCACAACTTTACCGGAAATGTTCCCGGGAGTTCGGGTTGAACTTCTTTATATGAGGAGGAGAATAAAATGTTAAAGAAGTTTGGTTATAGTCTTGTTGTTGCTGGTGTATTGATGTGTGGTGTTGGTGTCGTAAATACCATACTAGTTGGCTCTGCGATAGCCGCTGAGGAAAAGAAGTGCGATAAGTGCGGACACCTGCCATCTGTACCGGAGAAAGATTGCAAGTGCGAATGCCATTCGAAATAAAATCAATAATACCGCAGGTAAAGGTACCAGCATAGTTGGTCCTGGAAGACAGCAAAAAGGCAACTCTGTGAGTTGCCTTTTTGCTTTTAAGACTAAAAACCTTCTGAAAGAAGCAAAAAGCCCAATAGTCCTAGGGATACCGACATCAATTAAAGGAATAGCAATGGATATTCAAAGAGTTTTATTATAGACTGAAGATAAAGAAATGAAGTAAGAAGGCAATAATTGCGGCTGCCAGAAGATTTCTGACTATACTATAAAGGAAAAACATTATGAAACATATTGTTGTCACAACCGATTTTTCTGCAGAGGCTGAATCAGCATTTGATTATGCAAAAGAGATTGCCCAACTCATTGGAAAAGATAAGTGCAAAATTACCCTTTTAAAAGTAATAGATGAAGTGGCGCCGGCAAATGTTACCTTTGCGTTTGGGTTATCAATTGTTGATATGTTAGAGATGCTACACAGACAAACTTCAGAGAAAATGAGAGAAATAGCAGAAAAACATTTTGCTGATTTCCCTGTAGAAATCTCGGTGATTAAACCCACCAAACCTGTGTATGCAGAAATAACTGAATTCGCTAAAACTAATAATGTTGATCTGATTGTAATATCGACACATGGGCGAACTGGGGTAAAACACTTATTGTTAGGAAGCGTGGCAGAACAGGTAGTACGCCAATCTCCATGCCCTGTCACGGTCGTTCCGATAAAATCTTCCAATAAAAATTAAAATGAAGTGATTTATCTCAGGAAGCAATACTCCCGCTAAAATCTCAGGAGCAAAATTCCTGCTACAATAAGTAGCATACCTAAAACCTTGCATAGCGTAATAGCCTCACCCAGGAAAACCCAGCCCAAAATGAATGTAAATAAAGGATAGCAACTTGTGATAGGAATAATCCTTGATATCTCACCCAGCTTAAGTGCTTTGTAAAATACCAATTGCCCAACAAATCCTGTTAAAATGCCCGAAAGGAACAGAAAGAAGATAGACTTTGTCTCCATTTTCTCCATAGATACTAAACTCGGAGTAAAAGAGATAACGATTATTGCCCCTACGATGACCGCTGAACAACGGATCAGGTATGCGGCTGTTGGTTCAACTGATGAGAGTCCTATCTTTTCTAAAAAGGGAGCAAATCCAGCAATAAAAGCAGCAAGCAAGGCAAACAAAAATGATTCCATAGTGCTTTACCGACAAATTCTGTTTTTGCTAGAATAAATTACAATGCAAACCCTTATGCAGGAAAAAAATCTGAAATTATGTTTTGAATTATTTGAGTAAATGAATCGCAGGAGGTATTTAAAAGAAACGTCTTGTAGAATCTAAGGCCATATGATTATAATAAAAAAAGAGGGAAAATTCTCTAAAATTATCTTTAAACACTGTATTGCAATTTAACGAATGGTTAAGAAACTCACCTTTTATCTTTTTTTCATCTTTATCATATGCTGGAGTATGGGACCTTTTTTTTGGATCTTCCTAACATCAGTTAAACTCCCTGTCCAGGTTATGCAATTGCCACCCGTATTCCCGGTTACTTACACTATTGGCGCATACAAAAATGTCCTTTTGGGAAGCAATTTTCCTTATTATCTGTTCAATAGTTTTATGGTCTCACTATCGACCGTATTGATCACAATACCCTTCTCACTCCTTGCTGCATATGGAGTGTCACGATTCTCATTCAGAGGGAAAACTTTTATCTTATTTATGATTATCGTTCTGTTCACCCTTCCTACCATAAGCCTTGTTGCTGCCCTCTATAAACTCTTTTATACCCTTGGCTGGATCAATCTGCCCATTTCGCTTATCTGCACTTACAGTGCTCATAATTTTCCTCTGGCTTTTTTCCTCATGGTAAAATATCTGGACAAAATCCCATTCGAGATGGACAGCGCCGCACTAATAGATGGCTGTACCCATTTCCAGGCCTTTCGATATATCATCACACCCATGTCGCTACCGGGCATTCTCTCAGCAGCGGTTCTTGTTTTCATCTTTTGCTGGAATGAATTCCTTTTCGCCCTCACCTTTACCCCGGATGAATCGACACGGATGGCATCGGTAGGGATTGCCCTATTTGAGGGTACCTATGAGGTCCCCTGGGGAGATATTGCCGCTGCCTCTGTCGTGGTAACACTTCCGCTCCTTATCTTTTTAATGATCTTCCAGAAATATATTATACGTGGATTAACTAGCGGTGCCGTGAAAGAATGAGAATAAGATTACAAGACCTTACGAAACGATACAGACATACCATCGCCGTTAACAATTTAAACTTAGATATACAGAGCGGCGAATTTCTGGTTGTGCTGGGATCCAGCGGCAGTGGAAAATCTACCACATTAAATATGATAGCAGGTCTGGAAACACCTGCTTCGGGATACATTTTCTTTAATGAACATATTGTTAATCAAATCCCTCCGGGGAAAAGAGATGTTGCCCTGGTCTTCCAGAATTACGCCTTATATCCCCACATGAAGGTCTACGACAATATTGCCTTTCCCCTGAGAATACGAAAGGAAAAGGAAATGCAACAGAAGATTATCAGAACGGCAAAGATGTTAGAGTTAAATGTCTTATTGCAAAAGTATCCGAAAGAACTTTCCGGAGGAGAGAAACAACGGGTAGCGTTGGCAAGGGCGCTTGTGCGGAACCCACAGGTCTTTCTGATGGATGAACCGCTGAGCAATCTTGATGCGCGACTTCGGCTTTCAGCTCGGGGAGAGTTAAAGAAACTTCAAAGGAATCGCAATATAACAACTGTCTATGTCACCCACGACCAGATCGAAGCGCTTACCCTGGGGGATCGCATAGCCATCATGGACAAAGGGAGGTTACAACAGATTGGCACACCGGATGAAATATATCAGAAACCCCAAAACACCTTCGTTGCCAGCTTTGTAGGAACCCCACCGATGAACATGGCTCAAATAAACAAGCTCAGCACACATTCCTTTACCCTTGGAGAAATCCTCATTGAGTACCCAACCTTTTTCCCAAACAAAAACAATCTCATCCTCGGCATACGCCCTGAAAAGTTAATCGTTGTGCAAGCAGATCTCTCTTCTGAGAAAGAAACAAACATACCTTTTACCATACCCTGCACAGTAGAACACACAGAATACCTTGGTCACGAATCAATAATTCATGTTAAAATTACCCAGGATATAACCTGGTATGTAAAAACTTTTGTTGAAGGAATAAAAATAAGTGATCGGGTAAACTTACAATTCTCCCCTGATACTATTCACTGGTTTGATCCGATAACGAAAACAAGGATAGAATAGTATTTTGGTTACTTTATCCCTGAGTTAAGGATTGAAGAAGCTGTGCGTACCGGTGAGCCGATCCCTTGCCGTCAAGTTCACTTCATAATAATAAAGGAGGATACTCTAACACCTGGAGATCAAAGAAATACGACAACCATAGCCGTAAATGAACGGGGAAGGGGTGTTGTTGCCGAGGCGGGAAAGGGAGCTACCCCCCCCCCAGCCAGACTGCAGAAAAAGCAAGAGATCTCTTATCAGTGAAAAAACTTTAACTACTTACATGGTCATGCTGTAATATTCTGTGCCTTACAACAAAAAAGCTTACTATAGAATAAATAAGGATAACAGGTAATAAAATGTCTATCATAGGCGCAATCATTTCTAAGTCATACTCATGGACAAAACCCAGCATATTGGTTAAGAAAAGAGTTCGTATAAAAAAGAACATATAAAGTATGGCCTTCATGTGCTTGTGCACATCAAGATATTTACAATAGGCATAGACAAAAGCCAGAGCAGCTGCGAGTTTCACTATATTATTTAATACAATAAGGACAAATGTCACCCCACCTGCCTCAGATTCTTCCGCAGAAAACACCTCCAATCCTATTGTTAATAGATACTTCGAGAAAAAATACAACCCAAAGCCAAACATAGCCACATAAAATATGTTCCTTGTCCACAAAATGTAGTCTCTTATCCTCTGAATGGATTCCCGCGACTTATAGTTTACTTCACTGCAACTATACATCATGCCCCTTAAAATATTTTTCATACTCAACGATGTCATAAACAGGTATGCTGTTACAAAGAGGACAATCGTTACCACATCACCGCACATATCGGGAAAACTTGGTGTATGAAATTCATAATGATGGAAATGAGTGCCAGAATGACTACCAGGTTGTATAAAATCATAAAGTTCGAGAGGTTTAATAATATCTCCCACAATAAATCTGGAAATAATGCCTGAAAAAGTAAGGAAGGCTCCTATTCTGATATTTTTTAATTTATTTTTTTCCTGATCATTGAAATTGACAGCAAGCATCTATACCACCTCCTTTTTGTCATAGCTAACGCAAAGAATACCTGGTATTTCTTAAAAATTGAGAACCGAAAAATATTGAAACCCTATCTCTATTTGCACAAAACAATACTTTGTATATTCCCGATTCTCGTAATTTTCTGTCATTACCATTTCAAGTTCACAAATACTAAATAATTTCATATTCCATTCAAAAATATTAATTATATTAAATTATTTATTGTTGATGTATTTTACCTTTTAAAATTACAAATTGTCAACAATAAAAATTGTAGAATCGTTTCTTTCTCTTATCTCAAGGATATTAACAACACTATTTATAAAATTAATTCATAAACGGCCTTTTTTCTGGTTATAATAATCTCTGAGGCATCCCGATGCTCCAGGTGATCTGCACTATTACAACAAAAGGCATGGGATATTTATATGGGCGTGAGATTACAGAATATAATCTTTCTATCTATGTATACCTTGCTTGGGCTATGGGTTATTTATTCTTTTTTCAGGCCGGGAAAAACAGCTGAGGTCGTTTTCAGTATTGGAGCAGGCGTTAACGAAATCAGACTGGTAAAGAATCTTCTGGAGAAATTCGAGGTAAAAAATCCTACCATAAAAGTTAAATTAAATGTCCTCCCTGCGCCGACGGATCAACAGCACCATTACTATCTTACCACGCTGGGAGCAAAAACCAGCGATATTGATGTGGTGAGAATTGATACGATCTGGATTGCCGAATTTGCATCAGCGGGCTGGTTAGAACCCCTGGATTCTTACATTAACATTGATCACCGCAAATCTTTCATTCCGGTAACCGGGAAAACCAACGTCTTTCGCAGCAAACTGTATGCTATTCCCTGGAACGCAAACATTGGCCTCTTATACTATAGAAAAGACCTTTTGGAAAAATACAACCTGAATCCTCCGAAGACGTGGGAAGAACTTATTGACTCATGTACAAAAATCTCTGCAAATGAGGCCGTTTTTGGTTATCTCTGGCAGGGAAAGCAATATGAAGGACTGGTCTGTAATTTCATCGAATTTATCGGCAGTAACAATGGAGGAATACTCGACGAAAATGGAAGATTGACTGTGAATTCTGTACAAAATAAAATAGCTTTGGACCTTATGCACGATTTCATCTGGAAGTATCGGATATCGCCGCCGAACACCCACAGTGAACTTATGGAGGAATCCTCAAGACACCTATTTCAACAAGGTCATGGCCTTTTTTTAAGAAATTGGACCTATGTATGGGATTTGTGTCAGGAAGACCCACTATTAAAAGGGAAAATTGGGGTATCTCAGTTACCCGGATTTTCTCAGGGAAATTCTGCAACTGTGTATGGAGGATGGCACCTTGCTGTCAATGCCGGTTCAAAGAAAAAGGAACAGGCGTGGCAATTGATTGATTTTTTAACTTCACGGAAAGTACAAAAGGAATTAGCAATGAATTTATCCTGGGCGCCGACAAGACGAGCATTATATAATGACCCGAAACTTATACAGAAATTGCCTTTTCTTTCAACGGTGAAAATGGCTCTGAAAAACATTCAGGTCAGACCAAATCTTCCCTATTACCAATGGATCAGTGACATCTTACAAAAATACGTTAACAAGGTATTATCTGGTCAAATGAGGAGTGAAGAGGCATTAAAAACCATCCACAAAGAACTCGAAGGAATCAGAAATGAATTCGCAGAGGACTAAGCTTCCTTATCTATTTTTACTGCCTGGTGCAATGCTGCTAATAGCATTTCATTTTGTTCCATTCATAAACACTCTTACCCTTTCATTCAAAAATTCAAAACTCATTCGATCCGAGGAAACATTTACCGGTTTTCATAATTATCAGGTAATTTTGACGAATACCCGTTTTTGGTATTCACTCTTTATTACCCTTTCTTTTACCATCGTTTCAATATGTCTGGAAGCTGTTCTGGGTTTATGTCTGGGACTTATGATGAACCGGCTATCTCCGGGAAACAGTTTTTTCAGAATCTGTATACTTATCCCCTGGACAATCCCGACGGTAGTAACCGCCAGGATATGGCAATGGATGTTTGACTATAATTTGGGTATCATAAATTATCTTTTAGAATTACTGGGAATAATAAGAATAAACTGGCTCGGGAATCCATCTTTGGCCTTCTTTTCCCTTATCATTGCAGATGTCTGGAAGACGGCCCCTTTTGTGGCTATTATTGTTTTAGCAGGTCTTTCTGCCATCCCGCAGGAAATATATAAGGCATCTGTCATTGATGGTACGAATAGCTGGCAGCGATTCCGTTTCATAACTTTACCGTTGCTATTACCAATATTAGGCGTGGCCGTCCTCTTCAGGACAATAGATGCCCTGAGGATATTCGATCTCGTTTATGTCCTCACAGGCGGTGGACCGGGAGGTTCTACAGAAACCTTATCTGTTTATGCTTACAAACTCTTCTTCTACAAGGGTGACTTTGGACAGGGCGCTGCCACATCGGTAATCATCTTGCTCCTGGTAGCGGGATTTGGTTATTTTTATACAAAAAAATCCTTCGGGGAAAGGATACGATGAAAATTGGAACAAATTATATCAGGAATGGGCAATATGAATTTGCTGTCTGGGCTCCTTCTCCGGGTACCGTATCGTTAAAAATAGTCTCTCCTTATAAGAAGGTTATTCCCATGTGCAGAGTCCATCGGGAATACTGGAAAACAACCATTGACGATTTAGCTCAAAATATCTCTTACTATTATCGGCTCGATGACGTGAAAGACAGGCCCGATCCTGCATCCCATTATCAGCCTGAAGGCGTACACGGTCCCTCTCACGTAGTTAATCATTCTTTTAACTGGGAAGACGATCATTGGAAGGACATCAGTCTCGCCGACATGGTCATATATGAGCTTCACGTTGGAACCTTCACACAAAATGGCACCTTTGATGAAATTATCCCCCGACTTGATGAATTGAAAAATCTTGGGATAAACGCTTTGGAAATAATGCCGGTTGCCCAATTTCCTGGCGAAAGAAACTGGGGCTACGATGGGGTTCATCCCTATGCAGTTCAAAATTCTTACGGAGGTCCAACAGGCTTTAAACGTTTCATAAATGAATGTCATAAAAAAGGCATCGCGATTATCCTTGATGTAGTTTACAATCACCTCGGGCCGGAAGGCAATTATCTTAGGGACTTTGGACCTTACTTTACGGATAAATATAAAACGCCGTGGGGTGATGCAATAAACTTTGATGATACACATTCTCATGAGGTAAGAAACTTTTTTATTGAAAATGCCATTCACTGGTTCAGACATTATCACGTGGATGCCCTCCGCCTTGATGCTATTCATGCCATATTCGACATGGGGGAGAAACACTTTCTCTCTGAGCTTTCAGAACGGGTTGAAGAATTTTCTCAAAAACAGGGGAGAAAATACCACCTCATTGCTGAAAGTGATTTAAATGATTCCCGTATTGTCATACCAAGAGAATTCCTGGGATATGGTATTGATGGAATATGGTGCGATGACTTTCATCACTCGCTTCATACCCTTCTTACTGGTGAAAATCGTGGATATTATCTTGATTTCGGCAAGGTTGCGCACATGGCAAAGTCCATGAAAGAGGGTTTTGTCTATTCAGGGGAGTATTCCGAGTTTAGAAAGAAAAATCATGGCAATTCTTCAAAAGATGTGCCTGCAAAACAAATGGTGGTTTTTTCACAAAACCACGATCAGATTGGCAACAGAATGCTTGGTGAAAGGCTCAGTGTTCTTGTATCGTTTGAGGCTCTTAAGCTTGCCTCCGGAATAGTCCTTCTCTCCCCCTATATTCCCCTCCTTTTTATGGGAGAAGAGTACGGTGAGAACGCCCCATTCCTTTACTTTGTAAGTCATTCTGATTGTGCCCTTATAGAGATGGTACGAGAGGGAAGGAAGAAAGAGTTCGGCGAGTTCAAATGGCAGGGTGAACCGCCAGACCCACAGGATGCAGAAACATTCCTGAAATCAAAGATAAACTGGAATAAAAGAATGGGAGGCAACCACAAAGTTTTATTGAACTTTTATAAGAATTTGATAACGTTAAGGAAAACAAACCCTGCCCTTTCATATCCCGACAAAAAGAGTTCCATTGTGGATAGTCTCGAAAGAGAAAAGATCATAAGTATGAGAAGATGGAATGTCTCTCATGAAGTATTTTTTATTTTCAATTTCAACTGTTCTGAGGTGAAGATCGTCCCTTCGATCATTGAAGGCAAATGGAATAAAATACTGGATTCCTCAGAAAAAATATGGAATGGCCCAGGTTCATTTCTCCCGGATGAACTAAATTCTGGGGAAGAAATTATCATAAGGGGACAGAGTTTTGTTCTGTATAATAGAAAAAAACTTTGCGCGGTGTAGCTACAACCTAAACAGGTTGAACCACAAAACTACAAAGAATTGAATCATCAGGGGTATGAAAGAAGTATGATTTAAATCTTAAATCGGACAAGTCGAAAGTGGAAAATGAAAATTGACGGAAAAAAAAGGGTCGTTATAGAAAATTTACAGCCGGAGATCGATGGTGGCCGTTTTCCCATTAAAAGAATCGTTGGAGAAAAGGTAGTAGTTACCGCTGATATTTTTGCTGATGGACATGATACCGTTTGGACAAATGTTCTGTGTAAAAGGCCGGGCGATAACAAATGGAAAGAGGTTCCTATGAAACTCAGGGAAAATGATCGGTGGGAAGCGGTATTTGTTGTTGAAGAGACAGGAACGTATCTTTATACGATTGAGGGTGGCGTTGACCATTTCACAACCTGGCGGAGAGACCTCAGAAAGAAATTTGACGCCAACCAGGATATAAGAGTCGATATACTTGTCGGAATCCAGTACATTACAGATTCATCGCAAAGGGCATCTGCAGATGACAAAAAAACCCTTCTGGCATATATTGACATGCTAAAAACGGAAAAAACAGGCAAAAAACGGTATCAATTGCTTTCAGTGAAGAACTCGGCAACCTGATGAATGAATATCGGGACAGAAAGTTTGCTTCGAATTACGGAAAGGAACTCTCTGTGATCGTAGACAGGAAAAAGGCCATTTTCAGTACATGGTATGAGCGATTCCCCCGGTCATGCTCTCCGGAACCCGGCAAACACGGAACTTTTAAGGATTGCGAGGCCATCCTTCCGGAGATAGCGAAAATGGGCTTTGATGTCTTTTACCTCCCACCCATTCATCCGATAGGAAGGACGAACCGGAAAGGAAAGAATAATTCACCGGTATCCGGTCAAAATGATGTAGGAAGCCCCTGGGCAATAGGATCTCAGGAAGGCGGGCATAAATCCATCCATCCTCACCTGGGAACGCTGGAGGATTTTGAAAGACTCATAAACAAGACCAGAGATTATGACATAGAAATCGCTCTGGACTTGGCATTCCAGTGTTCGCCTGACCATCCGTATGTTGCAGAGCATCCTGAGTGGTTCAAATGGCGTCCTGACGGTTCTGTCCAGTATGCTGAAAATCCACCGAAGAAATACGAAGATGCACTTCCCTTCAATTTTGAAACAGAACAGTGGCGACAACTGTGGGAGGAATTAAAGAGTGTCGTGGTCTTCTGGGTTGAAAGAGGCGTCCGCATATTCAGGGTTGATAACCCACACACGAAGCCGTTTTCTTTCTGGGAGTGGCTGATAAATGAAGTAAAGAGTAAATACCCTGATGTTCTCTTTCTTTCAGAGGCCTTCACAAGACCAAAGGTTATGTACTATCTTGCAAAACTCGGATTCACGCAATCCTACACCTATTTCACCTGGAGGAATACAAAGCGGGAATTTATCGAATACATTACCGAACTTGTCCAGACCAACGTGAGGGAATATTTCAGGCCTAACTTCTGGCCCAATACACCCGACATCCTTCCAGAACACCTCCAGTATGGAGGCAGACCTGCATTTATGATCAGACTTATTCTCGCCGCAACCTTATCATCCAGCTATGGTATCTTTGGTCCTGACTTTGAACTTTGTGTTAGCGAGGCACTTCCCGGAAAGGAAGAGTATCTCAATTCAGAAAAATATGAGGTAAAACACTGTGATTGGGATAGGCCAGGAAATCTCAAAGATTTTATTGCTCGGGTGAACCGGGTAAGAAAGGAAAACCCTGCCCTTCAGACCACAGGGAATGTGCAATTCTACGAGGCAGACAATGGATATCTTGTCGTTTATGGAAAGACAACGGAAGATTTTTCTAACATACTCCTTGTTGTGGTAAATCTTGATCCCTATCACAGCCAGTCGGGATGGATAAGAATCCCTATTAACAAATTTGGAATAGATGCAGACCAGCCATACCTCGTTCATGATCTGTTAAGCGATGGCAAATATATCTGGCATGGAGAAAATAATTATGTGGAATTTAAACCACATAATCTGCCTGCCCATATTTTCAAGGTAAGGAAGAAATTGAAAAGAGAAACTGATTTTGATTATTTCCTGTAAGGAGAATCGATAATGCCCCAAAAAGTGGTTTATACCGAAGACGATCCCTTCTGGTATAAGGATGCCATCATATACGAGCTTCACGTAAAGGCTTTCTCTGACTTCAATGACGATGGCATAGGGGATTTTAAAGGGCTGACTGATAAGTTAGACTACCTGGAGCATCTTGGTATAACTGCCATATGGCTCCTGCCCTTTTATCCTTCTCCCCTTAAGGACGATGGATATGATATAGCAAATTATTTTGGCGTCCATCCTGATTATGGTTTATTAAGGGATTTCAAGGAATTTGTCAAAGAGTCCCACAAAAGAGGGATACGAGTTATTACAGAACTGGTTTTAAACCATACTTCTGAACGGCATGTCTGGTTTCAGGGGGCAAGGAAGGCGAAACCAGGCTCTGCATTGAGGAATTTTTACGTTTGGAGCAGTACTTCGGAAAGGTATCAGGATGCCAGGATAATATTCAAAGATTTTGAATCGTCAAACTGGACATGGGATCCCGTAGCAAAGTCTCACTACTGGCACCGCTTTTACGCGCATCAGCCCGATCTAAACTTCGACAACCTCCTTGTGCAAAAGAAGATCCTGAGAGTCATTGATTATTGGCTAGATATGGGCGTTGATGGGTTTCGTTTGGATGCCGTTCCTTATCTCTTTGAAAGAGAAGGTACAAACTGTGAAAATCTGCCCGAGACCCATGGATTCCTGAAGAAACTCAGGGCACATGTAGACAGCGCATTTAAAAATAAGATGCTTCTTGCAGAGGCAAACCAATGGCCGGAGGATGCAATAGCCTATTTTGGGAATGGAGACGAATGCCATATGTCCTTCCACTTTCCTTTAATGCCAAGACTATTCATGGCAATCTGGATGGAAGACAGATTTCCCATAATTGACATCTTTGAACAAACCCCATCGATACCGGATGCATGTCAATGGGCGCTCTTTCTGAGAAACCATGACGAACTTACCCTTGAGATGGTAAGCGATGAAGAAAGGGATTATATGTACAGGGTCTATGCAAGAGACCCCGTTGCAAGGATAAATCTTGGTATCCGGCGGCGTCTTGCCCCGCTTCTTGGAAACAACAGGAGGAAAATAGAGCTTATGAATGCACTCCTCTTTTCCCTTCCCGGCACCCCCATTATTTACTATGGAGACGAGATTGGCATGGGAGACAATTACCACCTTGGGGACAGAAATGGTGTAAGAACCCCCATGCAGTGGAATGTGGACAGGAATGCCGGCTTTTCCAGAGCAAATCCGCAGAAACTCTTTCTTCCTATTATCATGGACCCTGAGTATCACTACGAAGCCGTTAATGTTGAGAATCAGGAAAGGAATCAGGCGTCTCTTCTCTGGTGGATGCGAAGGGTTATTGCAATGAGGAAGCGTTTTAAGGCATTTGGAAGAGGAAGTATTGAGTTCTTGTTTTCAGACAACCCAAAAGTGCTTGCATTTATACGCCAGTATCAAAATGAGATCATTCTTACGGTAGTCAACCTTTCAAGATTTTCTCAGGTAGTAAAACTTGATCTTTCACGGTTTTCCGGATATTGGCCAGAAGAAGTATTCAGCAGAAATAAATTTCCCAGGATAACGGAAGCGCCTTATACATTTACGATCGGTCGTCATGACTATTATTGGTTTGCCTTACAAAAAACAGATGATGGCGTAAGGTTTGGAAAGATACGAACAATTCCGGAATTGAGCGTGAGCGGGAGCTGGGAATTAGTATTTGAGGGAAAAACAAGAGAAACGCTGGAAAGGGAAATATTGCCTCCTTATATAAAGATGTGCAGATGGTTCGGTGGCAAGGCACAGGAAATGCAAGGGATTAAAATCATCGAAACTATTTCACTCAGGGAAGATTCTTGTGTTACGCAACTTCTTCTGATCGAGGTTAGATATATCACGGAGCTATCCGATACATACCTTCTTCCCCTTTCTTTTTCATCGGGAGATAAGGCGGAAAATATTGTAATTGAAAATTTTCCGGCAGTAGTTGCGCATCTGAAGACTGAAAGCGCCGAAGGGATTATCTATGATAGTATCTATAATGAAGAATTTCGCAAACATCTCCTGAGAATGTTTGCGCGAAAACATACTGTTCATGGTTTCAATGGATATCTTGTCACCTATACGGGAAAGACTTTTAAAAAGTATAAACTAAAAGAGATTCTGTTGGAAAAATCAGAGGTTCTCAAAACCGAACAGAGCAATTCGTCTTTTCTGTATGGCAAAGAACTCTTTTTAAAACTGTATAGACGCCTGGACGAAGGAATAAATCCCGATTTAGAAATCGGAAAGTTCCTTACTGAGAATACTTCTTTCTCTCATATCCCTTCATTTGCCGGGGCAATAGAATATAGAAGGCACAGCGCTGAACCAGTGGTCATCGGTATGCTTCAGGCATTTATTCCTAATCAGGGAGATGCCTGGACATATACCCTTGATTGGGTGGGAAGATATCTCGGCAGAGTCCTTGCCAAAAGAACTGAAATTCAGGAAATGCCAACTGCTCCGTCCTCTCTTTTAGAGATTGCTTTTCAGGAAATACCTTTGCTTTTTCAGGAATTAATCGGGGGTGTTTACATTGAAATGATAACCCTCCTGGGGAAAAGAACGGCAGAACTTCACTTGTCACTTTCTTCCGAAACAGAAGATCCCGATTTTAGACCTGAACCATTTTCGGTGCTTTACCAGAGATCCCTTTATCAATCTATGCAACTTCTTACAAAAAAGGTTTTTGCACTGATAAGAAAAAATGTGAATAATTTACCGGACAATCTAAAAGAGTTAATGAACGAGATACTGAATTTTGAAAAAGAGATCATGAGCCGTTTTAGTGTTCTTTTCAAGAGGAAGCTGTCTGCTATGAAGATAAGAATCCATGGAGATTATCACCTGGGGCAGGTTCTTCACACGGGAAACGATTTTGTTATCATTGACTTTGAAGGAGAACCCGCAAGGACTTTGACCGAAAGAAGACTGAAGAGATCGCCATTAAGAGATGTGGCAAGTATGATACGATCCTTTCACTACGCAGCCCATACAGCCCTTCTCAAGCATGCATCCGTTAGACCGGAGGATATTCCGGCACTTGAACCCTGGCTCAATCTCTGGTACAGATATGTTGGGGGCGCCTTTTTAAGGTCATACCTCAATACAGCAGGAAACGCCCCTTTTATCCCCAGAGACAAGGAGGATCTCAGTGTCATGCTAAGAGCCTATCTTCTGGAAAAGGCGGTTTATGAGCTCGGATACGAATTAAACAACCGGCCTGAATGGGTGATTATCCCATTAAAGGGGATAAAACATTTGCTGGAGGTCCGATAGCATAAATCAGGCCTTCGGCGACTTAAAATATCTAATTTTGCAATAACAGTTCCCCCCCTTCACCCCCGCCAGCGGGGGACAATTAGTTGTCCCCCTCAGTGAGGGGGATTAAGGGGGAGGAAATTTTTGTTTGAAATTCCTTAGCGTCAAGATAGCTGCAATCCTAGTTACAGGTAAAGAGTAACATCTAAATACGAGAAAGGGGAAAAAACCTTACGGTGTAATACTATGGACAGATATATTTGCATACACGGACACTTCTATCAACCACCAAGGGAAAATCCGTGGCTTGAAGCAATTGAAATACAGGACTCTGCTTTTCCTTACCATGATTGGAATGAGAAGGTCAACGCCGAATGCTACGCCCCGAATTCTGCATCCAGAATTTTGGATGGAGAAAAACGTATCATGGATATTGTCAGCAATTATGCCAGGATAAGTTTCAACTTTGGCCCTACCCTCCTTTCCTGGATGGAGACATATGCTCCGGATATCTATCAGGCAATACTTGATGCAGACAGACAAAGTATGGAATGGCGTTCGGGACATGGTAATGCAATCGCACAGGTTTATAATCATATTATCATGCCCCTTGCCAATACCCGTGATAAACGCACTCAAATAATTTGGGGTATAAAGGACTTTGAGCACAGGTTCAAGCGCTCCCCTGAAGGTATCTGGCTTTCAGAAACTGCGGCAGATATTGAAACACTGGATATCATTGCAGAGTGTGGAATAAAATTTACCATACTTGCTCCTCATCAAGCGGCCAGAGTAAGAAAGATTGGCGGTGGAAGGTGGAAGGATGTAAGCGGGAGGCAAATTGACCCCACACGGGCATATATATGCAAACTGCCATCAGGCCGCATCATAAATATCTTCTTTTTTGATGGTCCAATATCCCTCTCGGTGGCATTTGAAAAATTGCTGACTCGGGGAGAAGATTTTGTCAATCGGCTGCTGGGTGGTTTTTCCACCACAAGGAAATGGCGCCAGATTCTCAATATCGCAACAGATGGAGAGTCCTATGGGCATCATCACAGATTCGGAGATATGGCCCTTTCCTTTGCCCTTAATCATATTGAGTCTCAGGGACTTGCAATGCTGACCAATTATGGGGAATACCTCGAAAAGCATCCGCCAGCACACGAAGTTGAAATACAGGAAAATACCTCATGGAGCTGTATGCATGGCATAGAACGATGGAAAAGTAACTGTGGATGCAATTCCGGCAATCATCCGGGATGGACACAGGAATGGCGGGCTCCGCTGCGTGACGCTTTTGACTGGCTGAGAGATCAAATAGCAGTTAAATATGAGCAAAAGGCAAAAGAATCTCTTAAAGATCCATGGAAAGCACGGGATGAATATATAACGCTTCTTCTGAACCCCTCGGAAGAAAACACAAACAAATTATTTGAAAGGCATGCGGCAAAAATTCTTCGTGAAGATGAAAAAATAGTAATTCTTAAATTACTCGAAATACAAAGACATGCTATGCTGATGTATACAAGCTGCGGATGGTTTTTTGATGAGCTCTCAGGCCTTGAAACTGTCCAGGTTATTCAATATGCTGGAAGGGCAATTCAACTATCAGAAAATGTTTTTAGCGAGAGCATGGAAAGTATGTTTTTAAACAAACTTTCCAAAGCACAAAGCAATTTACCCGAGCATAAAGATGGCACCCACGTTTATGAGAAATTCATCAAACCCGCTATGATAGATGCCAAAAAGGTTGGTGCGCACTATGCCATCAGTTCACTCTTTGAGGATTACCCGGAAAAGATTAAGATTTATTCTTACACAGTTATCAAAGAAGATTATCAAAAGAAGCTGAAGGATACGATAAAACTTGCAATAGGACGCATTCGTATCATATCGGAAACAGTAAGGGAAACTGAGTGTATTGGCTTTTGTGTTTTACATCTTGGCGATCATGATTTTAATGGAAGTGCACGCACTTTTCCAGATGACGGGGCTTATCGATTAGTGAAGGAGGAGATACTCAATAAATTTGAAAAGGGCGCTTTCGCAGACATCATAAGGCTTATGGATAAGCATTTTGGCATGCACAGCTATTCGCTAAGAGATCTCTTTAAAGACGAACAGCGTAAAATTCTAAACGAAGTCATTGATTTTGCCATGAAAGAGTTCGAAGAAACTTATCGGCATATAAATGAAAACAATCAGATATTAATGGGTTTTTTGCAAGAGATAGGAATGCCTTTGCCCAAGGGATTCCGTATAGCCGCTGAGTTTACATTGAATTATGACCTGGAAAAGGCATTTACGGAGGAAAAATTAAATATAGAGAAGATACAAAACTTAATTAATGAAGTTAAACGATGGAATGTAATGTTGGATTCCACTGACCTTGAATTCGTAATAAGGAAGAAAGTAGAGAACATCATGGAATGTCTTAATAGGAACCCTTCAGATTTTTCATTAATGGTGGAGATTCAAAGAATAACAACGTTGCTGAAATTGCTTCCCATCGAGATAAATTTTTGGTATATGCAGAATATCTATTACAAGATGACCAAAACAATTTATAAAGAGTTTTTATTGAAGGCAAAATCAGGCGACGAAAATGCAGTCAGATGGATAGATGTATTCAAACAGATTGGACCCGACCTGTTCTTTAATACAGCAGTTACACAGGGGGATTAAGGTGTTGTCTTTTACGCCAAATTCACCAACGATGTCTGCATGGTGGGTTGCGCTCGTCCTTCTCAAACTCAGGACAGGCCTAACCCGCCCCTGTAAAATTATCCTTGAATAAAGATATTTTTTAAAACGAGGAAGAAAATGAATAAAAGAAGGTGTGGTATACTACTTCATATTACTTCCCTTCCATCACCTTATGGTATTGGGGATTTCGGTGCAGCGGCTTACAAATTTGTGGATTTTCTGGCAGAAACCAGGCAGTCTTTATGGCAGATACTGCCTTTAAATCCAACATGCTCGGTATATGGGAATAGTCCTTACAGCAGTTATTCAGCCTTTGCCGGAAATCATATTATGATCAGCCTTGATTTTCTGGTACAAGATGGCCTTCTTTCAAAATCTGATGTAAAAGGCCATCCAACCTTTCATGAAAGTAGAGTTGATTATGCGGCTGTTACAACCTATAAAGAACATATCCTTCGTGGAATATATAAAAATATCCGCAATAAGTTAGAGCAAAACTTTGAATTTGAAAATTTTTGCAATGAAAATGCTTATTGGATTGATGATTATGCCCTTTTTGTTACTCTGAAGGAATACTTTCGGGGCATTATTTGGAGTGATTGGCCTGAAGATATCAGGAATAAGCAAGAAGATGCTGTAAGAGATTGGAAGGAAAAGCTGAGGGATAGAATATTGATGGAAAAGTTTTTCCAGTATCTTTTTTTTAAACAGTGGTTTTCTCTCAAAAAATACTGTAACACAAAAAACATACAAATAATCGGTGATATGCCTATTTATGTAACCTATGATAGCGCCGATGTCTGGGCTAAACCTGAGATTTTTAAATTAGATGATACGAAAAAACCCCTGTTTGTCGCCGGAGTTCCTCCCGATTATTTCAGTGCAACCGGACAACTATGGGGAAATCCTGTTTATAAATGGGATATTCTCAAAGAAACCGGCTACTCGTGGTGGTTGCGGCGTATAGAATTCAATCTTAAACTCTTTGATATTGTCAGGCTCGATCACTTCAGGGGTTTTGTTTCATACTGGGAAATCCCGGCTACTGAGAAGACTGCGGTAAATGGGAAATGGGTAAATGCCCCGGTTCAGGATTTCTTTAACACTTTGTATAAGCATTTCCCGAGTCTTCCCATTATTGCTGAGGACCTTGGGACCATAACACCTGATGTAAAAGAAATTATGAATACATTTGGAATTCCTGGTATGAAAGTACTTCTCTTTGCCTTTGGGGACGATTTACCTACGAATCCCTACATCCCACACAACCATACAAAATACTGCATTATTTACACAGGAACTCATGATAACAACACCATTAAAGGTTGGTTTAAAAAAGATGCAGGTCCGGCAGAGAGAAAAAGAGTCCGCCAATATTTAGGGAGAGATATCACGGAAGATACTATTTACCGGGAATTTATAAGACTTGCTATGATGTCTGTTGCAAACATGGTTGTTTTACCAATGCAGGATATACTCGGTCTCGGAGAAGAGTCGCGAATGAACTTCCCGGCAACTTCTGAAAATAATTGGGAATGGAGACTCTTGCCAAAGCAAATAACACCTGCCCTGATACAAGAACTATCGGAAGCAACTGTAATATACGGCAGAGGGTGAAATATAAAATTCAATAAGACCTTCGGCGACTTTTAAATACAAATTTTTACGACAGTGGGCCACCCTCTTCACCCCGCCAGCGGGAGACAGATGGTTGTCTCCCTCACTGAGGGGGGATTAAAGGGAGAAGCTTTTGTTTGAAATTCCTTGCACGTTCAATTAGACACTGACAAACTTGTTTGTCCATGCCACCCAAAATCCGATTAATTAAATGAAAATTCCTTAACGTTTAAACAACTCATAAAGTGAACAATACATGACCACGGAAACAATATCAGATCCCCGGATACCCGTTTCAGCATACAGGCTGCAATTCAGTCGTCTGTTTCAATTTTCAGATGCTAAAAAAAATTATTCCGTACCTCTCCGATATAGGTATTAGCGATATGTATGCTTCCCCGTATTTTAAGGCAAGAGAAGGTAGTCTTCATGGCTATGACATTGTTGACCACAATACCCTGAACTTGGAAGTTGGCACAGAAGAAGAATACCATGGTATGATACAAGAGTTATGGAAATACGGAATGGGGCAAATCCTTGACATCGTTCCAAACCACATGTGCATTACCAGTAAAGAAAATGCCTGGTGGATGGATGTCCTCGAAAACGGACCAGGCTCTCTCTACGCAGATTTCTTTGATATTGACTGGGAACCGGTAAAAATCGAGCTGAAAAACAAAGTACTTATCCCTGTTTTAGGCAATCAGTATGGACTTGTTCTTGAAAGACAGGAATTGCAACTTGTCTTTGAAAGCGGTGATTTCTTTCTTTATTACCATCAGTATAAATTTCCCATAAGACCAAAGACATATAGAGATATTTTACAGCATCGCATACATGAGTTAAAAAATCATCTTCCACCAGAAGACCCGCATCTTAACGAGCTTTTGAGTATTATCACGGCATTAAACCATTTACCCTCATATACAGAAAAGGATCCGGAAAAAATTGCAGAACGATACCGGGAAAAAGAAATCATAAAGAAACGATTGTGGAATCTCTACAGTGAAAATCATGGGATTAAGACATTCATAGATGAAAATGTAAATATATTTAATGGAGTAACAGGTAAGCCCGAAAGCTTTAATTTTCTTGATAATCTCCTTAATCAGCAGATCTACAGGCTCTCGCAATGGAGTGTGGCTACCGAGGAAATAAATTACCGGAGATTCTTTGATATCAATGACCTTGCGGCAATCCGGATGGAAAACCCGCTGGTTTTCAGGGAAACCCATAAATTGATTTTTAAACTTATCAGAGAAGGCATGGTTACTGGATTGAGGGTTGATCATCCCGATGGACTCTACAATCCTTCGGAATACTTCCAGAGGTTGCAGAAAAACTGTTTTCTTTATAAAAGACTTGATCGTCCAGGATATGTTACGGACACTTCCGATAGAGAAGCTGAAATATTGAGACAATACAATGAACTGTTGTCAAAAAACTCCCAGAGGAAGGCTTTTTATATCATTGGCGAAAAAATCTTTATCAAAGGGGAAAAGATGCCAGAAGACTGGCCTGTCTTTGGCACGACCGGATATGTTTTTTTGAACTTCCTAAATGGCATCTTTGTCGAAACAACGAATGCAAAAATATTTGATGATATATACGCCAGGTTCATCAGATCAAAGCTGAATTTCCAGAACATTGTGTATGAAAAGAAAAAATTAATTATGGAATTGGTCATGTCGAGTGAAGTTAATACCCTGGGACACTACCTGAACCAGCTGTCGGAAAAAAACAGACATACAAGGGATTTCACCCTGAACAGCCTTACAAACGCTATAAAGGAAGCCATCGCCTTTTTCCCGATATATAGAACTTACATAAAACCATCAGAGGTAACTGAAAGGGACCGACGGTATATTGAGATTGCTGTATCAAAGGCAAAAAGAAAAACCCCTGCCATGAACGAATCTGTTTTTGATTTTCTCAAAGACGTCCTTTTACTCAAGTATCCGGAAAATTTTAAAGATGCGGACCAAAGGGAATGGCTTGATTTCGTTATGAAGTTTCAGCAGGTTACAGGACCTGTCACGGCGAAAGGGCTTGAGGATACAACCTTTTATATCTATAACCGTCTTGCTTCTCTCAATGAAGTGGGAGGAAGCCCGGAAAGATTTGGTACACCCATGGAAACCTTTCATGGGCAGAATATAGAAAGAAGCAAATTCTGGCCTCACACCTTTATTGCCACCTCCACCCATGACACAAAACGCAGCGAAGACGTGCGGGCAAGAATTAATGTCCTTTCGGAAATTCCTGACGAATGGAGAGAACATTTAACGCGATGGAGAAGATTAAATAAGAAAAATGTCGTTATTGTTGAAGGACAGACTGTGCCAGATCCGAATGAAGAATACCTTCTTTACCAAACCCTTATCGGTGCATGGCCCGTTGAACCAATAACCGGACCTGAATACGAAATGTTTAAGAAACGGATTGAAGATTACATGGTAAAGGCATTAAGAGAGGCAAAGGTCAACACAAGCTGGATAAATCCCAATGCGAATTACGAGAATATCCTGATGAGCTTTATCGAGGCCATTTTGAATACTACACGAAGAAATAAATTTCTGAAAGATTTTCAGGCATTTCAAAAGCAGATATCCCATTACGGCATATACAACTCCCTCTCGCAAACATTGCTCAAGATAACCTCCCCAGGCATTCCTGAATTTTATCAGGGAACAGAATTGTGGGATTTCAGCCTCGTTGATCCGGACAACCGCAGACCCGTTGATTATAGTATTAGAATCAAGATGCTGGAGGAACTGAAACGGAGTGAGCAAGAGATGCTTCTATCGGAGCTTGCGAAGGAATTGACTATCAACAAAGATAATGGAAAGATAAAGCTCTACCTGATCTATAAAGCCCTCAATTACCGAAAAGCGAACAGAGAAATATTTGAGCGCGGTGACTATTCTCCCCTTGAAGCAATGGGAGAAAAGGCTATGAATGTTTGTTCGTTTGTGAGGCAATTTGGAAATTCCATGGCGCTGGTTGTTGCCCCCAGATTTTTTACAAGGCTGATACAACAACCTGAAAGGCTGCCCTTTGGCAAGGAAGTATGGAAAGACTCGGTTATTATTGTACCACATGAGGAAACGGAGAAAAAATACCGGAACATTTTTACTGGAGAAATTGTTGCTACCGTAAGTTACAAAGATGCAACTATCTTGTATCTATCAGAGATATTTGCCCATTTCCCTGTGGCTTTGCTTGAAAAAATTATTTAATTTAAAACATTTCTCGTAAAATATCTTCTACAATTTGTACACTATTTATGGAACCACTACCCAACAAAGGAAATAATTTTTCAGCTAATACTTTATCAAGTTTAGCATCAGATAAATAGAGATGCCATTCAGCAATATCTATATAAATATTCTTTCCAATTTCTGATGTTAAGGCTTCGATAATTTCTGTTTCATCTAAAAAACTCATAAAAATTCCCTTTACTAGTTGCTTTTGTTGAAAACTAATAATCGCAACTGTTTTATTTTAGCACGGGTAGAATAATAAATAAATGTTTTAATTATCATCTTGATATGGCAGTTCACATTTGTTTTATTGAATTTGTCATAATGAAAAAAATATGAATTGGTATCAGCTTCATATAAAAGAAATCATACAAAAACTTGGGACGTCTGAAGAAGGATTGTCTGACAATGAAGTCATCAAGCGGCTTCAGCACTATGGTCTAAACAAACTTGCCGAAGAAGAAAAGATTAGCAGGCTGAAAATCCTTCTCCATCAATTCACAAGCCCGCTCATTTATATCCTTCTTGTAGCCGCCGTTGTAACTGCCCTTCTCAAAGAATACATTGATACCAGTGTAATTATGGCTGTTGTGACCCTTAACGCAATTATTGGCTATATCCAGGAATACAGGGCAGAACAGGGCGTAAGGGCGCTCAAGAAGATGCTCATACCAAGGGCAAGGGTTTTAAGAAACGGCAAAGAGAAAGAGATACATAGCGAGCAACTGGTGCCAGGCGATGTTGCCCTCCTTGCATCCGGTACCAAGGTGCCGGCGGACCTGAGGTTGATCAAGACGTATGAATTAAAGATTGAAGAAGCTATGCTTACCGGTGAATCAATCCCTGCTGAAAAATCCATTGCAATAATACGTGAAGATAATTTGACCCCCGGTGATCAAAAGAATATGGCTTTTATGGGAACCATAGTGGTGAGTGGAAGGGCAAAAGGTATTGTTGTAGAGACAGGGTCAAAGACTGTACTTGGTAGCATTGCCCAGGAAGTTAAAGAGATAGGAGTTACAAAGGCGCCACTTCAGAAAAAGATAGATAATTTTGCAAAATATATCGGATTCATTGTTATGGCAGCCTCTGTAGTGCTTTTTAGTATGGGAATAATAATTGGCGAAAGCATACACGACATGTTCATGACGGCGGTGGCAGCAGCTGTCGCGGCCATACCTGAGGGACTTCCCATTGTCGTGACCATAGCCATGGCTATGGGTGTGGCCAGGATGGCAAGACAAAACGCCATCGTGAGAAAACTTCCGGCTGCAGAAACCCTCGGAAGCACCACTGTTATATGTTCAGACAAGACGGGAACCCTTACGAAAAACGAGATGACTGTCAGACTAATCTATGATGGAGAGCATATCTATGATGTTGCCGGGAGTGGATATGAACCAAAGGGCGAGATACTCCATGATCAAATGTCTGTTAAAGCAGAGAAGAAGAAACATCTTCAGGTGCTGCTGATAGGACTTCTCTGCAATGAATCAAATATTTACGAGGAAGATGGTCGGTATAAAGTTAACGGCGACCCCACGGAAGGTGCCCTTATTGTTTCTGCAATGAAGTCCGGTCTCGTGCCGGAGGAGGAAAAAAAACACTATCCACAGATTGCAATCATACCCTTTGAGTCTGAATGGGGTTACATGGCAACCCTTCACAGGCACGGAGGGAAAAAACTTATATTTGTGAAAGGTGCACCTGAGAAAGTACTGGATATGTGTGTTGAACCTGTTGCTGGCAGTTCTAAGAAAAAAGAGATTTTACTTATCGCCAATAATTTTGCTAAAGAAGGTATGCGGGTACTTGCCTTTGCTCACAAGGAAGCACCTCACAACATGGAGGAATTTACCCACCATGACGTGGGATCAGGACTGATCTTTGCAGGTTTACAGGGAATGATAGATCCGCCAAGGCCGGAGTCAATAGAGGCAGTAAATGGTTGTAAGCGCGCTGGCATCAGAACTATCATGATAACGGGCGACCATGCGGTCACCGCAGTATCAATTGCAAAAAAACTCGGATTGGGTAGTGAGAATCCTGAGGTAATTACAGGTAAAGAACTTGAAACGATGAGTGATGAAGAACTCTTTCATAAGGTGAAGGATGTTTCTGTGTATGCCCGGGTCTCCCCACACCACAAACTGAGGATAGTACAACAACTGAAGAAGCACGGCGAGATTGTCGCTGTAACAGGTGATGGCGTTAATGATGCTCCCGCCCTCAAGGAGGCGCATATCGGTATCGCTATGGGAAGAGCAGGAACCGATGTGGCAAAGGAGGCATCTGACATGGTTCTTGTAGACGATAATTTTGCAAGTATATTTAATGCTGTCAAAGAGGGTCGGATACTCTTTGACAATATCCGCAAGGTCGTCTTCTTTCTTATACCAACCGGTATAGCCACCATAATTTCCATTATTGCTACGCTTATCCTTGGTATACCAATGCCATACGTGCCTACCCAGCTTCTCTGGATAAATATCGTCACGAACGGTTTGCAGGATGTTGCCCTTGCCTTTGAACCGGGAGAAAAAGGGATAATAAACAGGCCGCCGAGAGAGCCCGGTGAGGGAATATTGTCCCGTCTTCTGATCGAAAGAACCTTTCTTGTTGCCCTTATAATTAGCGGTGGAGTTGTTTATAACTTTATCTCAGCTTTAAATGAAGGTGTCTCCATTGAAAAGGCAAGATCTGTTGCCATGACAACGATGGTCTTCTTCCAGTTCTTTCAGGCGTGGAATTCCCGTTCCGAACGCCGGTCTGTTTTCAGGATTAATCCGTTAAGCAACCCGTTTCTATTTTACAGCATGATAGCTGCCTTTTTTGCCCAGCTTGCAGTGCTGTACGTACCAACATTTCAATGGGTTTTCAGAACAGAGCCGCTTACAACAAGGGAATGGGTGAATGTGGGAGCAATAACAGTGATAATAGTAATTGCTGTTGAGATTGACAAATGGATCAGGAGCCGTTGGTTTTTGAAAATATAAAAGGAGCAAAAGCAACGAAGCAATCTTAAACAAAGATTGCTTCGTTATGCCTCACAATGACGATTGCACTCCAATTCATTTAAATTCAGAGTAATTTACATATGGCTCACATCCCAAAACATTGAATGCCTTTCGGCAGATAGAACCACACTTCCCACAATAATAGCGGTGACCATCGTCATCAGTAACCTCCTGGGTCAAAACATAGGCATTATTTGATAAGATTTGACAGTTGAGCATGGCTCTCTGCAAAGAGTCATGCCGGACGTGTTTCAGTTTCTCTAAACAACCATCGATAGAGAATGCCGGTCAGAACTGCACGATCACATCCGCCAAAAACCAACCAGGCAGTACCAATAAACACGGCTACGGCACGACGAAACAACGTCATATACACCTCCCTTTCTTTATAAATTAACCGGACTTTCAGAGACTCATTATTCACGGGGAAAAACCTACGTAAAAGCAATTTTGCAAACCCTTCCTGCTTTGAATTTCTGAATATCTAATTATCCTTCATTCTACTTCAACAGCAAGTCCCTGGTTTACAACCCGGAGAATTGTCTTCATTTGTCATACTGTATTCCTCGTTTTTTGTTTCACGTGGGGATCTGACCAGCATTTCCTTTGTACACGGGAAGGGTTGGGCCTGTTCTTCAGGGACTTCCTTCACAGGTCTTATGAATTCAAAGTGATTTGCGTATGGCTCGCATCCCAGGATATTGAATGTCTTTCGGCAGACAGATACACGCACCCCGCGGCGATACTGATGGCCGTCATCGTCGGTAATCTCCTGAAACGGCCCTTTATACACAACTGCCTCTTTATGGTCCCAGCATGGTCCTTCTTTCCCCTTGTATGCCAGTACGGTAATGCTTCTGAACTCAATGCCCTGGACCGTTCGCCACGGCTTTTCATCACGTTTGGCAATGGTAATTCCATAAAATCCTGCATCCTCAAATACCCTAAGAAATTCGTACTCCTGAAGCGCACCTGAGATACATCCACTCCACAGGTCTGGATCCTGCTGAAGCTCCAATGGAACTGATTCGTCTGATACAATGTCACTGATTGCGGCACGTCCGCCCCGCTTAAGCGCCCGATAAATCTCTTGAAAAAGTATCGGTTTGTCTTTGTGGTTCACCAGATTTAAGACACAATTACTGATCACAACGTCAATTGACCCATCCGGGATCATAGGAGATGTCTCACTCATTTGTTTTACATATGACTCAAACGCAGTGAGGTCAGATTCACTTTTTATAGGATTCCTCTTTAACCAATCATCAAGTGTACCTCTATCAACACGCAAATCCTGTATCTTTCCTTTGCGAAACTCGACGTTGGCGTATCCCAGGCGTTTAGAGACCTCACTATTTGCCTTGCGGGCAAGCGCAAGCATTTCATCGTTCATGTCGACCCCAATTACCCGTCCGGATGAACCAACCACCTGGCTTGCAATAAAACAGATTTTTCCGCCCCCTGAGCCCAAATCCAGGACTGTTTCACCCTCGCGTAAATATTGTGAAGGATCACCACAGCCGTAATCACGATCTAATACTTCCTGAGGAATTATTTTTAAATATTTTTGATCATACGTAACAGGGCAGCAAAGTGATTCTTCCCTTTTTGCAGCAGCAGTACTATAACGATTCAATACGGCTTGTTCTATCATCATAACTTCGTACCTCTTTCATAATTATAGAGTTTCAATTGGTAGATTTGCTACGCCCTTCGCAAACTCGGGACAGGCTTAATCCACCCTATTCAAAATTATATGTGACGTGTAGGGTGGATTGAGGCTGATAGGCCGAATCCACCATTTTCATAATGATATCTTCTGTGACAAATAAATTACCGAAGTCCTAATTTAATGTTTAAGAAATTTCAAATCAAGAGTTCCTCCCCCTTGATGGGGGAGGTTAGGTGGGGGTGAGAAGAAGAGTGATCACCCTCCCCTGGCCCCTCCCATCAAAGGGAGGGGAATGTTTAGTTGCTGAACCTAAATTATCCTCGAATTTATCGAGGAATGGCACAACCTATAGGGTGCGTATACCATAGAATATTGTAAATTTACGTCTCTATGTTATGAATCAACGAACCTCCGCAACTGCTTCCAGCTCCTGCAGTGCAACCGAAGCAGTGAGCACCAGTAACAATTAAACCATGATTAAATTTATCGAAAGACTCAATATGGGATATTGTCCTGCAACGACCTGCGACAGGAATTTCGAGCATCTGATTAAAATCGCAGTCATAAAGCTGGCCATCCCAACCGACAGAAATGAGCGTCCTGCACATCAGACCGTCTACTGTCTGCGGATTGAATGCGTTGATAAGAAGTGCTCTGTAACGTTCCATCTGCCCTGTATGCTCGAGATATTCCTTCCATCTTTTAATTGGCATGTTTGTCATTGCATACAAACGATTGAATACAATTCCAAACTTCACCCGCAGTTCCTTTTTATACTGCTTTTCTAATTCCTCCTGAGACGGTGGAAGGAAAGCTCCGCCAGGATTATATGCTAAGTCTAATCTCAGTCCGCTCCCTTTCAGCCCATACCCTAAAGAGTTCAGCTTCCGTAGTGCATCGATACTCTTGTCAAATACACCTCTGCCACGCTGTTTATCCACGTTTTCCCTGGAATAACAGGGTAACGATGCAATCACTTCGACGCTATTAGCCCTGAAAAATTCTGCCAAATCTTCCTGACCATTGACAAATAAGACGGTGAGATTGCACCGATCCATAACACGGCGCCCCAGAGAACGAGACCGGGTAACCATAGAACGGAATGCAGGATTAAGCTCAGGGGCACCGCCGGTGAAATCTACTGACTCAATTGATGGTGAATTGGCAAGGAGGTTTAATACCCGATCCGCCGTTTCAGCCGACATTATTTCATTTCTCTCCGGACCCGCATCCACATGACAATGCGTACACGCCTGGTTGCATAACTTTCCAACGTTTATCTGAAGCGTTTTAAGCTTTGTACGCCTTAGATGGAAGCCGTATTGCCTTAATTTATCTTCAAAATTTATCTTTGAATCTTGCAACGTATTAAACCCGCACATTGTTATTTTTTCAACAGTTTGCTCAGTTCTGCATCCAAATCTTCTTCCGACAAATAACCAAGATGTTTGTTAACCACCTTGCCGTCTTTCCCATAAATAATTGTGGTTGGATAAGCCTGCAGGTCATACGCAGGACCGATATCTCCTCCATCAAGGTAAATTGGATAATTGACACCCAATGATTTTATAAAGGGTGGAACTACTTCTTGTCCGTTTTCATCGAAAGCAACACCAATGATCTCAATCCCCTTGCCCTTATATTTTTTGTAAAGGTTGATAAAACCTGGCATCTCTTTCCTGCACGGTGGACACCATGTTGCCCACAGGTTAAGTACCACCACCTTGCCTTTGTTGCTCTCAAGCAAGCTATTTAATTCCGCAAGATTTAACTTTTTCAGTGTACCTTCTGCATAAGAAATTGTTGAAGCCGCAATTAAAATTACAGCAAATAAAAATGTAAAGCATTTGCATTTAAATACTTTTTTATTCATGATTCGTTCCTTTCTGTAAAAAAATCCGTGGATATAATTTAAAGTTAGAAGAAATTGGTTGGTCAACCGTCTCGGTTGACCAAATTAAAAGAAACAAACGGATACAGGACAAGCGAGACGCTTGTCCTACCGGCACCGCATCAAAAACCACATAAATAAAATGAAAATTCTATACAACCAAGGTATCAATCACGAAAAGTTCGTTTCTTTCGCAAAAACTTTATCCTTCGCAATATCCCCCAATCTATACTAAAATGTAGTTGTACTCATGCTTTATTTACATTTTTCCCTAAGACTCTTTATTGCCTCAGAAACCATCTTCTCATGCTGTTCGGCTGTTTCTGCCCTCCCATATTTTTCGATTATTTTATCCCATTCGGGTGTTCCATAATACTGATGACATCCGATACATAGACCTTCTCTTTCGACAAGGTTCCTCTCCTCCTGATTCAATGATCTGTCTTCCGGGAATGGCATATTTTGGATTTGTTTTCCACTTCTTACGACCAGTTGGTCCAGCGCATGCGGGAAATCTTCAATTCTTGGGGTTTCCCACCTCCCCGTCTTTGCATCGGGGATATCCCCATACACCCCCTTTGATAAATCCTGAAACATGGGGCTATCACCCAGGAGCTTTTCAGCGCTCCTTGAATTACTTGTACCATATCCGATGGTCTTGGAGTTAGTATGACAATCCTCGCAGGTTCTGGCAACCAGACTGATTGAATGAGGGTGCATGGGAGCTAATGTAGGGGAATTATGCCCGGTAGAGGTAATATAATGCTTATTGAGTGCCTTGACATTTCCCTCCTCATCAACAAAGGTGTAAAAGACCTGACACCCCGGGGCGAGGGGGGAAACCTTCCCTCTCAGATTAATTCCTAATATTGGACTCTCCCATCTCATAAATGACCTGTTTTCAAGAGATAGGTCGCCGTCTTCTTTCGTAACCGTTTGCCTGCCCGTTGTGGAGTCTACTTTCTTGGATGTCGTTATCCAATCAGTACCTTTTACCCTCCTGTCATATTGCATATGACATCCATAACACTGAGGCGCCCACGAGGCATGGCAGGCGTAACACTCCAGTTTTTCAATATGCCTGTCAATGGTTGACATGGCAACCTTTCCCTGTTTGGTCTTAAATGCATTATGCAAATTTATATCCTTCAGCAAAGGGGTTTCATGCTTCTTGCCTGTGTACAGGCTTACGATATAGGCCTTGTTGTCTTCCCTGACCCAGTTGGCCTTCGCATTTCCCCTGGAGGTAAGGAGATATTCCCTTGCTCCACCCGTATAAACACCCCTGTCCCCATCCAGAGTCACGGGTGTCCCGTATCCCACGGGAAGTTCCCATGGATATTTCTCCGGCGTGCCATGGCAATCATAGCAGGTAATCTCTGTTTGATAAACAGTCGCAGGATAGATATTCCCGTCTCCATGGACATCTATTGAGGTATGGCAATCCGCACACTGCATACCCCTTTCAAAATGCACGTCCTGTCTTACATGCAGATATTCCTTCGTAAAGAGGGATTCCTGGGGGCCTGGCGTGTTCGTCATACGGAGGCGCGTGGCCATCTTCCACATAGTCATACTCAAACATCCCTACAAAGGTGGTGCCTATTCTCCTTCCCCTTGTGTGACAGTGGGTACACTGAGCTGCCGGTATAGCGCTTGTAATCCGATGTCTTAAAGGATGGGGACGCGTAGTATTTGCCTTGATATTTGGGTCATCGCCTTCATATTTACCGTCATTCCCGTAGAGCACATGACATGCGGCACACCCGGATGCCCGTAAATCTCCCCTTTCATTCCTCCCCTCACCCCATACATGACACCGTGCACACTGTTTCCTGTAAGTATCTGAAAAACCTGCCTTTTCTTCCGATCCAAATATCTCTACACCATGTTTAAAATCCGGTATCTCTTCAACCTTTTCAAGCCTTCTCAGATAACCCGCGCCAATAGCCTTTTCAACCCATTCCTTATATTTTTCAGAGCCTACCCTTGGAGTCAGACCATCGGTGTCTATCATATCAAAATTTCCGTATGGGAAAGAACCTTTCGGTATGACCCCGTTCGACGAGAGGGTCTTACTGGCAATCCCTGTCATAAGGGAATGGAGTGACATCGACATCCGGTACGTATAATCTATCCCAAGGGTGCCGGAAGGCTCAGATGAAATAGTTTGTCCGGACATAAGCTGACCACCCACAGGCTGAATGAGCGGTTTTTCCATCAAAGTAGTTACACTTCCTTTACTATCGTGGCATTTTGCGCAGCCTTTCCCTTCGTGAAGTACCCACATACTTGATGGGTTTGGAATAAGATCGTTATGGGCTTCTTCCTTTCTACCGGATGCGGGATTTCCTTCGTGACAGATCGCACATTCGTAACCCTTCCCTTTTCCGTATTTTATTCTGACAAAACCCAGGAGAAATGGTTGCATCCTGTCGTTAATAACATCGATTCCTTCATGACACGACAGACATCCTTTTTCTCCTGTGCTTTGTACTGCTGGATTTTCGCGGAAAGAAACACTGGTTTTCCGCAAATCCTCTGTGCCTCCACATCCATCGGCAATTCCTGCCAAAAGGGCAGCAATTACCACAGAAAATAATTTTCCATAAACCCTTACAGAGTTTGAAACTCGGTTTTCTACAGAGCAAGACTGCCGTGATTATCTTTTTCAAGTGAGATGGCCAAATGGCTTTATATGTCCGCATTGCGGCAGTAAAAAAGCCTGGCCAATTGGCGAAGTATTGTTTCACTGCGCCAATTGTGATTACAGAGTGTCTGTCATCGCGGGTACCATATTTCAGGATACGCACAAGTCTTTGACTTTGTGGTTTCGAGCTATCTGGTGGATTACAGGGCAGAAAAATGGTGCCAGTGCATTGGGTTTGAAAAGAATGCTCGGACTTGGCAGTTATCGTACAGCATGGGCATGGTTGCATAAATTGCGTCGCGCTATGGTTAGGCCTGGACGCGAGAAACTGTCTGAAGAAGTAGAAGTCGATGAGACCTACTATGGTGGCGAAAAACCAGGTAAAAGAGGACGAGGTGCAGAGGGGAAAGCGTTGATAATTATTGCTGTTGAAGATAAAGGGGTTGGTGTTGGCCGTATCCGTCTCAAACAAGTGCCAGACGCCTCTGCTGATAGTCTTAGTCCGTTTATTCAAGAAAACATTGAACCTGGCAGCACAATACACACGGATGCATGGCATGGTTATAATCAATTGACTCGTTTGGGGTATAAGCATAATGTTACGAATCAGAGATCGTCTGTTGGTGAAAATCCATTGCCACTTGTACATCATATAGCATCTCTCCTAAAACGGTGGCTCTTGGGAACCCATCAAGGTGCCATAAGCCACGAACAGTTGAATTATTACCTTGATGAGTATACGTTTAGATTCAACCGGAGAACCTCGAAGCATCGCGGCAAGCTTTTCTACAGGCTTCTTCAAAATGCAACACAAATAGAACCGACAACATTTGATAAAATAGTTAAACATACGAGAGGTCAAAAACCGAAAAGATACAACATATAGTAGCAACATCAGTCAAGTGAATATCCTACTAATATTATATCCTTCTAATGAATGCTAATGACAAATAATAAATAAGATATATTCCCACAAAATAGAAAATATCTTCAGTACCTTTCATTATTAAGCTGTTTATCCTTAATCCCCTGGGTAAAATAGAGAATTTCGAAAGAGTCTTACAACTCAAAAGTGCACCATCCGATGTAAATGCCCTGCGCTATGCCCTCCACTTCCATAGTGTGGAAGACATCAGATTAGCCAGGAAGTAGGCCGGGATAAGGACATCACGGTTCAAATCCAGCTCAAAAACCGTCAAACTAACTGCTCTTGATAATTTTTCTATTTCTTCCCGCATACCTTCAATCCATTTAAATAAGGCCTTCGGCGACTTTTTATAATAAAAAAAACCCACCCTTGAATCCCCTCCCAGGAGGGGACTTTTCTACTCCCCTCTCGAGAGGGGTTGGGGGTGTGTAAGGCATTAGCAGAAAGTTTGAAATTCCTTATCATTTTAAGTTACCTTAGGCAACGATTTTTAATTTTATTCATATTTTTATTAAAAACGTCATAATTGTTTTTGAAGATACTATATGCTAAATTAGTCACGGACAAACAAGTTTGTCCGTGCCACCCTTTGTGCTGAAATTCTAAACATCAATTACTAATGGGGGCCGGCAAATTTTTCGTTAATTCAGATGGTTTAAACCCCGCCTCTGTAAGAAGTTCTTTAATCCCTTCTGGTGAAATATCCTTGTTATAAGAAATTATTTCAAGTAGATGCTTTTCCAAATCGGCTTTAACCTCCGCAACCCCTATCCTCTTTTCCAACGCAGTCCGAATCGTATCCAGACATCCTTCACAGTGCATATTAGGAATATCAAAAGTTACGACCTGCCTTTCTTTGGCTTTCATTTTCTTTGCAGACAAAAGTCGACTACCAAAGGAATTCAGAAGCACAGTACTCACGCTGGCTACCATTGCGATCATAGCCCAGCCAGGGTGAAAGAATCCAGTAGCGGCAGCCGGCACACCAATGCCATTGAAGATAAATGCCAGAATGAGATTTTGTTGTGTCTTTTTATATGAGTTGCGACCAATGAGATAAGCATCTAAAACACCGCCCAGACGGTTACCAATGAGAATTACATCTGCTGATTCAATGGCAATATCCGTTCCTGCACCGATTGCTATACCGACGTCTGCCTGCATAAGGGCGGGGGCATCGTTAATGCCATCACCCACCATGGCTACCCGATACCCCTGTGCTTGCAATTTCCGCACCTGTGTTACCTTCTCATCGGGCATTGCCTCTGCTATTACTTCATCAATACCAACTTGCCGTGCCACTGCCTGTGCCGTACGCTGATTGTCCCCTGTAATCATCACCGGCCTTAAACCGATCTCCTTCATCTGGTGAACCGTTTCCAGTGCATCCTCCTTTAAAGTATCAGCAACAGTAATGAGACCCAGAAATTCTTTATCAATGGACACCCCAACGACAGTTTTTCCTTGTTCCTCAAACGCTTTGGCCTCATTGTATCCTTTGTCCACTTCCACATCTTCTTCTGCAAAATACCGTAAACTACCTACGCAAACTGCTCGGCCGTTCATCATCGCCCGTGCGCCTTTGCCAGGTACAGCCTGAAACTGGCCAATATCGGTTAAAGTAATATCCAATGTCTGGGCATGATTGACAATTGCTCGGGCCAGTGGGTGTTCTGACGGTTTTTCCGCAGATGCAGCAATTTGTAATACCTCCCGGTCATCGAATGTTCTAATCGGTATAACATCTACTACCTTCGGTTTCCCTTCGGTAATTGTACCGGTTTTATCAAGTACAACGACCCTGGTATCCTTTAAAGCCTGAAAGGCCTCACTTGAACGGATAAGGATACCTTTCCTTGCAGCCACACCTCCGCCGTAAATCATTGCCAGCGGTGTCGCCATCCCCAATGCACATGGATAACCCATAACCAGCACGGCCAGTGCCGCAAAGATACCACGAGTCAAATTCACCTCTCCCGTAACCAACCAGGCACCTAAGGTCCAGATTGTAATTCCAAGTATAGCACATATTAGGACACCCGGTACGTAATACTTAAGGATCTTATCCACGAGCTGAATGATCCCTGGCTTTAGAGCGCGTGCCTCTTCAATGTGTCGTGCTACTTGCTGGAGAAAACTCTCTTCACCAACGCGCATTACCTTCACAATCAACGTTCCTGCTTGATTCAGCGAACCGCCGATCACCTCATTACCCACGCTTTTTTCAACCGGCATGGACTCGCCGGTTACAAGACTCTCATCTACAACAGAGACACCGTCCACCACTTCCCCGTCAACCGGGATTTGCTCACCCGGACGCACGCGTACGCGGTCGCCCACCTGTACATTTTCAATGGGTACCTCTTCTTCCCTGCCATTGCGAATTACTCTCGCTATAGGAGGCTGAAGCGCAAGCAGTTTGCGCACGGCCTGGGAGACACGGGTGCGAACCCTTAACGAAAGGTAACCTGAAAGGATATGGTAAGTCGTGAGCGAAACAGCGACCTGAAAGAAGTCAGTGATTGGGAAATTTTTCAGAAAGAATCCAGCAAACCCACCAAAGAGACCAGCAAATGCGCCAGATTCCAGAAGCACATGCTGGTTAAGTATCCTCCTGCGCAAGGAATGAACTGCCATAGTGAAGATATACCAGCCAGGACCAAAAATTGTTGCAAACGCCAATCTCATCATTAACCATTTGAACCATGACTGATAGTAGCCTACCCACATGCTGTTCATCAGCAGGGCTGCGGTACCTGTAAATCCGGCAGCAATAATCAACCGCCACTTTTCCCGTTGTAGTTCCGCCTCTTCTTCCTCATACGTCCGTGCTTTCTTTGGGTCACGGACAGTATAGCCTAATTGACGCACAGTATTTTTCAATTCTGTTTCTGTTATCTTTTCAGGATCATACTGAATTAGTACCTCTTCGTGAGCAAGACTGACATTGACATCCTTCACAGCATCTATCCGACGGTAAGCCTTTCTGATGCTCTCTGCACAGAATGAGCAAGAGATACCACCTACCTTGACCTGTAATTTCTTATTCTGTTTTTCTATTTCAGTCTCGACTAACATTTTAATTATATAACACTCACTTACTACCGCCAATGCGCTGAATCAACTCGTTTGAGGGCAAGCTGGGGTCAAGGAGCTTGCGGGCAGTCTCAACGCCTGAGACGGGCAGGTTGTCGCCCTTGATGAGATCCAGTTGAACGAGCAGGGAGGCCTGATCCCAGTAAATGTGTTCGCTGGCGATCTTACCATCTTTGAATTCGACAATAGCCACCACGGCCAGTTCGACGTGTTTGCCGGTTGGCAGTATGCCGGGCAGGATCCACGCCATCTCAACCGAGTGGGTAAATTTGTGAACGAGTTCATCCACGATCCGGTCATGCCCAACGGTGCGCGAGACAAGGATGATCTCATTATCGGCAGGCAACGTCGGGATAAAGTAGTTGCCGTAGAATTGGCGGACCCCTTCACGCCCCACCCCACCGGCCATCACCGGGATGTTATTAATGTAAGGTTCGTCTGTCATGGTTGCAAGTGCGGCATCGACGTTCTTTGCCTCAAACTCGGAGGCCGTGTGCCTTTCCCACATCTCGACCATCACTTGCTGGGCGGACGTAAGGCCTGCCTCTTTTTATGCGTTCGTCCTTTGCTTCTCCTTGCTTTTTGAATTGCAACCGGTAAATACCAAGGTTGATGCAGTAATAGCGGCTAGAATTGTGAGAATTTTGATCATTGCTTCTATTCTCTCAGGCTTTTCAAGAATACCTAGAGCGGGCTATACCGCAAACAAATTAACCACCCCTTTATCCTCTCCTTCGCAAGGAGGTGATGAAAAGGGAGGTAAAAGATAATAATTTTTCCTTGTTCCTCCCTCGCAAGGAGGGGACTTCGTCGTGAGCTCAGCCGAACGATAAAGGGGAGGTAAAAAACTTGTTTAAAAAAGAAATTTTTATAGGGTAAACATTCATGCTGGCTTCTGCTTCATCTGCTTTTACTTTTTCTCTCCCTTCCATTCTCTTTCGAATTCCCGGAGGAGTTTGAACTGTACGGGTTCGTTCGTATTCACATCATGTTTTTGGTCTGACTCCCAACGCGGTGCCTCTTTGCTCACTTCTGCAATAAATTTCGAGGCAGATACACCATGGGTAGCAATTTTGTAACAGACTGCCATCGTCATGTCCCTCCCTATACCCCTCAAGCAATGCTGAAAAACACGGCCCTGCGAATTTTTTACGGTATCCAGCATCATCCGTATTTGTGTCATGGTAGGTGCCCGTTCGTCTGCCCATGGAATATGGACGTATTCCAATCCCAGACTCTCCACCAAATTTTTTTCATGTTCATTGGGCACCCGCCAGGTATTTCTCGTCTATCACATGGATATTGTGGAAATCACGGCAGCGGAGGATGTCGTCCTCTGTTTCAATCAAGCTGTACGGATTCTTCTGTCTTGCCCGGGCATCAATGAGTTCCATGAGTTTGCATCTGAGCTCATTCAGGCAATCGACGGACTGGACCAGTAGGCCGTCTGCTTCAAACGCATCTGACACGGTAAAGTAACTCTCGATGTTAAGTTCAGTCTCGTGTTTAATGCCCGCGCCATCCGTGCGAAGCGTGTTGAGTAGTCCTGAAATTTCTTTTTTGACATCCATAGGTCGCTGACGCGGCGATTCTCCACGCCGCTCGTCATCGCTCAGGGCAATGTTAAATTTGAGAGAATCCTCACCGGCTCTAAAAATATTGCGATTAGAACTTGACTTTTGCATTGTTTGACAGCCAGAAAAGATCAAGACTGCAAGAATTATCTGAGTTTTTAGGTATTTCATCTAACCTCCTAACCTTGCAAACAGTTAAGCTAAGTTAAATTAGGGCGTTTTTCAATTGGCATTTTTAATTGCCAAATCCTTAAAGAGGAATTTGTACTGTACGCTGGAAAAAGGTTTTCCATCAACTTCCACGTATGGATAGATGAAATAGTTCAGCGGTTTGCCATTTTGCGGTGGGTTTAGGACAATGTCACGCCCAATGGTAAACTGCACTCGATTTTCGTCATGCGCACCAAAGAAATATTCTCTTCTTGCCGGATCCTTATAAGCTTCTGAAACATCTACAGGCACCCATCCGTATCCTTTCAGATAAAATTCAGCCCAGCAATGATAACCGGCGATTTCCCCCTGACCACGCTCTGCCGGGAGAGGAAACCCGATTGCGAATTTTGCTGGAATACCAACTGCCCTGCAAAATCCGATAAATACAGCGTGAAAATCGGTGCAATTCCCGCGTCTGACATCGCACGCATAGCAAATATCACCCCGCCCCCAGCCAGTACCACTCTTATCGTAAGTCAGGCTGGCAATGGTGTAATCATTGATAGCGCGTGCCTTCTCTAGATTACTAGTTTTGCCCCGAGTGACATCCTCCGCAAGTATTTTGATGCGGTCATCGATAGGCACGAGTCGATCCGGTTGAAGCCACCGTTGCATCATCGGATCGAAATCATTTCGGATCCGAATGTGCATCTGATCAAAATCTCGTCGAATGTATTCACGGCGTTTCACCCTGAATTTCATCTCGACCTTTATTGAGCGGCATGCGGGATTTGCGACAGTGAGGTAAAGGATATAATTTCCATACTTACCGTCTTTATTGATACTCGCGGGACAGGGTGCAGAAATACGCAAGGGAGTAATTTTTTGATTCGCATCGTTCTTTGGATATGGCAACCATATTGATATTTGTTTGGTACCCTCAGGGATGTCATCGACCCTTGCAATGTAGGTGAATTCTAATATTCGTATCTTAGGAGCATTCGTGGCCTCAGACACCTCCAGGAAAAATATGCAAAAAATTATAAGGCAAGCAACGGCGCAGGCAATTCTGGGCTTCATATGTTGTTTCCTTAAAAATTCAAATAGTATATACCCAAGACTACCGAACCTGTACAAAAAGTTATTTCTGTATAAAACCTGTAGAGCGAAGAGACTCTTCGCTCTACATATAGATTTTTGCATAGTCTTTACCGCCCAGGCTATAGTATGTCAGCCCTTTGGGCTTTATCTCATTATGGTAAAAATCTCTACCCATAATTCAATGACATTACCTATCAAGGGAGGGAAAGTTCCATCGCCCCTTGTGGTGGAAGGTCTGGGTGAGGGGTATTTTCGTGTCAATATTCGAACAGTAACTGCCATTGGCTTTAAAGCTTTATGACATCATGAAAGATGAGGGCGAAGGAGGGGACTTCGTCGTGAACTCAGTAGAACGACGAAGGGGGTGTTCTCCCACAGGTTATTTGTCATATTGGCTATGACTACACAACCCAGTTTAACTCCCATTTATTAAGGATATCCGGGATGCTCCCTCTTCGTAGGTTCGGGATATTCCTTTTCAATTAGGATAGCCTTCTTCTCCCAGAGGTCTTTCTTCTTATTATAGTTCCAGGTATAATTCTCTTTGCCATTCATCTTATGAACGGCAATGCTCGCTTTATCAACCCTCAAATTATCCTTATTGGTCCCCTGCACAAAGAAGTCCAGGTCGTACGTATTACCGTCTTTCCCTTTAAAGTCTGCACAGACAAAATATTCATCCGTCTTTGTTGGAGAGAGCTTGTCCTTATGCACCTTGTCAAGCATCAACCCTAAATATTTTTCTGTGTTCTTATCAAGATACTTGAAAACACCCTCTGTGGAATTTTTCCGAATGTATTCTTCAGCAAATTTTGCCACATCCTCCTTGGTTATACGCGGTTTTTCCTCCTCTTTGTACGGTATCACTTGTCCCGGATGCTCTCTTTCGGAAAAAGCAGATGAAGCGCTCAATCCTAACATAAACAACAAGACTGTAACTGTTGCCAAACTTTTTCTCGGAATTAGGAATAAATTCATAATTGGGTCTCCTTTATCAAAAGGTAAACGAATCCGTAGCAGCAGTAGCTTGAAAAGGTAAAACTGCCAATTGCCATATAAAGTCACTGGCATGAAAGATACAAAAGTGACATCAATTTCTCCATTGAACCACCCCCTTTCCTGAAAATATTGCTCTGGGAAAAGCCACAAAGATACTGATTCAGCATGTTTTCAGTCAGCATCAACAGCTCTACTGGTGATACTGACTATTATTAAGGGTAGTCAGGCTTCGGATGTTCAGGATGCTCCGGTCGTTTCTTTTCGGTTTTGACGGTCTTCTTCTCCCAGATACCTTTCTTTTCATTGTAGTTCCATGAGTAATTCTCTTTGCCATTTACCTTGTGGATGGCAATGCCCTTTTTATCAATATTTAAATAACTCTTGCTTTTCCCCTGCACAAAAAAGTCAAGGTCGTATGTATGACCGTCCCTCCCCTTGAAATCGGCACAGATAAAATATTCATCCTTCTTTATCTGCGAGAGCCGTTCACGATGCACCTTGTCAAACTTTAACTCCAGATCTTTTTTCGTTTTTTTATCATAGTGTCTGAAGATGCCATCCCTGGAATTTTTCTGAATGTATTCCTCGGCAAATTTCGCCACATCATCGAGGGTTACCATCGAATTTTCTTTTTCTTTGAGTCTTACCATTTGCTCAGGATGATCTGCAGATGCAGTATATGAAGTGGTTGTTTCCAAAGAAATTAATGCGATTCCAAGATACATCATCAATACGGCCGCTGCGGGGGTCAAGCCTTTCTTCAGTATTCTGAATAAGTACATTGTTAGTTCTCCTTTCATGAAAACAAAAAAGCCTTACTGCAAAGATATTCATTCAAACATCTTCGGCAGTAAGGCTATCTTTCATAAAGCCGTTTAAACGGCTCGACAAGACCCTTTACTTTGCGTCCCCTGATCGCCCAGGGTTTGCCTTTGTCGTAATGTTTTTCATCATCAAAATTTTACTATCTATTATCTATTATCTATAGTATTTTTATGCCTTTTATTTCAAGAAAAAATAAAATATTTACCAGTCATGAAGCTGGCAAAACTCAAACAGGCAAAGTAGTTTGACACCTCTAGCATATTATGATATTATCAAAAAACGCATTTTCTAGTTAAGAGATTTGTAATTACTTTAATAATTCATAAAAAATGGAGAGAATTTACATTGGCAAAGGAAAAACTGGTTATCGTGGGTTCCAGGGGCAGTAAACTTGCGCTCATCCAAACAAATTGGGTTATATCAGAGCTTAAAAGGTTAAATCCTGGATTTGAATTTCAGATCGAAAAAATTTCGACAAAGGGTGACAAGATTACCGATGCCCCCTTGTCCCGTTTAGGGGGAATTGGTTTATTTACCAAGGAACTGGAAACGGCTTTAATGAAAGGAAAGATAGACATTGCCGTTCACAGCGCCAAAGATGTGCCAACAGAGCTGCACGAGGGGTTAATGATCGGCGCCACACCCAAGCGCGAGGACCCCCATGATGCCCTTATTAGTAACAACAATGCCAATTTAGAAAAGCTGCCCGATAATGCGCGTATTGGCACAAGCAGCCTTCGCAGAAAGGCACAATTACTTGCTTTTCGGCCCGATTTCAAAATTTTAGACCTGCGTGGCAATTTGGATACACGGCTTAAAAAACTTGAAACCGATGATCTGGATGCCATAGTCGTTGCCTATGCCGGATTACGAAGGATCGGTTATGCCGGCCCCATCAGCCAGATCATACCGTTTGATATTATGTTACCCGCTGTGGGACAAGGTTCACTCTGTATCGAAATTCGTAACAATGATGCCCGGATTTATCAAATCGTTTCCAGCATTGATGATACACAGACCAGAATTGCAGTAGAAGCAGAACGAGCTCTCTTAGCAAGACTTCAAGGTGGTTGTCAGGTGCCCATTGGAGCATATGCACAGACACAAAGTAACGAAGTGTTTCTGGAAGCGATCATTTGCACCGTTGACGGCGACCATGCCATACGGGATAGCCACAGTGGCCCCACCAGTCAAGCAGCAAAAATAGGAGATGAACTTGCCCTGAGGATGCTGGAAAACGGTGGCAAGAGAATTCTCCATGAGATTCGCCAGGAATTTCAAGGACGCATTGACCATATTTAAAATTATTGTATTAATCTTTTCAACCAAAGTAAACGAATCATCACCCGATAAGCTTATTCTTGCGATGCTATAAAACAAAAAGCCCATGATGAATAACATCATGGGCTTTCTTGTTTTCAATCCAGCTTAACTTTTATACAAGCTGAAATCCACTATTTTGTCAGAGAAACTTTCTCTATACGTCCTTCCCTGCGCAACCTGGCTGCTTCTGATTGAATCTTGGTAAACTCCATCATCATAGGAGCCTGACCCCACCACCAGGAAACATCCTGTTGGACGTGGGCAGTTCCTTTGTAACCTTGGAGTTTATACCAGAACCATAATCTGTTGTACATATTCTCAATATTTGATGGATTATCCTGCTGTTGCAAGAACATGCCATAAACACCCAGGATGGGTCCCACTACGGGGAACTTACCCTTCAAGGTCTTGAAGGCGTTATAAATCGGCTCACCAAGGAATGCCGGACTAAGCTGCTTCTCAATCCCATCACTTAACGGGTAAGGATCCCTGTCTGCAGCACTGGGATGGAGGTATCCATCTGCAATCAAGTCCTCAACAACCTTCTGTGCCTGATCTGCCAGCTTGTGCGCCTGGAACATAAATTCATCCAGTGATTTCAAATAGGTGTCGGCAAACCGATCACTGTGGCACTTCGCACAAACCTCTAGCCAATATGACCTCTTGGCAATATTTTCTTCCGAGTAGATATCAATCTTATCGGCAATAATCTTGATTCCATAAGGATAATCCTTCAACGAAGAAGTATATTCCAGGTTCTTTGGTGGTACCGTACCCATACGCCAAATACCCTTCATTACCGGATTGTGAATAAACCGGCCATGCTTTTCGTACATGTGGCAGAATTGGCATGTTGGGGTGCGATAGTCCTTGCCTGGCCTTACCTCAGACAATGGTCTTGTGAAATCAAAATGTTCTTCCTCCTTGTGGTAAATCACACCATGCTTCGATTCGCCATACGATTCAGCATCCGGATGGTCAGGTCCCATATGACAGGTAATACAGGCCTCTGGCTGTCTTCCTTCTGCGGCGCTGAACTTATGTCTGGTATGACACACATCGCATTTTTCCGCGCCTGAATGGCATAAATCACACCCATGCTGTCCGTATAAGTAGCCCCTTCGTGCAGCCTCGGCATACCAAGGCACTATGGTATTTGCCTCCCACGACTGGATGTGATTGGGACGGCCCACCTCTCTCTCGCGTAAGAAATCATCAAACTGAGGTCTGTGACATTCACCGCATACCTCTCCGGTTGGCATCCTGATCTGTTTCTTTTTTGTATCGGCATGGCAATCGAAACAGTGTACCTCATCTAAAATCCTGCCCGTGCGCTTCTCGATTTCAGCGGTTTTGCTCGATAGATAAGCGCTGCTTTTGGGATTTTTATGCCCGGAACTTCTCCAGTCTCTTACAACGCCAGGGGTCGCTTCCTCATGGCATGTTACACACAAATCCCTTCTTTCTTTTTCAATAAAGATCGAATGGTCAAGATTTTTCATGGGTTCATAGTGTCTGTTGGGTTGCCAGTACATATCAAGCATCTGTGGCTTGAAATAGTCTTTAAACGGCCCTGAACCCTCGCTAAGCCCAACGTTATCTTTATAAACCGCCCTGTACCAATCAGGCGTTCCCTCATACAAATCTGGCGGTGTTTCCTTCTTGGGTGGTTGTTCAGCTGCCCACACCGCAGAAGTAAACAGCATCGCAGATAAACACAAGCCTATTCCTAGTTTTTTCATTTCATTCACCTCCATAGGTATTAGAACATATTCAGATGCTATTTATGGGTATTTTCTTCTGGTTTAATGAGTGACATTACATAATACGTCAAACACCATCTTTCTTCGTCGGTAAGCTCCTTCGCAAACGATGGCATGGGAGTGCCGTTCAATCCCGTGGTAAATCTGAGGTAAACATCCTGAGGTGAATTACCTCCCTTAAATTTCCCTGTAGTAAAATCAAAGGGTTTTATAGGAAATCCAAAATCATCTTCCTGTTCAGCAGCGCTGGGACCATCTCCGCGTCCTTCGATGCCATGACACTTCCAGCATTCCAATTTTTCTTCGTAAATTTTTTTCCCCTCTGCAATGCATTTTTCCGTAGGTCTAACCCGCAAACCAACCTCGACGGGTGGGTCAGGTTTCCTGAACTCAAATGCCTCAGAAAAACTCTTCAGGACGGGAATCACCGATAAACGTTGTTCTTCCGTCAAAATATCCCATGGTATCATGGTAGAATTTGGTACCCCAAAGGAAATCGTCCGGTAAATATCTTCGTCCGTAGGAAGTGAACCACTCGGAGTCGTTCTAAATTTATAAGCACCTCTCGTAAAATCACGTGGCTTGGGGAGCATCGACCGTGCAAGTGGTCCATTTCCATTACCTTCCTCTCCGTGACAGGGGCTACAATATTTTTTATAAGTATCCTTACCCAAATCTGTAACCTCTGTTGGTATTTTAAATTCGGCTTTAGCATTCATTGGCGCTATACCTAACATCATGGCTATGCCCGCTACCGCCGTTGCACTCCATAAGCCAACCCTATCCAATAAGACCTTAGGTTTCATATTCAGCCTTCCTCCTTTCCGATTGCAGTTATATAAACCCAACTATTTTGTCTAGCCAGTACATGTTTTTGTTTTTTTTCTAATTCTGCGAATAAACAAATTCTATGGTAGTAATTTCTTTCGGGTGAACCGTTACCTCCTTTTCTAAGTTTCCTAACTCTTCATGCCATACCTGGAATTTATACGTTCCCGGCGGGATATCACAAATTTCAAAATATCCGTTTCTGTCTGTCATATCAAAATAGGGATTATCAAAGACAACAATCCATGCATACGTATTTTTGTGAAGATCGCATGTCAGCTTAATAATTTCGGAATAATCAAATTTTTTTGATATTCTTTGTTTGTAAGTGGTGCCAAGGTTAAATGGCTGATTCTTCATTGACCGGGTATGAATATTATGCATCACCTCATCACCATTTAAGATGTCAATCGTGGTTCCTGTCAAAATCGCAAGTACGCGAGGGATAAAAATATTATTTTGCTGATCCATTATCGGATGGATTGCAGGTATTATCTTTTTTTTACCGTGTGTGATATCTTTCAGAGAAACTACGGCGTTTTTAAGCCCATTATTGATTTTACTGAAGACAAGTTTTTCAGTTGTGGTTTTAGAGGCCTCTGATATTTCCCAATCACGATGGAGATTTAATCCCGGCGTCGCTAAGTCGCCCATGTATTTCACATTGCCAATAACAGTACCACCGTCTGAAACCTCTATCTCGGTATAATCATTCTCCGCTAATATACCCGTTGAAGATATGAGATTCCAACCAATGAACCCAAATAAGGCGCTAAGAAAAAATAACTGCTTCATAAATTTAACAGAGTTTTTTAAGCAAAATAATAACGACCACAAACAATTGACAAAAACCGTTCCCACACCTCGCAAAAATACAAAAAAAACAAAATATCTTCTAAGTACTCCATTTCAGTTACACTTAAATATTTATACGTTCATGCACTTTTCAGGGATATTATTCTCAGCACGATTTCACAAATGAAATAACGCTTTCACAATATAATATTGTTTACCAAAACATAAGCTCCGTACTCATGAAGAGATATATTTATTGATCAAGAGTCCGTCCTAATGGATTATCCGTTACTGCAAATGTCCCCTTATCAACATTCTTACCATCTACAAATACCAGGTAACTATATTTTCCATAGTGTGGGATCTTGTATCCTACGCTTTTAATCGCATCCGGACCTAGCCCCATAAACACGGCGACACCTTTTTTTCTGTTCTTAACATTTTTAGAAGTCACAAGCAGGGCATTCCCTTTATCTTTGTACGTTACTTTATTTACCCCAAATGATCCTGCTTCAAGGGAAAAATCCTTTGATAAATTTTCGACAAACATCTTCGTGAGTTTGTTCTCTGCTGGCCCTCCCAGAACAAACAGGCTTTTTTGACTTAATTCCTTTTCTGTAACCTCCGTGTCTGCCCTTACGGCCGTTTTTTTATCTGCCAGGGATTCTGCAAGCTTTTTGTACGATTCTTGTGAAGCACCTTCTCCACCCGTCGGATACACAACGACCTTATTCTCGTCTCCCAATACCAAATCTATCGTAGGAGGAATTTCTTCCGTATGGAGACGCCGAAACACATCACATTGAGGATCTATGATAATATACCTGGGTTGAGATTTTGTCCGGAGGGAAATGTGATCAGACTGTCCTTTTACTTCTGCAATGGTATGAAAATTTCCTTCGTCAAGTCCCAGACGAACTGACAAGAAGAGATGGTATGGCTTGCCTTTTTGGATGACCTCTACCTTTGTCAGCCAACCATCGATGACCTTCTCCACCTCTGTTTTACCCAATTCAAGAAAGGGCGCACCTTCCCAATTAATCCACTGTTCAAAGAACCAGGATAAATCCATCTTGCCGGTATCTTCAAACACATACTGGATATCTTTCCAACTTGCCTGCTGCCAAATCATTTCTTTATAAAATCTCCTGAGCGATTTATAAAACAACTCATCTCCAACCATCCGCCTGAGCATGTGGAATACCATCGCCGTCTTCCCATACCCAATAGCCCTGGTTGCCTGGTCCCTTCTGCCAATAAATTTTTTTAAAGGGAAATCATTCTCTCCCGTTACGTAATTGGTGTACTTTCTACAAATGTCCTTGCGATACTCCTCGGCTGAGGCACTATCCTTAAGTTCTTTATAATAATAGTCTGCCATATAAGTAGTCAACCCTTCGCACCAGTTCCCCTGAGATTCATCCACGAAGACCGAATTTCCCCACCAGTTATGTAAGATCTCATGGCCCAGAGAAGTATCTACAATAAACGGCATTTTTACTACGGTATTTCCCAGCAGGGTAAACGAAGGCATGCCATATCCCGTCTGAAAGAAATTTTCTACAATGGCAAACTTTCCGTATGGATAGTCCCCCAGGAGTTTTTGATACATATCCAGATAGCGCTTTGTAGCGTTTATATACGTTTCTACCAAGCCTTGCTCTTCGGGGAAAAAATAAGCGTAAATATCGATACCCTTATGGTTGATGCTTGTCACTTTATATTTCCCGGCAACAAGGTCACATCCCTCTGACACATTCCTTTCTTCCCACGTGGTATAAGTCTTACCATCAATCGATTTCCTGCTTACCAGCGTACCTTGCGTTACTGCCTCATGTCCTTCAGGCGTAATAGCAGTCACCCGAAAAGCCGCCAAAGAGCCGGGGATATCCGGATACCACGTACATGCAGGGCTCAGGTAAACCCCTGCCTCATCAATAATACCGGTCGTTTCACCAACGTCCTCCAACTCTAACGAGGCCGGCTTTTCAAAAAGGCATCCTTCGTATGCAATATCCAAAATCAAGCCGTCTGCTTGCCTCAAATCCGATGGTATTGTAATCTCCAGACACTGTACATTCCCGGCAACACCCTTTTGGATAAGACTGTCTATATCGAAACCCCTGGTTCGTACCTTAAAATCCAATTTTCTATCTAACGAACCCACGGACAGGATTTGAAATGCCCCGTTGATAAGACACGAAACCTTTTCCGTATCCTTACATTGCACCTGCATATGATCAACGGCCTTTAACTTATGCTCTTTCAGAAAAAGTTCAATCTCCAGATTGTGGCTTTGAATCTTATTTTCGCGAACTTCTTTGGCACACAAGGTAGACATCGTCATAATTAATAAAACACACATAAAAGTTAAAATACATTTACTTTTCACTGTAGTTAACATACCCAACTCCTTTAAAAACATTCAAACATTCGTTATATCTTTTACCATTGATTTTGATATTCATCCATGTTATTAAATTACCAGTTTTTGTAAAGGCAAAAATATTAGAGATGCAGAATCTTTCTGTATTTCTAGTTGATTGCAGAATTATTTTTATATAATAAATAGTTAAGCACCACAAACTATCATCTCGAAGGAGATAACTCAAATGACACATGAATCCATAGCAGCATATGCCTCATGTTTATTATCGATAATCGGTATAATAATTAGCGTTTGGGCGATACGCAAAGCAGAAAACTCAAATACAATTACAAATGAATTACAAAAAAATATGTTTAAGAAAGACAAGGTTATTGATTTGGCTATGGCATGGAACGGCATTAATGCCATCGATCCGGAAAACTTAATAACTCCTGATGTTGTTAAAGCGGTCAATGCTTTGGAATTAACTGCATCTCTTTGGAATCATGATGTTGTAGCAAAGGAAATATTACATCAAAGTTATTGGCAGTCATTTAGAGATTTATACGATGTATTGTACCATTGTAACAAAATACCACCTGGACTAAAAAAAACATGTAGGGATTATATTACGAAAGAAATATCTAAGGCCTATGAGGAAATTAAACGATATGATCTTAATCAAGTCGCTCAGACAACAATGTAAGGAGGAATAAAACAATGAAAATATCGGAAGTTATACAGAAAATCCAAGAGGCTACAACAGCTATAAAGATATATAGAACGGGAAATATTGAAAAATCAGCCGGATTTTATGAGAAGCCAAAAGAAGAACAGGCCGTAAAAGAAGCCGCTGCTCAATTAATGTTAGAGGCAAAAATGCTTGGACCATCTGGGTCTGTATGTCCAAGATGTGGAGGTAGTGGTCGAGCATGAAATATAGAGACTAACAACAGGTGCAGTGAACGGCCTGACGGTCACCGATGATTACTAAACGTTAGGCAGCAAGGTAGGGTAGGCACTGCCTACCAAAAATTCAGCAATCGTGGTGGGTTCTGCGTAAAGGATTAGATCGAAATGGTTTTGACAAATAATCGGTAATTGGGGGTGGTGTACGTACGACATCCTACGTTAAATATCAGGTGTCCACCACTTTGGAACCGCGGGATTGATTATGGCGGGCAATGCCCGCCCTACATAAAAATTACGTGGATGGGTGCTGCTGCCTGACCATATCCATTGCATATGGACTCTTCCGGAAAATGGCGGTGATTATTCCAAACGCTGGGGCATGATTAAGGCAGGATTTTCAAAAAGGGCAAAAAACCTGTTTCATCGTAACGAATAGATGACCGATTCAAAACGGAAATACCGCGAAGCAACGATCTGGCAACGGCGTTTTTGGGAACACATGATTCGTGATGAGGATGATTTTAGAAGACACATGGATTATCTGCATTTTAACCCGGTAAAGCATGGATTGGTAAAACGTGTCAAGGACTGGCCGTATTCGACGTTTCACCGGTTTGTGAAAAATGGGTTTTATCCGCCAGATTGGGGTGGAGATGAAATGGATGCGATAACCGATGCGGATTTTGGAGAATGATATTTTGGCAGGCAATGCCTGCCCTACCTGACTGCGTATAGACGTATGGGCGAGAATAGAATGAATTATCCCTAGGCTAAAGCCCAGTGTTTTCTGGCCGATTTTATAAAGCAAAGTGCATTTTGCAAATTTATAAAAGAATCGTTACGTCCCTTTCTCCTTCCAGGGCTCCGAATGCGACTGTATCCATTGGGTAATCTCCTCAACTGATTTTTCTCCACGGGCAATCGACCAGAAAAAAGGTTCAATTTCCTCAGAAGGAATCAAGCGATAGCCATTCATTCTGAGGCATACATCAGCAGACACTAAAGCTACTCGCTTATTTCCATCGACGAAAGGATGAAAGGCTATGATGGAATGGATTAGAGCTGCTACTTTGCTCCATAAGTCAGGAAATAGCTCCTGTCCTTGAAAAGAAGTAAAAGGTCTTGCTAATGATGAGTCTAATCCGCCTAAATTAATAACTCCATGCACGCCGCCTGTTTCATCAACAATCATTTCATGAATGACGAACAATTCCTCTAAAGATACCCAGTTCACTTTGCAAGCCCTTTTAGAGTTTTACGATGTTCTTCAATGGATATTTTGGTAAGTTTTTCAATGCGTGCTAGACGCTCTTTATCCAGCGGAGGAGGTATCAAAAGAATATCTCCGCCCACTTCAATCACTTCGTAACTATCCCACTGAGAACTTTCTTTAAAAGAGTCGGGCATTGTTATTGATTGATCTTTTTCCCTTTTTGCTATTCCGAGATATTTCATGGCTCATACCTCCCTTGAAATTAAGGTTTTCGTGCACAAAAAACTCCATCCCATATGTTAGTGAAACACTTATCCTAACCATGGGCGAACTGACCCCTGTGTGATTTTACGTGAGCTTTTTTAATCCTTTTATTTGCAGCCTCACTGCAATGTGTTATTATTCTTCTTCTTTGCTTTTTATCATGCCGATCTCTTTCATGGCCTGCCTTATATGTTTCTCTCTGACAATAATTAGTTTGTCCTCTTTCTTCGTAACTATTCAGCGTATATTCGCTCATAATTGCTATGAGCGAACAAAATCAGGCAATTCGCCATGAAATAGCATCTTTAATGCCTGTCTCAAATTTACCCCTTGTTTTCGACAAGTTGAGAGGTAGCTGCGAATGCGGCAAAAAATCCTGGCTCCCTCCAAAGAACGAAAGCAGCCCGATATTTTCTGCTGAACCTTTGTCATCCTGATGTCGTTTTCAGCCAAATTATTCGTAAAAGGGACGTTTTTATTGTCCATAAACCTCAGGACATCATCCTCATACTTTCGTAATCGTTCCAGAAGATTTCTGGCTTTTGTCCTTTTCACTCGCCCCCTTTTCCCCTTACGGTTTGTTTCATCAGGGGGAGGGCTTTCGGCTTCTGCGTTTTGCAATATCACCCGGTACCTGTGCCGATATTTTTCAGACTCATCGGCGCCCAACATTCCTCCGGCATCGCATGTTGCACGATTTATCTCTTCAAGCAAGGCCTTCATCTCTTTCGCCCACTGCTGCTTATTGTCCTCTTCCCACACACCCTCTAATTCTCTCAGGTGGTGCGCATTACAGAGCGCGTGCGTACAGGGATAGGTGTAATACGCCTTCAAATGGTCGTGACAAAGAATCCCACGAAATTGGGGCAATATTCCTATGCTATCTATTGCCTCTGTCCCTCTCCCTTCGTGAGGATAAAAACATGTCCACTGCCTATTGGATGCGCTATGCAACCAATATCTATCCCCGTTCTTGTTAATACTCGTTTCATCCACATGCAACACCTCTGACTTGGTGAGTTCTGCTTTGCTTTTCTCCTCAAAGATTTCCAGATATTCGTAGGCTTCCTGATTAAAATTGTACAAGGAACCTTCACTCACCGGCATCGACATCTGCTCTTCAAAATACTCCTGAATCCTCTTGTAGGGTATCAGTTGATACTGTGACATATATACTGCATGCGCCTTCAAATCCGCCCCATACTGCGCCGCCTTTGTTATTCCTTCAGGAAAGGGCGCGATAAATCGGTTCCCCTCCGCGTCCTCAACTATCTCTGCACGATACTCTGTTACCTCCCGTGAAATCTTCATATCAAACACCTGGCGCGCTTCGTAACCCACCACCGTATATTCCCCACGCGGCAACTTCCTTTGGTCTACTTTTATCACTTCCACCTTATCAGGGTTCTCAACCCTTTTCAGCGTCACCCCCTCACGACCCTTTTGTCCACCCGCCTTCCTCTCGCCCTTCGCCTTGCTTTCTCTCTTGCGATTCGGATCACTTGAGGGAGGCTTACTGCTGTTGCGACTGTTACGGTTTAAACGACCAACCAGCAGCGTTATTACTACTACCAATAACTCTACCATGGACCTCATGGCTGGCGACAGCACTTTCTCTTCAGAAAGAAGCTTCTCTACTTTTTGGAGCGTTACCTCTATGTCTATATTGTCTATCGTCAATGAATCCGCCTGTATGATGAGCCACCCATTTATTTACTGCGGCTATTATATCACAGGCTTTTTCATCCTTTTTATTGGCGCTATAAGACACGACAAAAGCACGAATTCCTCTTACCAACACCAAGTCTGTCCATGTCTGTGCTCTCTCCTCATATAGGCTGTACTAACCACCTCTACAGGCCATATATGCCACAAACTAATCCAAACGACTCTCTGTCCCGGATATCCTGTCAAACATATTTTAAAATATTTTCACTGAATAGTTACCCAAAATTTATATAAGCGTTGTGTAAATTGATCAATAGCCATATTTATGAGAATTTCACGCTTCGCAATCTCTTCCTCAGGCATAACAAGAGGTCTCCGCGCTAGCCGGTGTGGAAATGGTGAAAATATCCATGTCTTATCAAAAGAAACCATAGGTGGTTCTTTAATATAATGGTTGGTGCACCAAAAACTCGTAAAATAGAAACCCGTGACTGGGTTTATCATGTCCTTCATGGAAGGCTTTTAGTACTTTATTTATTTCATTGTTAGCTCCCATGAGACCCACAAACATTAGCTGAATTAGTTCAGAAATATCAACTTTAATATCCTTGTCCATCTTTTACCCTCCAATGCTATGGTTTACTTATATAATTTACTATGATACTCTTTTTTGCAAAAAGAGGAAAGAATTTTGCAATTTGCATTTTGATATTTTCATTTACTCGATTATCCTGAACCGGACAGGAACAGGTTTGAGCAGATAAAAAAGATTGTAACGGTTTAGTTTTTTGAAAAAGGAAAAGACATATCTATGGCCATCCTCAAGAGGGTAAGGAACCCACCCCTGGCCCCTCCAAGGAGGGGAATTGAAAAAGTCCCCTCCTTGGAGGGGATAAAGGGGTGAGTAAAATAAGTAAGGCTATTTTTACTTTTTAATACCTCGGCTGATACTTTTTCAAAAAGCTAAATTGTTACAAAAGATTTTTAAGGTATCATAGAGGTAAGGCCTTGCCTAACCTGAGAAAAATGAGTTTAAATTCAGGATTGTCTATTTTAAGGCAGTGTTTGACGGCCTCAACATAGACTTCTTTTTGGTACTGGTATTTTTCTGCCTTTGCTGGCAGGTCGGTCATCGTAACGTGATCCGTCTTATAATCGGCGATGATGATACGGTTGTCTATCTTATACAGGACATCAATGATACCCCTCATGATCTGCCCATCCCAATTAACGAGGACAGGCACCTCTCGCCCAAGGATCTGTGCGGTCTGTAGTTCTTTATATGCCTCTGAACCAATGAAGACGGAAAGTATCTTTTCTACCTCTGCTTTTATAAATTCCACGTCCTGAAGTTGTAGAGTATCGAAGGGTATTCCCTGGTGTTTTATAACCACCCCTTTATACCCTCCTTCAGAAGGAGGGGAAATACTATCCTCTCGATATGCAAGATCTTCTCTTTGAAATTGGGCAGATGACTCTCCTTTGATTATTCCAAGGTTAATGGTCCATTTTATTGCTGATTCGACTGATTTCTGAAGTTCCTGAGAAGTCCCATGGAAATCCCATCCCTCCAATACACGGTGGCAGATGGAACCGATCAATGCGGCATGTTTTGGATGTGATTGTTCAATATCATGTCGGATTCTTTGGGATTTTATAACCTTCCCTTTATCCCCCCCTTCTGAAGGAGGGCATAAAGGGGAGGTAGAATTAGAAGCCTTCCTCGTTCCTCCTTCGTAAGGAGTGGAGAAAGAGTAGTTTTCCATTCGATGTTGTTCAAATTCATCTGGATGAAAATGAGGAATCCCTTCTGTTCTACCCGATGCTATGGGTATGCCTTTTTTCATTGCTTCTTCAAGTGCTATCGTCGTTGGAGAGACAAAGAGGGGTTTCCTGCTTGCCTCAACCATTGCAGCCTCTCTTTTTTTCCACAGTTCGACAAAGGTTGTCCAGTCGACATCCAAGGTCTTCGCTTTTGGGGCTTTTTGGGGACGGTGTGTCCCATCAAATCTAAAATGTTCTACAAAGACCTCCGCATTTTCTAAAAGAAACTTTCCTTGGGAAGCACCTCTCGCTCTGACCCTCTCCCGCAAGGGGAGAGGGGATTTTTCTGCACCTGTTCTATCTTCCTCACTTGTTTTGTTCCCCTCATCTGTCTTATTTTCCTCGTATGTCTTATTTTCCTCCTTTGACGTAGATTCTCCGTTATTTCCCCTCCCTTGCTTGTCCAGAGCGAAGTCAAAGGAATGGAAGGGGTTAGGGGCGGGTGATACATTTTCATCTTCCTTTGTGTAACCATGATTCGTGAATGTTTCATCGCCAAGCTCAATGCCTGTGGCAGCCCTCACTGATTTTGTAATCAGCCCCATGTAAGATTTATCATCGTCCTTAAAGGAACCTGTAAGGATCAATCGTTCCTTTGCCCTGGTCATAGCCACATACAGGACACGTTTCTCTTCCTCCCATGAACGCTCGTTCAATTTCTTTTCAATCACGATACTTTGAAGATTTCTTATCTTTTGATTCCCCCTACCAATCGCAATGCCTGTCGTGGACGTAGACCAATCAAATACCGCTGAGTCCAGTACTTCTTTATCATTCCTTACTTCACCGTGCAGATTGCCCAGGATGACGACGGGAAATTCAAGACCCTTCGATTTATGGATGGACAAGATTTTCACAACATCCAGTGTCTCATCCGAGAGGGGACTCTCACCTTCTTCTTTTGCCTCCTTTATGCGTGCCTTGATGCGGTCTATAAAGTTTTTGAGTGAAATACCCTCTGACTGCTCCATATCACAAGCCATCTGGTAAAGTTTCCAGAGGTTGGCCAACTTCTGTTCACCATGCCAGGCACATGCCGTAATCTCTGCAATATGGGTATTGTCCATAATCTCTGCGATGAGTTGTGAAACGGGAAGTATGCCTGCACGGGCGTGGGTTTTTCTTAAAAAACTATAGAAGGTTTCTATAATTTTTTTAAAATCTGTGGATAGGTTTTTAACCCCCCCTCCCCCCCCTTCGCAAGGGGGGATTTAGGAGGGGTATTTTTATCCTTTGTTGTGAGCTCATGGATCATGGTGACTTCACTTGAAACGTCATTGCCGTAATCTAATAAGTGGTTCATTCGAAGTTCATATATCTCGCGGTCTGTGAAGCCCACCATAGGAGAACGCAGTACACCCACCAGGGCAATCGTATCATGGGGATTCTCGATGGCACGCAGGAGGTTTATGAAATCGAGGATTTCCTGGGTGGTATAGAAGTATTTTTCACCCTCCACGATATAGGGGATACCATACCTTTTGAGAGCCTCAACATAGGGTCTCACCTGGGTAAATGCCCGTAAAAGCAAGACCACATCCTTGTACTTAAGCTTGCGAATTCCATTTTCGGCTAATTTATCTTCAATGACCTCGTCATTCACGTGCTTTGTTATCCATCTGGCAATCCATTCTGCCTCTGCTTCCCTTGCCTCATCTGCCTTTAGCTCTTCTCCTTCTTTATCAGAGACCAGGATAATCTCAACCTTCTGGGTTGGGCGACTCTTTGGCCTATTTGCGTGAATAGGAATATACCGTGGTTGGAATCCCGGCTGTTCTACCATGATCCTTCCGTCAAATAGCTGGTTTACAACCTCGATGATACAAGAATGACTCCTGAAATTTTCCTGTAACTTTAAAGTCTCATCCTGTCCACACACCTGCTGTACCACTTGTTCATAAGCCTCAATATCCGCCCTGCGGAAGGCATAGATGGACTGTTTGGGATCACCCACAATAAAGAGCTTTCCTGGCTCAAGGGTTACCTTTCTGGCATCTTTGCTGTAATGTTCCAATGCTTCGGAGAGAAAAAGGACGATCTCATACTGGACGGGGTCTGTGTCCTGGAACTCATCCACGAGTATCGCTCTCAACTCTTTCTTGAGTTTCTCACGAATATAACGATACTCTTTATTTTGCAGTAAATCCCTGGTAATGGTAAGAAGTCCGTCAAAAGAGACGTATCCCTGTGATAGATACGTTTGCCGAAATGCCTTGGCAAAAGGAAGTATGAGATTTATTGTGGTTGCAATAAAGGCATCATCAACGGTCTTTAATTTCTTTATCAGGGTATAACACTCTTTTACCAGTTTTCGTGCAATCTCAAATCCATCATCTGTCCAACCAGTCTTTGCCGTAGAAGCTTCTTTATCGAAATCATATTCTACTGTATTTAAATATCTGAGACCCTGTTTTTTTATTGCATCGAGAATATTCGCTAATTCATGTAATTGTGAAAGCAGATTGTTCTTCGGCTTTTCACAGCAAGAGGCAATTTCATTGATTTTGTTAATTAATGGATCTACCAAGGATTGGATATTCGGTGGATGTAACAATGCTGCATCCCCTTCCCTCAACCCTTTCATACCAAAGGAAGTGAGTGCATATGGCGCCCGGTTACCAGATGCCCTCTCCCCTGATGGGGAAAGGTTGCGGTGGGGGAGATCTATTACAGATTTACTGCCCACATCAACCGTAAGAAAATTCAAGGGAATAGTAAATCCTGATAACCGTTTGGCAAATTCCTTGAGTGGCTCTAAGTCTAATCGCCTGAGTACACTCTTCCAGATATCTGCGTTAGGCGAAGTAAGGGTAAGCTCTGCATCCAGCCACCTTGTCCATTCTTCGTCAAAAAGTTCATCGAAGACATCCCCTTCATCCACTGCAAATCCAGGAATTACTCCTGATTCTATGGGATAGAGGCGCAGGACATAGGCTGCAAAACCGTGAATGGTTCCGATAAGGGCCTTGTCCATGTCTTCCAGGGACTTCCTTGCGCGGCGCTCTATTTCATGATATGTCGTCTGATAGACATCCCGGATGTGTGCAAGAAACTTTTCTACGTTTGCATGCTCTTCTTGTGAGGCATTCCCGTTGATAACGGCTACGATCTTTTCTAACTCCCCCATCAGCCTGACCTTCATATCACCGGCGGCCTTCTCCGTAAAGGTCATGGCTACAATTCTGAGGATGGGACTTTCTTCTTCTTGAAATCTTTTATGGCCAAGCAGCAGATGCAACATTCGATTCACCAGAAGCGTGGTCTTACCCGTTCCTGCGCCAGCCGTCACGACAATGTTTCTATCGAGTTCGGATACGGCAAGTTCTCTTATGTCATTGTCGACGGGTTTTGGCATGACTATTTGAACGGCTCTTCATATTAGAATTTAAACACGGACAAACTCCGTTTGTCCGTGTCACTCTAAAAACCGCATGAATAAAAACGAAAATTCCTATAACATGAAACCAACAGAAAAGATATGGGAAATGAGGTTTGGGTAAAGGACAAAGGATCTTACCGTTTCGGCAAAATTTGTTCTGTAATAATTTTACGGATCGAGGATGCTTTTTTCTTGCCGATTCCTTTTATACCGGAGAGTTCATACTCATGGGCATTGACAACCTTCTCTATGCTTCCAAAATATTCTAACATCCTTTTTGCTATTCCTGGTCCTATGCCAGGCAATCCTTGAAGAAAGTATAATTTCTGTGTTTGAATGCACTTGGATTTTCTTCCCATCCTCTTCAAGATTTCATCATGATATTTACCATCCTGCCTCCCTGCCAGAGTCAATATTTCAGCAGTACCGCAGGAAGATCTTGAAAATATCAAGGGAATCTGCCAGGAAACAGACAAAGAAACAAGCGCCCCTTTGATTGCCTGTGGATCAATCTCATAACCTGTATGGAACAAATCAGTACCCTCTATAATCATAAATTGTACAGCTGCGTGTCTTTTTAATCGAGCTGCCTGGGAAAACAACCGTCCATCAATAAGAGATAGAATAAAATCCTTTGTTGTCTTTCGTTCAACAGCAATATGTTTGTTAATGAGATAATCGCCAATGGATAATTTTTTTACGTCTATAGCAAAATTTTCTTGCTCCCGTAAAATCTCAACAATTCCAGAATCTTTTTCACGATAATCGATTTCTATAACGATATTCATGATAAAAATTGTGTATTTTTTTTAAATTTTTATCGGTTTATATTGCCGCCATGCATTTCTGGTTGAACAGTTTCTGGCTGATCTCCTTCACATGAAATCCTGTTTCTCTTTCTCCCAAAGACAAAGCACATCAAAATAAAACCTAACAGGATGGCACAGAATACGATATATGCACAAATCAATAACTTTCCATAGAATCCACCCATTTCATACTCCTAAATCACTTCCACATACTTTTTTTGCAACCATCCCCTGCGAACTTCCTTGCTTACCTTTTCTTCGGTACCCGTTTTTGATGCGGCATCCTGTTTCACACCTATATTTACATACACCCTATACCATTCGTCTTTTACATCTTCAATAACACACTCCGCACCGTTATGTATTTCAAACTTTGTTTCATACTCTTCTCCCGGTCCGTATCGTACTTCGCACTTTGTAGCAATAATCACTCCACGATTCACACCCTGTTCTAAATAGACTTTGATACCGAGTGATACTACCACAACAAATAAGCCAGCAGAAAAACCTATTATTATTTTTCTAAACCATGTATATTTAAGGGTGATTAAAAAGAAAAGTAGTGTCATCAGTATTCCATAAAGGAAAATGGCTATTATCGCTAATTCGTTCTGGTTCAAAAAGAAAAACCAAAAGAATATCCTTCGGACTGCAATGGGAATTTCGTTTGATAATTCTTTATCTTCGGTAGAGCCCTTCGCCAGTCTCAGGTTTGCATTCAGGTCCGCATTTCTCGGCATAAGCTGCCCGGCCCTCCGATAGTTCAGGATTGCCTTCCCTAATTCTCCCTGACGATAATACGTGTTTCCCAGATTATAATATATTTGACCGTTTTTGAACCCACCTGCCAGGATCGCCTCGTAATGTGAGGCCGCTTCTTTCAGCTTCTGGTCTGCCTCCTGAATATTTTTTGCTGCAATAAACTTTGCTGCCAGCTGATATTTTTCATTTGCGTCAGTAAATAATTTTACAGCAACATCCCTCGATATTTCGGATTTCGGATTTCGGATTTCAGATTTCGGTAATCCGCAGTTTGCAATCTGTACGCTACAAAGGGAAAAGAAAAGTATAAAGAAAAAAGGGACAAAGAAACGTATTTTCATTACAGTTGTCTCTCCAGTTTTGCGATGAGTTCCTCGGCAAGCTTTAAAGAATGCTCCATTTCATCCCTGGACCCTCCGTCTCTTGAAAAACGCCGATGATCAAAATCAGTCATGCAGCGGCAAATTTCTTCTGTGATATCGTCTCTAACTCCCCGCTGTTTTAATAAGGCATCTACTTTATCCTCCGTAACGCTCGCCAGAGGGATATTTAATTTATCTGCCAGATAATCGGACATTGACTTGGAAAGGTGTGAATAAAACTCCGTTGGAAGATTCTGGTGAAATATCGTTTGCGCCCCTTTCAATCTTTTTTTTGCAGCTGCATGTGCCCGTTTATTTCTGGCATAACCAATATCTGTTTGCAATCGCACTTTCTTTTTCGTTATAAAAAAAGAGGTTATGACAATAATCATGGGGATAGAAAGGCACGCAGCGATAAATGGGTTTTCATAGACCAGACTTCCCTGATCCCGCAACGAAGACAGATTTGTCATGATCGGGAGAATATCGTGGGTTAATATTTGAGGTTGGTGCTTAACCGGCCGTAATTTATCAGGAGAAAAAGTCAACTGAATAGGCACCTCTTGTTCCTCCGCTTCGACAACAATGGGAAAAGGTTCTTTCGTAATTGTTTTATATTGCCCGGCGCGCGGATCAAAAAAGCTAAACACTATTGCCGGTGTGAATTTCAGATCTGCCTTTTGGGGTTCTATGACCTTGTTAAACACCTTTCGTCCACGAATCAATTCTTCCCGATTGGTAATTTGCGTGTTAGACTCGGCAGGATACAGCTTAAAATCGTCCTCACGATTCAACACCAATACGGGTTCATTGATTGTTTGAATGTTTCCTTCCCCATATACTGACATAGAAAGGGTAATTGGGTCACCAACCTTTACCTGCTGTGCCTTTGTTGAGACTTCCATATGGTAAGTACCTACTGCACCTTTAAAGTACATGGGTTTACCCTGTTCCGGCAATGATTTAATCCTTAAGGTGATCGACCCCGTTGTTCTCTCAATAGGATATCTCTTCTGTTCCCTGCCAAAGAAATCATCGAAAAATGTATCCCCAAAAAAATTATCAGAAGGTGCATCCCGGCGCTCCCTCCGATGTTGAACAATTAAATTGCACTTTAATTTAGCAGGCGATATAGTGAGTTCTCCGGACACCATCGGGAAAAGTGCCATGCGCAGTTCTAGGACATTGTATATGATTCCGTCCCGAATTTCTTCGTACTGCCTTTGGTCACCAAGTTTTTCCTCCATAAAATTTTTTACGGCTGGCGCTGCATAATCTATATCAGCAACTGGTAATCCTTTTTGAAAATAGAATTTAAAGGAGAGCACAACCTGTTCGTATAAATATGCCTCGGTCTTGTCAGTGCTGAGTTCTACAAAGACGAGCTTTTCAAGGTCAGGAGACTGTGAACCTGATGAGCGAGGTGCATCAGCAACTTCCACCTTTATTGGATGAGAAGAATACACCTTTCCCTTGTATTCCACTGAAGAGGCGCCTATTGTAAATTTACCTGTTGCCGTAGGTTGCAACACATAGGTATAGCCTTTATTTACAGAAACATCACCATTAATAATTCTCGTTTGTGCAGATATTTGCGGGCCAAACAACAAGGTAAACCCATCAATGCTTGGAAATGAAGGGGGCAAGGTATCCTGAGTGCCATGAATGGTCAATGTTAACTTTAATTGTTCGTCTAACGTTAAGACATTTTGATCGACCGTCGCCGTTAGACGAATATCCTCGGCGAATGTCTTTCCGATGCATCCAAGGATTATAATGACAGAAATCAAAACACTAAAATATTTGTAATATATCTCTTCAAATGATTTGTATCTCATTTCTTAACCTCTGCCCCAACCTTCTAAAATAATCACCAATCCTTTTCAACAGATCTATGTTGTAAATGCTGTGCATCCCTTTTCATAAGTCGTGTCTCTTTCTCCGCGTGATTCAATGCCTCCAGAAGCCGATCCGCCTCCTCTTTCGTCATTTGTTTTTGGTCCTGAGATTGCGGCTGTTGTTGCTCTGAACGCTGGTCTTTTTGCTTATCCTTATCAGATTGATCCTGGTTATTCTCTTTTTTATCCTTATTTTCTTTCCGGGTACTTTCTGGCCTGGGATCTTGTTTATCTTTCTGTGATTCCTGGTTTTGTTCTTCCCCGCTCTTATTGTCATCGGATTGCCGTTGCTCGTTTTTATCCTGTTCTTCTTCCTGCTGCCGGTCTTTTTGATCCTGACCCTGCTGCTTTTGTTCATTTTCCTGCATCTTTCGCTCAACGTACTCATAGTTATATTTGGCATCATTTTTCAGTATATCGAGTTCGCTACCAACCTTGTGTTCAATTTCATCGATAAAATCCACTGTTTTCTTATAACACTCCAGAGCCTCTTTCATCTGACCCTGCCGGTACAGGGTATTGCCCATATTAAAACTCGATTTTGCCTTCATTTCAAGATCCCCGGTTCTTATTACCTTCTCAAACAGTTGAGCGGCTTCATGGTATTTACTCCTCTTGTATTGAGCATTGGCTATGTTAAAGTCTAACTGGATGGTGTTGGGTGAATCCACCTGCGCATTTACGTATTTATCCAATGCCTCGTCATACTTACTCTCGTTATAAAGGCTGTTTCCCTCCCTTACCTTGTCAGCAAGAGGGTCTATCCATCCTAGAGATACCCATCCAAATAGTACCACTACGAAAAATAATAATTTGCAATGCTTCATTTTATTTGAGGAATTCACGGAATTACTTTTTTTCGATCTGACAAAAAACTCTCTAAGGTAATAAGCACAATCGCAATAAAAAGAGGAATCTGATAGCGATTCACATATCTTTTCACGCGCTGCGTTTTGTAGACAGACTCTTCTATCTTCGCGATACTATCCTTGTAAATCTTTTCTAAACCCCATTCTGTACCGTAAGCAGGAGTATACAGTCCGCCCGTCTCCAAAGCGATTTTATTTAACGTAATTTCGTCTAATCTTGATTTAATAACCTGCCCCTGTCTATCTTTTAGCAATCTTTCCTGACCACTCTCATCCTTCATCCTGATGTAGGAACCATCCTTCTTTCCTACACCTACTGTATAGATAACGATACCCTGCTCTTTGGCCTTTGCGGCTGCTTTTAATGGATCATCTTCGTGATTCTCACCATCGGTAATCAATATGATAGCCTTGTGATTTTTTGAATTCGCCTCAAAGGTTGAAATCCCCTTTCTTATTGCCTCTGCCAGGGCAGTGCCTCCCTGTGGAATGATATTCGTATTTATGTCATCCAAAAAGAGACGAAAGGCGCCGTAATCAGAGGTCAATGGACAATAAGTAAATGCCGTACCTGCAAATACAACAAGACCAACACGATCTCCTTCCAATACATGAAGTAAATCTTCAACCTCCCTTTTTGCCACTTCTAATCGGTTTGGTTTTACATCGTCAGCCAGCATACTTCGTGAGGTATCCACCGCAATCGCAATATCAATCCCCTTCTTTTCAATTTCTTCCCAGTGGTAACCCCACTTGGGCTCTATAAGGGTAAATATCAGAAAAAGTATGCCAACAATCATTAAGGCAGCCTTGAGCCACTGTCTTTTCCAACTAACGAAAAGCCCGACTTTTTGTAGTAATTCTCTGTTTGCAAATGTATTCAGGTCATTCATCTTCTTTCTGAAGACGAGAAAATACCCGAGAATTACTATTGGAATAACAGGAAGTAAATACAGGTAATTAAGATTTCCGTACTTCATAATTATACTATTTGGACACAGATGAACGCAGATTATAAAGATGAAATAAATTATTATCGTCTGACTGGACGCCCACGACGAAGTCTGAGTATATCTGCTAAGATCCGCTTCCTATTTAAGGTATCTTCCTGAATTTTGTTTTGGTCATACCTAACTCAAATAACAACAACCCAAAGGCAGGCAGCAGAAAATAATGAAACAATTCATGATATTCTGTATACTGAGTTACCTCAGACTCTGTTTTTTCAAGTTTATCTATTTGACTATAAATTTCTTTCAGTGATTCAGTATCAGTTGCCCGGTAATATCTTCCGTCCGTAATCTTTGCAACTTCTCTGAGGGCATCATCGTCAATATCAATCTTTACCTGCTTCATTACCGTATTCCCAAACAGGTCAACCGCCGGAAACGGAGCCAAGCCTTTTGTTCCGGCGCCTATTGTATAAATCCTTATCCCGAATGTCCTTGCTATTTCCGCTGCCGTAAAGGGGTCTATCTCACCTGCATTATTTCTTCCGTCTGTCAGAAGGATAATTACCTTGCTCTTTGCCTTTGTATTTTTGAGTCTGTCCACAGATGAACCAATGCCAGAGCCTATAGCTGTGCCATCTTCAACCATTCCAATCTCCGCCTTTTCCAGAAGCTGTAATAGCATCCCATAATCAAGTGTCATTGGACACTGCGTATATGCCCGTCCGGCAAAAACAACCAGACCGATACGGTCGTTTGTGCGCTTCTGGATAAATTCTTTCACTACTTGTTTAATAACATAAAGCCGGTTATGCCTTCTGCCCCCGATTTCGAAGTCCTCTGCCAGCATACTTCCCGAAACATCCACCGCAAGGACAATATCTATCCCCTCAGTCGTTACCTTTGTCTGTTCATTTCCGTACTGAGGCCGTGCCAGGGCAATTACCAGGAGCACAATAGCAGCAGATCGAAGGATAATCAATACGTATCTGTACCGTTGCCAGAATGAGGGTTTTAATTTTTTCACCGTATCAAGAGAGGAGAAGAGTACTTGACTTGTCCCTCTGCGATGAAAAGACCAATACACTAAAGGTGGAATAACAACAAGTAATAACAGTAATAAAGGGTCATGAAAGATCATTGAAGCCTTTGTCTGAATCCTGGCAAAACAGGTTTAATAAATTCTCAATTTCAAATCCCAAAGAGATTCCAATTGATCAAGATCAAGATTGAAAAATGAAGTACTAAGGATATGGCACGGCCGACAGATGTATCTGTCCCCCCTTTGCAATCATATCCCAGATATCTGTTTCAGGAATCTCCTTCTCTAGAAAAACATTCACCACGGCCTGGAGTGCAACGTTGTTTGTCTTAAGAAGTTCTTCTACTCCTGTTATCGCGGTAAAATATTTGTTTATAATCGTTTCTCCCTGTTTATATATGTGAGCCCCTGCGAGCTCCTTTTTGCTGCCCATATCTACCTCATATTCCATGGAAATGCCCTTATCCACATAACTGAGCTTTAAGCTTACACCGGCGGTTTCTATATCCAAAAAGTAAATTTTATGTTTTCTTGAAAGGATTTCTTTGATCTCCGGGGTACCATAAATACCCCACAATGTTTGCACATTGTGTTTAAGCCTTGTAATCTCTTCATCAGAAATCTTACGTATTTGCGCTCTTGATGGCTTTGCAACCGTCTTATTTCCAAAACCTTTTTCATGACTTAAATATTCGTCCAAAAATTTTTCAGGCGCTTTTACCATATTTTTTACCCTTTTAAAAAGGTTTACAATAAACAGAATGATTAATAATTCCAAATAACATCTTATAAAAAGAGCAAAACATCTCAAGATTCCCTCCAATAAATTTTCATTTATTTAATGAGCAACCACCTCCTTTTCTTCAAAACGTTCTCTCGTTTCATCAATGAATCGTTTTGCTGCGTCATAGGTTTCTTGAATTTCCGACCTGGATGGCCCGTATCTTGCGTATTTCACCATATCACAACGTTCAAGGAATTCCTGGATCAATCGCTTGTGGGTATCGTCTAATTTATTTGTATGCGCCATCTCATCGAGAAATTCCTCGGTTGTCCGTTCCGGCGCCAATAAACCGAACCTTTTTTCTATATAATGCCGCACAATATCTGTCAGGCGATAATAATACTCCTTGATTAACCCTTTTGATATCAGATCCTCTTTCAATAAATTTTCTAGTAATTCATAGGCAACCTCATGTGGGGCTCTTACTATAAATTCCTGTGACTGTTTTTTATAACCGTTTTTGCGTTTATTGATTAACCAGTAAATAACAGCTGATAACGAGAGCGCTGCAAGCCCTGCAAATATCCATGTAACTAACCGCCTGAAATTTGTAGGCACATTCATGGGGGGAAAGATATCCTTTATATCAGCCGCAGTTTCTCCTTCTTTTAACACCCCCCTGACATCAATAGTTATTTCATTGGTAACAACTTCACCCGTACCTCGACTGCTCTTGTATCTTATTTTCAACGATGGGATCGTTTGTCGTCCGATTTCGTATGAACTCAGTACGTAGTTTTGCTCGACAGTAAAATACCCGTCTTTTTCTCGTTTGTCTCCAGCAATGCCGCCTGTCTCTTTTACCGTAAATGCACCAAGTTGTTGATTAATTTTGGGAAATTCCACCGTGAGATCATTCCGATACTTCACATGAATTCCAAATTTTATCTTATCGCCAATCGTTATCTCATTTCTGTCTGTATATGCCGTTGCTTCTATCGAGACTGCATCTCCCGTATCCTTTGTTTCTATGGCAAAAATGGTATCCTTGAATGACATCAGTGTATAAACAACCAATGTGAAAATCAATAGTGTATTTAGGAGCAGATTATACCTTTTTATAACCATTTTTCAACCCAACCATACGAATCCAAAGCCAACAATATATTAAGATTTATGATTTTAAATCACAAACCGTACATGGTAAATCTGAAATGATATTATCTTGTTAGATATTCCATCAATAGTAGTTAATATCTCTTTTCCCTTATCCTGAAAAAACGGATAACGGGTTCCACATAATTTTTGCCGGTGCTGATTACAATTTCGTCAACACCCATTGACCGGAACAATTTTGACCTTTCCTGTTTTTGTCTGGCGTTTAAAGCACTAAATTCTTTTCTGGCAAGAGGGTTTGCCGTATCGACTAAGAGTATCTCTCCGGACTCTGCATCTTTTAATTCGATAAAACCCACGTTTGGTAATTCCTGTTCCCTTGGGTCTACAACCGTGATCGCAATCACATCGTGCTTCTTGTTTGCAATGCGTAATGCATGTACATAATCATGTGCTATAAAATCGGATACAATAAATGATATCGTACGACGGGCGGCTATCTTGTTCATATACTCTAGGGCAACGGAAATATTTGTCCCTTTTCCGGAAGGCACTGAGCACAGGAGTTCCCGGATAACCCGCAGCACATGTTTTGCTCCTTTTTTCGGGGGAATAAATTTTTCAATTTTATCCGTAAACATGATCATGCCGACCTTGTCATTATTCTTTATGGCAGAAAATGCCAGGAGCGCGCAGATTTCCGTGGCTATTTCATTTTTCAACTGCTTTATTGATCCAAAGTTTCCGGAAGCGCTTACATCTACAAGAAGCATTACCGTTAACTCTCGTTCTTCCACAAAACGTTTAATAAAAGGACGACCCATGCGTGCCGTTACATTCCAGTCAATCGTTCGAATTTCATCACCTGGCTGATATTCACGCACTTCTCCGAATTCCATACCCCTTCCTTTAAAAACGCTGTGATACTCACCAATAAACGACTCATTGACAAGACGACGGGTGTGGATCTCTACCTGCCGGATCTTTTTTAATATATCTTTTGAGATCATAAATATCTCTCTAACGTGTCACTTGATTCAGGCAAAAAAACGGTTTAAACGGTTTAAACCGTTCAAACGGCTTAATCTGAAAATTCAATTACGGCACCTCTACCGTATCAAATATTTTTTGCACAATATTTTCAGCACGTATCTCCTCAGCCTCGGCCTCATAGGTTGTAATGATCCTGTGGCGAAGCACATCCATACCTATTGACTTTACATCATGAGGAGTTACAAAGCCCCTTCCCTTTATAAAGGCATGCGCCTTGGCGGCTAGTGTAAGATAAATTGTTGCACGCGGAGATGCGCCGTATTCTATGAATTCATCCAGGTTAAGGTTATACGCTTTCGGATCCCTCGAGGCAAATACAATATCAATAATGTAATCCTTGATTTTATCGTCGAGGTAAATCTCGTCGACCAAGGAACGCAAACGCAGGATATCCGCAGGAGAGATCACCGGATTTACACGAAAATCCTTTTTTGTTAATGCCATGCGTTCCATAATCTCACGCTCTTCCTTCTTGTCAGGATACGTAATGTTTAATTTTAACATAAAACGATCTACCTGTGCTTCGGGTAACGGATACGTTCCCTCATGCTCAATTGGATTTTGCGTAGCCAATACAAGAAACGGGTCTTCCAGTTTAAATGTCTGATCCCCAATGGTAACCTGTCTGTCCTGCATTGCTTCCAGGAGCGCGCTCTGCACCTTTGCAGGGGCGCGATTAATCTCATCCGCAAGGACGATATTGGTGAAGATAGGTCCTTTCCGTACCGTAAAATCACCATTTTTGGGATTATAAATAAGGGTGCCGATGAGATCGGCAGGAAGTAAATCGGGCGTAAATTGTATCCGTTGAAAGCTGGCCTGCATAGTTTTGGCAAGTGTCATGACCGACATTGTTTTTGCTAATCCAGGCACACCTTCTAATAATACATGCCCATTGGAAAGGATACCTATTAAAAGTCTTTCCATCAAATATTTCTGGCCCACAATCACCTTGCCAACCTCATACATCAGGGTATTCACAAAATCACTTTCCTGTTTTACCCTTTCTGTAATCTTTTTAACATCAGATTCCATCTACCCCTCCACCGCAAAATTGTTGATTGTTTAGAAATGAAAATCAAAATATACTGTAACTAAACAGATGACGCCACTAAATTTGTTCCTTTTTATAACCATAACATTATAGATTTCTCAGGGCTGACGATAGAAAGAAGGTATTATACCAAATTTATCTGATTTAAAACAGGTATTTCAAAATCCATCCTAGGAAGGAAAGTGCTTGACACATGAGGAAATAGATGCTACGATTCAAGTTTAAAGTACCATTTTAGAGTATGCTTAAATAGATAGCATACATGGAGATATTCATAATTATGCTATATAGTAAAGAATTTATTGTCGCTAAAATTTCTCGCAAACCAGATAAAATTCTTCATGGGGTTCTGCGCCCTTGGTTTAAAAAAATCACAAATTAAGGTTATTTTGGAAATAAACGGATAGCAAGGATACGTTGCCAAAAAATATACCTGTCGTTTCGATCATTGGTAAACAGAATATAGGGAAAACCACACTTATTGGGCTTATTATTCCTTTGCTGAAACGAAAGGGGCATAGGGTTGGCACTATCAAGTACAATATCCCTTCATTTGAAATCGATTACGAAGGAAAGGATACCTACAGGCACTATCAGGCAGGCGCTGATGTAGTTTCCATATCTTCGCCCCAAAAACTGGCAACGATAAAAAGGGTCGACCGAAAGCCTCCGTCAATAAAAGATATCATAGAAACTTATTATCGGGACGTTGATATCGTCCTTGTTGAAGGCTATAAGAGTTGGCGGTATCCTTATATTGAAATCCAAAATAACCATCAACAAATGAAATCTGCAAACAAAAAATACAAAAACCATCTGAAAATTACAGGCACTGTCAAGACAGATTCGCATATACCGATTTTTTGTAAGGATGACTTGAATAACATCATAAATTTTATAGAATCAAAGATGAGGTGATTCAACAGGAGGTGATGAGTATTTCGGCAAAATATCATGTGATTTGTCCCAGGACGAACATGTTTCGTAATGTTTTGTAAATAGGCGTACATTTTTTAGGAGGAAATTTCATTGAAAAAGATTTTTAGTTATTGCGCAGTTTCTATGGCAACGATATTTGGCGCGTATATTAGCTTTCCCGCTTTGATAGCAAATGCTGGAGATATTAAAAAGATTTACAAGGACACCTGTGAATTATGCCACGGCGCCGATGGGAAAGGAAGCGAGGCTGGAAAGCAATTTGGTGTACCAGACTTCACGAATGCAGATTATCAAAAATCCAGAACTGATGCAGATATGAAAAAGTCTATGACCGAAGGCACGAAGAATCCAAATTACGTCAAACTATCGGATCTCGGAGTTGATGCTGCTGATCTTGAGCCACTCGTCAAATTAGTTCGGGAATTTGGCGGCAAATAATTCAACCTGGAAATAGTTTTCATAGATTTTGTGAAATCAAAAGGGTAGGACATTTTCATGTCCTACCCTTTCTTTTTGTAATAAAATATGAGTTATGAATAATGACGTTATTGAAATCGATGGTTCATTTGGAGAAGGAGGCGGACAGATCCTGCGTACCGCCCTTTCGTTATCGGCTATTACAAAAAGGCCCTTTGAGATATTTAACATCCGGGCTAACAGGAAAATACCAGGACTCAGCTATCAGCACCTTCAGGCGGTAAATGCCACATCGCAGATTTGCAATGCCAAAGTCGTTGGAAATCTGCTCCGATCTACTGATCTCAAATTCTATCCCGGAGAGGTAAAAGCGGGTGCGTATCGTCTTGACATCGGAACGGCGGGCTCTGTTTCGCTCGTTTTGCAAACCATATTTTACCCACTCAGTCTGGCGAATAAACCTTCTTCAATCACCATCATTGGCGGTACCCATGTCAGCCACAGTCCCTGTATAGATTACCTCATGCAACAGTGGTTATACTTTCTTAAAAAAATTGGTTTTGATGCAGAAATAGAGACACTAAGAGCGGGATATTATCCTCGTGGTGGTGGTGAGGTTTTCATAAACATAAATCCGGCACGCCCGCAACATCCAATACGGATTGAGGACAGAGGGAGGCTTATCCAGGTAATGGGAATATCTGCTGTAAGCAATCTGGATATAAATATTGCCTTCCGGCAGCAAACACAAGCAAAGAAAAAATTATTAGAACAAAATATACCTCACGAAATATCGATGAGAGAAACGCCTGCACTTGGAAGGGGCACAATGTTACTCCTGGTGGGGAAATTTGAACACAGCCAGTGTTGCTATTTTAGTTTAGGCGCCATCGGTAAGCGTGCAGAAACTGTTGCCGATGAGGCGTGTAATGAATTCTTCTCTTTCCTCGAAACCAAGGGCGTCATTGATGAGCATCTTGCAGACCAACTCATCATCCCCCTTGCCCTTACAAAAGGGACATCACAATTTACCACACCCAGGGTTACACAACACCTGCTCACGAATATTGAAATTGTAAAACTGTTTTTACCGGTCACTGTCGACATCCTGGGAAATCTCAACGAGGAAGGATCTGTAAAAATACATTGACCTGGGTAACAGGAAATCATTATCACCACTTTGAAAAAAGTTTATTTTTCAGTTGACAAATTCTAAAGTTATGTATACTCTGTGAGCTGCCTAGTAAGCTCAATATGATCAAAAAACAGTTCGATAAAGGCAAACCCTGAGCGATCAGGGGACGCAAAGGAAAGGGTCTTTACCTGTATAAGGAAGTATAGGAATAAAGAAATAAAAACTTTATAGCGTATACGGAAATACGCATCACATAAGATAGCCTTACTGCCGAAGGTGTTTGCTATAAAATATCTTTGCAGTAAGGCTTTTTTGTTTTTATAGCATCAAAAAGCCACTTTATATCAATTTTATTTGCGGAGGGGAAGGAGAAAAAAATTTATGGATATTGTCAAACGGAGTGCAAGGTCGTTTTTGTTGAGTGCAGGGCTGCTCTTGCTTGCGGTCTGTCTGCTAACATTGTCCAGTAATGGGGTTTCTTATGCGCTGAACCACAGCAGTAATATTACCAGCAATGAGACGTGGTATGCCGCTGACAATCCCCATATCGTTACGACCACCATACATGTGTATAGCGGAGCAACATTAACGATAGAGAAAGGGTGTGAGGTAAGGTTTGATAGTATGGCGGGTCTTTACATCGGGTATTTCAGCGCGGCTACTTTGAATGCGGTAGGGACAGAAGATGCTCCCATCACCTTCACTTCCAATACAGGTTCCCCTGCGCCTAACGACTGGCGGGGGATCGTTTTTTGGAACAGCACGGTTGATGGCTCAACGATTATGGATTATTGCACGGTAGAATATGGGGGATATGACAGTCACCATTCGAACATCGACTGCGACAGCGCCTCGCCTACCATCCAGAATTGTACCATACGGTATTCGGATGAATATGGAATCTATTGTGATAATAACTCAGCGCCCACATTGACAAACAACACGTTAAGTAACAATGGCGTTTATCCTATAAGTTTGTACTGCGGCATACTCGACAGCAATATTTCAGGCAATACCGGGAGCGGTAATGGGACAGATGCCATTGAGGTGCGGGACGGAAGTATAACATCAAACCGTACCTGGGTTCTGCAAGACCTTTACTTTAATGTAACGGGCATCATCCATGTATATAGTGGCGCAATATTGACGATAAATCCCGGGTCTCTGGTGAAATTTAATAGCACGGCAGCCCTTTTCATCGGGTATTACAGCGCGGCTACTTTGATTGCCAACGGGACAAGCGGCATCCCTATTACTTTCACTTCAAATGAATCAACCCCAGCGCCCGGTGATTGGCGGGGGATCGTTTTTTTCAACAGCACGGTTGACGGCTCAACGATTCTGGACTATTGCACGATAGAATATGGGGGATATGAAGACACTTACAATTCCAACATCAACTGCGACAACGCCTCTCCAACCATACAAAATTGCACCATACGGCATTCGGATGGATATGGAATCTATTGTGATAATAACTCAGCACCCACATTGACAAACAACACGTTAAGTAACAATGGCAGTTACCCCATAAGTTTGTATTGCGGTATATTGGATACCCATGTAACAGGCAATACGGGGAGCGGTAATGGGACAGATGCCATTGAGGTGCGGGACGGAAGTATAACATCAAACCGTACCTGGGTTCCGCAAGACCTTTACTTTAATGTGACTGGCGGAGTCATCCATGTATATAGCGATGGAATATTGACGATAAATCCTGGGTGTTTGGTGAAATTTAATAGTATTGGAGGACTTTCTATTGGGTATTACAGCGCGGGTACTTTGATTGCCAACGGGACAAGCGGCAGTCCTATTACCTTTACCTCAAATGAATCGACCCCTGCGCCCGGCGACTGGCGGGGGATCGTTTTTTGGAACAGCACGGTTGATGGCTCAACGATTATGGACTATTGTGCGGTGGAATATGGGGGATATGGCAGTCACAACTCCAATATCAATTGCGACCAAGCCTCGCCTACCATACAAAATTGCACCGTACGGCATTCGGATGGATATGGGATATATTGTGATAATAATGCTGCTCCCACGTTGACAAACAATACGATAAATGACAATGGCAGTTACCCCATAAGCGAGTATTGTAACATGCTGGACAGCAACGTAACAGGAAATACCGGAAGCGGCAATGGGACAGATGCCATTCAGGTGCGCAGCGGGAATATAACGTCAAACCATACCTGGGTGCCGCAGGACTTATATTTTAATGTAACTGGCGGAGGCACCCACGTATATAGTGATGCAATATTGACGATAAATCCCGGGTGTCTGGTGAAATTTGATGCCGGAACAGGTATTTACTTCGGATATTACGGCGCGGCTGCTTTAATTGCCGACGGGACAAGCGGCAATCCCATCACCTTCACCTCAAACGAATCAACCCCCTCGCCTGCAGACTGGGAAGGGATCGTGTTTTACAATAGCACAGATGATAGCGCAACAATTATGGACTATTGCACGGTGGAATATGGTGGATATGGCAGTCACAATTCCAACATAAATTGCAACCAAGCCTCGCCCACTATCCAACATTGCAAAATAAGGAATTCTGATGGACATGGAATTTATACAACCGGAAGCGGCGCCCTGCCATTAATATCTTGTTCAAGAATAACGAATAATGTCAATGGCGTCTATGCAATGAGTAATTCGATTCCAACCATAGCGGATTGCAGCATCTCCGGCAATACGAGTTATGGCGTTTACAATAACTCCAGTTCTGTCACGCTTGACGCTGAAAACAACTGGTGGGGCAGCGCCGATGGACCCGGTGGTGTCGGGCCTGGTTCAGGCGATGCAGTCAGCGCTAATGTTGATTTTACCCCATGGTTAAGCTCATTTGATAGTTGTCTTGAATCTATTGTTTTGAGCCCTGCATCTGATACAAATTTTGTAGGCTCCCTGCATACCGTAACTGCGACGGTGGAAGATGAGGCTGGTGATCCAATTGAGGGTGTAGTGGTATTTTTTTACATTACCTCCGGCCCACACGCAGGACTAAATGGCAATGACACAACGGATTCAAATGGTCAGGCAACGTTTACCTACACGGGAACTACGGATGGCACCGACACGATCGAGGCAACTTTTGTTGATTTCCATGGTAGGACTATAACATCACATGCAGTCACAAAGACATGGGAATACCCTGCTACACCAATACCAACACCTTCGCCAACACCAGAGATAACACCAACACCGTCGCCATCACCTGAGCCGTCACCAACACCGGAGATAACGCCATCGCCGATACCAACGCCAACAGGCACGCCAACTGCCATTACTCTGGCATACTTTCATGCTAAGGCTGGCAAAGATGGCAGCGTCACTCTAACGTGGGAGACAGTTACGGAGGTTGACAATGCCGGCTTTAACCTTTGCCGATCAAAAAGCAAGGACGGGCACTACACAAAGGTCAATAATACAACCATCCCTGCCCAGGGCAACGCCGTATCCGGAGCCAGTTACAGCTATGTGGATGAACCAGGCATAGGCACTTTCTACTACAAGCTGGAGGATGTAGACTACTACGGGGTAAGCACCTTGCATGGGCCGGAAAAGGTGAGGGTGAAATCAGGGAGTAATGCGGTACGCAGACGTTAGTGAGTGCTGGATAGGAGATAGGAGACAGGTGTCAGTGATCAGGAGTCAGAAGTCAAAATAAAAAAGGCGGTCAGCGGTCGGCTTTCAGCAGTCAGATAAGGGCTGACTGCTGACTGTTGACTGCTGAAGGTTTTTGACAAGATGCGGAAATACGATTATGACGGTGTGAGAATCCTTTTCTCCCATCCCCGTTTTTACGCAGTTTGAGCAGGGTGGATTCGACTCGTTCCCATACTCAGCGTCATGTCCTTCCGTTCCAACGGATGTTCACCCCGGTCAAAACACATAAGTATTGAATATGTTAGCAGTTTGCGAGAATCGTATCGTGAGGAAGGAAAGGCTCAGGAAACTGAAGCTAGAGACGTGGACACAGATAAAAGATGAGGCTGGGGCACTGAAGATAGAGAGCGATGAAGAGGCATTAAGGAGAGGAATCGTATCTTGACGGATGTTATGTAATCAAGACGGACCTGAAGGAGAACGAGGCGGACAGATACCTGGTGCATGACCGGTACAAGGACTTGACGGAAGTGGAGAAGGTGTTTCTGGGGTGCAAGACGGTGAATCTTAAGGTTCGTCCCGTGTACGTGAGAAAGGAGGAGAGTACGCGAGGGCATGTGTTTGTGGTAATGCTTGCGTACCTGATAATCCGAAGGCTACGCGATGCGTGGGCGGGTTTTGATCTCACGGTGGAAGAAGGTCTCGAACAATTGGCAACTATTTGTTCAATGGAAGTAACCGTGAAAGACCAAAATGCGCATTGCCAGAAGATACCACGCCCACGACAACAATCACGTGAATTATTAGAGGCATTGCCATGCCGGAAGATACGAGTAGTCACGAGAAAAAAATTTCCTGTTCGCCATAAAAGCCAATAAATATAAGGCTTTTACGGCCTTTTTGTTTTTCACCTTGGGGTGAACATCCGTTAGAATAGGTTGTTACTAGTAATAAATGTTCGTTTCACAGCCGGATGAATGTGGAATCGGGAATGGTGTATTCTACGACAGGAAGCGTTAGGGTCAGGCTTGTTCTTGAGCCCATATTTCTTGAAAAGGTCTTTTTGAAAAACCTTTTCAAGATTTCTATGCGGCTGTTTCAGTAATCCAAAAATTAAGACATCCTGTTTGGCATGTTACGTTTTGCTTGCAAAAGTCTTTGGGTCATTTGGATGTATCTTTTACCCGTAGATGCAGCGCTGTCGTACTCAATTCTTTGAAAACAACACTTACATTCAATATACGTATCGTTGTGTCGCAGACTGGGCAATACATCACTTTCATTTACACGCCTCCCAAGTTCAGGTGATTGCCTGATAGCTTGGAAACTACTGGTAAAGATATGAAATTCCTTATCATTACCACACTTGGGGCATACAAAAAATGTGTCCATTGGTAACCTCCTTTCTTAAATAAAATTTTATCTTTCTTGTAAAGCCACAAAGACACCAAATCACAAAGAAAAAAAACATGGTATCCTAATGGCTTTGTGGTTGTGTGAACTTAGGAACGCTAAGCTGACTTTTGTAAAAATTCCCTAAATCTCAGGAAATAAAAAAGGCTTGGCTCAAAGTACTTGGAAAGGGGTACAATGAACAAAGCCTTTAGAAGTAAAAAATAAATATAACATAAAAAGAAAATTTATGCAAGAAAAATATCAGTAAAAAACAACCATTTCGTGACGTTTTTCCTTTTTGGAGAATGAGACAACGCATGGTTCCGTTGTCTTTGCAGTTGTTATTAAAAACCGGAATATACGCTTGAAAGCATGGTAAAAACGTGTACAATGGCATTTGTATGAAAAACAAATATTTTTCTTATATTCCTATCATTGTTTTTTGCCTGCTTTTTTCTTCAGGCTGTAGTTTCATATCTATTTCCCTTGTCCCCTCCGTTGAACCATTCAAGGAAACAACGATCTCTGGAAGTGGAAAAGACAAGATACTTATTATGGATATTTCCGGCATTATTTCTGATGAGCGCAAGCGCGGTCTTGCAGGGCTCTCAGACGAACCTGATATGGTTGCCCGTATCAAAGAAGAGCTGAATACAGCAGCCAGAGACAAAAACATGAAAGCCGTTATCCTGCGTATCAATAGCCCGGGCGGCACCGTTGCCGCCTCTGACATGATTTATCATGAGATAGAGCAATTTAAGGAAAAAACTGATACGAAGATTATTGCGTGCATTATGGATTTGGGTGCGTCGGGTGGTTACTACGTGGCCGTTTCCGCGGATAAAATTATAGCGCACCCAACCACGGTTACTGGCAGCATCGGTGTTATCATGCTCAACTTCAGTATCGAAGGGCTTCTCCAAAAAATAGGCGTAAAAGACACCTCCATTAAAACAGGTGAACACAAAGACATGGGATCACCTTTAAAATTAATGACGGAAGAGGAGCGAAAGATATTTCAGGGCGTAATGGATACCCTGTACGAGAGGTTTTTGGCAGTCATTGCAGAGAACAGGAAGGAACTAACCCCAGAAAAACTGAGATTACTTGCCGATGGCAGAATTTATACGGCCAAACAGGCTTTGGAATATGGCCTTATTGATCGGATTGGATACCTCGATGAAGCCATTTTGCTGGCAAAGGAGGAATCAGGATTAACAGAGGCGCGAGTCGTCACATACCACAGACCGGGGGTTTACAAGAACAATATTTATTCCCAACTTAGCAATGCTGGTTTTGGAACCATCAATCTTCTCAATATCGACCTAAAATCATTCGTCAATTCAGGCACGCCATCGTTTATGTATTTATGGGCACCATAAAATACGGCAGTATATAATGATGTGGTACATTTTCAAACTATCTTTCAGGAACTTAAAGTGTAAAGCGAAGTGGCTGCTTCGCTCTCCATTGCAGAAATAGCTGAAGGCCTAATTTGCAATGTAATTACACAAACCCGCTAGTCCTCGGAACGGAGAATAGTCCGTCGCGTTCGTTTTGTCTCACCCCTGCGGCGCTTGGATTCCAAACGACGCTTCTTCGAAGAAGACGTAGGCATTGTCTTACGACGAAGTCTCGGTTTTTCAGCAGCCTTGTGAATTAATTCAATTAAGCGGTCAAGCGCATCCTGACGGTTACGATCTTGAGTACGGAACCGCTGGGCGTTTATGATGAGTACACCATTTTCGGTAATACGCTTACCAGCAAGGCGAACCAGACGTTCGCGGACATCACCAGGAAGGGAGTGAGAGTTATGCACGTCGAAACGAAGTTGTACGGCCGTGGAGACCTTGTTGACATTTTGTCCTCCGGGACCAGAAGCGCGAATGAATTCCAGTCGAATTTCATCCTCATCAATTGAAATAGTGCGTGTAATCCGGATCATGTTTTTTTCTTGCCCACCATGAACAACAAGCATGCGATCTCCCGGCGCACGCATAGCCGCAATCAAAAATTCTTACCATAGAGAATTGGAGTGGTGGAGTAGTGCTGTGGAGGTAATTCTTATAATCCATTGCTCTACCTCTCCATATTAAAAATAGATTTGCTGATAGCGATAGAGAACTTACACAAAAAAAAGTTTTAACAGGTAATACTATAAATATTGGAGAAATTTCAGTATTCTTGGTTTTTTGCTGGTTGAATGCCTTTTAACTCTCAGTAATTGTGACCTTTGTCATGATATCGCCCTGGCGAATAGTATTGACAACATCCTGGCCACTGATCACTTTACCAAAGACTGTATGCATGCCGTTGAGGTGTGGCTGCGGTGAGTGTGTGATAAAGAATTGGCTGCCGTTCGTATTCGGCCCGGCATTTGCCATCGAAATCACACCAGTGTCATGGGTCAGGGGGTTGCCTTTTACTTCGTCCTCAAACCTGTATCCGGGCCCGCCCCTGCCAGTGCCCGTGGGATCGCCACCCTGGATCATGAAGTTGCTGATCACCCGGTGAAACGATACGCCATCATAAAATCCCTCACGGATCAGGAAGACGAAGTTATTGACCGTTTTCGGGGCGTGTTTTGGATATAACTCAATTTTAATCGTACCCCTGCTGGTCTCAATTATTGCATGGTAAGTTTTCTGTGGGTCGATCTGCATCACTGGCGGTGTGCTCCACTGTTTGTTGGACACGGTTACTCCTTTCACGCTAAACAAATTTTAAAAATATAAATATTTTTATTGGCCTGAGAATCCGCCTCATTAGCCATTTTACTGTATGTGTGGTTCGGATACCCCGGCTTCATGAAATGTAGCCATTTCAGTTAATAATTTTACCCCGGCCTCTACCAGGCTCATACCCAGCGCGGCGCCGGTTCCTTCACCAAGCCTCATGTTTAAATCGAATAATGGGATTTTGCCCAATAACTTCAACATCATCCTATGCCCCTTTTCAGCGGAGACGTGAGATGCTATGAGATATTTGTTTACTTTTGGCTCGATTGCATGGGCTATCAGGGCGCCCGCTGTTGAAATAAAACCATCCAGCATTACTGGAATACGATAACGAGCAGCGCCTAAACACAAACCGGCGAGTCCTCCAATCTCGTACCCACCCACCTTCGCCAGTACATCTATCGGATCATGAGGATTCGGTTGGTTCGTATCGATTGCCTTTTTTATTACACGAATCTTTCTCCGGAACGACTCTTCATCTAAACCCGTTCCATGGCCTGTTACCGAATCAACATCCATTTGGCCTAAAACAGCAAGTATGGCGCTGCTTGGGGTCGTATTGGCAATTCCCATATCTCCCGTACCGATAATATCAATTCCTTTTTCAAGTTCTTCCTCAATCAATTCAATGCCAGCCTCGATAGACCGAACTGCCTCTTCCTTTGACATCGCGGGGCCAACTGCCATATTCTTTGTGCCAAGGCCAATCTTCTTTATCTTTAAATAAGGATTCTTTTCGACCTGTGATGCAACACCGCAGTCAACAACAATTACCCTTGCGCCGATATGACGTGCAAGGACATTAATAGCAGCCCCCCCTTCTGTGAAATTTCGCACCATTTGTTCGGTAACTTGTTGTGGAAAGGCGCTGACACCCTCTTCCACCACACCATGGTCACCTGCCAAGGTAAATATTTTCTTATGATTTATTTTGCAGTTTACACCGCCCTTTATGGATGCGTATATTGTTGCTAGCTCTTCCAGTCTCCCCAGGCTACCTTTTGGTATGGCAAATGCTTTAAATTTTGATGCAATTTCACCATGGGGATCTATGAGAACCTCTTCTATATGCCCCATAGTACGTTTTAGTAGTTTCATTATAAAGTTTCTGCACGAAAGAAGTTATACTAATATTTGATTAAACTTTTTTCATATATGACCGATAATAATAGTTGATCAGTATACTATATTTAAGGGGTTGAAAATACAGATATTTTAAAAAAAGTTATTCCGTTATTTTTGAAAAGGGACTTCGGCGTGATGTAAAATACGTGTTTATTACATCTAACAAGGAGTTTTTTTGAGTCTCCCTCTGTCCATAACCTTCTGCGGAATGTAAGAAGGTTTCTAATATATCATTACACATCGTTATAGTTTTCGATTGTTACAAATTTTATATGTCAAAACAGGATATTTCAAGCAAATTCAACATAAATAATCCCTCCCATCAGACAGAATATGCCTTGTTGAATGGTGGCATTATCAACGAAGAACAACTGGATAAGGCAAAGGAAATCCAGAAAAAAGAACATATTCAACTTGAAGAGGTTCTCGTTAACTTGGGATACACGACTTATTCAGACATCATTCAATGTCTGGCATCCCAATATGATTTACCGGTAATCGATTTGGATAAAACCACAATATCTCCGGAAATGATATATTTGTTGCCGGTATCACTTATAAAGAAGCATGGTATTGTGCCTGTTTCAAGAAATAACGGTAACATTACTCTTGCCGTAAGCAGTCCACCAGACCTTGGATTTATTGACAACCTGCGCTTTATGCTGAATGCGGATATCAAATGCGTTCTTGCCACACCAGACACCATAAAGAACACTATCTGTAAATGTTTTGAGATGGAACCTAGCGAAACCGTTGATAGCTTACTGAAGGAACTCACGGTACGTGAGATACCTATCGGTGAGGCAGAAATTGAACGGACCGATAAGCCACATGGAGAGGTGAAAGCCGTTGAAGACGAAGGTCCTGTTATCCAACTGGTTTCTTTGATTATTAATAAAGCCGTTGCCTCCCGCGCCAGTGATATTCACGTAGAACCCCTTTCCAATAGATTGCGCATACGATACCGTATCGATGGTGTATGCCAGGAGGTGGATGTTCTTCCGAAACATCTTCAGGATTCTATTATTTCCCGAATTAAAATACTGGCGAATATTGACATTTCAGAGAAGAGGAGACCGCAAGACGGGCGCATCAGTCTCAGACATGCAGGCAAAGAGTTGGATGTTCGTGTGTCTTGCCTGCCGTCTATTTATGGAGAAAGTGTGGTTATGCGCCTCCTTGAAAAATCGGCTATCCTGATGAATTTAAAAAATCTTGGATTTTATGAAAATGATTATAAGCTGTTTCATTCTATCATCAAAAGACCACATGGCATAGTGCTGATTACCGGCCCTACGGGAAGTGGCAAAACAACTACTTTATACGCGGCTATAAATGAACTGAATAAAACTGACACAAAGATTATTACAGCGGAGGATCCTGTGGAGTATACCCTTCCAGGCGTTAATCAAGGAGAGGTAAATGAAAAGATCGGATTTAATTTTCCTGCTATTTTAAGAACCATGCTCCGTCAGGATCCAAATATTATCCTTGTTGGTGAGATCCGTGATACTGAAACAGCCGATACTGCCATCACAGCGGCCCTGACAGGACATCTTGTCCTCACTACCCTCCATACCAATGATGCCCCTTTTGCCATAACGAGACTGATTGATATGGGTATAAAACCCTTTCTTGTCGCTACTTCTTTACAGGGTATAATGGCCCAGCGTTTGGTCAGGATGATTTGTACAAATTGCAGGGAACCCGTTCAATATATCCCTGAACAATTGTCAGAAATGGGATTTGAGACAGAAACCCTGAAAGATTTTTCATTCTATAAAGGAAAGGGTTGCAAGAACTGCAATAATATAGGATATCGAGGCAGAATGGGTATTTACGAACTGGTAGATATGAATGAAACTTTACGTGACATGGCGTATCGCATGGCAGCAGCAAATGAGATTAGAAAGGTTGCTAGGACACTGGGAATGACGACACTGAAAGAAGATGGGATCAGAAAGGCAAAAGATGGCAAAACCACTCTGGAAGAGGTATTTAGAATCACAGGAATAGAAGATTTAGAATAGTCAAAACCTTCAAACCAATGAAGATACTTTAATTATGCAGATACAAGAGAAAACAAAGATAGATTTAAAGACTGAAGCGAAGAAAAGACTCTTCGGGCAATTATTGAAAGATAAAGGGTTTGTTACGGAAGAACAGATCCAGGAAGCATTGGCTGTACAAAAACAGAAAGGTGGTTTGCTTGGAGACATCCTGGTCAGTCTTCATTACGTAACCAATAAGCAGATTATGCAGGCATTGAGCGAACACCTGGGGTTAGAGATTGTAACTATTGAAAACCTGGAAATACCGGACGAAATTATACGTTTAGTACCCCATGCCATAGTTCATCTGTATCGTATAATTCCCATAGGCTTTAAAGACAATATCCTCACCATTGTTCAGGAAGATCCCTTAAATTTCGAAACCACAGATGATCTAAGATTACTACTCAGGTATTCGATAAAACCAGTCCTTTGTAATAAAGGTGAAGTCATTCGTGCCTTGGAAAAGTACTATCCTAAAAAGCACGAATCTGTGGAACAATTATTATCAGAATTTAAGAAGGACAAGTCTTACCCGCAAACTATCAAAGGCGAGTATATTGATATTGATGAACTCAGGAAGATGGCCGATGCTGCTCCTGTAAAGAAGTGGGTTGGTCTTATGTTTTTGGACGCCGTTTTAAACAAGGCCAGTGATATCCATTTTGAAGCCTTTGAAGACGGATTTAGAGTCAGATACCGGATAGATGGTGTGCTTTACGAGAAGATTTCTCCGCCAAGACAATTAGGGATACCGATTACCTCAAGAATAAAGGTCATATCGGGTATGGATATTTCCGAACGCAAATTACCTCAGGATGGACGGATTCAATTAAATGTTGGTGGCACAGCCATTGACATGCGGGTTTCCACACTTCCCACGAAATACGGGGAAAGCATTGTCATGCGCCTGCTGAATAAATCGGCTGTATCGCTTAATCTGGATACCTTAGGATTGAATCCTGAAGAATTAAAATTAATGCACCAATTACTGAATAAACCTAACGGAATAATCCTTGTTACAGGTCCAACCGGCTCAGGCAAAACAACAACCCTGTATGCGGCATTAAATTATTTAAACGATGTTGGCACAAAAATTATTACTACTGAAGATCCAGTGGAATATGACATTGATGGTCTCATTCAGGTGCAGATAAATCCGTCTATTGGTGTAGTCTTTGCAAATTGTTTGAGGGCAATTTTAAGACAAGACCCTGATATTATTCTGATTGGGGAAATACGGGATGAAGAATCAGCCAGAATTGCCATACAAGCCTCGTTAACGGGACATCTGGTTTTCAGTACGCTGCATACCAATGATGCCCCCACCACGGCAACTCGGCTCATTGACATGGGCATTAAACCTTATCTGATTGCTGCTACGGTAGAGGCTGTTATTAGTCAAAGGTTAGTACGTAAGATTTGTGTATCCTGCAAAGAAGAATACGAACCTTCAGAAGAGTCTTTAATGGAACTAAATCTTACAAAGGCAGATGTCACAGGGAAAAAGTTTTTCAGGGGCAAAGGCTGTAATAATTGTAATAAGATAGGTTATAAAGGACGCATAGGGATATTTGAAATAATGGTTATAAACAACGAAATACGACGGTTGATTACCGAACACGCGAATACAAACGTAATTAGAATGACTGCGAAAAAAAATGGAATGAAAATCTTAAGGGAGAGTGGATTAATGGCAATAGACAACGGATTAACAACGATTCAGGAAGTCGTAAGGGAAACAATGTTAGTGTAATTTTGCGGTACTGGATAAAGATTTTTAATGTTTAAACCAAAATTGAAGGGGCTTTCCAATGGCTGTTTTTCAATATAATGCCGTTGATAACAGGGGACAGACTGTAAAGAACAGGATTGAGGCATCCACATCCGACGAGGCGATTGCGAAGATACGTGGGTTGGGCTACTTTCCCACCAGTATGAAAGAGGTACATGTTCGCCAGAAATCCGGTGAAATATCCGTCACAAATACGCCTTCTAAAAAGCGTGGGGAGATATCTATCACTTTCGGTGGGGTTAAATCGAAGGAATTAACCGTCTTTACGCGTCAACTATCAACGCTCCAGGACGCAGGCCTGCCCATTATACGCGGTTTAAAGATACTCGCATCTCAAATGAAGAAAGGGTTACTGAAAAAAACAACATTAAAAGTCATAGAAGACATTGAGGGAGGGCGTACCCTCTCCGGAGCGCTTGCAAAACATCCGAGGGTATTTGATAAACTGTATATTAATATTGTACGGGCCGGAGAGGTGAGTGGCTCACTTGACGTTATCTTACAGCGATTAGCCGATTTCCGGGAGAAGATCGAGCGACTTGTCAGAAAAATAATCAGCGCTATGATATACCCAACTGTTGTTGCAATTGTTGCGATAGGTATTTTAATCGGCCTTATGATTTTTATCATCCCAAATTTTGCAAAAATTTTTGAAGAACTGAATTTGGAACTGCCTACCCCAACCAAAATGCTTATTACCTTTAGCCTGATTTTAAAGACTCAATGGATATTTATCCCTTCTCTCCCTTTTGGTACTTTTATACTCTATAAGATTGCAGGAAAGATAAAAAAAGTGCGGTTATTAATAGACAAAACCAAATTTAGATTGCCCATCTTTGGAACGATTATAAACAAATCTACCGTATCAAGATTTACCCGTACGCTTGCAACTCTGACTTCCAGTGGGGTGCCCATATTAGATGCCCTCAATAATGTCAAGGATGCTACAGGAAATGCGGCTATGGCGCAAGCTATCCATCATATCCATGATAGTGTCAGGAGTGGAGAAAGTATTACGAAGCCACTTCGTGCTTCCAAGATTTGTAATGAAATGGTAGTCAATATGGTGGAGGTCGGAGAAGAAACAGGGGAATTGGATAAAATGCTCACAAAGGTAGCAGATAATTACGATGACGAAGTGGACAGGGCTGTAGAGGCAATGGTCAGCCTGATAGAGCCTATTATGATTGTTTTTCTTGGCGGGTCAGTTGGATTCATCGTAATTGCTATGTTTATACCGTTAATTAAATTAATGCAGGGCTTTGGTGCTCAGTAACCCATTTTTCTTTGCAAAATCATTGTACTATAAAACAAACAGGACATTCAAAGATGCACAACCAAAAGGGCTTTTCCCTCATTGAAATGGTAATAGCTGTAGCCATAATTGCCATCTTAACTGGAATTGCTGTTCCTGTTTATGTCAGCATGAAACCATCACTCTGGTTAAGTGGGGCAACCAGACAAATTATGGGTGATCTGATGTGGGCAAGGATGCAGGCAATCAGCCAGAATAATGAATTCAGAATTATTTACGACAACAATCATCGATATCGAATATTGGACGATGATAACAATAATGGTACCAGTACTACTGGCGAATCTATTATAACAAAAGATATTCGTGACAAATATGATGACGTAACTTATCACTCAAGTAATGCAAACAATCTCATTTTCTATCCCAAAGGAAATGCAGCAAATTTAACAACAATAACCATTACTAATAGAAGTGGAACAAAAACTGTTAGTGTTGCCATTACCGGTCGAGTTAAGAAGCAATAATATATTTGCAAAATAGATTGTAAAGGATTATCTATGATAAAGAAACACTTTATACAGAAACCGTTTGCAGGTTGTGACAATGGATTTACCATGCTAGAAATTATATTAGCTATCGCAATCATTGCCATAGGTTTGTTTACTGTAATGATCATGGTAATTACAGTAAGCAAGGGCAATACATACAGTAAAAATATAACGACTGCAACAACTATGGCTCAGGATAAACTGGAATATTTTAAAAAGATCGATTATAGCAGTATTGCAGGAACATCCACACTTACCGGAATCTCTACCGTTTATTATTTGGTGGCAAATGTCGATACCGGCATGAATACAAAAACCATTACCATCGATGTATATTGGAATCCAGCAACTGCGACATCGTCTCATAAAGTCCAACTAAAAACTATTCGCGCAGAGGACTAATACATGCCTTACCTGTCAAAAAACAACGAAAGCGGCTTCAGCATCATAGAATTGATGGTAAGCCTTGCTATTACCTTAATCTTAATGGTTGTGGCAATCAAGATGTTTACTATTCAACGTGTCGCATACAATTCACAGGAACAGATTACCGACCTGCAACAAAATATCAGGTCTAGCATGGATGTTGTGTCCCGGGAGATACGGATGGCTGGTTATATGGTTGTGGGAACAACCACGATTAGGACTGCTGGCACAAGCACAATTACCTTCCTGGGCGATATCGACAGTGATATTGTTGCTGACCTTGTTATTAATGCTGGTGCAGGAACTACTACCCTATTTGTTAGCGTAACCCCTGACAATGACTACGAGATAGAAAGTACAGACTGTATTTATATTTCTGACGGACTTCATTCAGAACTCATTCCCGTTAACAGTTCTGCTCCTCATTTTATTGGTGAACCGGATCCCATTTATCTCAAGACTGGCTTGTTATATTCATATCCTGCAGGAAGCACTACAGTTCGTAGTGTGGAAAGAGTCACGTTCAGTCTCGATACAACAAATAAAAGGATAGATCGAAATACTCAACCGCTTGCGGAAAACATAGAAGTCATGCGTTTTACCTACGGCACAAACATACAAACCGGAGCTACAAATACTGTGAACATTGCAATTGCAGGGCGTACCATGAATAAATTTCTCAATTATCCAGGAGATGGTTATCGTCGCGGGACATTAACATCAACGATTCAGGTAAGAAATGAATAAATGGAAGAGAGCCGCACATGAAAACAAAACAATTCCAAAACAAGATATCTCCATACACGATGTATAAACAGGATAAAGGGATAGTCCTTGTCGCTACCCTCGCATTAATAGCAATTATAACTCTCATCAGCACCGCAGCTTTTTACACAACCAACACTGATATTAAGATAAGCGGCAATTATAAGACGAGCACTCAGGCATTTTATCTAGCCGAGGCGGGTATACATGATGGAATTGGCCGATTACTGCTTGGTGACATATCAGATAGTGGGGCAAAGCTAGATCCAAACTGGAACACTACATCAACCTACTCATCATCAGGGCTCAATAACAGTTTTACGGTAACACATCACGTAATTGGCAGCAGCGTTGTAACTGACGATGGCGGCGTTCCGCTCTTTCTGATTAATTCCACCGGCACCAGTTCAACGTCAATAAAGCACATAGAAGTAGTAGTCCGCCTCATATATGCACTTCCTTTCACAAAGGCATTAGAAGGGTGTGACGGAATAAATATATCAAGCAATGTTTTTACGGATAGTTATGATTCTGCTAAAGGAGATTATCTCTCACAGGTAATTCCTGCTGCTATCAGGAAGGACGCGCAAAATAATGCATGGGCTAAGGATAGAGGGAATGTAAGTACCGCTAATGCCGGCGCTGATGTAATTATAGATGGCAATGCACAGATCCATGGAAGTGCTAAAGCAACACGATATGTCGGCGCTCCGGGAATGGGTATTCCAGCAACCGGTTTGGGAACTCCAGCTATGCTTACCGGTTACAGAGGCGTCCCGGATACAACTGGCGTTAATGCTGTTATTTACGGAATTCCCATTGAAAATAATCCCCCCACCCCCTGTGACCCACTCGATACTTCAACCATTTTCAGTACGGCAGATGATATTGTGGCAACTAACAACAATACAGAGATAGTTAATCTTGCTACTCCTCCTAACAATCCTTATAATCTAGGCTCAAAGGCCTTTGACCTCTGTTCCAACGATACTTTTACATTAGGAATTTCCAGTCAGACGAAAAATTACTATTTTAGCAGTTTCAACCTTAATTCAAATTCTCATTTAGATATCTATGGAGCGGTAACTCTTTATGTCAGTGGAAATTTTAACCTCTCTAGTAATGCTAGTATTACCGTGAACAACGGTTCAAGTTTAACTGTTTATGTTACAGGAACTACAAATTTCAATTCTAATGTTATTCAGAATCTAGGCGGAGGACCTTTAGACTTTACGATATATTCCTCAGCCGCATCTTCTAGCAGCACTGATTATAAGGTCGCGTTGGACTCTAATACTGACTTGTTTGGTACAATATATGCGCCTTATGCGGCTATCGATCTCAATTCGAATTCTATTTCTTCTGGAGCAATCAGAGGGAAATATATAACCGCAGGTTCTAATGCAAAATTCCATTATGACGAAGCCTTAGGGAGACTAGAAGGATATCCCGTTATGGGCTATGAAATTATTTCCTGGCGCGAGGGCAATTGAGGGTCTTTTATGATTATTTACTCTGGCAAAAAGATAAACGTAAGAAAAGATGAAATTATTCTGGATGATGGGAGAGCGGTAATGAGAGAGGTCATTGAGCACCCAGGTTCTGCCGCCATTATCCCTTTTATCTCAGTAAATGAAATTATCCTTATTCAGCAATACAGACATGCCGTCAGGGAGACTATTTACGAAATTCCTGCCGGTACACTTGATAAGGGTGAAACATTCGATGCATGCGCGGGGCGAGAATTGGAAGAAGAGATAGGCTATAGAGCCGGTATACTCGAACCCCTCATAATTCTTTATCCCTCTCCTGGTATTCTGAGTGAGACGATGCATCTCTTTAAGGCGACTAATCTTATAAAAACCCAAACAAATTATCAGATGGATGAATCAATCAAAGGTGTTGTCCAAATTAAGCTGAGTGATGCTGTGGAGATGGTGAAGAAGGGCGTAATCAGAGATGCAAAAACAGTTTGCAGTATTTTGTTGTGCCTTAAATGATCAAATTTAAGGTTTTAGACGTGCAATATCATTATGCTTTTCTTAAGTCGGCGCCGAGGGTTTTATGCAGGGAAGCGAGAATAATTTGTTGGGCGTTATCGACCTCTTCACTTGTTAGCGTTCGGTCATGATCTTGAAAACAGAGGTTAAAGGCAACACTCTTTTTCCCCGCAGGTACCTGTTTACCACGATAAACATCAAAGAAGTTGATCTCCCTCAGACAATTAACCGGTGTGTTTCTAATGCATTTTTCAATATAATCCCATGTATGCGTTTCGTTCACGATAATAGCCAAATCCCGAAAGACCGGTGGATACTGTGACAGAGGTCGATATTTTTTGGTAAAATTTGTTTTTTCGACTAATAAATCCATATCCAATTCCACCATACATGACGATATTTTGGATCCCAATTCTTTGGCCTCTCCTAAAAATCCTAATGGTTCCTCACCAAGTGAGATCTTTGCAGACTTTTCATTTTTAAATAATTTTAATCCAATAACACCAATGTCCCCCCTCCATTCACTTCCTGATACAATGCCAAGATTCAAAAGCAAGGATTCAACAATACCTTTTAGTGCAAAAAAATCGACATCCGCAAGGATGGATAAACAGGTTTTTTCATCTGGCAGTTTATCACCTGCGAGGTATACTTTTGCAATTTCGAAGATTTTTATCTGTTCGGTACCATGATTCATATTATATCGTTTGGTCTTGATAAGACTGGGAAGAAGAGATGTCCGCAAACGGCTTTCTTCCTGTCTCAGTGGGTTGACAATATCGATGCCCACCCTATCTGACCACAGATTCACGGACTGTAATGGTGAAATATCAACAATGCTAAAAGTTTTGACTTCGTAAAAACCGAGGCTGGTTAGAAACTGACGAGTAGTGTTCTCGACAATCTCGTACTTATTCTTTGCACTGCCACGGACAGTGATAGAAGTCCTTGTCGGAATATTATTATACCCGTAAATTCTGGCCACCTCTTCAATCAGGTCAATTTCACGATAGGCATCACCTCGAAAACTCGGTACTTCAACATCAATAAAGTTATCAATATCATTGAGAATAGTAAATTGAAGCTTTTTTAAAATATCTATAGCAACGTCTCTTTTTATTTCCACCCCTAGAACTTTACGAAGCCGTTCCACGCGAAGGGTAATTTTTTTTGCTTCGTACCTCCCTGCTCTTATGTCAATGGCGCCACTGGCGATCTCTCCACCTGCATAATCTTTGATAAGACTTATGGCCCTTTGAAGTGCATGGTCTAATCCTTCCGGGTCTGTACCTCTTTCAAACCGATATGAGGAATCTGAAGCAATGCCTAATGCCCTTGATGTACGCCGTACTTGTCTTGGCTCGAATTGCGCGCATTCCAGGAGGACGCTTTTGGTTGATTCGGAAACCTCTGTTTCCTTGCCACCCATAATACCAGCAACGGCAACAGGCCGCCTGCCGTCTGCAATGACCAACATGTCATGAAAAAGCGCCCGTCTGGCTCCGTTGATGACAACAATTTCATCTCCGCTTCTGGCCTTTCTTACAATAATTTTTTGCTCTGTCAGCTTATCCAGATCAAATGCGTGGAGGGGTTGTCCTGTTTCCATCATCACATAATTGGTGATGTCTACGATGTTATTTACAGGTCGAAGACCGATGCACTTCAGCCTCTTTTGTATCCATTCCGGGGAATGTCCCACGGTTATCTGACGAATTACCCTGGCTGTATAGCGGGGACACAGTATCGGTTCTTCAACGGTGATATCAATAAATTTTGATATCTCGGTATTTGCAGTTACAAAAGGAGTTTCCGGGGAGTGTAGGCTTCCTCCCACCGCCGCTGCCACTTCACGTGCAATACCAATAATGCCGAGGCAATCGGAACGATTGGAAGTAACTTCTATGTCAAGGCAGAAATCGTCTTCTACAGGTTTAATGTCGGCAACTACCAACCCTACGTTGGTTAACTTATCGGCCAGTTCCTGTGGTGACAGGCAAAAATCGACATATTCTTTAAGCCAGCTGTAACTGATTTTCATTTACAATTCAGAATTGTGATAAAAAGCGTATGTCATTTTCATAGAAGAGACGTATATCGCAGATACCATACTTCAGCATGGTGATCCGTTCGACACCCATTCCAAACGCAAAACCTGTGTACTTTTCAATATCATAATGTACGGCTTTGAACACATTTGGGTCAACCATGCCAGCCCCTAATATCTCGACCCACCCGCTATAAGAACAGACATTACACCCTTTGCCTCCACAGAGAGAACATGAAATATCAATCTCAGCGCTTGGCTCGGTAAAAGGAAAGAACGACGGTCTGAAACGCACTTGAATGTTCTGGCCAAAATAAGTCTTAATGAATTGATTTAGTACCCCTTTCAGATCTGCGAAGCTCACCCCTTCATCAACTAACAAACCCTCCACCTGATGAAACATAAAGGAGTGTCTGGCGTCAACAGTATCGGGTCTATAAACCCTGCCTGGTGCAATAATCCGAATGGGTGGTTTCTGTTTTTCCATAATACGAATCTGAACGGTGGATGTTTGGCTTCTGAGAAGCACATCATCTCTGATATAGAAAGTATCAAAATCAGTTCGAGAGGGGTGATCAGGGGGGATGTTCAATGCTTCAAAGTTGTAATGCTCCAATTCTACTTCCGGGCCATAAGCCACATCAAAACCCAACCGGGCAAAAACCTCTTTAATATCATCAATCGTTTGAGTTAGCGGATGCCTTTTTCCTATAGAGGGACGTTTGCCTGGCAGAGTAATATCGAATATCTCACTTTTAATTTTTGGAATTGCTTCTGAGGAGAGCTTTTTAATAAATCCTTCTATCGTATCGGTAATTTCAACCTTAAGGGCGTTGATTTTTTGCCCAAATGCGGCGCGTTTTTCAACTGGCAATGTTGGAATAAGTTTCATGAGGTCATTGATACCACCATTTCTTCCCAGGTATTTTATCTTGAGCTGTTCTGCACCTTTTAGGGTGCTGATCCCTTTAATTTCTTTTTGTAAATTTCTTTTTATCTCTTCTAATGTATCTAACATGCAGATAGGTTTATAAAAGCATAAAAAACACAGGCACGCTCCTTCTATTCCGGCAAACTACCGGAAAAGGACGTGCCTCATATTTTGTAAATACAACCCTACATGAACGGGAGAGACGACTTTGAAGTATTTGTTATGATGAAACAACGTCTTACCACTATCGACTAAAGTTTCAGACTGTTGCTTTTACCTGTTCGACTAACTTATCAAAAGCGGGTTTATCATTGACGGCCATCTCAGCCAGCATCTTTCTATTTAAATCTATTTTGGCCTTGATTAATCCACGAATGAAGCGACTATAAGAAATACCACGTTCTCTGGCCGCAGCACTAATTCTGGAAATCCACAGTTCCCGAAATTTTCTTTTACGTGCCTTCCGGTCGCGGAATGAAAAGGCCATGGCACGGATATACGTTTCCATAGCCTTACGGTACAAATTTCCTCTTCCCCCCCAATAACCTTCCGTCTTATTCAACAATCTTTTTCTCGATCTTTTTCTTGCACAACCTTTTGTTGCTCTTGGCATGTTACAACTCTTTCATATAAAAAATTTAATATTTACCTTAAGATCCTCGTAATGCCCGTGTCATGATCTTATTGAAAGCGGGTGAGACCCCTGTTTTTTTTCTCAAATGTTCCCTTCGCCTTCCCGATTTTCCTGATAGCAGATGGCCCTTTCCGGCTTTTGGCCTCTTGACCTTGCCCTTTGCACTAATTTTAATTCGTTTTTTAAGTCCCTTATGGGTTTTTAGCTTTGGCATTTATAAAACCTCCATATTAACAGAATTCATACTGATTTGAGGGTAGCACGGACAAACTTGTTTGTTCGTGCCTAATTTAATCTTTTATCTTTAAATCTTTACTTGGGGGACAAGATTATTCCCATTCTGCGATCATCCGATATTTTATCCTTTTCTACTTTGGCTATGTCCTCGAGCGCATCGGCGACTTGTTTTAAGATTTCATTGCCTAACTCTGTATGAGCGCGTTCCCTTCCTTTAAACATCATACTGATGAGAACACGGTCTTTATTTTCTAAAAATTTTCTGGCCTGACGAATCTTTGTTTGTACATCATGTTCACCTGTTTTTGGCCTCAGCCTTAATTCCTTTAGCTGGACTACATGTTGCTTCTGATGCAACTTTTTCTTTTGTTTATACTTAAATTTGCCGTAATTCATGATTCTACAGACAGGTGGGTCTGCTTCTGGGGCAACCTCCACAAGGTCGAGTTCCACACTTTTTGCCTTTGCAATAGCTTCTTCCTTGCTAATTACCCCGACCTGCACACCATTTTCGTCTATCAATCGTACCGTAGACGAACGGATCCGTTCGTTAATTCTTAAGTCTTGTGAAATGTATAATCTCCTCCGAAAAAGTGAAAACTATCTTTTCTCTCTAATTTCAGATTCCACGGTTTTTATGAAATCTTCAATTGCCATTACCCCTTCATTTCCTTTTTTTCTGCTTCTTACAGAGACGGCGCCACTTTCTATTTCTTTGTCACCCACTACCAGTAAATAAGGAATTTTCTCCAGCGTGCCTTCTCGTATCTTATAATTAATTTTGGCATTGCTTATATCACATTCTACCCTAAAATTCTTCACAAGCAACTGAGTTTGTAATTTTTTTGCATACTCTGTGTGTGCATCAGTAATGGGTAATATCCTCATTTGAATTGGCGCTATCCACAAAGGGAAATCGCCTGCATAATGTTCGATCAAACAACCCACAAACCGTTCCATAGCCCCAAGGACAGTACGATGAACCATTACCACCCGGTGGTGAAAACCATCCGGGCCAACATAATTGACATCGAATCTTTCCGGGAGGTTGAAGTCAACCTGGATAGTAGGCCCCTGCCACCCGCGCCCTATAGCATCCTTGACCTTAATATCGATCGCCGGGCCATAAAACTTCGCCTCCCCCTCCATCCGTGTATACTTTAGTCCCTTTTTGTCTAAGGCGACTTTCAATGCATTTTCGGCGTGATCCCAAACATCGTCCCGGCCTATATATTTATCTTTTTCTCCCTTACCCCGTACGCTCAATTCTATCTCATATTCCTGAAATCCGAAACTTGATAGCATGAACTGAGCCAATTCGATTACGCCCAAGATTTCACTTTCTAATTGTTCCGGTGTGCAGAATATATGGGCATCGTCCTGAGTAAATCCACGTACACGCAATAATCCATGTAAGACGCCAGACCGTTCATATCGATACACGGTTCCCAATTCCCCCCACCGTAAAGGAAGATCCCGGTAACTGTGAAGTTTCGTTTTGTACATAAGCACTGCAAAAGGGCAATTCATGGGTTTTAGGATATATTCATGTCCGTCAACCTCTATCGGAGAGTACATACTTTCACGATAAAAATTCCAATGACCACTGGTCTTCCATAAATTGATCTTTGCAATATGGGGGCTGTAGAGAATTTCGTATCCCCGCTTGAAATGCTCTTCTCTCCAAAAATTCTCAATAATATTGCGTATCCTGGCGCCCTTTGGATGCCAAAAGGTTAAACCAGCCCCCCCTTCTTCATGAAAACTGAAGAGATCCAAATCTCTTCCAATTTTCCGATGGTCACGTTTTTCCGCCTCTTCCAGGAATTGTAAATATTTGTCAATCTCTTTTTGGGTAAAGAACGCCGTCCCATAAATACGCTGCAGCATGGGATTGGTTTCTTTCCCACGCCAATACGCACCAGCCACGCTAAGGAGTTTGAATGCCTTAACCTTGCTTGTCCTCTGGATATGCGGACCCCGGCACAAATCCACAAAATCTCCTTGCGTGTAAAAAGATACCGTCTCATCCTCGATATCCTTAATAAGTTCTGCTTTAAAAGGCTGACCAATAGCTTCCATCTTCTGTATGGCTACATCGCGAGGTAATTCCATTCTCTTGAATACAATATCCTCACGGATGATTTTTGCCATTTCTTCTTCAATCTTCCTGAGATCTTCTTCGGACAGGCTGTGCTGAAGGCCGAAGTCATAATAAAATCCATTTTCAATGGTAGGGCCTATACCGAGCTTTACACCTGGGAAAAGTCTGCTAACCGCCTGTGCCATAATGTGAGCTGTGCTGTGGCGAAGAATTTCTAACCCTTCTTCTGTGTCTTCAGTAATTACCGAGAGGGAAATATCTTCTTTTATGGGATAACTAAGATCCACAAGAACGCCGCCAGCCTTTCCGGCTAACGCCCTTTCGCCCAAGCGGATACCTATATTGCTGGCAACCTCACCAATGGTTATATTTTCCTTGTATTCCTTTTTTGTTCCGTCAGGTAACGTAATCTTAACCATAAATACAAAAATTTAAGAACTTATTGTTGAAATTTCGAAATATACGCTTAACCAAAACTAATGGTGGGCGATACTGGGCTCGAACCAGTGACCTCTTGCTTGTCGAGCAAGCGCTCTAGCCAACTGAGCTAATCGCCCTAAGTATTAACTTTCGGTAATAATACGTATCTTCCGAAATCTTTAAGAATATCATACTTAGGTCGCATTATGTTATCAGATAGATTTTTTATTGTCAAGGAAAAAGGGAGTTAAAACTTTTACAGAATTTTTAAAAAAGTATTTAAAAACAATTTATGCTCTGATATGATTAGCTTACTATAATTACTCTACTAAATTAAAAAACCATCAAAGGTCTTTAAGACACTAAGTTTCTTTGTGACCTGGTGTCTTAGTGGTATAAAAAGTCACTGAAGGCCTAATTTATGAAAATGAACTAAATTATCTCTATGTCTACTATAATAGATAAAATCAATGAGTTGAAGAAAAAAAGGAATGCCGTGATCCTTGCCCATAACTATCAAAGAGGGGATGTGCAGGATATTGCAGACTTTACAGGCGATTCTTTGGGACTTTCCCAGAAGGCGGCAAAGACAAAGGCCGACATAATTGTATTCTGTGGTGTGCACTTCATGGCGGAGACGGCTTCTATCCTCTGTCCTGATAGAATGGTACTATTGCCCGATGAGCATGCGGGTTGTCCCATGGCCAACATGATAACATTGAGAGAACTCAGGATAAAGAAGAAGGAACACCCTAATGCAAAAGTCGTTTGTTACGTAAATAGCACGGCTGCTATAAAGGCAGAAAGTGACATATGTTGCACTTCTTCCAATGCAATGAAAATTGTGTCATCAATTCCCAAAGACCAGGAAATCCTCTTTATACCAGACAAGAGTCTTGGAGGCTACGTATCGTCTAAATTGAATCGGCCTATGATACTTTGGGAGGGGTATTGCCCTACCCATCACAGAATATTGGCAGAACATATTATTAAATTAAAGGCAGCACACCCTAACGCCAAGGTTGTCGTTCATCCTGAATGCACACCGGATGTGATAGCGTTGGCAGACCACGTTGCCAGCACTACCGGCATTGCCAAATATTGTAAAGAAACGGATGCCAGAGAATTTATCATTGGTACAGAGACGGGTATTCTCCACCGTTTAAAAAAAGAGAATCCGCAAAAAACATTTTTTGCCATTACACACCTTGCCGATTGTTCCAATATGAAGCTTATTAGTTTAGAGAAGGTATTGTGGTCTTTAGAGGATCTCGTTTATCAGATAAAAGTGCCCGATGATATTGCGGCGAAGGCTCGGGTAGCCATCCAAAAAATGCTTGATTTATCGTAATATTTCACCGCAAAGACACAAAGGGTGCAAAAAAAGACGTATGGATACAGAAGAAAAACTGAAAAAATTAAAGGATACGATAACAACCCTGGAAAGCGTTGTGGTAGCCTTTTCCGGGGGCGTAGACAGTTCCCTTGTGGCAAAGGTTTGCTATGATGTGCTTGGAGACAGGGCACTTGCGGTAACTGCACGGTCGGAGACGTACCCTGCATACGAATACGAGGATGCCGTGAAGATTGCAAAAGAAATTGGCATTCCCCATATGACCATTGACACCAGCGAGCTTGGCATCGAGGGATTTGCCCAAAATCCTCCCAATCGTTGCTATTTCTGCAAATCGGAATTATTTGGGAAACTCAAAGAAATCGCCAGGAAAAAGGGGTATAAAAACGTTGCAGATGGCGCTAACCTGGACGATGCAGGCGAATATAGACCAGGTCTTGATGCGGCGAAGGAACTTGATGTACGTAGCCCCTTAAAGGAAAGCGGATTGAGAAAATCAGACATACGTGAGATTTCGAAATATCTGAAACTTTCCAACTGGGATAAACCCCCCTATGCATGCATGTCTTCCCGGTTTCCCTATGGAAACTCAATTACCGAGGAGAAATTGGCCATCGTTGCATCGGCAGAAAATTACTTAAGAAGTATTGGGCTGAAACAATTCCGTGTCAGACACCACGACACCATTGCACGAATTGAGGTGCCGTCAGAAGATATTCCCACACTTTTGCGAAATGGCAGGCGCAAAGACCTTGTTAAGAAATTCAAGGAAATCGGTTATAAATACGTCACGCTTGATATGGAAGGGTATCGGAGTGGCAGTATGAATGAGGTGCTTTCACAGCAAAATAACAAAAAAGGGTAATATCCTTTTCGAATATTACCCTTTTTAAAAAATTCAGAACAAAGAGGAATTATTGCATTATTACAGTATCAGTGCCAACCGAACTTTGTAAAGAATGCGATGAGTTGGAATAATTTTCCCATATATTATCATAGATATAGCCTGTTGTGCTAGAGCCGTAGTAACCGCAAGTCGATGTACCTTTCCATTCAACATGGCCATCGATATAGAGCACATTTTGTCCTTTTTGATTGTGATTGTCTGAAAGGGTTGTACCAGTTCCTAATGCATCAGCAGCGATAGCCACACCTGGGTCATTTCCTGCTGTATGGTTGTCATCGTAACCATAACTGCATCTGGATGATATGAAGCTGTTAGGGTCTGTTGTTAACGCTAAAGCACTTGTTTCTGAAACGCTGCTATCACTCGGGCATCTAAAGACCTTTCTATCGGTAATGTACCCATCAAAAAGCTTTCCCAGTGATTCTAATTCATCTTCTTTTGTTGTGCTATCACTAGCAGTCGTACCAGAAGCGCCGCCTGTAGGAAACGCCTCGTTGTTATCGTTGGCATACATGTTTAGGGCCAAACCGATCTGTTTCAGGTTAGAAGCACACTGCGTCCTGCGGGCTGATTCGCGCGCCCTGGTCAATGCCGGTAACAAAATACCTGCAAGGATACCGATTATGGCAATTACGACCAACAACTCTATTAATGTAAAACCTGCTCTTCCTCTTTTCTTCTTCATGGCCAGGTCCTCCTCAATATTAGTGAATAGTTCTCGTATACAATTTTACAAATTTATCTTTTTTCTCCGATTGCCTTCTTTCGGATACTATAATATCTTTTTTTATATATCGGAACAATGAAAAAATAGTTTAGGAAAAAATTAACCAGGATCATGAACCACCAAGACATGAATATATAAAACTGGTTGAAACTATTATCTTTAGATTAAAGATTACACCTTGATGTATGGGTAATCGATGAAAGATTGGAGAAGATAAATACTTGCCAGAATAAACAAAAAACGGTAATATAAAATACTATGAAAGAAGCCATGTTTTTTGAAAAACTTGGGGATAGCAGGGTAAAGTGCTATCTGTGCCGCCATCACTGTGTTATTGATGATGGTAAAAAGGGCATTTGCCGGGTCAGGGAAAACCATGACGGCACGCTCTATTCCCTTGTTTATAGAAAACTCATTTCTGAGAATATTGACCCCATTGAAAAGAAGCCCCTTTACCATTTTTATCCGGGCAGCACCTCCTTTTCTGTTGCAACCGTGGGATGTAACTTCAGGTGCCTGAATTGTCAAAACTATGAGATCTCACAACTACCGAAGGACCATGAACAGATCGTGGGAAAAGATGTAGCGCCAGAACAGATCGTTGAGGATGCCTTGGGTTATCAATGCAGGAGTATTGCCTATACCTATACGGAACCTACTATTTTCTTTGAATATGCATATGAAATTGCAAAAATAGCCTCCGAGAGATCCGTGAAAAATCTATTTGTGACGAACGGCTATACAACACGGGAAGCCCTTGCAACAATAAAGCCGTATCTTCATGCCGCCAACGTGGATTTAAAATGCTTCTCTGATGAAACATACAAAAAACTCTGTGGCGCGCGGCTGGGAGATGTACTCGATTGCATCCGTTCCTATAAAGAGATGGGTATTTGGATAGAAATTACCACGTTGATCATTCCCGAAGTTAACGATTCAGAGCCTGAGTTGAGACAGATTGCAGCATTTATAAGGAGCGTTGGGCCTGAAATTCCGTGGCATGTAAGCCGCTTTTACCCAAGATATAGACTGATAGAAAAACCGCCAACCCCGGTGAAGACGCTCAGGATGGCCAGAGAAATTGGCCTTGAGGTGGGTTTGCGCTATGTTTATGAAGGTAACGTTCCTGGTGAGGGAGGCGAAAATACCTATTGCTATAAATGCAAAAAAGTCCTTATCAAAAGATATGGCTATCAGATCATTGAAAACAACATCGTCGATGTACGATGTCCTGCGTGTAATACAACGATTGACGGTATTGGCATGTAGTCAAAGTTAAAAGGAGATCCCATGATTATATTAAAAAAGATACTATGCCCCGTAGACCATTCGGAATGTTCGTATCTCGCCTTAAAGTACGCTATTTCTCTGGCATTAAAAGACGAGGCAAAATTATACCTTATGCATGTGATAGACACCCGTTTGTACGATACGGAAATATACAAATTTAGCCCGTATAAAATTGATGAGGTTGATATTGATATGTCCAAAATCCGTGAAGATTTGATGAAAAGTCTGCCAGAAGGCACAACGGATGTATTAGACGTAGAAACGATTATAGTAAAGGGGGTGCCGTTTCATGAGATTGTTAATGCTGCTGCAGAAATTAGCGCGGATATTATAGTGATTGGTACTCATGGTAGAACAGGACTTTCTCATGTTGTTATGGGCAGTGTAGCGGAAAAGGTGGTGAGAAAAGCCACATGTCCTGTACTTACGGTTAGAATGCCACCCCAGCTTTCAGCTACAAATTAAATTTATGAGTAAGTATCTTTTGGTACAAATAAACGGGCCATTGCAGCGTAACAGGTACACCGCAATGGCTCTTTTTACAAAGGGGTCCTTGGGAGAAAACTACCTTTGTTTATATTTACCGTACTGAATATTTTCCCATATGCCTATCGTGTAACTCGCCAATTTTCGATTTATTCCAATTAGATACCCTGCTATAATACCCTACAATACGGGTGACTCCATAGAGCCTCGTGGTAATTCCCGTTTCCAGGGCATGGATAACCGACTCTAAATCTTGCCTGATCACCGAATCCACATCTATGGCAAATGCACATTCTAATTTGTGATTAATAATTTTCAGACAATCCTCTTTGGGTGTATTTCCCGGGATGTCACCATCTATCTCTAAAAACTCATGGCCTTCAACTGCCGCATCAAAGGCATTTAATTTTTCTTCAATAAACAACTGTATGTCTTCCTTGTTGCCAATCCTCTCCCCTACTATAGGATTTTCCAGTATTGCTGTTGTCATTTCTCCAAATCTCCTTTATGCATTTTTCGTAATTTCTTCATTATTTACCGATACTGCTATTCTATAACTACTATCTTTTACACTATAAAAACCCCCCTGCCAGCTATTAACATCTTCTTTATTTTCAAGAACAAGCTTTTTTCGATCACCTCCATTTCTCTTTAAAACCAATTTACATCTTCATTACCATATGTTGTACGTCAAACGACGATATATCTATATCATAAAAAAAAACTTTGTCAAGAATAAAAACACAATATTTTGTATGTCTTTTTAAAATAAGTACAACCTGTTGGTATTTAACTGCTTTTTTTATAGTCACTTACGATTTTGATCAATATATGCAATTAATCAACCTCTTGTATACGGAAAGCGTTCTTAATTTAAACAAATTTTTATTGAAAGATATTCGTGTACATAGTAGAATCCACCATGTGAAAAAGGCGGCTATATTTGATATTAATGGTACAATAATAAAGGATATCTCTTCGGAAAGGGTATTTTTCCGCTATCTTATTGAAAAGGGAATTATTGCTTCCAAGGATTTATTAAGATTTACAAATATGTTTTTGCAAGGGTTGTAACCCGCCTGGTTGCAGAGCACAACATTGGCCTCTCATCTTCGTATGCTTATGCTAACCAATATGTAGATGTAAAATTTATGCGTCTGGTAGGATATCCCGTAGCTGTCAACGCGAGTACTATGCTTCGTGTGGTATGCAAAGCTTAATCGCTGGAAAATTGTAGCATTTTAAGAGGAAGGGCACATGAATATTTATGAAGTCATAAAGAAAAGGCGGAGTGTTCGTTCTTATAAATCAGAACCCGTTGAAGAGGAGAAGCTAAAACGGATATTGGAGGCGGCGCTATCAGCCCCCAGCGCTGCCAATAGGCAGCCCATCTGTTTTTTAGTTGTTAAGGATGAAAAAATAAAGCAACAGTTAAAAAAAGCTTATAATGAAGAATGGTTTTATACAGCGCCGGTAATTATCTGTGTCTGTAGTATCCCGGAAAGGGCATGGAAACGAAGCGACGGGAAAAACTATGGTGATGTTGATGCTGCGATTGCGATGGATCATCTCATCCTTGCTGCAACGGCAGAAGAATTGGCTACTTGCTGGGTTGCAGCGTTTAAAGTACCGCTCGTAAAATCCATATTAAATCTGCCCGAGGGAATTGAGCCTGTGGCGTTGACACCCGTTGGATATCCGTTACATATCCCGGAACCGACTTATCGCAAACCTTTGGAGGCAATCGTTCATATCATCTAACGGGCAACGGGCATCCTTAACCGTTCACGTAATTCTTCAGCATTTTGAATGACCATTTCCTGGTGTTCTTGTTTAGGCAGCTGCTTTAGAGGATCTAACTGATAGGTAAAGGAATGTTCGTCCTTCAGTTTCATGGGCAACAGTATTTCAGAAAAAAAGTCTAACGGTAAAATCTGATAAAAAGGTGGTTTGATCTTTTCGTAGGCAATTTTTCTTTCATACAGCAGTCTGCCATCTGTATCAACTTTTTCCAAAGTAACCTTTCGTGTTCCATAGTAAGTAAAAGTTGTTATCACAGGCGTTTCACCAATTGGCTCATCGTCCAGATAGACCATAGCGCCAGGGGGTTCGGAATTAATCGTGAGGGTACGTAATACACAACCACAGAGCGAGGCGCCGCTCAGGAAACAGCACATAATTGTCACAATAACGGGTTTTAAAAATTGTTCTGACATTTCTAACCTTTATCTAAAGATACCTCTGAAAGGTCAACAATCTCAGCACGGGATGTTTCAAGGTCTAGCACTGCAACGGTACTCTTTCCAGATAACCACGCGCCGCACTCACCAGGATTGACATACAAAGGGCTCCCCTCTTTAACCTCAGGGACATGCGTATGGGCGCTGATAATGATATCTGTATTTTTTTTTGATCTTTTAGAAAGACTCTCCAGCATATGAGTGACCATAATATGTTTGCCGTTTAAAAGGAGATCATAGGGTGGTTCATGAATATTTTTGCAAACATCACTCAAGCCCCTCCGCTCGCCATCATTATTCCCAAATACCCCTATAAACTTTGCCTTTAGCTTCATTAATTCTTTTAAGGAGAATGGAGCGACATAGTCTCCGGCGTGAATGACATACTTTATATCCTGTGCATTAAAAAAAGAAACAGCTTTGTGAATAGCAGCGATATTGTCGTGGGTATCCGCGAGGATTCCTATCTTCATTGAGATGGTAAAGAGTGGTTATTGAGATATTTCCTATGTGAAATTACTTGCTTGCAGTTGAAGCCGTGTATCATACAGATACATGGCGGAGAGGCCGGGATTCGAACCCGGGGTAGAGATTTTGTCTCTACAACGGTTTAGCAAACCGTCGCTTTCAGCCACTCAGCCACCTCTCCATTCTTTGGGTATCTATTGTAGAAATATTTTAAAATAAAATAACCACAAATATCTTCGCTTGAAAAATAAGAGATATTCGTGGTTTCATGAATTTACTTTAGCAGCGTCATATACCATGGAAAACGGGATCATATACCTGATAAAAACCTGGCGGAGGGAGTAGGATTCGAACCCACGGGAGACTCACGCCTCCAGCAGTTTTCAAGACTGCCGCCATAGTCCACTCGGCCATCCCTCCTTAATTTCCTGCACCTAAAGCGCATCTTCCGATTTGCAAACTTCTTCTAAAACCTTTTTGGCCACAAAGATTGGCGTATTTTTTTGCATTGCAAGTGCGATAGCATCGCTGGGCCTCGAATCGATTTCCACCATTGAGGCGTTTTGCTGCAATATAATCTTTGCGTAAAAGGTATTATTCCTCAGGTCACTAATAATAATTCTTACCACACCTGCGTTCAAACCTTCGATGATGTTGCTGATTAGGTCATGCGTCAAAGGACGCGGAGTGGTAATCCCTTTCACTGCCCGATCAATTGCCCATGCCTCATGGAGTCCAATAACAATTGGAAAACTTCGTTGCCCTTCCCTCTCTTTAAGGACAATAATCTGATGATCGCTTGTCTCCGTAATGATAATCTTTGAGAGCTCCATAGGAATCATAACCATCCCCTTCGTTCAAGCGACAACCCTATACATGCGACAGCCCTTATGCTATTTCGCACATGGACAAACCAGCTGAAATTTTAGCACACCAGCCCCTTTTGTCAAATGTTTTTTGGTTTAAAACCGCAATAGTCAGGCGAGTATTTCCCACTGTCTGCGGTTTTGGTGGGTTTTTGAAACTTTATTGACACCCTGCAGATTGGCTGCTATACTAACTTCACATCTTTGCAAACCCCTTGAAACCTTTGTTTTACCAAAAGAGATGAATATTTCCTCCTGTATCTATTTTCTTAATTATTACTGGGGATTCTGGCTTTCCTCTGTGATAATCTTCCTGACAAAACTGTTTGTGTATAATGAAGTCGTATTTCTATCGGTCTAAGAGCCTGGCCAATAGTTTTTTGTTTATCCTGCCCCTGTTGGTCTTGTATGAAGTGGGGATTGCTCTGCAGGAGGCAAGTATCAAAAATACTGCTGATGTCATTGTTAAGACCCCTCTGCTTTTATTTGGCAAAAATGGTTCTTTGATATTTAATTCGCTAGTTATTGCCTTTTTGGTTGTATCGGTATTTTATATAGAAAAGGAATACCGCTTAAGCTTTCGGGTATTTATCCCCATGTTTTTCGAAAGTATGGTCTATGCCCTTTTTATGGGCTATGTATTGGGATTTGTTGTTTATAAGGTATTATTCCCTTATGTGCTGGCCGGGCCTTTTTCCTCGCGTGTATGGATGGGGATTATTCTTTCTGTTGGCGCAGGGGTTTATGAGGAAATTGTGTTTCGACTCCTTCTCCTATCGATATTATATTATGTATTTGTTGCCCTGTTAAAGATAAATAAACCCATTAGCGCGGTAGTAAGTATTATTGTGGGCGCTCTTCTATTTACCGGCATGCACTATGTGGGGACTTTAAGCGACAGCTTTACGTATACCAATTTTACGTTCCGTTTGTTAGCGGGAATATTTTTATCGGCTATCTTTCTGTTTCGGGGATTGGGTATCGCCGTCTATACGCATGCTATTTATGACGTGCTTTCCGTATTGAAGCCTTTTCACGTCTAAGGAGATGTGTGTGGAAAACATTATCGTTGGCATTACGGGGGCAAGTGGAGTCATCTATGGTCAGCGTCTCTTGCAAATCCTTTGCAGGAAGGAATGCAATGTCCACCTGTCAATATCGGATGCCGCAGCCCTGGTTATCAAACATGAATTAGGAGTTGATTTAGACCGTGACCACCCGGACCTTGTACAATTTTTGGGTTACACAACAGACAATATTATCTATCACAGCAATTCAGACATTGGTGCGACAATTGCCAGTAGCCGCTATTTCATTAAGGCGATGTGCATTGTCCCCTGCAGTATGAATACCCTGTGCTCCATTGCTCATGGTATTTCAAATAATCTTATTCAACGTGCAGCAAGTGTAACTATTAAAGAAGGGAGAAAACTTGTGGTGGTGCCGCGTGAAACACCATTATCTTCCATCCATCTGAAAGCTATGCTAAAATTATCTTCCATCGGGGCATGTATATTGCCAGCCATGCCCGGATTTTATCATAAGCCAAAAACTACGGATGATCAGGTGAACTTTGTTGTTGCTAAGATATTGGATGTGCTGGCTATAAAACATATGCTCATCCCGGAATGGCGCGGTGAAGCTTGATACTATTGGTAGAAAAACTATCCGGTTAGGGCTTATTGTACTGTAAAAATGGGCAAATTCCAAAAACTTATTAAAGAAACCTGTTTTTCAAAGATGCTTAGCAGGATGAACTGTTTACAAAAGAATTCCTTGTATTTCTGGAGAAAAATAAGTAAAGAGGGTTTATGACAGATACACAATATGACAACATACCCCCCGGACCCGGATGGCAACCCGCATACATCAAAAAGAGCAGGGGCGCTGGTTTCTGGGTTGCCGTTGGTTTAGCTTCATTCTTTTTCTTATGTACGCTCTTATTATTCATGCTTTTTATCGGCTCTCTTGTCCTCAGCAAGGCGCTCATCACAAGCACCGCAACAAAAGGCAAGAAACAAGCTGCCGAGACTGTTATCGAGGGGAGCGGAGAGAGCAAGGTTGCCATAATTCCCGTTAAGGGCATTTTGAGTAACGAATCGGCAGAGGGCCTGTTTATAGAAAAACCCAGCATTGTCGAGGTCGTAAAACAACACCTGGAACAAGCCACTTGCGATACCCATGTAAAAGCCATCTTGCTGGAAGTAGACAGCCCCGGCGGCGGCATTACGGCAAGCGACATCATCTACAATCAGATTATAAAATTTAAAGCCGAAACACAGAAAAAGGTTGTCGTCTATATGCAGGACATTGCGGCCTCCGGCGGATACTATGTCTCCGCAGCGGCTGATGCCATCGTTGCGCATCCTACAACAATTACTGGGAGTATCGGGGTAATTATGCCGTTAATCAATGTGGCGGAACTTATCAACCGATACGGCATAAAGGATAATTCCATTGCTTCCGGCAATCTCAAGGAGATCGGATCTCCGCTGAAACAGATGACCGCAGACGAAGCAGCCGTTTTAAAAAATATCATCGATGAAATGTATATGCAATTCGTAAAAGTGGTTTCCACCGGGAGAAACTTGGATATCGAAGCGGTAAAAAAGATTGCTGATGGAAGAATCTATACCGGCAAACAGGCCCTTGAGAATGGATTAGTCGACCAGTTAGGTTATCTGGAAGATGCCATTGGTTTAACAAAAAAACTGGCGGGACTGACCGAAGCGACCATCGTAAGATATGAAGAACATTACGGATTGGCCGACCTTTTTGGCTTAATGTCCAGAAAACTTTTCCACAATAATACGATAAGGCTGGATATTTCTCAATTACAAGAACGGGGTGATACCAGACCGATGTACCTTTGGAATGGGTATTCCAAGAGGGAATAGTTTATGAAATACAATGCAGTATTATGCTAAAGGCATTAGAATTCACAATTATGCTATCGCCAGATCAAGAAGATCGATTGAGAGTGATAGCCTCTAAAGAAAAAGGTAAGATAGTTAAATTTGTAGCACAGTACGAAGCCTATATTAAAAATGAGTGGAGAAATATCGTAAGATACGATACAGCTCACAAAGACCTAATTCACCCAAACGGTATCATAGATAAGCAACCTTTGCCATTCACAGATTTCAATGTGGCATTTACTTTTGCTATACAAGACCTTAAGATATCGTGGAAATGGTATCGGATAGCTTACGAAAAGGAGTTATGAAAATGATTACTAAGAATAAAATAATCAAAAAAAATCTTGATTTATTAAATGAATTTATGAAGTATGCCTTTGAACATCCAGAAGTATTGGATAAAATACCGCCTGAAGCCGAGCTTGTTATCTTACCAACAAACGACCCCGATCTTTGCGCTGTAAATAAGAAAATGGCTGACTCCCTCGTAAAAAAAGGGAAAAAGGTCGTCGTGGTCGAGCTTGAGAAACCAAAGACAGTCATACCCAAAATAGAACTGCTGGCAGTGTAATTTATTTCTGGAGGAAGGGGATCATGAAAAAGTCAATTTACTTGTTGCCATTATTAGCGTTATTGTTGTTTTCTTATTCTTATGCTGATGATGTAAATGTTATCAAAAAAGGCAGTTATTCCATCAATTTAGAGAGTAAATCCATTAAGGCAAATGACAGTATAGTTGAATATTTTGATATTGATTCTATAGGCAACAAAATACCTGACCAAATCTTTGCAACGGTTGAAACGGGCGATTGGGTTTCTTCTCTGCCAAATAATGTTTTCGTATCCTTTAGTGATAGTACCGTTGATAAAATTGTAGAATACTGGGATGTAAGTTTTGCAAAGGTTAAGGATGGTGGCAGGGTAATTTTTACCAGAACGATAATAAATAACGACAGTGTTGGCCGAGAGTCTTATGCATGGAGTTTAAATATTAAATATCGATTTATCAAATATCGCTAAATAGTAACAATTTATGGTACGTGTTCGTTTTGCGCCTTCGCCCACAGGTCTCTTACATATCGGGAATGCACGTATGGCCGTCTTCAACTGGTTATTTGCAAGACGGCATAAGGGCGCTTTTATCTTGAGGATTGAAGATACCGATGTTGCACGCTCAGAGAAAAAGTACACGAACCAACTCGTCGAAGACCTTCACTGGCTGGGATTGACCTGGCAGGAAGGGCCTGACGTAGGCGGCCAGTACGGTCCCTATTTACAGTCAGAACGTTTGCCTGTCTACCATGACATCTGCCAGAAATTTTTAAACGAAGGGCTTGCATATCGCTGCTATTGTACCCCTGAAGAATTAGAAGAACGAAGACAGATCGCCAGACTAACCGGAAAACCTCCACGGTACGACAATCGCTGCCGTACCCTAACGGACAAGCAAAAAAAGACATTTGAAACATCCGGGCTGAGTTTTACCATTCGGTTTAAAGTACCGGAAGAATTACTGGTATTCGATGACCTGATTCGGGGCACGTGTCAATTTGATATGAGCCTGGTTGGAGATTTTGTGATTATGCGGTCAGATGGAACACCATCGTTCCACTTTGCCGTTGCGGTGGATGACACCCTGATGCAAATTACCCACGTCATCCGTGGAGAAGACCATTTATCAAATACACCGTGTCATATATTGCTTTTTCATGCATTGAATCGAAAACCCCCGCAATTTGCCCATCTATCACTCACCATGGGTGCTGACCGCACCTTATTGAGTAAGCGACACGGGGCATTTTCACTTTCGGAATACCGCAAATTGGGCTATTTGCCGGAAGTGCTCCTCAACTATATGATACTTCTGGGGTGGGCGCCCAGAGACAAAAAGGAGAAGTTTAAGATCGACGATGTCACAAACACATTTGAAATAGGCACTATGAGTAAGGCGTCCTCTGTGTTCGATCAGCAAAAATTGGATTGGTTGAGCGGGCAATATATCCGTGAGGCAGATTTAGAAAGGCTTACAAACCTGGCGATACCTTACCTGCAAGCCGCTGGTTTCATTTCTACGGATGAAAATAAGATCGATAGAGCTCAATTGAGATTGATGGTAGATGCGGTGCGAAACAACATATCTTGTATGTCTCAAATTGTTCAGGAGGCAGATATCTTTTTCAAGGATGCTGTCGTTAGTGAAAAACATGTTGAATTTTTATCGTCAGAGATATCACAATCGGTACTCTTGTCCTTTTACCGGGAACTCCAAAAACTGGACGCCCTCTCTCCTGAAATTTTTAAAGAGGCGTTAACGGCTGTGCAAAAAGAAACAAAAGTAAATGGCAAAGGGCTTTATATGCCTGTCCGTATAGCCTTAACCGGCAGGGAACACGGACCGGAACTCTATGGTATTGCTAATATTTTGGGTATTAGTATGTGTAATAAAAGGATCGAACGGTTTCTTTTGGTGAAAAAGTAACTATTCAGCCGTCATAACAGTTCATCCGAAATAAATCATTTGGTGAGGAGATTTATTATGGCACAAATTGCTGCGGAGAAAAGAACAAAAAAATATACCTACGAGGATTATTGCAAAATCTCAGATGACAAGAGGTATGAACTTATCAATGGAGAATTACTTATGACACCATCTCCGATTACAAGACATCAAAGGATTTCTGGAAAACTTGAATTTATATTAAGAAGATTTTTAACAGAAAATAATCTTGGAGAACTCTTTGATGCGCCATATGATGTATATTTTGATAATGAAAATGTTGTTCAACCCGACTTACTATTCATCTCAAAGGACAGGCTCCATATTATCGGTGAAAAAAATGTCCAGGGTGCACCCGACCTCGTAATAGAAATAATTTCGGAGAATAGTGCATACAGGGACATGGTGCTGAAGAAAAAACTGTATGCAAAATTTGGTGTAAAGGAATACTGGATAGTAATTCCGGAAGGTGAGGAGATAGAGATTTACACCCTGAAGGATAATACTTATCAACTGTATAAGGCATATGGCAAAGACAGTATCCTCGAATCCCCCCTGCTAAAAGGCTTAAAAATAGGATTGATGGATATATTTTGTGCATAGCATACTATAAGAAAATATTTGAAATCATAAGAAATGAAACCATGACACTAAAATTTTACAATTCATTAACGAAACAGAAGGAAGTTTTCACCCCTTTGCATGAAGGTTATGTTACTATGTATGTGTGTGGCCCTACGGTGTATGATCATCCTCATCTTGGACATGCCAAGAGTTACGTTAGTTTTGACGTGATGGTCCGTTATCTCCGATATCTGGGCTACAAAGTGCGTTATGTACAGAACATTACAGACGTTGGTCATCTGACAGACAACGCTGATACGGGTGAAGATAAGATACTGAAACGTGCGCAAAGAGAACATATAGAACCTGCCGAACTTGTCGAAATATACACGCGAAGCTATTTCGAAGACATGGATAAACTCAATAACGTACGACCCGATATCTCACCACGGGCAACGGCACATATCCCCGAACAAATTGAACTCGTGGAAAGGTTAATTGAGAAAGGGTATGCCTACGTATCAAATGGATCTGTGTACTTTGATGTCCGGAAGTTCAGGGAATATGGAAAACTCTCCGGGAGAAAGCAGGAGGAGCTTGAGGCTGGTGCCCGATTAGAAATCAATCCTGAAAAGAGAAACCCTTCCGATTTTGCGCTCTGGAAGAAGGCGGCGCCCGGCCACATCATGCGATGGAAAAGTCCATGGGGGGAAGGTTTTCCCGGATGGCATCTTGAGTGTTCTGCCATGTCCATGAAATACCTGGGGCAGACATTGGATATTCACGGCGGAGGACTGGAAAACACCTTCCCGCATCATGAATGTGAAATCGCACAGAGCGAGGCTGCAAACGAATTGCCTTTTGTACGATACTGGATTCACAATAACATGGTCACTGTAAATGGTCAAAAGATGGGAAAATCTCTGGGTAACTTTATTACCCTCAAGGATGCCTTTAAGAGTTACCACCCCTTAACGATACGGTTCTTTATCCTCACTACCCATTATCGCAGTCCTCTTGACTATAGTAATGAAGCGTTGGATGCGGCCAATAAAGGACTGGAGCGCATGCACAACACAGTCAAAAACCTGCGGGAGCGGTTAGGATATGCGAAGGACGATTCAACACCGGATGAAATTTACGAAAAATTGGAACAATATAAAACGAAGTTCCTTGAGGCGATGAACGAGGATATCAATACCCCCGGCGCTATTGCTGTACTTTTTGATCTATCAAAAGACGTAAATACCTTATTAAACTCTGGTCAGGAGATAAGCAAAAAATGTCTGGAAGACATTGATAAATTGTATCAGGAACTCGGTGGCAATATCCTGGGTATAATTGAGCCTAAACTTAAAACAGTGACTACAACCTCTACATTCAGTTGGCAAGTAGAAGATAAAACGACTGAAGACATCATGAAAGTTCTCATTGACACCCGCAATGAACTCAGGAAGGCAAAACAATGGCAATTATCTGACTTCATCCGCAATAAACTCTCAGAAATAGGCATTGCCCTCGATGATAAACCTGATGGCACTATATGGAAAAAAACAAAATGAGGAAAAGTATGATTACACTGGAACAGGTGAAAAACCACCCGGACGTTAAAGTCTATATAAAAAAGGCAAATGATTTTCTGGGGGTAATCGGTTATACAGAGCACGGAGAACGTCATGGAAATTATGTGGCTAAGAATGCACGGAAGATTCTCGAAGAACTCGGATACGACGCAAACTCATGCGAACTTGCGGCTATTGCAGGATATATCCATGACATTGGAAACGTGGTGAGTCGCCATTCGCATCCTGAACACAGCGCCCACCTGGCGAGTCAATTCTTAAAGGAGTTACACATGCCTGTGGAAGACCGCGTTCTTGTTATGAGCGCGGTAGGAAATCATGATGAAGGCGCCTGTGATATTGTAAGCCCGGTGTCAGCAGCGCTCATCATTGCGGATAAATCCGATGTCCATCGGTCAAGGGTGAGAAGTCTAAAGGAAATTAAATTTGATATCCATGACCGGGTCAATTATGCCGTGACAAAATCCAAACTTCACATGAATGCGCAAAACAAGACAATTACTCTCATCCTCGATATTGACAAGGAAATTTCAGATATGGTGGAGTACTTTGAGATCTTTACCGCCCGCATGGTTGCCTGTCGTCGCGCCGCCAAACTTCTTGAGTGTACGTTTGACGTAAAGGTAAATGGTTCATCGTGATATTTTATTTGCATCAGAAGAACGATGAAACTTTCTACGGGGAAAAACCTCCTGGATACATTTTTGTTAGAGAGCGAAAAAGAATAACGTATAGTCAGTTATTCTCAGGAAACTTCATCAGAAAGTTTTTTTAGCTTACCAATGGCATCAGAAAGATAGATCAATTGATCAACGCTTAAACATTCCCCCCTTATTCGTTCATCCAGTTGCATATCTCTTATAATTCCCTTCAGGTGTTCTCTTGAAATTTTGGGTAAGGTTATATTTTCAAGACTATTTATTAATGTCTTCCGCCGGGAAGTAAATATTGCGTAAATGATCTTTCTGAAAAATGGATAGTCTGTTATTCTGCCTGCGTACTTCTCTTTGTGGACAACTACCTTAACAAGAGCCGAATGAATCTCCGGTCTTGGCCAGAATACTTCCGGGGGTAAAGTCTTTACGACAGCTACTTCTGAAAACAACTGGGTAATTACCGATAATATGCCATATTCCCGTGTGCCTGGAATTGCCGTCATTCGCTCTGTAATCTCCTTCTGAAGCATCATCACCATCAAATCGACAGGTAGATCGCCTTCCAGGAGGTTGATAATTACGGGTGTGCTGATGTTGTATGGCAGATTGGAAACTACTTTTATTCGGGGTTGATTGTGCTCCTTTAGCCAATTGAGCAACAAAGATATGATATCCGGATTCAGTTCGTGTTTCGTTTTTAAGACATCGGTATTAACAAGGGTAATATTTGCATAAAATTTTAGTATGTCAGATGAGAGTTCAAATAACTTTTTGTCCACCTCTACGGTAAATACATGCCGGGACCTTGCGGCCAACAACCTGGTCAGCCCCCCTGTTCCCGTGCCTATCTCCAGTATAACGTCATCTTCCTTCAGGTCTGCAATATCGGGAATGCATAAGAGGATATTCTGATCAATGAGAAAATTTTGACCAAACCGTTTGCTGGGGGTAATTCCCCTGCGACTGAAAATCTGCTTCAGTACGGCCGGTGTGTGAGGAATAAAGTCTATTTCGTTTTGTGGCATAATCGTTTTCCTATAATGGATGGCATGGACTTCGCTGTGAGCGCTCAGTCGAACGACAAACTTGTTTGTCCGTGATCCAAAAATGGGATTTATTTATACTTTTAGTTTTTTATAACTATCAACTGATTTATAGCACCTCTTCATCTTCTGGTCGCCAGGCTGGATCAACGATACACAAGAATTTTAAATCGTTATGTCCAATATTTTTAATACACTGTATTGCATTTGGTGGGATATAAATGGCCTGGCCCGTGCGAACTTCTACAGACTCATTATCAATATACATCATTCCCTTACCTTCCAGGATGTAATATACCTCTGAGTGCTTTAATTTGTGCCTATATGAAATTTCGCCCTGCTTAACAACTGCATGTGCTAAACTGTAGCGAAGCTTTACATACTCCTTATCCGGATGCAGAAGTTCGCGAAGGATGGCATTGTCCCCAGCTACAAACTCTTCACAATTTTGCAAGTCTTTTATAAACATTTTCTCTGCGTTTCAGTATCTCCGGAGTTAACTGCACCGTACCATTCTTACTGCCATCTTTATGGCCTCCATCATGGAATGGGGATCGGCGATACCCTTACCCGCAATGTCATAAGCAGTGCCATGGTCTGGTGATGTGCGGACAAAGGGAATACCCAGGGTAATGTTTACCCCGGTCTCAAAGGCATGCAATTTCAGAGGAATTGCACCCTGGTCGTGATAGATGGCTACAACCGCATCATAAACACCCTTCAATGCCTTATAATATACCGTATCGGCTGAGACTGGACCATCACATTGAATTCCATTTTTCTTTGCCTTTTCAACTGCGGGGATAATAACCTTCCTTTCCTCGTCTCCAAATATACCTTCCTCCCCTGCATGTGGGTTTAAACCACAGACGGCGATTCTTGGCTTTTTTAGGCCAAAATACTGTTTGAGGTTGTTGTCACTAATGGCTATTGTTCCCAGAACGTCTTTTACGGTAATCGACTGTGGTACGTCTTTTAAGGCAATATGTGTGGTAACAAAGGCCACCCTTAGCTTTCCACCCACCATCAGCATAACAACACGCTCAACGCCTGAAAAAATTTGGAGCATCTCTGTATGACCGGGGTAGCCATACCCCCCGAGATGTATGGCCTCCTTGCAAATTGGTGCAGTAACAAGGGCGTCGATATGTCCACTCATGGCGAGATTAATTCCCCTGATCACGCATTGAACGGACAATTCTCCACCTTCTGCTGTTGCCTTCTTCTGCTTTATGAGATTCGACTTAAAATTATCCATGGACAACAGTGAAATAGGTTGTTTTGAGTCTTTAATTTCTGATATATGAGAAATTATTCGATATTTTAAGGGTATTTTTAAAGTCCTGGCCGCTTGCTCAAACACGTTCTTATTGCCAATAATGACATAATTGGCAATCTTTCTGACGGCTGGGGATTTTAACGACTTTAAGATAATCTCTGGTCCGATCCCACAGGGATCACCCATCGTTATTCCGATCAGTAATTTTGATTTTTTATTTTTTTTCATATTTGTCTGTAGGGTCAGATACAGATATCACTCAATCAAGATCGGCCGCGCGGTTCGCCATATCGGCTGCCGTGAAAGTTAGATGCTTAATCCTTATCATCTGATCTCCACCACGCTGAAACTCGTATGGCACCTTCTGAAACTCCACCGCATACCCGCCACGCTGCAACCCCACTGCGATTTCTTCCACATAAGACGAAAGAAACCCTCCGAGGTCAAGCAATGGAAAAATCCGCACCTCCTTCGCAACTCTTCAAACGAACGACCCCATGGAACAACTTTATCCAGCGTAAACCCCATTCTTACTTCTCACGAATACAAAATCTATTAACAATTTGCGATACCGAAACTATATTGATAAACAGGAATATACTATCAAATATGAGGTTTTCAATTCCTTTTAATCCCGACAATGCCAGTAGATATATCATAACGTAAATAACTGCTCCACCAGAAATAAGACCCAACGTATAACCAAGCCAATGCCGACATAAAAGAAGAACTGATGTTACGAGGTAAAGCGGAATAAAAAACATATCAGGGTATATAAGAGCCTTATATGCTTCCCCTGGAAAGGCCTCAGGCTTCTTCCAATTTCCAGTTCCAGCCATGGAAACAGCAAAAGCTTGAAAAAGACCCCAAATACCAAACCAAATAATTGCAACCCATGGTTTTATCACTAAGTTTTCCACTGACTACTGAGTTTTTATATAAACCCCTGTTCCTGCTGGTTCAATCTTGCAGATTGAACCATACAATTTAAACCGAACGCAAGCTATAAATCCTTCATCCCCATTCCACACGGACAAACAAGTTTGTCCATGCCACCCTTTCTTGCTTATGCTGTGCTTCTTATGTGCCCCTCTATTTATAGAAATCCTTGTTCCATCAATTGCTCTTGTGTAATACCGCCCTTTTTCTCCTGGACATTTGTCAGAAGTCTTTTAATCCACTTGCCCATCATGTCGATCTCGATATTTACCGGATCCCCTGCCTTCTTGAATCCCAGGGTAGTCGAGGATAATGTATAAGGGATTAATGCCACGGAAAAAGCGCCATCTACAAGATTAACGATCGTAAGACTGATACCATCTATGGCAACAGAACCCTTTTCAATCATTATATCGGTAAATTTTTTTTCGACCGAAAAGGACATGGTACATTGATCGGCAGATTGTTTCTTCCCCTTTATTGTGCCTGTACCGTCCACATGACCTGTGACAAAGTGCCCCCCCATTCTGTCACCCACCCTTAATGCCCGTTCAATATTGACACTTTCTGCGTAACATAATTTCCCTAGTGTGGTTTTTTTCAGAGTTTCACTGGAGACGTCAAAACTTACAATCTTGCCCGAAATCTCTTTTACCGTAAGGCATACCCCGTTAATGGCAATACTTTCTCCCAACGTAAGGTCGTCGTAAAAGCCCGAAAAATCTAAAAACAGTTCGCCTCCCCCTGCCTTCAGAGACAAGTTTTTTACTGATGCTAAATGCTCAATGATGCCGGTAAACATGACTATTTTTAGTTAGAATTCAGAAATCAGAAGACAGAATAAAAATTGAATGCTATGAAAATCAAATATCAAAGATATAAAATCAAAAATACATATCAAACTTTAAAAGTTAGCATTTTTAATTTGTCATTTTGCATTTTGATTTTTTATTTTTGTATTTTTCAATGCGGTTATATGTAAACCCTTTTAATTCCTGTTACGGATCTTGCCAAGTATCGTCTTCCCTGCCGTCACTTTTTCCCCTACCCTGACCATCACTTCAAACTGAACCGAATTTGGGACAAAGACCTCAACCCGTGAGCCAAACTTGATCATGCCGAATCGCTGCCCCTTTTCAAAAACATCTCCCACTTTGCAGGCGCATACGATGCGTTTGGCGATTTTGCCCGCAATTTGTTTTACTGCGATCTTTGTATGACTTCCCGTTAAAGACAAACCCATCAGATTATTTTCATTACTCCTAAAACACTCGTCGTCCCTGGCATCCAGAAATTTGCCTTTTGTATGTTTTATAAACTCGACACGGCCATGCACAGGGACGCGGTTTACATGTACATTCAATACCGACATAAAGATACTGATCTTTGTCGAATTGCATTTCAGGTAATTTTCTTCAAAGACCGGTACGATATGAGATACGGTTCCATCCGCAGGGGCGATTATGAATTCGAGGCCTTGTGGGGTCTCTCTATTCGGATCACGGAAAAAATTCAGCAAGAAGGCTAAAAAAAACAACGGAACAGGGACAATCCACGGAAATAATGCAATGGAGACTCCTATTCCAACAACGCAGGGAATACCAAAGATCATTAACTCTCTAATTCCGTATTTTGCCAATGGGATGCGCATAAGATTATTTCTCTTTCATGTAAGGGTAAATGGAATATATATACCAGAAAAGTCCTGTTTTTCCATAAAATATTTGATATGATATTACTCCGATTTTGATTCATACTTATTAAATGGAGGGTAGTAATACTACTATGAAGCGGTGGAACAAAATCTTTTTCTCTGGAGCAATCTTTGTCGTGGCGGTGTTTTTTCTCCCGTTTTTTCAAGGTAAACAGGAGGATATCAAAAAATCATCAGAAGCGGCATTTATGCAAAAAACGCAAAGACTCCAAATTCCTTTCATTGCCAATGAACATCAGATGGATGAAAGAGTAGCGTTTGTTACCAATGCCTTTTGGGGGAGTATCTTTGTAACGAACGATGGAGAACTCGTTTATTCATTGCCACAAATGCATAGGAAAATCCCAGATGAGAAATGGTCAAAAAAACTGGTACTCAGAGAGGAATTTATCGGCGGGAAAGTGGAAAAAATAAAGGGAGAAGGAAAGACGGCAACGAAAGTGTCTTATTTTAAAGGGAAAGATCCGTCCAAATGGAAGGATAACATCTCAACATATGATGTTGTCAACCTTGGGGAGATATATGAAGGTATCGGTTTACGGCTGAAGGCGTTTGGAAATAATGTAGAAAAACTATTTACAGTAAAACCTGGCGCAAACCCGAACCAAATAAAGGTAAAACTGAACGGGGCAGATGCAGTAAGGGTGAATGAAGAGGGACAGATTGAGGCGGAGACAGAGTTAGGAACCGTTGTATTTACAAAACCGGTAGCCTATCAGGAGATACGTGGTGAGAGAGTTGTGGTCGATGTTGAGTATCATCTGCTGGCTTCTGAAGTCAGCAGGCAGAATACGGAAGCAGACCTCTCAAATCCGAAATCCGAAATTTACAATCCCAAATATAAAACGGACACGGATAACGGACATGGTTTGCGGATATACGGTTTCAAAGTAGCTGCTTATGACAGGGCAAAGGAACTCATCATTGATCCGCTTCTTGCCTCTACGTATTTAGGAGGACTTGACTCAGATTATGGCTATTCTCTGGCCATAGATTCAGACAAAAATATTTTTGTTGCCGGTTATACCATGTCTTCAGATTTTCCGACAACTGCAGGCGTTTTTGATGTTTCTTATAGTGACAGTGATATCTTTGTGTCAAAACTAAACGGAGATTTAACGCGTCTTCTTGCATCGACCTATTTAGGAGGGGTCTCCGAAGATTATGTGCGTTCCATAGCTATAGATTCATTTAAAAATATTTATGTGATCGGCCAAACTACATCATCGGATTTTCCCATTACCTCTGACGCTTTTGATACTTCGAAAAGTGGTTTTAGTGACGCCTTTCTGGCAAAGCTAAGCGGAGATTTGACCTGCATTCTTGCATCCACCTATTTAGGAGGGTCATCCGACGATCATGCTCATTCTATCGTTTTAGACCCTGGTGGAATTAATATCTATGTAACCGGCAGGACTTTATCGTCAAATTTTCCAACGATCCCCGGCGCTTATGATACCTCGTTTGATGATGGCGATGCCTTTGTATCAAAGCTCAATTGGAATTTAACCCACCTGCTTGCATCCACCTATTTGGGGGGAACTGATAATGACTATGGCGCCTCGATAGCCATAGACTCAGACAGGAATATCTGTGTGAGTGGTGAGACCTGGTCTTCTGACTTTCCTGCAAGTATTGACGCTTATGATACTTCATTTAATGGGGGTTTTGGCGACGTCTTTGTGTCAAAGTTAGATCGGAATTTAACGCATCTTCTTGCATCCACCTATCTGGGGGGAACCACTGATGATTCTGCTCATTCTATTACCATAGACACACACGGGAATATTTATGTAACCGGCCAAACTGAGTCATTAGACTTCCCAACAACACCTGGCGCTTATGATACCTCGTTTCATAATGGCGATGCCTTTGTATCAAAACTCAATTGGAATTTAACACGCCTTCTTGCATCCACATACCTGGGAGGAGCGGATGATGATGTGGCTAATTCTATAGCAATCGGATCAGGTGGGTCTATATACGTCGCAGGTTACACGGGATCGTCAGATTTTCCAACTACCCCTGGATCTTACACCACTTCGAAAGGTGTCTTTTTCGATGCCTTTATATCAAAGCTGAGCAGTGATTTAACAAGTCTCATTGCATCTACCTATTTGGGTGGATATTATAGAGACATCGCTCGCTCTATTGCCCTGGATCCGGGTGGAAATATTTATGTGGCAGGTGAGACCCGCTCATCAAATTTCCCGACAACTCCGGGTTCTTACGATCCTTCTTACAACGGCGATTTCAATATTTCTTATACGTATGACGCCTTTGTGTCAAAGCTTGATAGTAATCTTTCGGCATCATTTCTTATGAATATGAAATAATTTCATTATTTTCAATGGCATTGTTCATTTTCCATAGATTTTAAGAGTATTTGTGATAACAGGATATTGTGAATACCGTACGACCGAATAAATTGCAAAAGGTTGTGCCTGTTTGAAATATCGAGTGGTAAAACCCTCTTTTTTTGAGATTTATTTCTTCGTTCTCCTTCTTCTTCGGGCGAAAGAGGAGAAACGAAAGAATCACTAAACAGATATTTAGCTACGGTATTTATCTGCTCTGCCAAAATGATGGCACCGGAAGACTGAGTTTGATTATGGCCTACCGCATTAAGAATATTCCTCTCGTTTTCGCAGTATTGTTTGATTTCGCCATCCAGTATCTCTTTCCATAAATCACATAATGCTCCATAACCGGTACTATGGCATTCTATGCAGGACTCACGCACGGGTTTAAATGTGGAGCCGTCCAATTCCAGCTTGTGGCAATCGCTACAGGAAACATCCTTTGACATCCAATCGGGTACATTAGTGAGCATGTCCTGAATACAGCCCTCCATATAGTCTTTTATCCCTGCATGACATTTCAAACATTCTGCGTTGCGCACCGCTTTATGATGACAGGTTACACAATCTTTATCCTGTATAATCAGATTGCCATGTGGTTTCATATCGGCAATGTAGTTTTCGTGGCACAAATTACATTCCATTCCCTGTTTCGGTGAATGTACCCTATGCCGGAAAAATTCCGCATCGTACATTGTTTGATATGTCGCGTAATTCACATGACATCTGTCAATGCAGGAGCCGGTGGGATACTGAGTATGAGGTTGCTGTATCCCGTTAACCAATAAAAGACTCGCCTTTTTTGTGGGTTTTCTTATCTTACCTTCATCGCCTTCCTGCAAAACAGGGGAGGCTGTGGAAGGCAATAGGGATGTTTCGTGTTGTGGTATGACGTTATCACCGTTCCCCCATGCTAATTGTTGCGTGAGAATGAAACTTATAAAAAAGAAATATCCTAAATGCATCGTAATTCCATATTTCATAAAGCAGCAAAGCCACATCCCACCCCCCTATCGAGGAAGGATGTATAAGACTTACGAAAAAGAAAGATTTTATATAGTAATACTATAATTCCTCGTTAAGAGACAACCTCTCAGAATTTTGCCTTGTTATTCGCTTCAACTGTTCAATGCTGCGCCCCAGGAGATCCTTAACGTATTTTATATTATGGGCGCCTAAACTACCGTCTTTTCTGATTAAGGTATAATTTGCTTCCGCCTCTTGAATAATGCGATCTGTGTTAATGTTTTGATATTTTTTACTTTTATTAACAAGGTATTCAATAATTGCAGGTTAAATGATACAAAACGCCTCTGTTCAGATAATATTTTATCAAATCCCCTGCCATGGCAGTTGTTACATACCTGAGATTTCACATTTGTAAATAATTTGTCTTTATGGCATGCGGAACAATTTAAAGTGGCAAGATACATAGGGTCTGGTTCACCTTCTACCCCGGCGCCACCCTTTCCCATCATCAACAAATTTTGTACTTCGGCGCAAGTATCCACCGATTGTGAATGATACTCACCCCCATCAACCGGATTATTTACCTTAAGCCAACCGTGAATAATAGGATCATGGCACGACGTACAGGCCGTTTTATAAGCACCAATATGGATGCGATGCATGTCGGATGCATTATGAAAATTATCACCTACTTTTCCGTGACATTGACGACAACTCTCTTTATCTACCTTTCCATTGCCCTGGACAATTTTAAAATGACAGTCAGTGCAACTCACTTTTTCGTTCCCTTCATATGCATCGTGCCTAAACGTCTTCTCATATATCTTCAGGGTTTTTTTAATATGGGTGTGACACAGGGCACAATCGGAGATAGGTTTTTTACCCTGTGTATCGGGATATTTCAGCGTACTGGTAAAATGGCACACATTGCATGTCTTTGTATCCAGTTCAAAATGTCTCTCTCTGCCGAGGTTCGCGTGGCAAGAAGTACATTTCAGCCGAAATGTATCAGAAAACTCTCTTGTATGTGTCTTGTGTTCAAAAGGTGTAATCTTTCTATATTGAAGAGACTTAGCTGACAATTTGCTCAAAGGATGACATGATTCTGCTGTACAATACTCATCATTTATTTCTACCCCCATCGCTATGGCGTCCTTATTTTCATGATGATGACACTCACCGCAGGCAATGTCCTTCAATGATGATTTTTTACAACTAATATTTAACGAAGTATTGCTGTGGCAGTTGATACAAAATTGCCTTTGTTTCGGACTTGTTACCGTAGTGAACATGACGACAAGGACAATCCCTATCGCCACTGCTGAAGATATTGCAAGTTTGATAGTATGTTTTTTATTTAATCTTCTTACTTCATCAAACATGGTGTTTAAGTGCCAAGGGTATCCGAATTACTAAGACAATCGTGCTATTATAGTTGTTCACAAATCCCTGTTGTTCTCACCATAAAGAAATGCATGCCCATAAATAAACCCATAATCAGCGGTATACCTGCTACATGCGTGGCATATAGGTATGTTAGCATGGTTGAGTGCTTGTTTATGTTCCCCACCGACAGCAAAGTCCCTGTGAAATAAATGAATACGGTCAATATAAGTAGGCATGCGCCTGATACCCAGTGCAACTCTCGCGGGTGCCGGTAAATCCCTTTAAAGAGAATACGGAGCATGTGACTGAACACCATTCCAAGCATAATATTAGGTCCAACTGCATGTATGCGCTGGATAAGCCATCCATAAGGAACACTATGCATTATATTTTGCATACTGGCCAATGCGTCTCTTTCACTGGGAATAAAATGAAACACAAGAAATATTCCCGTAACTGCCTGTACTATAAACGCGAACAGTGACAACCCCCCCATGCATCCAAACCAGCTCAACCCTTTGGGAATCAACTTTCTGGTAATATTGGTTTCTATGAGTTCTTTCACTATGCTCGTATTTTCCGCCTCGATACTCACGGCTTCAGTTTTTTTATTGCTCATTTTTTCATTCCCGAATGTTCGAAGTTCATGGACTGACATTCATAATCTGCAACCGTTTAAATACGGTTGTCAAAATCTCTACGAGTCAACTCGTTAAATTGACTGCAAATAGTGATAACGAAATTATCCACCCCCCGTATCGTTAATAGCAACATAAATGCCGAATTTATCATCTTCTTATTAATAACAGGAAAAAGTCAAGCCAGGAGAAGCTTGGAAGAAGAAAATATTTTTCCTGGAAAAGTATTTGGTTGTATTTCCTTTCGGAATCTTGTAAATATTACAAAATCGCTTTGTAAGACTTACATAGAATGGGTTAAAAGTGACGACGGGTATCATGAAAAACAGAGGTCGCCAGGCAACGATTGTCCTGATCATTTGCAATATCTTTTTGTTTGTTATCAAGACTACTGCCGGCATAATGTCGAACAGCCTTGCCATTATTTCAGATGCCGTTAACTCCCTTACCGATATTATTGCCTCAGTAATCATATTCTTTGCCGTAAAAACTTCTTCCAAACAGGCAGATGAGGGACATCCTTTCGGTCACCATCGGGCAGAGCCGATAGCAGGTTTGATTGTGGCCATCTTTGCGGGTATCTTAGGATTTGAAATCCTGCACACCTCTGTGCTCAAGCTGATGGAGACACATGTGCATAAAACCGGTATTCCTGCGATTGTAACGCTCATGATATCCATAGGCATGAAGCTGATCATGTCCACCTACTTTAAAAAGGTAAGTCGTTCAATTAATAGCCCCGCATTGCTGGCAAGCTCTATCGACAGCAGAAACGATGTATATATATCCACGACCGCCCTTGTGGGGGTTATCTTTGGACTTTATGGATACCCGCAAATGGATGATATTGCGGCAATCCTCATCAGTTTCTGGATTATCTATTCAGGGTACAAGATCGGTGTGCAAAACATCGATTACCTTATGGGCAGACAACCAGAATCCAGTATCATGGAAGAAATTAAAAAGAAGGCAGGCGCTGTTGCCGGTGTCATGGGAATTCATGACGTCCGTGCGCATTATGTGGGCAATTACATTCATGTTGAAATTCATATAACTTTAGACCAGTCCTTAACAATGACACAAGCACACGACATTGGGAAAAATGTCCAACGGGCAGTAGAGTCTGTCGAAAGCATCCATAAGGCATTTGTGCATATAGATCCGATATAAAGAGTACACAATGTGATGTAATTCCGAGCGGAACCAAGGGTCTGATTTGAATGTATAGGAATTTCAAACAAAAATCCTCCCCCTTAATCCCCGTGCTGAAGGGGACAAACAACTGTCTCCCCGCTGGCGGGGTGAATGGGGTGGACTGCTATTGCGAAAATAGATATTTTCAGTTGCCGAAAGCCTAATTAAATCACCCTTTGGGATGAGAAAGGAGGGTGTCTCATCTCTAGGGATGAGACACCGTGTCGGATGTAACGCCATTTCGGAGTCTTTGTGTTGTTTGAATATATTTTCTGCCGATAGTTGCGGCATTGTCATAATCAAACCTTTGAAAACAATGCTGACATTCAATGTAGTTATCGTTTTGTCTCAGGCTGGGGAGAATATTGCTTTCCTCGGTCCTGATGCCCTGCTCAGGGGATTGTTTAATAACCTGAAAGTTACTTGTAAAAAGTTTAAATTCCTTATTGTTACCGCAACCGGGACATACAAAAAATGTTTTTGTTCTCATGCATTCAACCTCCTGAAGAGTTACAACAATCAATCAAAAATTTACGAACTAATAAACAGGATAATAAATTATTTTGTTCCAAATAAAAATGCTGCCCTATAACTCAATTATTCATAAAGCATGGTCATTAAGAAGAAAATATATAAATCACACCACGACAAATGCATATAGGTTGGTAAATTCTTATGGAGATACCCTGCCTGAGGTAACTATAGATATCTATGGTAAAAATATCCTGGTGCAATATTTTCAACCATACGAAGAGCGCGCAAAAAATGGTATTTATCATGCCCTCAAAGAAACAACAACACCGGAAAATATTACAGCAAAGATACGATTAAAGGGCGAAGATATTAAAACATATTCTGTTTACGGTACGGAAATTCCTAAGGATTTTTTGGCGCTGGAAAACGGGATAAAATTTGATATATCATTTCATGAGGGTGGTGGAACCGGGCTGTTTTTAGATCAGCGGGATAATAGAAGAAAGGTACAATCCCTGGCTAAAGGCAAGGAGGTATTAAATTGCTTTTGCTATACCTCCTCCTTTTCGGTCTACGCAAGTCTTGGAGGCGCTGCAAGGACAGTCAATGTAGACTTGTCCAGGAAAGCAATAGAATGGAGCAAAAAGAATTTCATTCTGAATCAAATCGACGTTAACAACCATGAGTTTATTATGGGGGATGTCTGGGATTGGATCAGAAGATTTCAAAAAAAGGGGCGGACATTTGATATGATTATTATCGATCCCCCGAGTTTTTCCACTGGCAAAACAACGATATTTGCTGTAGAAAAAGATTTTCCGAAATTAATTGGACAGGGACTCGGTCTTCTTCGTGAGGATGGAATCCTGGTCTTTTCCACAAACATAGCCAAAATGAACTTCTCAAAATTTTTCCAGTTATTCCAGAAGGTAAAGAACTTTACCTCAAAGTCGTACAAGCTTGTCGGTGTTTCATCGCAAGGTTTAGACTTTCCCATCGATGGAATACATCTCCCGGAGCCCTATCTAAAGTTTGTCATGCTTACCTGCTGAAGACCTACAGATTTTTGCGCCGTTTTTTCAGTATGTATCCAACAAAAACCGTTACTCCGAATACAATAAATACCCCGATAATGCCGGCATACTGTCTGTTGAATCTCTGTTTTGCGGCTGGCATTGTGTAATCAGGCATAGGAGCCTTCAGTATGGGCTTGAAATCATCTTTTTTTAAAAATCCCATGGTCTCTTCCGACACTTTTTCAAGCCCATCGGGCATCTCCGAAACAAACGGAATAATAAGGAATATCAGTCCGACGATGAAGGATAAACCAAAGATGAGAAACAACACGATATTTTTTTTGGATAGATTCATAAAAACTTGCAGTTCTCCTTTATATGCTATAATTTTGGCAATTGCAATAGATCCGGTCTTACCTTCGAAAGCAGGTTTAACGCAGCAACGGTAATAAGTCCTTCTCCAATACCAATCATGGCATGAATACCTGCCATGGCCGGCGCAACGATCTTCAGAGGCATCGTGCCGGAAATGCTTACTTCAATGGCACAGCAGACTGCCGACAGGACAAGAGAGCACCATGCCGCCGTAAAACCGCCGATAAAAATACCTTTTTTGCCCTGAACAAAAAACTGAACAATGCCATGGATGTAGTATCCGAAAAATCCCCCCACAATGCCCATATTGAATATATTCGCCCCCAAAGCAGTGAGCCCCCCGTCCTGAAAGACGAGACACTGGGTGGTAAGCACCGTAGTCATGATAAGTACAGATGCCCATGGACCAAGCAGAATGGCGGTCAGGGTAGCGCCCATGAAATGACCGCTCGTCCCGCCGCCTACGGGAAAGTTGAACATTTGAGCTGCAAAGACAAAGGCCGCCATGACACCCAATAAGGGGATGTGTTTCTCCGAAATTCTCTGATTTGCCTTCCGGACAGCGATACCAATAAATAAACAAGAAATACCGCCCATCCCAATCCACGTCTTCGTGTCCAGAAATCCGTCAGGGATATGCATTCAATCGTCTTTCCTAAGACTCAACTTATCCTATAATTTGTTTCTGAATGTATATAGCAAAATGGAACAATAGTTACACCTAAATTCTGCAAATGATTTTCGCATAGCGAAAATCATTTGCAGAATTTAGATACTGTAAAACGGATTCTACTGCGGATTAGATTTGCATGCAAGGAATATGTTTGTTTAAATTATTGGTGGAGATAATTAAGCCGATTTTTGGGTGGCATGGACCTCATCGTGAGCGTTCAGTCGAACGATAAACTCAGTTTGTCCGTGCTTGACTTGATATAAGGAATTTCAAACAAATATTTCCTCCCCCTGTCCCTCTCTAGAAGGGGATAAAGGGGAGGTTTTCCCTCACGGAGGGGGACAACCAATTGTCCCCCGCTGGCGGGGATGAAGGGGGTTGACACCTCTCATGAAATTTCGTATTTATCAGTCGCTGAAGACCGAATTTAATATCCTATTGAGAAAGTTAAGAAACTGGAGGTACGCGTTATGGGTGAATTGAGCACATTCGGCAAGATTTTCATAGGCCTGGGCATTATTATGATTATCGTAGGTGGGCTGTTTGTAATCGGGGGTAAGATCCCCTTTATAGGCAGACTTCCTGGCGACATTGCCATCCAAAAGAAAAACTTTAGTTTCTACTTTCCCATCACCACCTGCATCATCATCAGTATCATCTTTTCCCTGATCATGTGGTTATTGAGCAGAAGATAAAACAGACGAGGAGTTAGAATTCAGACTGCAAAAAGGAGAATAAATACATACAGTTAAATTGGTCCTTCATTTTTTGGAATTTCCGGCTATATAAACCTTTCCATAAGCTTTCCCCTCCCCTGGTATTGATGTATCAGGGGAGGGGGTTGAACTTTAACCAAACCTCTCTGCATGTTTTGGCCTTTGTAATTGGACACTGCATCAGTTCTCATGGAGTATAGTGTCCACCGGTGCTGAGATTATTATTAGAGCCATCAGTCCTAGTACCCCCACACACAATCATCTGCGTGCCCGTCCACACCGCAGTGTGCCAGTATCGGGCAGTGGGGGCTGCCCCCGTAGGCATTGCAGACCAGGTGTTGAGCGCATAGGGTAGGGGGGGCTCCTGCTGCAATTTCAGGAAACGACAGGTAAATGCCTCACCTTCCACCTCAGGGGCAAACCGCTCACCCATCCGTACCCACCACTCATCAAACCCTTTCTTTTTCCACTCAACAACGGCTACCTTTACTCGATCTGACCCTTTCCTCAATACCTCCATCACATAAAACCTCTCCCCATACTCCTGTAATGCGCTTACACGACGCAACGGTATATCCTGTTCCTCCCCTCCAAAAAGCCTCAGCCAACTTTCCAATCGCCTCCTGCCACTCATCCTCTGACAGTTCCAGGACGTCTCCACTCCTGTTCTCCGTTGCCTCTTCTCCTAGATTTGTCCCTTTCCTCCATTCCACCTCACGGCATTCCCCTCCCATCCCCTTCATGTCCTCTATTCGTGTATTAAGCCTTTCCATTAACAAGGGTCTTGCCAGACACTCTGCTATCAACTGTAGATCATTACCTAGCGCCGACCATAGTTCACGTAATATCTCAGGGTTCCGGGTTGTCTCTGCCATTCGCTCCATTTCCGCCTGGAGCTGATACCCATCGACCGGCTGCTTCCAGATAACCTCCAGAGCCTTTGACATCCTCAGCGTCTCCTCCACCTTCTTTCTCAGTTCATCTTCAAATATAACCTCGCTCAGTGGTGGTTTCGGGGAGGTATTTTCCTCAGGCCATATCGTATGTTTCCAGTAGACCTCTTCTATTGACCTCTGGCATGTCACCCTCGCCTCAAAGCTCAATCCCAATGAGTCTGCCTTTACCCATCCGGACCATCCGGCTAAACATAAAACACTTAAAAGTCCTATTTTCCACCACCTGCATACTGCGACTTCCATCCATAAACGATTCATCATTTTCTCCTCTTTTTGTTATCCACAAAAATGACTTCTTTCTTGTCTACATTATCATAAATCTTACCTGATACGAAAATTGATTTCCGTATTCACCTCCCGTACTCAAAAAAAAGCCTTACTGCAAAAGACGATCTTTGGAAAAAAACGTCTTCGGCAGTAAGGCTATCTTTCTATTTTCCTGCGTTTGCAGGAAAATAGTTTAAAGACCCTTTACTTTGCGCCCCCCTGATCACTCAGGGTTTACCTTTGTCGTAACAATTTAGTAGGAGCAAAACAAACGCCAGAATATAAACACAGAAGTGGACTTTAAATTAATTATTCCATAAAACAATGTTTATTAATAACTTATAACTATAACATGACAGGTATAAATAGCAATCGATTTATCCAAAGAAAATGAAAAAAGTGTGTTGTGACACAGAAGTGTGACGTCACACAAGTGTGCCATGACACATTGATATGATATGCCATTTCCGACGTACCAGACTATTGTTTTTAACTTCCTCGTACCATTTTTACCCCCCCTTCCCTAAATCCAAACTTATCTCACAAAGATATCTAGTAAGGTTATGCCCATCAGGCCGACACTGATAATTCCATTCACGGTAAAAAAGGCTGTATTGATTTTTGATAGATCTTTTGGCCTGACGAGGGAATGTTCATAAATAAGCAAAGCGGCAACGATACATACCCCGATCGTATACAGAATACCTAAATCTGTGTATCGGGATACTGCCAGCAGCACCCCTACCATGAAAAGATGTAATACGGCAGAAAGTATTAGCGCCCCCTTAATGCCTAATTTCTTCGGAAGGGAATATAATCCCGATTTTATGTCATGTTCCACGTCCTGACAGGCATAAATAATATCGAATCCCGCCGTCCACAATACAACGGCAAGACTCAGCAGGAAAGGGGGAGCCGCCAGCGTTCCCTGAATCCCTACCCATGCGCCAAGGGGTGACAGCCCTAATGCAATGCCCAGCACAAAATGAGACAAATGGGTAAACCGCTTTGTGTACGAATACCCGAAGACGACAAGGATGGCCAGCGGAGACATATAAAAGGCCAGCCGATTGAGTAACCATGCACAAATAATGAAAAGAATGACGCACAAGAAGGTGAATATCCATACGTACTTTCTTCCGATTTTCTTCTGCAGTTCGACACGATATGCGGTACGTGGATTGTGAATGTCGTATGAGGTGTCAACCAGCCGGTTGAACGACATGGCGGCGCTCCTTGCTGCTATCAGCGCCGCAAGGATGAGCAGTAATTGTTTCAGTCCTGGCATGCCGCCTGCCGCTAGAAATGCGCTCATCACGGCAAAGGGAAAGGAAAATATGGTATGACTGAATTTGATTAAATCGAATATCGAAGTAATCTTTTTCAGCAGATACGAAAACCCCATTTTGACTTTGTGTGTTTCACTCATAATGCGCTTATCGTAACTTTTAGGGGACGATTACATTTAACACTTTTGGCGGCTTTTTTATAATAAGATAAATCCCACCCCCCTGAATCGTTCGACTGGGCTCACGGGGTAGTCCCCTGCCGGGACGGGACTTTTCTAGTATCCTCTCGAAAGGAGATGTATAAGGGCGTTGCAGAAAGTTAATGCTTCAAGCCCAGCACGGACAAACTCCGTTTGCCCGCGCCCGGTATAGATTATCAAATTGGAGATTATAGGAACAAACGATGTATTAATCAAGGACGTAGTCGGGATGTAATTATGCCTTATGGCCGGCGTATCTGTCAGAGTGGCAGCAATAAGAATTTATTTACCTCAAAAGTGTCATAATGACAACGATAAAATCGTGTTGCCAAGGAAAAAAAAATTTGTACAATTAAAATTAAGTCAAAAATTAAGTGAGTCATAACTAATTACTCTATAAATTAATAGAGATTTTTTGTATTGAACGCAATCATCTGATTACCCGAGTGAAAACAGGATGTACATCTTTTGAAAATGTGAGAAGATTTTGTTGGTATATTATTTGCTCTGTCAGAGTTTATGTTTTCTCAAAATTGAGTGAGGATTCAATTATGATGGCATTGTTAGATCCACGCGCGGGGCATTATTCAGTTCTTATAACGGATGACGATGAATCATGCCGTGATAGTATAAAAGACGTATTTAAACCGAAGGGTTACACAACATATCTTGCCAGTTGTGGACGAGAGGCGGTTAAGATAGCCAAGACGGAAGAGGTACATCTTCTCATTTTGGATGTACACCTTCCTGATTATAGCGGACTTGAAACATTTAAGATTATAAAAAAGGAGATTAGTCTTGCCATTCCTTGCATTTTTATGTCGGGCGAAATAACAAAGGAGCTTCAAATTGATCTTATAAGCGAGGATGTGTATACCCTGATACCAAAACCGATTAACATCAATATATTACGGGATTCCGTAGAGCAGGTTATTGCGAAATACTATTGGAAATAATTCATCAGGTCCGCATTTATTCGAGGGTAAAGGCTAAAAGAAAAGTTGTCATTGCCAAGAGGAACGGCGAAGCAATCACAGTCTTGAGATTGCTTCGCGGAGTTTATACTGAGCAAAGCGGATGTCCTCTCAATGACGGATTCATGTCAGCGTATTTAGGACGTTTAAAGAAAGGAGTGATTTGAGATATGAATGTAAGGCCATTAGGTGAGAAGATATTAATAAAGAGGGTTGAAGCGGAAGGAAAGACTGCGGGCGGTATTTTATTACCCGATACGGCAAAAGAAAAACCGAGGGAAGGTAAGATTGTTGCCCTTGGAGACGGGAGATTATTAAAGAGCGGGGAGCGGGCAAAGTTTCAGGTTGCGAAGGGTGACCGGGTACTATTCAGTTCTTACGGTGGCACCGAAGTGAAGATTGATGGCGAAGAATATCTGCTGATGTCTGAAGATGATATTTTGGCTGTAATTGACTAATATTTCAGGAGGTAGTGATGGCTGCAAAAAAGATTATCTATGGGTATGACGCCAGTGAGTCTATAAAAAAGGGCATCAAGAAGCTGGCTCAAGCCGTTAAGGTTACGTTAGGACCGAAAGGCCGCAATGTCGTCATTGAAAAGGGTTTTGGTTCCCCGGCTATAGTCAACGACGGTGTTACCGTTGCAAAGGAAATTGAACTGGAAGACCCGTATGAAGATATGGGAGCTAAAATGGTCAAAGAGGCTGCCTCCAAAACAAACGATATGGTAGGCGATGGCACCTCTACGGCAACGCTTTTAGCGGAAGCTATTTTTGAGGAAGGCCTCAAAAATATTACGGCAGGCGCAAATCCTGTAGATATTAAGCACGGGATAGAAAAGGCCGTGGATGCCCTGATAAAAGAATTAACCAGGATGAGCATTAAAATATCAGGCAAAAAAGAGATTGCGCAAATTGCCACAATCGCCGGTAACAATGATGAAGAGATTGGCAACCAAATAGCAGATGCCATGGAAAAGGTCGGCAAAGACGGTGTTATAACGGTGGAAGAGGGGAAAAGTCTGAAAACCTCTGTTGATGTCGTGGAAGGAATGCAATTCGATAAGGGGTATTTGTCTCCCTATTTTGTAACCTCACCCGAAACCATGGAGGCAATATTTGAGAACCCCTATATCCTGATACACGAAAAGAAATTGTCTGCCATTAAAGACCTTGTTCCATTATTGGAAAAGATTGCCAAATCAGGCAGGGCGTTAATTGTCATTGCGGAAGATGCAGAAGGGGAAGTGCTCAGTACCCTCGTAGTCAACAAACTCCGGGGAACCCTGCAATGTGTTGCAGTTAAGGCGCCGGGGTTTGGTGACAGAAGGAAGGCGATATTGGGTGATATTGCCGCTTTGACAGGAGCCAAAGCCCTGTTTGAAGATTTAGGCATACAACTTTCCAGCGTACAACTCAGCGATCTCGGCAGAGCAAAGAAGGTGGTTATTGACAAGGATACAACAACAATCATTGAGGGGGCTGGTGATAAAAATGAAATTCAAGGAAGGATTTCTCAGATCAAGGCAGAGATTGATACAACTACCTCTGATTATGATCGTGAAAAATTGCAGGAACGGCTTGCAAAACTCTCTGGTGGAATTGCGCAGATTAATGTCGGAGCTGCCACAGAGGCAGAAATGAAGGAAAAGAAATACCGCGTTGAGGACGCAGTTCAGGCCACCAGGGCGGCAGTTGAAGAAGGTATCTTGCCGGGAGGCGGAGTTGCCCTGATAAGGGCGTCGAAGGTATTGGACGCCATATCGGTCAAAGGCGATGAAAAAATTGGCGTAAATATTGTCAGAACGGCTGTAGAAAGGCCAATCCAGCTGATCGCCGAGAATGCCGGACTGGAAGGCGCTGTTATCCTGCAAAAGGTAAAGGAAGGCACCGGCAATTATGGCTACGACGCTTTTGGGGAAAGATATACCGACATGGTCAAATCTGGTATCGTTGATGCCGCAAAGGTTGTAAAAGTAGCGTTACAAAATGGCGCAAGCATTGCCACCCTGCTCTTAACGACCAATGCTGTCATTGGTGAAATACCAGAGGAGAAAGAAGAGGCAGGGGCTGCTCCGTGCGGACATAGGCATTGATTTTCATGCGGATACGGGTTTCTCAGGTAAATGCAGATAATATTTTATCGTTATAAATTTTCATAGCCTGTTATCTGTGCCTGAGAACAGAAATTTCTATAAAAAGGCGTTGCACTTAAACGGTCAACGCCTTTTTTATTTTAGATTGATTTTCATACGTTTATGATTAAAATACGGACAAATTACTAAAGGATTCTTTTTAAATTATGCCTTCAATCAATCATTACAACAAATATCAATCGCCACTTTCTGAACGATATGCCAGTAAAGAGATGTGCTTTATCTTTTCTGATCAACATAAATTTAGCACTTGGCGGAAACTCTGGATTGCGCTTGCTGAGGCGCAGCAAGAACTTGGGTTACGAACTATTACCAGCGACCAGATTGATGAAATGCGACGCTTTCAGGACACGATCAACTTTGATACTGCAAAAGTGTATGAGAGGAAACTCAGACACGATGTTATGTCACATATCCACGCCTATGGCGAACAGTGTCCGAAGGCAAGGCCAATTATCCATCTCGGAGCGACCAGCGCTTACGTGCAGGATAATACCGACCTCATACAGATGAAGGAAGGATTACATATGGTACTTGCAAAGCTGGTAAACATTGTAAGCGTCCTTTCAAATCAAGCTGTCAAATACAAAGACCTTGCAACCTTGAGTTTTACTCATTTCCAGCCGGCCCAGCCAACAACGTTAGGAAAACGTATTTGTTTATGGACACAGGATTACATTTTCGATATCGAAGAAATAGAAACGAAGATCAGGGGTTTACGGTTTCATGGGGTAAAGGGCACCACGGGTACACAAGCCAGCTTTCTGTCGCTCTTTCATAATGATGCTGAAAAGGTTAAAAGACTGGACGAACTCGTCACAAAGAAAATGGGATTTGATAGTTATTATCCTGTAACAGGACAAACGTACAGCCGGAAAATTGACAGCCAGATAGCTTTTGGCTTAACAGGTATAGCACAATCTTCCCATAAGTTTTCGAATGATATGAGATTACTTCAGCATCTGAAAGAGGTAGAAGAGCCATTTGGGGAAGAGCAGATTGGTTCATCGGCCATGGCTTATAAGAGGAACCCTATGCGTTGTGAACGGATTGCCGCCCTTGCACGTTACGTGCTTTGCAACTGTTTAAATCCGGCATTTACTGCTGCATCACAGTGGTTTGAAAGGACGCTGGATGATTCTGCCAACAAAAGAATTTCTGTTCCTGAGGCATTTCTTGCTATTGATGGCATATTGAATATTGTGTTGAACGTTGCATCCGGATTCAGCGTCTACCCCGCCGTTATCAACCGCCATCTTGCGGATGAATTGCCTTTTATGGTAACGGAAAATATCCTCATGGAGGCTGTAAATGCAGGCGGGGACCGCCAGGAACTGCACGAAAGGATCCGCAAGCATGCAATGGAGGCCACCCGCAGGATAAAAGAAGCGGGAGATAAAAACGACCTTTTGGAACGAGTCGCACAGGACCCTTCATTTTCTCGGATTAAATCGAAGTTGAAAGAAATATCCGATCCGATTAAACTCATTGGCAGGGCGCCGCAGCAGGTGGAAGAATTTATAAATGAGATTGCAGACCCTCTTCTCAAACGGAATAATCATCTTCTGAATAAAAAATTAATACCGGCATTGCACGTATAATTGATTTGTTCCTTTTTATCCTGGGTGTATTTGTGACTTAGGGTAAAGGAAAATAGCCAAAGTCATAATTTACCATGGAAGTATTGCCTCCCATGCATGGTTAAATCTTTCGGGTCATTGTGGAAACGAGTGGGTAAAATTTGCATTTTTATATCTAAGGTATACTTGTGCCCTTTGATAAACGAACGATTCTTCTCCTCCAACCGAACATACTCCTGCTGAGAGATATTAAAAGGATTGAAAAGACACGGATGACGGAACGGAAGAGACCGGGGTAAGATGGTCTGGATAAAAGGGGACAGAAAAAATGCGCTGAAGGCAGGCTGTGTTGGATATATTCCAAAACCGGTAGATATAAGGGAGTTTCCGGGAGAAATTAAAAATTTCCTGCAAAAAAATAAACCTTGAATTTACCTACATCCTGTATTAATATCAGTAAGCAGGTTATGCAGGAAGCTTGATATCCGGTTTCTTGCCTCTTCCTTAACCTCAAATACTCACATCCATAGCCAGTTTAATCGGTGAAATTATGACAAAAACTGATGGAAAAGTTAAATTTACTTATCGGGATTATCTTCACATGCCCGAAGATAGACGGTACGAGCTTGTCGAAGGAGAATTCTTTATGATGCCTTCACCAAATGAGCCCCATCAGCGCATATCGGCAGAGATTGAGTACCTTTTGCAAAGTTATGTCAAAAAACATAAAACGGGTTTTGTGTATGATGCCCCATTTGATGTGGTACTCTCCGATGAGGATATTGTACAGCCTGATATTATCTATGTATCAAAAGAACGAAGAAATATAATTACCCATAACAATATACAGGGTGCGCCTGATTTAGTGGTGGAAATTTTTTCCCCAAAGATAAGCTACCGCGACCGTGAGATTAAACGTAAACTCTATTATAAGTATGGTGTAAAAGAGTACTGGATTGTAGACCCCATAAAGCAGACCGTAGAGGTGTTAAGTCGTGACGTGGCCGGTTATAAAAAAACCGGCATGTATGATGTCGATACCCCCTTGTCCTCGCCCCTCCTCCCAGACCTGTCGATGAATTTGAAGTCCGTGTTTTATGAGACGTAAGCAACCACCCGGCAATCTTTCCCTGATACTGATTACGGATAGAAATCTCTGCAAACACCCATTTTTGGATACAATAAAACTGGCGCTGAAAGGCGGTGTTAATACCATACAATTAAGGGAAAAAGGCCTTACGACCAGGGAACTGTATTTATTAGCGCATGAACTCAGAAAGATAACCTTAGATTTCGGAGCTAATTTAATCATCAATGACAGGGTCGACGTTGCCCTTGCAGTGGAGGCGGACGGTGTGCATTTGGGATGGCAGTCCCTTCCCTTTCATATCGCAAGAAAATTACTGGGTCTCGAAAAACTTATCGGAATATCCACCCATAGTCGTCAAGAAGCATTGCATGCCCGGGATTACGGGGCAGATTACATAACCTTTGGGCCGGTCTTTGATACACCTTCTAAGGCAGGACTTCTTAAGCCCACCGGGGCCGAAGAGATTCAAAGTCTGAAAAGTAATGTTACGATGCCAATCATCGCGGTGGGTGGAATCAATGAAAAAAATGTAGAAACTGTTTTAGCAAGGGGAGCGGATGGTATCGCTGTCATTTCGAGCATTATGTATGCCGGTAATCCTGAAGATGCAGCCAGAAGTTTATGCAAGAAAATTGTAACGTCCAGGCCGGAGAAACCCCCGGTTAATAATTTCCAGATCACAACATAAATTCTGAATCCGGATGTCGAAATCGTTCGGCAAAGCGCTCACGACGAAGTCCGAAACAAATACAAAATATTACAGTCCTCATTCACAAAGCACTTTAAAACAGACAATTAACAAGGAGATACCTTATGCAACTGCTGGAAAAATTACAGTTTAATGAAAAGGGGCTTATTCCCTCGGTAATAGTAGATGAGCTGGGTGGAAAGGTGCTTACCTTATGTTATATGAACAAAGACGCCATTGAAAAGACGATTGAAACAGGCAAGGTGCATGTCTTTCGTCGTTCTCAAAACCGTCTGATGATTAAAGGGGAGACTTCGGGTCATATTCAGCTTGTAAAAAGGGTGTTTTTCGATTGTGAAGGAAATTCACTCGTTTTTGTTGTGGAACAGCATGTTGCTGCGTGTCATGCAGGTTACAGAACATGCTTTTATCGGGAGTATATCCCAAAGACAGATAGTTTTCAGATCGCAGAAAATAAGGTTTTCGACCCTGATAAGGTTTACAAATAACCAGATATTCAAAATAATTACAATGTCATTACAAAAAATAAAATTCATTGAAAAAACGCTTGAAAACGGACAAACCAAATGGTATAGTTTGATTTCACTATTGATATTTCAGGCTGTTTCGTGACGTTATTAAAATTTTATTCCGCCTCACCAACTGGAGGAAAAAACATGTCTCAATATAGGAAATACGTGAAGTTTTTCCTTTTGTTAGCCTTTGTGGGAATGTCAGGTTGCGCCGAGTTGAGCGAGCTGAGAAATTTAAACAGAAGACAGGCAATTACAATTAGGGACCAATCTGACGAGATCGCCAGGCTTAATGGACAGCTTTCTTCTCTATCGGATAGGCTTAAAGCAAGCGAAGAAGAGATGAATAAACTCAGAAAGCTTGCAAAATCAATTGGTGAAGGTGTAACTGTCAGAGATACCGTTGAAGGGCCAGTGCTCCTTTTCCCGGAGAAAGTACTCTATGATTCAGGCAGTGCAACAATAAAGCCCAGCGGAGAAAAGGCCTTGAAAAAAATGGCAGATTTCCTTAAAGAGAATCCACGTATTGCCATCAGAATCGATGGTCATACTGACACAGACCCTATTTTAAGAACAAAACACCTGTGGGATTCAAACCATCATTTATCTGCTGCGCGAGCGTTAAGCGTGTTTCATTTTCTGACAAAGAGTGAAGCTATTTCCGAAGGAAGGATTCATGTTGCCGGGTTTGGTCCAAATCGCCCCATCGCATCCAATAGCACGCCTTCCGGAAAGAAAGAAAACAGGAGAGTGGAATTTTTAATATTAACGGCAGTTGCTTCGTTGCCTCCGAAGGAAACTTCATTAATGACCGGGCAAGAACCGGTGTTGAAGGAGCAGCCGGAAGAGATACCGGTAGAAACATCCGAAGAAACGGAAGAGAGTGAAGAAAAATAAGTTGTTTGAGGAAATGGTTTCTTCCAATAGCCTGCAGCTATTGGAAGAAACGTTGGTTTAGTAATTGTAGTAATGTAAATAGCCAGATACATCAAGCCTGCGTTATCCACAATTCGCAAACCAAGTTTCAAAACAACCCCAGTCTGAAAAGAGTCTGTCACTTCCAGGGTTCTAAAGCTTGAATCGAAAGTATTTACGATCTGTTCAATCTTTCATAGCGATGTATTGATATTATTTATAGTTTATTGTAAACGTATTTTTAAGGCATTTACAGTTTGATAATTTTATGAAAAATGGAAAACAGAATCAACCTCGCACAATAATGGAAACAAAAGATGCTTCTCAACAAATCATCCAGAAACGGGCAAACCGATACGGGCAAAAGGATACCAACAAAGTTTGGGATTTTTTTTGTTCAGTAAAACTTGCAGTAGTAATTATTTTGATTATGGTTGTGGCGTGTATTCTTGGTACGGTGATCTTGCAGGAAAAAACCCTTGATGAATATACTGCAAGATATGGGTACGGACTGGCAACTTTTTTCAGAATAACACAATTGTCGAATGTCTTTTACTCCTACTGGTTTTCATTCCTGCTGGTATTACTTTGTGCCAACCTCATTTGCTGTACTATCAAACGGTGGAGAAATACCTTCCTGCAGACCGGCTTTATACTTACCCATCTCAGCCTTGTTTTAATATTGATCGGCGGAGTTGTAAAATTTCAACTTGGTGTAAAGGGCGGCGTAAATGTTTACGAGGGGAAATCGGTGGATTATTTTCTTACACAAATGATTAATCGGCAAGGGAAATTGGATTACGTAAAGAAAGATTTACCATTTTCTATTGCTTTAGATGATTTCATCCTGGAAAAAAATGAACCAAAATTTCAGCTTGTGTCCTATGTGAAGAGCAAAGACCGTCAAAAAGTGTTGGACGTTAAACTTGGGAAAAGACAACGAGTTCCTGGGTCGGAGTATGGGGTGACCATCAAGGACTATATTCCAGATGCAGAATTACAACAGGAACCGATAAATACGTCAGACAAACCCGAGAACCCTGCTATTTTTGTAAGACTGATGGGGTCAGAAAATGTTGCCGCAGAGGGGTGGTTGTTGGCTCATGACCGTAACTATTATGAGGATAGAAAACAAAATTTACGAATAGAATATATCTGGCTGCCTTCCCAGACGGAGTTAGATAAAGCCATTAGTTCTCTTGAGACCGGGCATGCAAAGTTATCTGTAGCGATAGCTGGTCAGGGATTGTCTCAGGACTATTCTCTGGAGTTAAATAAAGTTTTTAAATTTGAAGGAACTGAATACTCGATAAGAATGTTACAATATGTGCTTAATTACGGAGATAAAAGGCCTTTAAATGAACAGCCGTCGGATAATCCAGCTGTTCAAGTAGAAATCAATGGCCCGGAAGGCGCCGAAACCCGTTGGGTATTTGAGAAATTTCCCGACTGGGATAAAATGCATCCTGCGAAATATAAAAATGTAAAACTGACCTGTAGCGGAATTGCCAGTATCTATACGGCAAAAAATACCATAAGAATTTTTCAGTCACCCGAAGGAAAACAGGTAATTGTATATATAAAGGATAACCGAGTTGTAGAAACCATGCCATGGGAATTGGGAAAAAAGTACACTATTGCTGGTACGGGTAATCAGATTACCATAGCTAATTATTTCCCATCCTTCGATTTCAAAAAAGAAGTTATAAAAAAATCTGATACGGTTGGAACACCAGCGATCTATGTTGAGGTTGATGGCCCTAGCGGGAAAGCCGATGATTGGTTGTTCTCCAATAATCAATACGCCACCTGGTATACCGATAATAATCTTGCGCTCGTTTATGAATCCACGGGTGAGTCAATCAAGCACTTCACGAGTAAGTTGCGAATCGTGGAAAACGGTCAAACCGTAGCGGAAAAAATCATCAGGGTGAACGATCCTTTGAAGCATAGAGGATATGTCATTTATCAATCAAGTTATGATCCTGAAGCCGGAAATTTTTCCGGTTTGCAAATTGTTAAGGATCCTGGCATTCCGGTAGTCTATTCAGGTTTTGGTGCATTGTGTTTTGGAGTTATATTTATATTTTACATAAAGCCATTTCTGCGAAAAAACAAAAAAAGAGGCGGAGGGACAATAAAATGAGTTTAATCAATATCACTTTGATTGTATATGTAATAGCGTCCGTTAGCTACATAGTAAGAGAGATTTGGGGATCCAAAGCCACAAGATGGACTTCTCTTGGATTACTCATTCTGGCATTTTGTCTGAATCTGGCGATGGTGGCAAAACGTTCTATAGAAGCGGGTCATCCACCCTTTTCTAACTTATATGAATCGCTCATTTTTTATGCCTGCTGCACGGCCTTTGTCTATATTATATTCGAATTTGTTTATAACTTTAGGGTCGTTGGCGCCCTGGCATCCGTCCTGACGATGTTAATATTGCTCTATGCAACACTTCAGGATGATACCATAAGACCTATTATGCCGGCATTGAAGAGTAACTGGATGTTGGTACATGTTGTTACCTATATGCTTGGATATGCTGCTTTTGGCATTTCGTTCGTAACAAGTATAATATTTTTGGTTGTTAAACCTTTTGCCAGAAAAGGTAAAGAAAACAAGGAAAATGAGGAAGGAAAGGAAATATTACCAAGAAATTTCGATAAGTTAAGCTATAAAATAGTTGCTTTTGGATTTCCTTTTCTTACCTTGGGTATGGTTACTGGTGCGGTTTGGGCAAAAAAGGCGTGGGGCGATTACTGGTCGTGGGATCCTAAAGAGACGTGGTCTTTGATTACATGGCTTGCATACTTAGTTTATCTACACACCCCCCTTGTTTTACCGAAAATGAACATTAATAAATCGAAGGCCTCTGTTATTTTATCGTTCTGGTTACTCTTCGCTTTTGGAATAGTAAACTTTACTTTTGTGGGTTTAAACTATTTACCTTCCGCAGCCGATAGTGAACACATTTACGGGTCCAAATAGTCTTTGAAGAGTAAGCATATGCCTATGACAAGGGCACATGTTTATGTACACGGCAGGGTTCAAGGAGTATTCTTTCGTGCTTCTACAAGGGACATGGCTAGAGTCTTTGGCGTTAAAGGATGGGTAAAGAATTGTGTAGATGGTGGTGTTGAAGCTGTCTTTGAAGGTAAAAAAGATGCCGTTGATAAGATGGTAACCTGGTGCAGAAAAGGCCCTGTTGTCGCTTTTGTTGAAAATATCGATGTATGCTGGGAAGAATACTCCGATGAATTCGATGAATTCTCGGTAGTTTATTAATAACTGCTCAATATCAGGTGGTATTTATAATCACCTGATATTGAGCAGTTGCATTTAATATGCTTGATATTGTTACTACAAACTCAGGCGTTATTCTATCCGTCAGAACCCAACCCGGTTCAAGCAAAAACCGCATTATAGGTGAGTACGGGGGACGTTTAAAATTAGCCGTTACTGCAGCCCCGGAAAAAGGGAAGGCAAACAAGGCCGTAATTGAACTGCTGGCAGATACACTTCATATTAATGAATCGTCTATTCATATTATTTCAGGAGAATCTTCGAGAGATAAGAAATTAATGATCGAGGGATTAGCCCCTGAAGATTTAAAATCCCTGCTGAATCTTCGATCTTAAGGAAATTATTCACCCCTATGGATTATAAAAATACACTCAACCTGCCTACTACTCAATTCCCCATGAAGGCAGATTTGCTGAGAAAAGAACCCGAAATCCAGAAAAAATGGGAAAAGGAGCAACTCTACGAACAAGTTCGCAAGGCACGTGCAGGCAGAGAAAAATATATCCTACACGATGGCCCCCCTTACCCGACCGGCGAATTACACATCGGTACCGGCTTGAATAAAATATTAAAAGATTTCATTGTGCGCTTTCACACAATGAAGGGTTATGATGCGCCTTATATCCCTGGCTGGGATTGTCACGGCCTGCCGATTGAACACCGCGTAATGCAGGATGTTGGTGAAGAAAGGAAAAATTTAACCAAACCAGAAATTCGGAAAAAATGCAAAAAATATGCAGAGAAATTTGTAAAACTCCAAAGAACTCAATTTAAGACGCTGGGGGTACTGGGAGACTGGGAACATCCGTACCTGACCTTTGATCCTCAATATGAAGCAGGTATCATTGAGGTATTTGGAAAACTGGTTGAAAAGGGATATGTGTATCGAAGCAAAAAACCCGTCCACTGGTGTCCCAATGAACTTGGACAAACGACCCTTGCCGAAGCAGAACTTGACTATAGAGAAGAAACTCCCAGTCCATCCATTTATGTAAACTTTAAACTCACCGACGGTATCGACAATTTATTCAAAGGTGCAGACAGCAATAATTCGTATATCATGATATGGACAACTACCCCCTGGACACTTCCGGCAAACGTTGCAGTCGCCATCCACCCTGAATATGAATATATAGCCATTCGTTATTTGAATCCCAAAACGCAAAAGAAAGAAATTACAATCCTTGCCGATAAGAGGGCTGAATTAATCATGTCTGCGTTAGGAATCAAGGATTACGAATGCCTCGGCAAGGTACAAGGGCGTTTATTGGAGGGTATAAGATACCGGCATCCTTTTATAGACAGAATAGGTTCTGTAGTATTGGCAGACTATGTAACCTTATCTGATGGGACGGGCTGTGTTCACACAGCGCCAGGACATGGCCAGGAAGATTATCTTACCGGCATTAAATATCATTTACCCCTGTTAAGTCCCGTTGATGAAAAGGGTAATTTTACCAAAGAGGCAGGTGAATTTGCCGGGCTCAATATCTTAAAAGAAGGAAACGACGCGATAATTAAAAAACTGGAGATGTTAGGGGCGTTGCTTGATAAAAAAGACATTGCTCACTCCTATCCCCATTGTTGGCGATGTGATGATCCGGTTATTTTCAGGGCAACGGAGCAGTGGTTTGTCAGTCTTGATTATAACAACCTGCGTCAAAGGGTATTGGATGAGATAAAGCGGACGAAATGGATACCTTCCTGGGGCGAGAATCGTATGGCAAAGATGATTTCGGAACGCCCTGATTGGTGTATCTCCCGGCAGCGCTCATGGGGTGTGCCAATTCCCGCCTTTCATTGTAAAGATTGCCGTCAGGCACATATAAATACAAACACAATCAATTATGTGAGAGACAGATTTGAGAAGGAAGGGGCCGATATCTGGTTTTATAAGGATGTATCTTATTTTTTACCGTCTGATACGAAATGCTCTCAATGTGGGGGTGACCGGTTCGAAAAAGAAATGGATATCTTCGATGTCTGGTTCGAGTCTGGATCGAGCCACCATGCTGTTTTACACAAGCGTGCCGAATTATCGTATCCAGCCGACCTTTACCTGGAAGGGACGGACCAACACCGCGGATGGTTTCAGCTTTCATTACTTCCATCGGTTGGTGCATGGGATAAGGCGCCTTTCCAATCTGTTTTAACACACGGATTTGTTGTTGATGAACAGGGAAAAAAGATGTCCAAATCCCGTGGAAATTTCATCTCGGTTGAAGACGCCTTGAAGGAATTTGGCGCTGACGTACTCAGGTTATGGACTTCTTCTCTGGACTATCAAAATGATATGAGCGTGTCTCGTAATTTAATCATCAGGTGTTCAGATGCTTACAGACGGGTTCGTAACACGTTCAGATATCTGCTCAGCAACCTTTACGATTTTGATCCAAGGATAAATATCATAGCCTATGAAGGATTACTGGAGATAGACCGCTGGGCATTGCATAAGACACAAGAATTAATTAAGAACGTTACGTCGGCCTATGAGTCGTTACAGTTTCACCGTGTTTTTCATAATATCTACAATTTTTGTTCGGTGGAAATGAGCGCCTTTTATCTGGATATTTTGAAGGACAGGTCTTATACCTTTCCAAAAAATTCAAGAGAGCGACGCGCTGCACAGACGGTGATGTATTACATCCTGTTAAACCTTGTTAAATTATCCGCACCGATTATTGTTCACACTGCGGAAGAAGTATGGTCAGCAATTATCCATAAGGGTGAGGACGTCTCCAGTATTCATTTGACGACATTTCCAAAAGAAATTCCTGTCTGGACAGACAACTCTCTCAACGAAAGATGGGAGAAGCTAATCAACATGAGAACCGATGTGGCAAGGGAACTGGAAAAGATGCGTGCTGCCAAGTTGATAGGCAACTCATTGGAGGCATCTGTCAATCTTTATACAGAAAACGAAGACCTCTGGCAATTTCTCAAAAGCTACGAAAAAGACCTTCCGATGATACTTATTGTGTCTGAGGTAAAACTGGACAGGAATATCACATCCGGAGCGGTGAAGGGGGAATTAACCGGAAATCTCTGGATAGAATGCAGTGTGTCCCAACACAAAAAATGTGAAAGGTGCTGGAACTTGAGAGAGAGTGTGGGAACCGTTAAGGAACATCCTACCATATGTGCCCGGTGTGTTACCGCACTTCAATAATTTTCAAAGATTAAGCTTCAGCCTTCGTTTTCTCTAAAAAATCTTACCTGAGTATTATCATGATTCTTATACGCCATCTAATAAGAATTAGCCTAACAGTGTTGTAAAAACAACCTTTTTGTGTCATATTACCATAGACCGAAACAACATCTCTCTGTAATAATTTAGTTTCTTTGTAACATTTTCCCGTTTGAAAATTATCTTTAAATAAACTGCCACCGCTTGTTCCCAAACTCCTGTTTGGGAACACAATTACAGAGAAACTGAGTTTCTCATCCAGTACGCTCCCAAACAGAAGTTTGGGAGCGGGCAGCTAAAAAATTAGGTTTTACCGCTTGTGTGCGTGAACTTCAGTTCGCAGGACATCGACATAAATGTCGTGCTACATGTCCCGACTTGCTCGAATCAGGATGTTTTTCAAAAAACTAAATGTTTCCATTTCTTTTTGTCACCTCGCTTACCGGGTTGAATCATGTAATATTTTGAAAATGTAAGAAAGGTGGTAAAACTATGAAAAACACCTCTTTTATCCCTGTCTATTGTTTGATAATTATTTGCAGCATTTTCGGTTTATGGATAAATTTGGCATTTGCCACGCCATTACCGGTGGTTGCGACGACGTGTGAAGCAACGGATGTAACATCAAACTCGGCAACCTTGCATGGGAAAGTTGGTAATTATACCGGAGATCCCGTCCAACTAACAATATGGTTTATGTATGGGACGGCTCGTGACAATTACAGTGATACATCTACATCTGCAACACAAATTGTGAGCGGAGGTACCACAATACCGGTGGGCATTGGCATAAGTGGGTTGTCTCCTAACACAACTTATTATTATAGGATTGTAGAACAGTCTAATGAGTTTGGCGAGTCCATGGGAAGGGAAAAATCTTTTACTACATTATCAGCGACACCCACAGTAACAGTTACACCAACACCATTTCCAACCTCTAATTGTACTATACCTGGCAGGGTGATAAATGCAATAACGAAAAAAGGTATTAAAAATGCATGGATTAGTGGTACTAGTTCCTATGTAGCTACCACTGATGCGGATGGTTATTATAGTTGGTACGATGACAATGAGTCACGTCTTGAATTATGTTGTGGAGGTGCTTATACTCTTACTGCATCAGCAGATGGTTACAAATCGTTATCGCAACTTATTGACATAGAGCCTTGTAGTCCTCGAACATTAGATTTTGAGTTACAACCCATTACAACACCTACTCCAATAGTAACACCAACACCATGGCTGATAACAGAGGATGCAACAAATATAACATCAAACTCGGCAACCCTTAATGCAACAGTCCCTTTGGTAGTAGGATATATATATTTTGAATACGGTACTGTAAGCGGTTCGTATGCCAGTTCTGTAGATGCTGTAAGGGAAGATATATCAGATAAGGTGAATGCAAACATAATCGGATTATCACCAGCAACGACTTATTACAATAGAGTAGTTGTATTCGAGAAGCCACCGGGTGGTTACACATATGGAAATGAAAAATCCTTTACTACGTTAGCTGCAACGCCTACAGTAACACCTACGCCTGTATGCGAAGCTGAAACTATAGAGGCATTTCCCAAAACACTGAAACTCAGGAAGGAAGAGAGTGGTAACATGACGGTAACGGTGACGAGCAGCGAAGGTTGCCCGGTTGCGGGTGAAACGGTAACGTCGAAGATTAAGTCTGGTAAGAAGCGTATATCGATCTCACCGCAAAGTACGGATACGAACGTTAACGGCCAGGCCATATTTACGATTACGGCTACGAAGAAGACCGGTAACGCAAAGGTCAAATTCGAGACCACCAGTGGATTGAAGACAACGGTAACTGTGAAGGTGAGAAGATAACAACACGTGACATTTCAAAAAATAACGACGAAAATAACTAAAAGAAAATCTGAGTTTGAAGAATTAACAAAATCCATTTAAGTTATCTGATGAAAAGCTAGTGCTTAATTGCATAAATTCCTTATAGTATTTCTTAATTGCGAACCCTTGACTTCCCTCTTACGCCATACGAAAGGTTTGGCATTGGGCTGATAAGCTTCAATGAATGCCTCGATTGCAGACCTCAACTGCTCAATACTTTTGAAGCCGGCGTTCTTCAAAGCTTTTCTCGAAAGAATGCCAAACCATATTTCCACCTGATTGAGCCAACTTGCAGAAGTCGGAGTAAAATGGAATTTAACATTCGGGTGTACTGCCAACCATTTCTCATTTCGCTTGTGAATACAGTAGTTGTCGAGAATGACATGGATTTCTTTCTTATCGCTATCCGGCAAATCCAAAAGCAGTTGATCCATGAATGCCAGAAATTCCACTCGTCTTTTTAATTCCGTTGTTTGCGCATGAATAGTTCCTGTTGCCACATTGAGAGCTGCAAACAGATTCAGTATCCCATGACGCTTATAGGCGCTTTTGAGGCCACGCACGATTTTTCTGTTACTTGTACATACATAGCCTGTGGCCCGCTCCAAAGCTTGAATGCTTGGCTTTTCGTCGACAGAAATCACTATGGCATTCTCCGGTGGGGACAGGTATAGGCCTACTATATTAGCTGCTTTGGGTGCAAATTCTGGGTCAGTACTCACACACCAGCTTCTTTGCCGTGCAAGGCAAATGCCTTCCTTTCGGAGAACACGCCAGACGGCATCGTCTGATGCTCCCAAATGCTTTGCAAGAGAGGGACCGTCCCAACTTGCCTGTCCTTTTGGCGACACAAGCTCCAATGTCTTCAAAACCTGATTGCGAAACTCCTTATCATATTTCGGGGGTTTGCCGGAACGAGGCAGATCATACAAGCCTTTAATCCCGTTTGCGATAAATCGGTCACGCCATTCAATAACAGTATTTTGGGATATCCCAAGAGCAGTGGCCACCTTATTCACCTGCTCTCCGTCAAGTAACATGTTAATGATTTTAGCTCGTTCAACAAGCCGCCACTCTATACTCCGACTGTTGGCCCATTCGGCAAGAGTCTGCCGGTCTTTCTCAGAATAGCAAGGTATTGGTGCTTTTCTTGGCATTGTAGACCCCTTCACAAAGAAACAAATCGGAGTCTACTATATTTAAATTATTTTTGCAAGTAAGCACTAGCTTAACAGTGTTGACAAAATGGCTTCTCTGTGTCATTAATGCAAAATAAGCTATTAATATTTATTTTGCAATGACTAATAATGCGTAATACGCCTTTAGGGAAAAATTAAAAATAGTTTTTTTGCATACATTTTGAAATCAAATTGTGGTAAGATGCGATCTATTCCTGACATATTCAAGAACAAGAGTCTGAAGTTTTATTAAGCATATTTTCAAGCTATTTCTAAAGCTTCTTGAGCATTGCAAGAAATTTTGAAAATTTAAAGGAGGCTGTAAAATTATGAAAAACACATCTTTTGTTATTGCCTATTGTTTGTTAATTACTTGCAGCATTTTCATTTTATATTCAAATTTAACATTTGCAGAAGCAACACCTATGGTTACAGCTACACCAGTAACAACACCAACACCGCAAAGTGTAATAACACGTGAAGCAACGAATATAACTTCGAATTCGGCAACTTTGAATGCTACTGTCTATTTTGGTGCAATCCAAAGCATGTTTTTTGAATATGGTACTGCGAGCGGGTCGTACACCAACTCTGTGGGTGCTGTAAGAGAAGATACCTCAGAGAAGGTGAGTGCAGACATAAGCGGATTATTGCCCGCAACTACTTACTATGATAGAATAGTTGTAGTGACCAAGCCTCCTCCAGATACAGGATACACGTATGGAAATGAAGAATCCTTTACTACGTTAGCAGCAACACCTACGCCTGAATGTGAAGCTGAGTCTATAGAAGCATTTCCGAAAACGCTGAAACTCCAGAAGGATGAGAGCGGTGATGTAACGGTAACGGTAACATGTGCAGACAGTTCACCGGTTGTGGGTGAAACCGTAACGGCTAAGATTAAATCAGGTAAGAAGCGTATATTAATCTCACCGCAAAGTACGGATACGAACGTTAACGGCCAGGCCATATTTACTATTACAGCCACGAAGAAGACCGGTAACGCAAAGGTCAAATTCGAAACCGCCAGTGGCTTGAAGGCGACAGTAACCGTGAAGGTGAGAAAATAATGATGCAAGCCATACCGAAAACAGCGAAAAGGATTTTAGGAAGAAAATCCTTTTGAAACATTAAAGAAACTTGGGGTTATGGATAAGGATTTTGTAGCAAAATTATGTGTCTTTCGTATTTAAGTTGAAAGCTTAGGGTCAAGAAGTCCGCAATGTTGATGAATCTTGAGTAAGAAGTATTTGACGTCTCGATAACCGTATGCCATGCGCTTGAACCTCTTTATTTTGTTATTGATTCCTTCTGATATAGCAGACGTTATTTTGCAAACAAAATAGTTCAGAACATAATGCCTCTTCCGGAAAAATTTGTATCCTAGCTCTACAAATGATGCTATCCCAGACCTTATTGCTGTCCCTATCCACGCCCTCAGATTTGCATATGCTACCCTTCGATTACTTGCTACATAAAGAGAAAGAAACTGCTCCTTTAAAAGCATTGCCTTATATACCTTCTCATTGAGCGTTGAGAGTTTATCTAAAATGTCCTTCTGCTTATTTGTAACCTTATTTTGCATCAATATAAACCTCTTGTTGCAATGAAGAATTCGACTCAAGTCTTCCTGGTTTTGTTGCCTGGCTTTTCTGAGTTCTTCCTTCCTTACCGCATCTACTGCCTCATTGAGATACTTCTTTACATGAAAATGATCCAATACTATCAAGGCATTCTTCAAATGCTCTTTCGTAGACGTAAGAAAACCCTTTGCTCCATCACTTGCCATTGCCTTTATCCTCTTACAACCTTCCTTGCCTATCTTACGATAAAATTTATCCAGCGTTGTCTTGCCCCGTCCATCGTGATTCCAAATCACCTTGCGCTTTTCCACATCAACAACATTGGTAACATACTTGTGCCACTTCTGCCATGCAACCTCATCCACACTCATATGACGCGGCGCCTTCACTTTCTCAATTCTCTCCAGTGATAACTCCTCTAACATCTCCTTATCTATCCGGTACACCGTCTCATCGTCTATTCCAAGAAACCATCCTGCTTCCTTATTTGTCGTTATTGAGGTCAGTCGATACACCTGTTCCACAAAACGCTTCGTAAATCTCCCCCTTATCCACTCGTGCTCCTCTACCCGAATACTCCCATCTTCAAGGCACATCGATTTCCTCTTCGGTACGTGCAAATATACCCTCCTACTACTCATCGGTAGGTCTTCTACTGTTATTCTTCCCACACTATGCACTGCCGTATTGTGCACTTTACCGCAACCTGAACATACACTCGTTCTTTCTTCCTCTTGCTCCAATAAAAACTCTATACTGCTTTCCGTGCTGGATATCATATGCGTTACTTTAAATCCTGGAATTCGTAATAATTCTGTGATAGTATCTAACCGCATCGAATTTCTCCTCGTGTAGTATGATCTTATCTCTCATAAAACCATATTACATACGGATGAAATTCGATGCTATCCTTTTACTCTCATCTTTTACCCTATCTTCCCTACTTATATTTTCCTGTCTTCAACTTTTTTACGAATGAACCAAATTTTATAGGATAGTAGATAAAAGAGCAGAGACGCAAAAGGAGGCATTGGAAGCTGGGGAATCAGGCGATGTAAAAATAGATAGGAATGAAATAAATAGCTATGAAATAGTACCCATGCCAGATTGCAGTGATAATTCACATCGCACTCAAGGGATATGGTATTATGTAACTGATATAAAAAATGATGTAAATAATCCTTATGGTCAGTATTATCCCAGAAGTGAGAATAGATTTGCTATTGATTGTATGATGAATGTTCATACTTCTGGTTTGTTTACAGGAAGTGCAAACCAATGGATATATACACCATGTCATGGTCCATTTAGTTTAAGTCTTGAGGTGGTTGGGGTTTACGGAGACTGTGTATCTTGGGGAGATAAAAAGATTTATGTTTATGATTGGGCACGAAATGCTAATTGTGACAGCCCAGGATTTAAACTAATTGGAAGTTTATCCACCATGGGAGATTATAAAACCTCTATAGATGATGGATTTGGAAATACACAAACATATATTCATGTCATAAATTCTACTAGGTATCTTCCTTCCACGCAAAAATGGATTAATGAGGTTTATTTTTTTAATTATGCTACTCCAGCGGGAAGCTGGGATTTAAAATATTCGTATGAATATCCCGATTATGATCTGCTTGGTTATACGTGGTGTGACGGCAATTATCATTCTTGGGGTAATTCCAGTTGGGCGGGAGTCATGGAGTGGTCTCATTCTACTGAAAACCCACTTCCACTAAAAGAAGTCGCTTTTAAAGATCTTAAACGTATATTTAACAATTATATTCAGAGCTTAAATAGTTCAATAAGAGCCTTCAAACAAGATTTAATTCCTCAGGGAAATGTAAATAGGAATTATATTGCGTGGACATCGTATTACACATGGCGTTGCGATTCATCACTTAATCAAGATTGAAAAAATATGTGAGATACAAAGACCGCTATAAAGTGAGGTGTATGTAAATACACAAGAATGAAATTGTGCCTGATGTTGAGAGAGCCTTCTGTATCGGCGGAAGGCTCTTTTATTTTATTAGAAAGAAGTTATAAGCCAAACTTAATTTCTAGTGGTTCTGTAAACAAACTAAATGAGCAATAAAAAATATAAACATTATAATCAAATCGATCTTACCGCAAATTGCAGATACGGACGTTAACGGCCAGGCAGTGTTTACGATTACAGTTACGAAGAAGAGCGGTAACGCAAAGGTCAAATTCAAAACCGCCGGTGGATTGAAGACGACAGTAATCGTGAAGGTAAGAAGATAATAATGCAATCCACGCCAAGAGGCAGCAAAAGGATAACTGCAAGTTGAGTAAGGGTGGATTAAGCAAAGCGAATTCACCATTGAGGAAAACATGGAAGGTGGATTCGGCGCAAAAAACTGCGCCTTAATCCACCCTTTTCGCTGGTTCAATCGTCCCCGATTGATAATCTCTGGCGAACTGAAGTTCACGCTACAACCGCAACTTTGAAATGTTATTGACATAGGTAGCTACTAAGAATTACAATGTAGCCATGATTACCGTTGGCATTAAAGAATTAAAAAATAGATTGAGTTATTATCTTCGCGAGATAAAAAAGGGTGAAAAGATTGCAATTACCGAAAGGGAGAAGGTGATCGCTACCATTATTCCGGTAGAGAGGGTAGATGTGGACTCCAAACTTCTTTCACTTGTGAAAGAGGGTTTTGCCGTATGGAAAGGTGGTAAACCTGTGGGAAGCAGACACCCTGTAAAAATCAAAGGAAAGACTGTCTCTGAGATAGTCATTGAAGACAGAAGATGATTGTCTACATTGATACGAGCGACCTGGTTAAATTATATGTGGAGGAGACTGGTTCTGAGAGGATAAAAGATATAATTCAGAATGCAACAGTTATTTCCACTTCAATAGTAGCTTATGCAGAAGCGAGGTCTGCCTTCGCAAGGAAACAAAAAGAAGATGGTTTTTCAATTACCATGCTACAAAAAATTGTAGCAGATTTTAATAGAGACTGGGAAAGCTATTTTGTAATTGAGGTTACCGATGGATTAATACGGCTTGCAGGTGATATTGCCGAAAAGCATCTGCTCAGAGGATTTGATTCCATTCATTTAGCGTCAGCAGCTAATTTAAAAAACAAAATCAGGTCAGATGTGTGCTTTTCAAGTAATGACCTCAAACTGAATCGGGCCGCAAAGAAAGAGGGAATTATTGTTCTATAAGAATTATTCACCTGAGAGAAAAATGTTCTTGTAAAGACGGTATTCTGCAATTAAATTGAAGGTGAAGTATCTTTGTTATCATATTCTCAAGCAACAAAGTAATATTGGCATTATGGTCAAGATGTCCAAGTGATGTCTTGATCACATTGATAATACGGAACAACACATCTTCAGATAATGAGTTGCTTTTCGATATTAATGCATCTTTCCAATCAATATAATGAATAGGTAACTTGCTCCCCCCTGTCTTACAAATAAGCAAGTCCCTGTAATACAAAAGAAATGAAAGTATCAGTTCTTTTACGTACGTTCGTTTTTCTTCTAATACTTCCAGATCCTGGATATGCCATTCTTCGAATAATTCCTTTGAAAAAGTTAAATTATCATTCATTTCTAACTTCAAAATCCGATCAACAAGCCAGTTCTTCTTTTCAAGGGCATGTGTACCGGAAAGTAATGTAGCCCTCTCAATACTGCCATTGGATACGACTGCTAATCGTTCTGCTTTTTTATTATCCAGTTGAAACCGATTTATGAGGATATCTTTTACCACGGTCGATGATAACGGAGAAAACCGTACTATTTGACACCTCGACCGAATCGTTTCCCTGACTGATTCTAAAGAGGTAACAATTAATATAATAATAGCATAGGAAGGCGGTTCTTCCAGTGTCTTCAATAAACAGTTAGATGCCTCTTCGTTCATCTTGTCTGCTGATTGTATAATTACTATTTTATACTTTGATTCCAGCGGTTTGACGTTCAGGACATCCTGGAGATATTTTAATTGTTCTATTTTAATCACCCGACTGTTTTTCTCGGGGAGTATGAAAAACAGGTCAGAAAAATTGTCACTGGTGATTCTTTTGCAAGAATTGCAGGTATCACACGCATCTGTACCACGATGTTGGCAAAAAATCGTCTTTGCTAATTCTCTGGAAAATAATGTTTTACCGATACCTTCCTGACCGGCGAAAATATAAGCGTGTGCCAGACGGTCATTGAGAATAGCATTTTGAAACAACTTTATGGCACGATCTTGGCAAGAGATGGTTTTAAAAGACATGTAAATGACCGTCTAAAATAGATGCGTAATAATATTGTATGTCCTGGGATCTTTTGGGAAAAAGTCTTTTACCCCCTTTCAACCACCTGTGGGAGGTAGATGAAGGGGGGTAACTGGTTGTATTATGTTGTGCTACAGATAGGCACAACAGGGAATGATATTTCGCACTGGTACTGCCCGATATTTGAAAGACTAATCTTCCTCCTCCTCCTCCTCCTCCTCCTCCTCCTCCTCTCCATCATCATCATCATCATCATCTTCTTCTTCTTCTTCTTCCTCTTCGGTCTCAAGGATTGCCATAATGTCACCTATTTTCACTACGTCACCTTCCTGTGCAAGTATCTCTAACAATCTCCCAGATACCGGGGCTGTAACATTAAAAGTGGTTTTTTCGGTGATCATTTCAACAAGGTCTTCACCCTCTTCAACCTCTTCATCTTCTTCAACATACCAAAAAGAGACTGTCGCTTCGTCTCCGTTATTTCCTTCCACTTCGGGTAATTCTACTTCGACTCTCATATAGATTCTCCTTAATTATCAAAGCAATGGTTTTGCCGAAAAATATCCAGTCTTTCATTGAAAAAACTGTAGTAAAATCAAAGTAAAAGATTATACTTAGCGATATTTTTCTTGTCAAGCATCAAGGTAATAAATAGAAAATCAAAAACGGTTATTTAGGATGCATAATTTCTTAACCCTTTTCATAATACGGATATAAAATCGCTTGACTTGGTTTAAAAGATTGTTTAAAATTCGACATAAATGGCAAACTACTGACAAAAGTGTTCCAGAAGGGATACGTTATGCTTCTAGAAACATCTTTAAAGTTTTGAGGTATGTATTGTCAGTATGAGGTATTTTTGGCATAGGCTTAAAGAGAGGTTCGGGAAGCGCTGATCTAAGGAATGTCCCTGATATTATAAATCTTTATATTAGAAATAGATGGAGAAATGAACAAAAACAGTATATCAATACTTATAAAGTAACTGTTGTTTTTGATATTACGGTTTTGTTTCTTAATGATTGTCATTTAACGATAATCATTCATGGATCTTAAAGAAAAAATATTTAACAAGCCCAATCTGATCTGTCCAAGAGGTATTTTAAAGAGGCGGCGCTATTGCTACAATCGATGCGACATTTTACATAATCACAATTATGCCAATGTCGTATTTCAAAGTAAGACATGTAATTTTTGAGAAATATTTCTAAAAGATCCTATCCTTCATTTTCTATTCTGATTCTATTCAAACCGACGTTTCGCTCGGGTGGCATTCCTTCCAAAATTTTCATTTTTCCCGGCCTTCATTTCTTAGGATTTTATTGCATATAAGATCGTTTTTTATTTTTGGAGGATGAGCCCAATAAACTGGCTTATAACGTAAAATGCAACTATTTCAACTACTGGCATACCTCCTTCTTCCTGTATGTCTTGCCCTCGGATACTTTATTTGTATACTTGTATACAAGAAGAAGCAAGCTGCCAGCGAAAAGAAGATAAAGCATCTTCTTGAAGAATCACAACAAGCGGCTGAAAAAATTAAGAAGGAAGCTGAACTGGCAGCAAAAGCGGAACTGTACCAACGCAGAGAGGCTTTTGAAAAAGAAACCCAGGAAACGAAGATGGAGTTAAGGTTACATGAAAAGAGGTTGAGCAAACGAGAAGATAACCTGGAACGCAAAATGGAATTATTAACAAAAAAAGAGCGGTATATTGACACGCTTTCCTCCAATTTTGCCTTAAAGGAAAAAAAAGTAGATGAAAAGAAATCAGAGCTTGAAAAGTTAATAGAAGAAGAAAACAAAGCCCTCCTGAAAATCTCCAATTTATCCAGAGAAGAGGCTGAAAAACTTTTATTAAATCGGTTAGAAAAAGAGCTTGACATTAAATGCTCCGAACTGATTTCGAAAAAAATAGCGGAAGCAAAGGAAAATGCAGAACAAACTGCTGTGTCATTAATAAGCACTGCTATTCAACGATGCGCAGCGACTCATACGGCTGAAAATATCGTAAGTTCAATTGAACTCCCCAACAACGAAATGAAGGGGCGCATTATCGGACGCGAAGGAAGGAACATCCGCGCCTTTGAGAAGGCAACCGGAATTGACGTTATTGTGGATGATACCCCCGGAGTAATCGTCCTTTCCGGATTCGATAGCGTTCGTCGTGAAATAGCACGGCAATCGATGGAAAAATTGATTCTTGATGGAAGGATTCATCCGGCGCACATCGAAGAAATTGTGAAAGAAACAGAAAAGGAAATAGAACAGGTTATTCAGGAAACCGGGAAGCAAACGTGTTTTGAACTTGGGATTCATAATATCCACCCGGAATTGATAAAGCTTGTTGGAAGACTTAAATATAGAACGAGTTATGGTCAAAATCAACTGCAACATTCTATCGAAGTCGCAAACCTCATGGGTATTATTGCAGGCGAATTAAAACTGGATGTCCCACTGGCGAAAAGATGCGGCCTTTTGCATGACATTGGCAAGGCTATCGGTCCGGAAATGGAGGGCACTCATGCCGTTGCAGGCGCAGACCTTGCAAAACGCTATGATGAAAGACCTGAAGTGGTAAATGCAATTGCCGGTCATCATGAGGAAGCGCCGGTGGAATCTATTTATACCGTGTTGGCGAGCGCTACCGATGCAATTTCTGCCGGCAGACCAGGTGCAAGGAGAGAAACGTTAGAAAAGTATATTAAACGATTGGAGAAACTGGAAAGTATTGCAACTTCTTTCAGCGGTGTGGAAAGCGCCTATGCTATTCAGGCGGGAAGGGAAGTGCGTGTGATGGTATGTCCGGATAAGACCAATGATAAGGCTGCTGCCAAGATGTGTTATGATATTGCCAGGGAGATTGAAGGACAGTTGGAATACCCGGGGGAGGTTGTTGTTACTGTAATTCGGGAAACACGTTTTGTTGAACGTGCGAAGTAGCATATATATGCATACAGAATTTGATGTAATCGTGGTCGGCGCCGGGCATGCAGGTTGCGAAGCGGCTCTTGCGTCTGCACGTATGGGTATGAGTACGGCATTGCTCACGATAAATCTGGACACGATTGCTCAAATGTCATGCAACCCTGCCATCGGCGGCCTCGCAAAAGGTCAATTGGTTCGGGAGATCGATGCCCTCGGTGGTGAAATGGCAAAGGTAACTGACGAAACGGGTATCCAATTCCGCATGCTCAATACCAAAAAGGGCCCCGCCGTCCATTCCCCCCGTGCCCAGGCCGATAAAAAAGCCTACCAGGTATCTATGAAAAAGAGGGTGGAAAGCCAAAACAATCTTTTTTTGAGGCAAGAGATTGTCGACGATCTCATCATCGATAATAACAAGGTCGCCGGGATTATCGGTCAAAGTGGCTTAAAATATAAAGCAAGGGCTATCATCCTTACGACGGGGACGTTCTTAAAAGGTCTCATCCATATCGGAGAGTTTATAACCTCTGGTGGCCGGATTGGAGAACTATCATCAGAAAAGTTGTCAGATTCCTTACGAAGAATCGGGTTTGAGGTTGGACGTCTCAAGACAGGTACTCCTCCGCGTCTTAACGGACGCACTATTAACTATAAGATACTCACACCACAGTATGGAGATGATTATCCCCAGCCTTTTTCATTTTCAACAGAGAAAATCGTTTGTACGCAAGTTCCATGTTATATTACGTATACGAACCCTGATACACACAAAATCATCACGGCTAACTTGTCCCGCGCGCCACTCTATACGGGACAGATTAAGTCTGTGGGACCCAGGTACTGCCCGTCTTTGGAAGACAAGATCGTACGTTTTTCAGGAAAAGATCAGCACCAGGTATTTCTGGAGCCTGAAGGATTAGATACCCTCGAGGTTTATTGCAATGGGATCTCAACCAGTATGCCCCATGACGTTCAGGAGGCAATCGTTCATTCTATTGCCGGCCTGGAATCCGCCGAAATAGTGCGATACGGTTATGCCATCGAGTATGATTTTGTGCCACCGACCCAACTCCGGCCATCCCTGGAAACAAAACTGACAGAAAATCTTTTTCATGCGGGTCAAATTAATGGGACCTCCGGCTATGAAGAAGCTGCTGCCCAGGGAATCATGGCGGGCATCAATGCGGCATTGAAGATACAGGGAAAAGAGCCTTTTATCCTGGACCGCTCTGAGGCATATATCGGTGTGCTGATCGATGATCTTGTTACAAAAGGGACACAAGAACCCTATCGGATGTTTACCTCCCGTGCGGAATACCGGCTTCTCTTACGGCATGACAATGCCGACAGGAGATTAATGAAATATGGTTACCGTTACGGACTCATTGCAGAACAGCAGTGGCATAAATTGCAGGAAAAAGAGAGATCTATTACCGAAATCTTGACCTATCTGGATAAAAAAATGGCGGGGCAGGACACCCTTACAAAAATATTGAGCCGTCCGGACACTACCTTTGATGACGTGCTTAATCTGGACACTGATCTGAGTCAAAGGCGCATATCAAAAGAAGTAAAGGAACAAGTAGAAATTGAGGTAAAGTATAAAGGGTACATAGAGCGTCAGCAAATCCAGATAGAGAAGTTCAAAAAGATGGAAGATTATAAAATCCCTCCATGGCTCGACTACCAGAATATTTCTGAACTCAGGAAAGAAGCCCGCCAAAAGCTCTTCCAGATACGCCCGGTTTCCCTGGCGCAGGCATCACGCATTTCTGGAGTCTCTCCTGCCGACATTTCCATTCTTATGATCTATCTTGCAGGGAAACTGAAAAAGCATCGTGAATCGTGACCCTATTTTGATTTAGTGTTTTTCACAGTAACGGACACGAATCGCAATTCTCACATCCTTCCTACATCAGGTCGTACTCAGGTGCCAGTTGTCAGTGTCCAGATTTCAACAAATCAACTATTAACTCCTCAAGGACGAAAAACCGTTGTTTTGTTGACGAAGGAATTTATTGATAAATTTCCATGATGGAAGGTCAAATATTCAGCGCCATAGCTGACAATTCTCTTTTTAAACATTCCACCCTTTCTTTAGCCTGTTCTATTCGGACCGAAACCAGCCCGCGGATGTAACCAAATAATTTTTCCGATTGCTGCTCATCGATAATACGTATATAGGCATCTATCGCTTTTTTGCAATACTCCCCCTTCTCATTCTCATAGAGCAAAGATAATTCTTCGTAAAGATTGCCAATACGATATTGAGCATTAACCGGTGTTAACCCCTGAAACTTCTCTATGATCTCACGGAATTTTTCGAGCGCTTTTTCATAATATATCTTTACACCCTCGTCATCACCGACGTCAAAAAGCGCCAAACCAACGTAATGATATGCTTCTGCCATTGCATACGAATGTTCTTGTGCCTCTTTCCTATATCCATCCTTAAGTTCCTCCAGCATATTTTTATACCTTTTTTCCATTACCTCAACAAGGCTGATACTCAGCGGGATATCGGCATCTTCCAGTTCGTTTTGACTTTCTACTGTTGTCTGTGGGAGCAGTAATTTCGACAGGCACTCCAGACCCAATCCTTTTACACGATAGAGTTCACAGACAGAATGAAATTTCTTATGTGCACTTTTATACCCGAGAATACAATCTATTTCGTCTTCAGTCACACCGAATTCTCTCTTCAGGCAGAAAGAAAGAACATCGTCGCTTGCAGTGTTCAACGTATTGTATAATCTTAATAATTTGATAAGAATGGCTAATTTGTAGGAAGGCCTTTTTCCATGTAATACAGTCCTCCTGAAAAAGATAAGCCATGGTTCTCTGCACGAAGACTTTAAATACCCCTCATTACTATAGAAAACTTCCAATGCAACTCCAAGTTTGTATTTTTCCAGATCTCTCGATTCTTTGTAATTGAGTTCCTTATATATTTCGTCAATCAGATGAAAATACTCTTCCAGCATATCCCTCATCTGAATAGAATTCACCTTGCGGTAGAGACTCAATTGGGGGCTGTATTGTAATGCCTCTCTATAACAAGCAAGAGCCGCCTCATAGTGTCGGTCATGATAATGCTTGTCACCGAGGTATTCGAAAAATCTTTTAATCATGAGCTTGGATTTCAACCAGATATCGTCTTTCCGCCCTAAATGACATACCTTTTTAAAATGTTCTATTAAAGTTCCTGGTGTTTGGACACGCTCGTTGACAAGGACATCCAATCCCTCAATATATTCGTACAAAGCATCACACTTCTGCAGGAAATCCTTATTGGCATTTTTCAGCGTCTTTGCTTTCCGTATACATCCTTTGGCCCTTTGGAACATGCCAAACTCTGCATACGCCTCCCCCGATTGAATGAGCAAATCTCCATCTGCTCTGGCATGAGATTCTGCCCGCTCTTTCTGTCGTCTTACGCATTCACTAATCGTTGTTGTATACATGACAGGGACAATTTCCAGATTATTACCAGCAATACGAACTACATGTACGGTTACTTCTCCCGTTTCAGGTTCTAATTCTACTCCGGGAACCTCTTTTCCATCCGGAAACCTTATCCATGGGGTTTTTTTGATGACACTGGCCGTAAAAACCATATCCATGCCCCTGGCCAAATCCCTTGAAGTCCAGACGGTATCCCAAGACCTCTCTCCTTCTTTTTCTGTACCGGGTCTTACAATTTTAAAATTCCGTAAAATATCTATTTCGTTCTTTTTGAAGAGGTTCCAATTACTTAATTTCCCCAATAACTTTTCATCCTGTGCTATATCAGCAGGTAATATTTTTAAGCTCATTTCGCCGCCTAATTTTTCAACAATAATTGCGCTTAATATCGCTTCGGGAACTCCACCTGCACCAGTGATCAGATCAACGTCGTTTCTGGTAACTGCAAGGGTAGGAGTAAGATCATCGTCCGTAACAAGAATTAATTTGGCGCCAAGCTCTCTGACTGTTTTAATGAGTTTTTCATGCCTTGGCCTGTCCAGAACAACAATTTTCATCTCCTTGATTTCATCATAAATTCTTTGTGGAGAGATATCCTTGCCGCTGGCTTTTAATGAACGTTCTGCCATAAGCCTGAGATTCTTTGTAATGCCATGGATCACACTAACACCAGCGCCTTTATACTTATTTCCAACAATCGTCTTGACCCCATACATATCGGGAGAATTAAATAACCCCCCCCTTTCACTGTATCCGACGGCAAAAATTGCCCCTCCCCCACACTTCTGATTAACGATACACCGGTCGTTTTCAAATGCGCTTGGCACAATATCTGCTTCGCCTGCATTTCCTGTTGGAGTGCCGAATTTTTCCCCTATATAGAGCATGGGCATATATTTCCGTTCGCCTTCTGCATTTACCACGTAGGCAGTCCACCAGTTGAAACTGTTATAAATATGCCTGAGCCGCCAGACAACCATATCCCGTACACGAAAGATATTAAAACCTTCGCTATTGGTACTGAAATACCGCAAAGACCGCGCAGCAACAACCCCAACAGGATGTCGTAATTCATTTCTGTTTGCCAATTGCAGACCTTCTCCCGAAACCTTCAAGTTGTATTCTTCTGGAATATATGCCTCGACGATACAGGGATCATCCATCTTTTTGGGATCGAAACTCGCATCTTTTACAAACGTAGTAGTATCTTTAATTCTTCTATATTCGCTCATTTTATGATCGCAGTTGATCGTTCTATTTCTCTTGAAAAGGGAAAAATACACAACCTCAGATTTTCACTCTATATCAGGAGATTACGGGGTGGTTTTTCTCTGAAAAACTTCATTTGTTGAAATACTTACAGAACTACAGAATCAAAATATGGGGCGCATGATGACTAAGGTCTTCCTGCGTGTCTATGTCCGCTAATGTCTTTAATATCATGTAAGACAAATGATTTCTCTGTATCTTTCTCATTGTCTGGTCAAACACACAATCCGTGCTCCAGTCTATGCCTGAAAACAAATCGGGAAATAATCCTGACATACCCAACAGGTAATAACCGCCATCCATGCACGGTCCGATAACGATGTCTTTTTTCTTCAATACTTCAAAGGCATCTTCAATCAATGCAGCGTCTATTCCAGGACAGTCTGTTCCTATGATTATGCTTCTTTCATAACTTTTTTTTTGTAACGCCTGCTGGAAGGCATCGGACATTCTTTCGCCTAATTCAGCGCCTTCTTGAGGTATATAATGGATACCAGTTTCAGTGTCGTTACCAATAAGTGGCTTTAGCCATGTCACGATTTCATTTTTTTTATCAATAGGAGTAAAAAAGATATGTACATCATATTTTCTTTCATTTTTCAAGAAGATATTCCTGATCACACTTTCAGCCAGTAATTGATAGATTCGGCATGCCTTTTCATTCCCAAGAGCCTTTGCCAGGCGGGTCTTTACTTTCCCTGGTTCGGGGTATTTGAGGAAGACGATTAATACGTTGTTCATTCGTAAGCGTTCAGCTTCTCAATAAACGATATGAATATCCGTTTTCCCCAAGAAATTTTCATTCTCAATCGCCATCAACAACTATCAACATCCCATCTTTGCCAGCCTCCAATTGCTAAAGGCTGATCGCTGAATGTTAATTTTTCATTACTATCCGTGCAAACCTGCGTTTTCCTACCTTAAGAATCATATCGGGTTTTATCTCAATATTCAAAGTGGGATCATGAATGGAGTCGTTATTTATGCTCACCCCGCCTTGCTGAACCAATCGTCGCGCCTCACTGTTGGTAGCCGAAAAGCCACAGAAAACGATAAGTTTGGCAATCCATATCTTGCCATCCGTCAGTTCGCTCCCGGATATTTCGACATCAGGAATTTTATCTGGGAGTTCGCGCTCTTTAAAGACACGATCAAACTCAGCAGCGGCTGCCTCTGCATCCTTCCTATCATGATAACGCCGAACAATTGCCTTGGCCAAAGCTACTTTTGCAGCGCGTGGATGGGTATGGACATCAAGGAGTTGGTTTATCTCATCTCTACTCAGATCTGTTGCAAGTTCAAAATACTTCTGCATCAGGTTATCCGGAATAGACATTGCCTTGCCAAACATTTCGCCGGGAGATTCGGTTACTCCGATATAATTTCCCAGACTCTTGCTCATTTTTTTATTCCCATCGATTCCTTCAAGGAGAGGAGTGGTCAAAGCAACCTGAGGTTCCACACCCGCGTCCCTTTGCAGGTCTCTTCCCACAAGCAGGCTGAATAACTGGTCTGTGCCTCCCAATTCTACGTCACTTTTTACCATAATGGAATCGTAGCCCTGCATGAGTGGGTAAATGAACTCATGCACGCTGATGGGAATGCCGGCATGGTAACGCCTGGTAAAATCGTCACGTTCCATCATTCTGGCAACGGTCATCTTTGCAGCGAGTTGGATGACCTCATGGAAGGTCATTTTCTTAAACCACTCACTGTTGTAAATCACCTCCGTCTTTTTCATATCAAGGATCCTACCTGCTTGCGAAAGATAGGTCCTGGCATTTTCCAACACCTTTTCGTAGCTAATCATGGGACGCGTTTTGTTGACCCCTGAAGGATCACCCACTGTCGCTGTATAATCCCCAATGATAAGAATGGCCGTATGCCCGAGCGACTGGAATGCGCTCAATTTGTGGATGGGTATGGCATTCCCGATATGGATGTCAGGGGCTGTGGGATCGAGTCCCAATTTTATACGAAGTGGTTTATTTTCTTTGTGTGATCTCTTCAGTTTCTTTATCAATTCTTCTTTTGTAACAATATCTACCGTTCCACGCAGTATGACCTCTAATTGTTCTTCGACATCTCTAAACATAGCACCTCCAGGAGTTCATGTACCATAATAATTCATCACGGATACACACGGTATACCACTGAATGAAGACCTGTGTCTCCATGGAGAATTGTTACCATTTTCCGGTTAGAATACTGGAACCTTTCCCTTTAAAAAGTATTTAAAATACAGTAAAAAAACCAAGGTTAATGAATTGTGTAAAACATGCACGATGATAGATGCAACGAGAGTTTGAGTCTTTTCATATAAATATCCCAGGAGCATTCCCAGAATAAATATCTGAAAAAAGGCAAAGATATCCATGTGCACACCTGCAAAAAGTGACGCGCTTAGTACAATGGCATATCGTCCGCCGAAGAAATTTTTCAACGCCGGCTGCAGAAATCCGCGAAACATAATCTCCTCGATAACGGGGGCAATAACAATCCCGAAAAATATCAAACTGACCAGGACGAAGAGTGACTTTTCTTCCAGCACCCATCGAACTACATCCTGCATTTCCGGATTTTGCCCGAAATAGCCGGAAATCAGGTTGATAATGAAACCCGCAAGCATGATGAGGGGCAACGTAATGAGATATCGTTTAATACCCTGTTTTATATTGACAAATAAATTTGCGGCAGACAGGCCCAGGGAGGTAATTGATTGACGATATTGGATGCAGACAATGTACAATACGCAGGCACAGATCAATACGTTAACAAAAAGGGAAATAAAAAGAATCAGGCTCCGCTGTGCGATGTTGTTCAGAACGTTAAAACCAAATAATGTGTTAATAAACCGCACAATGAGAGGCATCCCGACAAACATAAGGATCACGTAAGCCAGAAAAACCTTTATGGCATCTTTTAGATTCCAGCGACAATTGAGTGTGACTCTGTGTTTACTTTGGACGCTATTCACGTTTCATAATTTGCACAAAAACTTCTCTGCGCCGGGGCCCGTCAAATTCACAAAAATAGATGCCTTGCCATGTTCCAAGCGCCAATTTCCCGTCAGATATGGGCACCGATATTGATGAACCGACCAGAGTGGCTTTGATATGAGCAGCGGCATTCCCTTCCCCATGGGTATAGTGACCATTCCCTGGCACCAGCCTGTCAAGTTCATTTACTATGTCTTTCCGAACTGAGGGATCGGCGTTTTCATTAATCGTGACGGCTGCTGTAGTATGGGGTACATATACATAACATACCCCTTCTTTAATCTCTCGCTTTTCCAAGATTTCATTCACTTCCTGTGTGATATCAATAAACTCTGCATGGGAACGCGTTGTTACCTGAAGTTTGTCCATTGTAGCGGGTAAATCTAAGAGTATTAATGGTAATACATCATTCAAATAAAAATCAAAGTAGTATCGTAATGCTTGAGAAATATTTTGTCAAATCTATCAGGGCATTTCTATTGTTTTTTCCCTGTATTTATACTTCTGTAAATTTCTTTATTTTACCAGTAATAGTAAGGTATTCAAGGAAATTTGTTTCTTAATTGTTTCAGTTATATTTTCTCATTGATTTTCTCATTGGATATACAATATATTGGAGGCGAACAGATCTTTAAAACACTGGTTTCGCTGGAATTAATCTAATTTTTGTTAGGTTTTCTATGCTCAAAATATTCAGGATGGCGAAGTTCAGATTCACCATCTGCGCCAAAGATCACATACGCTTTCCTGCCTATAAAGGCTCTGCCTTTCGCGGTGGTTTCGGATATGCCTTTAAACGGGTCGTCTGTGTGATAAAAGGCAAGGCATGTGATGAGTGCCTTCTGAAACAGAAATGCATTTATTCGTACATCTTTGAGACGCCGCCTCCGGAAGACACCGAAATGCTCCGGCTTTACCCCAAGGTGCCACACCCCTTTGTTATTGAGCCACCTAATACGGAAAAACAGTCCTTTGAACCCGGCGAAGAATTTGCCTTTCATGTAATCCTTATCGGCCAGGCCATAGATTACCTGCCCTATTTTATTTATACCTTTACTGAATTGGGAAAACAGGGGATCGGGCAGGGTCGGGGAAAATACGATCTGATACAGGTGGAGGGTATCGGTTTAGGAAACGAGGCAGTCCCGATTTACCAGAATACCACCCAAACCCTCACAAACCACTATCCCATAATACACGCCCATCAAATGGGCATAAATTCACAAGATACACATAACGAAGTAATATCTCAGTCGAATCCCCCTTATCAAGGGGGACACCAATTCAATTCCCCCTATCGCTCGACTGAGCGCTCACGACGAAGTCAAGAGGAGACAAAGGGAGGTGTAAACGCACCACAACAGGATTGCTCTCAGGAAAATAACCATAATAACACAATAACCATCTCGCTATTAACCCCCCTACGCCTGCGTTTTGATGGTCATATAACCGACAAGATCGAATTCCACGTCCTCATCAGGAACCTCCTGCGCCGTATCTCTTCTCTATCCTATTTTCATTGTGGAGAAAAGGTGGAGATAGATTTTAAAGGTCTTATTGAAAAAGCAAGGGCAGTCAGGCAGGGTGCATCGGATATTCATTGGTTTGACTGGAAACGCTATTCTACACGGCAGGAAGAATGGATGTCGCTGGGTGGTGTCACGGGCACCGTTTCATACGAAGGTGATTTATCAGAATTCATGCTATTTCTAAGACTGGGTGAATATGTGCATGTGGGGAAAGGGACGTCATTTGGGTTGGGGAGGTATAGTATTACCGTATAAAATCTTTCTTTTTTTGCAAGTTTTTTTAACAACCCCCTTCACCCCCTTTACTAAGGCGGATTTGGGTGTGGCGCAGCTGCGCTAGGAGATATTGGAAATTGTGTAAAAGATATTTACCACAGAGACACAGAGGGCACGGAGGAAAAAATATAAGAGAAAAACAAAAGAGTGCGGGTGGTACGGACAAACCATATCCCCGTATGCACTTGTCCTCGAATGTATTGATCGAGGGTTGGATGGGGATTGTTTGTCCGTGTTCGTTTTTCATAACTGTGTAGCGTGGCAGATTCCCCTTTAGAAAGAGGGGTAAGGAATGTGTCTTACGTATATTGTAACCAGGATTTCTGGTATTTGTTTTTGAAGGGATGTTACATTGATCAAGTTTGAAAGCCTATTTTCTGCATTAAATAAAGCAAAGGTTCACTATTTAGTTGTTGGTGGAATTGCAGTTAACCTCTATGGTATCGAAAGGGCCACAGCAGATATTGACCTTGTTGTGGATTTGGAAGAAAATAACCTTAACAGATTTATTACAGTGATGAAAGAACTCAATTTCAAGCCGAAAATTCCCGTAAGACTTGCAGACTTTATGAAAAAAGAAATAAGAGAGGGCTGGATTAAAGAGAAGGGGATGCTGGTGTTTAGTCTTTTTGACCCTAAGAATCCCTTTTTTATTCTTGATATTTTTGTAGCAATACCCTTCAATTTCGATGTCGTCTACGAAGAGAGGGAGGAAATCCACGCCGGAAAAACAATTATTCCGGTAGTGCCGATACACTATCTCATCGAAATGAAAGAAAAGACTGGCAGACCTCAGGATATTGCGGATGTATTTTACCTGAGGAAAATACAGGAGGAATGGAATAATGAAAACTGATCAGCCGTTGCTTTACTATAAAACAAAAGAGCAAATAGAGGAATATCGAAAAAAGCTTGTCCTTGAAAAACTCATGTGGCTGGAGGCGCAGATGGAATTCTTTTACAACGCCATGCCGGAGAAGGCAAAGAGGATAAAAGAAAGGTTTTTTTCGTAAAATGTAGCCGTTGGCATGTCCGATTTTCTCCTTGTAGAGACGCATAGCAATGCGTCTCTACCATTGAACGATGGTTGTGTTTCATGAACACGGAGTACGGTCACGAACAATGAACAAATTACCGGAAGAAGAAATGAATGGGTGGCACGGACAAACAAGTTTGTCCGTGTTATATCTGACTTGTGTGTGAAATGCAGCAACTAACACTGACCGTATGGAGAAAGAAATGGACGAAGACCGAAAAAAAGGAGTTCAATACTGGCTTGAATCTTCAGAAGATGACTGGAAGGTTGCAAACCACCTTTTTGAAAAAGGGGATTATTCATATTCGTTATTCTTTGGACATTTGACTATAGAAAAGGTTTTGAAAGCTATCTATGCGAGTAAACTTAAAGAAACCCCTCCCTATACTCATATGCTTGTTTATCTGGCAGAGAAGGTATCACTCAGGATGACAGGAGAACAATTAGAACTTCTTGAAACAGTTACCGATTTTAACATAGAAGCAAGATACCCCGATGAAAAGTTCTCCTTTAAGAAAAAATGCACAAGGAATTTTACCGAAGGGTATCTAATCAAGATCAAGGAGATGAAGGAATGGCTATTGCGACAGATTCAGTCATAGAAATAGCAAAAAGGTATATTGAGGTACTTGAGAAAAACGGGATCAAGATACGGGAGGCAATCCTCTTCGGCTCTTTTGTAAAGGGAACGGCGAAAGAATGGAGCGATATTGACGTTGCGCTGGTTTCGCCTGATTTTACAGGAGACAGATTTGAAGATCGGAGGAGGATTGTACCGCTGAGAAGAAAAATAGATAGCAGGATAGAGCCGATTCCTTTTAGACCAGAAGATTTTTATGATGGAGGGATGCTGGCGGAGGAAATAAAGAGGACAGGATTAAGAATACCAATAAAAGGTTTAAAGTAACAACAAACATCCATTAGTATTCATGGAGGAGGATGCATGGAATTTAAATTAAAGGCATTGACACCAATGTGGACGGGTGGGGTGGAAAGAAATGACAACAGTATTTTGCATTTAACAGGTATCAAGGGTTCAATAAGGTGGTGGTATGAAGTGTTGATACGGGGGCTTGCTGGTTATGCATGCGATCCATCCGAAGATAACAAGAGATGCACTCTCGAACTTAAAAAATTGAAAGAATTAAAGAAAGAAGGAAAAACAGAAGAAGAGGCTTTGAATTCATTAATTTGCCCAGCCTGTCAAATGTTTGGATGCACAAACTGGGGCAGCAAGTTTATTCTGCGGATAGACGATAATTCCGGGTCTGTTATTACAAGCATGGTTAAGCGGGTTGATCCTTGTACGCTTAAATTCATAGAAAAGAAAGTCTTTACACCTTACGAGAAGAAGCTACTCCATGCGACAATTAAACTTATCGTGGAATATGGTGCTATTGGTGGAAAAACCGGATTGAAACCTTCCGAAGTTCCTTACAAAAATTGTGAAAGTTATCGAAAACACAATCATGTTGATTACGGGTTATTGGATTATCAAAACGAACCGATTGCATCAAGTAAACCAAATAAATTTATTTTTAAGTTAAAAATAAATGAAACCGATTGGCCAAATTTAAGCAATTTCTGGTTTGTGAAAGGTGCGTATGTAAGTCGGATAGAACATAATAATTTGGCAAACAGAAATACTAAATTCTATGATAACAACGCTTCAGAATTTCAGGTTTTTCTGGGTGGTTATATCAAAGACAAAAAAGATAATAATGGGAAAGCGACAAGAAACATCCCCGATAGTTTACAAACAGTGGTCGAAAAGCGAAACCTCCGGAGTGATGGCGAAAGCAAAAAGATTTTCTCTTTTCATGGGCTCACTCATTGCGATAAGACTCCGAACTGCGTAAAACAGGATTTCCCACCTCGATGTTTTGGATATGGGAGAAATGCAAAAGAGCGGGATAATAGTAAGAATGCAATAGAAAGAATTTTAAACGGAAAGAGTATCAGATATGAGACGAAAACAGGACAGGAGGTGTTGGATGAGCTTTGATTGGTATATAAAGAGTAATGAGCAGATTAGATTATTGATAAACATTGCAAGTCTAAACAAACAAATTGCAACAAAGATGCATGAAATAAAAGACGCAGCGCAGGATAAGAAAACTCAGTTAAACAAAGAGAAGAAAGATCTTGAAAAAAACGCGGAAAACAAATGGAATGAAGCTTATAAACTAACTCCCTATTTTAGCGCCTACTGGAAATCCTTATCTTCTTATTATTTAGCAGAAGACCAACCATTAGCCGATCTTGTAAGAGACAGATACACTAACTTGCAAAGTGGTGAAGGGAGAGTAAGGATAAAACAGGATATTGAAAGCCAAAGGCTTCTTGATATATTCAATTTTTTTAAGATACCAACGGTAGATATTTCCTTGCTTCTCCCGTTCTCCTTCTTCCTCCAATTCACCTTCACTCTTGTAAAACCCTATCTTTCCAAAGACGAAGAAGGGTTTTATATCTGCGAAAACCCTGTTAAAAAAGACAAAGTCTTCAAGGTTCCAACAGTACCCGGAAGTACCTGGAAGGGGAATATGCGATGGACAGCAGGCAGGTTATTAGAGATGGATGGAAATGTAAACATGAGATTTAAGAAAAGAATACATATATCAAATTTGTTTGGCAATGAGAACGAAGCAGAAAAGCGATACTTTGATGCGCTTATGCCAGAAAAAAAAGAGGCCTTTGAGCAAGTGACGAGAACCTTGTTTAACAAAGAAGGACTCAGAAAGGGACGTCTTAATTTTTATCCTACCTTTTTTGACCAGATAAGTCTTGAGGTTATTAATCCTCATGACCGAAAGACAAAGGCGGGCACAGTGCCCATATATATCGAAAGTGTGCCAGCAGGAGCATCTGGCACTTTTAGTCTGCTTTACGTACCTTTTGACTTAATGGGCAAGCGCTCAGAAGAAGTTAAGCAACAAGTGTCTGAAGATATAAACTTAGTCTATAATTCTTTAAAAGAAATGATGCTTACTTATGGTTTTTCTGCCAAAAAAAGCTGCGGTTTTGGGGTAACCGAGAAGGACATTAATGGTATATTTGAAATGTCAGGAAACAAAGATAAGAAACCAACAAATCCGGAACCAGGACAACCAACACAGACCAAGAAGAAAAAAACGTATTCTAGTTTTAGTGAGCTTCCTGGTTATATACAACCAACCAAACAAGCCAATAGTTTAACATTTTCTTCCTTTGAAAAATTGAAAGATATTATAAATCAGGTGAAAGCAGAGGTGATGAAAAATGCTGGGTAAGCTCAGGACGTATCGCAATCAAATCCTTTTCATTGAACTTGCAGGCTTATTGCACGATATTGGAAAACTCAGTAAGGTATTTCTTGAATACCGGCAGACATGGCAAGATGATCCTCATGGTTATGACAATGACCCTCATGACCACTCATACCTTGAAAGGTATGAGGTATTCAAAGATTTGATACCTTCCGAATTTAAAAAAAAGCCTGATGAAATTCCATCGTTAGGCAAAGGCGGATGTATGTGTTGGGAACCGGACTTTACCATAGAAAAAGCCGTTCATTTTCATACGAAACCCGGTGATATGGCAATTAATAAAATGCTCAACGCTGCTGATGGAATTGATGCTGCTATTGACCGCAATAATCCTCTTTTTAGCGCAGAACAAAAGGACACCGTATTCAGGTCAAATGTCTTTGGCTATGAAAAGGAACGGATAGTTACTTTCGAAAGCCAGGAGGATGCCAGACAAAAATTGTACAGTTTATTACATTCTAAACTTTCTACGTATTTCAAAGATTTTGATGATGAAGGCAGGTTGGGTATTATCAAAGACATAAAGGATGCCTTTCAAAAAGGGATTGCTGATACCACGAGACCTTCAAACGATACGACACTCTGGGAACACTCTTATGCCGTAGCTTCTATTTTGAAGGTATTGGCTGTTCACAACCTCCTTAATGACGATGAAAAAAGCAAAATAGACAATTTTAAAAAGGTAAAATTCGGGATTCTCGGCATAGGATGGGATGGAATGCGCTTTATATCTTATGGTCAGAAGATTGGAGATATTGTAGGTAGGAAAGAAGTTATTGAAAATATCAAGCATGAAATAAAAAAGATTGTTGAAGATAAGTATCCAATTGGTAACGAGATTTATGCGGATGATAACGGGATATATTTCATCGTGCCGGTTAACCTTAAAAACAATCTCAATAGTATTTGGAACGAGATTGAGAAAGATATATACAAAGCTACTGCTGAGAATTCAGAGGGTGAGATCCAACCATACCTGGTATATATTGACCGTTTAAAAGGAAAAGAAAAGACCGAAACTGAATTATCAGAAAACAAGTCTGTATATATGAATACCTTAACACAGTTATGCAGGGTTATAAAGGAGATGATTGAGAAGATATCCCATCGTTATGATAGCAATGCTGAAGGATTTAAGGAAAGTAAGGATTTTTTGAAATATGCGAACGGCAAAACCATCTGCCCCATTTGCCGTCAAAGGCCAGTTGATGATGAGGCAAAGAAAGGTGCGGCAAAGAAAACTAAAGTAAAGAAAAAGTTGTGTAAAATCTGTATCAAGAGAAGAAATAACAAAGGAAGGAAGATAGCTGGAGAGACCATTTTTATTGACGAAATTGTTGATGAAAACAGACGGGCCGCCCTGATAGTGGCGAGATTTGTCCTGGATGATTGGCTCAGCGGTAACATGGTCAGGAGCCTGTTTATAACTGAGGCCAATGGCTTATGTAAGGAAGTCAGTAATCTTGGAAACGTGAAGCAATTTGAGAATGATGAAAATAAAATTAAAAAATTCCTTGAAGAGAAGAAACTATTAAAATTCAACTATGAGAGGATCAGGGCTGATATTGACTCCTTATTTGAAGAAAAAGACAAGGAAAGGGCAGAACACACCGTATTTTTGTATGATCAAAGGGCAAAAAAAGGCTCTCTTTTTAGAAATATACACGAGACAAAGGAAAACTGGAGAAGCCTCCTTGAACAGGCAAAAAATGAAAATGATGCTATTGATATTTATAACCTGCTCAATGCCAAGACTCCAACACCTTCAACAATTTTTGATGTCTGGGAAACTACGTTAGAGTTTGTCCAGGATATACCGAAAGATATCTTACGATCTCTGCTGCCCGAAAATAAAAGACTCGAACTCACTGTTGAACTAAAAGAAGGGGAAAATATTGATAGCTGGGACAAAGGAACAGTTGAAGCAGAGGTAGTATCAACAAAAGAAATTATCGAAATTTTGTATAAAGGACAAGATACTTTCGAGGTTGTTGGAGAAATGTATTTACATGAATTCTCAGAAAATAAATGGTCCAATAAGCAGAAACCAATTTGCATTAAGATTATTGATAAAGAAAGTGATTCCTTTGGGAATCTATACGAAATAAAATATTGTAATGCAGGAGATACAACCGTTCCGTATCGTACGATAACTGAGTCTCCCAACCTCTTCATGGCTATTGTCCCTGCGAAAAGAGCTATTGAGATCTCAGACCTGATTTACCAAAAATACAGAGAACACTTCGGAAAGGTAATGGGAAGACTTCCCTTTAGTATAGGAAATATTTTCTTTGGAAGCAAAATGCCTATGTTTGTTGTACTTGATGCAGGGAAACGGATGATTGCTAATTTCGATAATCTTGCGGATGACAAAAATAAGAAGGCATTTTATGTTAACCAAACACCAGAATATACTGAATCTAATATTAGTTTTGATTTGACATCCTCTCTTGGAAAATTTTGTAAAACTTTAACATGGCAATTGCCTTATAAACTTGGCAATTGTGATAAAGACTACCATCATCCGTATTTTATCGTTGGTTCCGGCGGCAAAGACTTGTCCACAGAACGCTTTACGTTCTTTAAAACCATTGCGGGAGATGTTATTCACTTCACAGAAATAAAAGAAGGGGACAAACTCTGTGTGCATCCCAATTATTATGATTTTGAGTTTCTCGACTCAAACACGCGAAGACATGATATTCATCTAAAAGATGGCAGACGAAAATCAAACGTCGCAGCTTTCAAGTCGAAACCGTTCCTTCTTGATGAATTGAATCAGAAGATAATGCGCTTATGGAAAGAATTTATGCAGGGCAAACAGCTTAAGGGGATTACGGACACAAAGCTCAGAAACCTGCAATCCCTCTGGTTAACAAAATATCAGGAATGGAATGTGGATATCGGAAATAAACGGTATGAACAATGGGTAAACCTTGTTACATCATCCATTCAAAAGGAATTTAATGAACTTGATAATGAACAGTACAACTTACTTCGGGAAACCATTGGTAATGGCTTATTCTTCGATATGCTTGAGCTTTATCTCGGCATATTAAAAGAAAGAATCCAAACGAAATAAAGGAGGAATTTAAAATGGCTGACCCTTTTGTAAAAAAGACATACTATGCAATAACCCTCGACCCTGTACACATAGGTACCGGCGGCTATAGACTGGGAAGGGTGGATAATACGATAACCAGAGAGCCGGGGACAAATATCCCTAAAATACCTGGCTCAAGCATTTCAGGGGCAACAAGGGCATACACGGCAATGGCAATACAGAGCGCGAATCAAACAGAAATAAACAAAGATTATGAGATCGATTACAAGAAGTATCTCAAGTGGAAATATCAAAGACTACGGTACAAAATGTCAATAAAAGGAAACGGCAATGCCATAATAGAAGTTGATGCTGATAAGAAACCTTTATATGAAGGTGATAATCCTAACGAACCAAAATATTATAGTTGTGCAGGCAAAGGAGCAGATGATGGAGAAGGACACTGCGGTGCACCTGATTGTGAGGTTTGTGTCCCTTTTGGCTTTTCAAAGGGCAAAAGTGGTTCAAGCTTTCAGGGGCTCGCACAGTTTTATGATGCCCGAATTCTGTTCTTTCCTGTACACTCCATGATTGGCCCTGTGTGGGTAACATGCCCATCGGTTTTATCCGAATTTGGAGTTACGTCCAGCGTGAAAGATCGGAAGTTTAGTGCAATAAACGGAGAACGCAATCAGAAGCTCAATTTCGGATGGATTATGCTGGAGCATGATGCATCAACCAAGATTGATTTCTCTGCATTTCCTGATAATAAAAAGTTCTGTGACGTATGCAATGTCATAATGAACAGGGATATCTCGTATCAGATAAACTGTTTTCCCGCATTGTCAATGACAACCTTGAAGTCCGCACGTCGGTGGCTATTGATCCCGCCACAGGCGCTGCGGAGGAAGGCGCATTATATACCTATGAGGCAATACCACGGGCAACGGTTATGTGGTTTGATGTGGTTTACAACAGGCCAGAATATTTTCGAGTCAGGCAAAATGGAATTGACCAGATTATTCAGCATGGTAAAAACACAGAGGGAGAAGGTTGGAAATGGATTCAGGAAAATGTAGAAAAAGGGCTTCCCCTTATGGAACACATGGGAGTTGGTGCTATGAACACACGAGGAATGGGACGGTTTAGGATACTTAATATCGGAGGAACAGTTCATGGAAATACTTGATATGAAATGCGCTGAGTATGGAAATAAGATCGTGGAAGAAATTGGCAACGCCAGCGAAAAAAACAAAATAGAATCCATGATTACAAAGGCTTTAGGGGTTCTACAAGAGGATGGAGTCTATGCCTTCGCTCTTTATACGAAATCTAAAAGTGGAGATGGAGGGGTTGAAAAAATAACAGCCAGGGTTGTTCATGATAAAGCTTGCAAACTGCTAAAAGACGACAAAATCGAGTTATTGCCTGGAAGCTGCAATAGCTTTCTCGATGATCTTCGTTCCCATTTAGCCAATGATGTTGATAAACTCTTTTTGGCCAAAGAACTCCTTGAGCGAACCCTTGTCTACGCCCGTTACCATGCAAAGGCATTGAACAGCGTTTCACACAGCGGAGGTGTATGATGGGATGGAAGGCATACAGGCTTGTCTATAAGGCAAAAAGCCCTATTCATATTGGCTGGCATACCCTCGGCTATATTAAGCTTACTCGATATTATATTACGGGTAGAAATATATGGGGAGCTTTGACCGCAAATATCGTGCGAACCATTTATGGACATGATGACTATCACGGTGTGGGAGAATTGTTAAAAAAAGATATACTTGTCAGTTATTTTTATCCCGCAATTGACTATCAAAAGCCCTTTCTTCCAAATTTCCAAAAAGATGGGCTGTACTACGGCAATTATCCTGTGTCAGATTTTGAGCGGCTCTTTATTCAATCTTATGGGCAGACAGCCGTTCTCCCGGAAAGCAACACCGCTGAAGACCAATCGCTTCATGAGTCTGATTTTATTTCACATTATATTGAAGAGGAATACACCGAAAGGCGCCAAAATGTATATTTTGTTGGATATGTTTTTATTCACAATAACGCGCACTACAAGGGACAAGTGTTAACGCTGGAAACTATAGAAAGATCTCTTATGGAAATATTTATTGGTGGGGATAGAAAATACGGATGGGGAAGGTTGATGTTAGAGACAGGGAAAACAGATGAGGTTAAAAACAACACCATCTTTGGCAATCAACTGGATACACAGAATGACTGCTTACAAATTACCGTATCAGTAAATAACTGTATTCCGGCACACTTGGAACTAAAAACCGAGGATACTATAAAAGTAAAAGGCGATATTGAACCCCTCCTTGGCTTGGAATGGTGCACAACTACAAATGATGAGGGGGAAACCGGAACGGGGAAAAAAATAAGTAAAGCGAAGATTTGTTGGGTGCCTGGTTCTATAATGCAAGAAATAAGACCATTGAAAATCGGCGAATTTGGTATATTAACCTCATGAGGGGGTGTTAGATGGCCAAAAATTTCCAGAGTATCAAAAGTCTTCCCAAAGACATTATCATCAATCTTGTCACGTCAATTCTTGGTTCCCTCCTTATATCATCAATTCCCTGGTTTTTGGCGGGTAAAGTAAGGTTAAGCATTTTACTTTTTGGATTGTTAATGATTGCAATACCCTATCTGCTATTTACCAAGTATAAGAGACTATTCAAACTTATAAAGGCAGGAATGGATGGCTATTATTATTCTTTCGATCTCTCTGAAAATAGGAAGATATTTCATGAAACGCAAAGTTCTTTCTGCTATCTGGGGATAAGTTCAAACTCTATTCTTGAAGACTTTAGAAAATGGACAGACGAAAGCACTTCGATAAACAAATATTTGTTTTTACTTATGGACCCAGAATCACCAGCATTAAAGAAGCAAATTGCATATGAAAAAGGTATTAGCCTCGATACCAATATATCTTCACTAAACACCCAATTATTCCAGATTATAGAACATGAGGTTGAGGTGGAAAAAAAACGTATCTACAGTGCGATAGAAGTGCTCAAAAACTTGCTTCCTTTTAGGAACGGAAAACTCAGTATCCGTCTCCATAAAGAATTTATTCCATGGTGGATGTACCTTCTCGATGATAAAAAAATTTATCTCGGCATCCTGGAAAAAGGGAAAAGGGGACAGGATTCCCCGGCGATGGTTATTTCAAAAAATCCTGATTACCCTTCGCCTTTTGATCCGTTCAAAAATACCTGGGATAGAATGTGGGCAGATGCGGGAAAAGATATTTAATGTGGGATTTTGATTCTCTTTACGAAAGTTTTCATCGTGTCAAGGAAAACCACGGCTGTGCCGGTGTCGACGGGGTTACCATTGAACACTACGAAGGCATTCTGGATTTAAACCTCAGAATCATGCAAAGGGAACTGGTCGGGCAAACATACTCACCCCTCCCGCTGCTGAAAATTCTCGTCGACAAGGGGAATGGCGAGGCAAGGACTCTCTGCATTCCGGCCGTACGGGACAGGATTGTTCAAACTGCTGTATTACACCGGGTAGCGCCGGCGCTTGAGAAAGAATTCGAAGAATGCAGTTTTGCCTATCGCAAAGGCCGTTCGGTAAAACAAGCGGTTTTTCAGGTAAAAGAATATTACGAACAAGGCTATCAATGGGTGGTGGATGCCGATATCGATGCCTTTTTTGACAGCGTAGATCACACCCTGCTTATGACAAAAGTGAAACAATATGTCTCTATTCCCTATATTCAAAAACTCATAGAACTCTGGTTGAAGGCTGAAATATGGGACGGTGAGTCCCTGTCGACATTACAAAAAGGCATTCCCCAGGGTTCACCCATTTCACCCGTCCTAGCCAATTTGTTTCTCGATGAGCTTGATGAAGAGTTGCTCAGGAAAGGATATAAGTACGTCCGATATGCAGATGATTTTGTTATTCTGTGCAAAAGGCCTGAAGATGCAAGGCATGCGCTTCACGTGTCGAAAGAGGCCCTGGAAAAGCTCCTTTTGAAGCTGGACGAAGAACAGATCCTCAGCTTTGAAGACGGATTCAAATTTCTCGGCGTTACCTTCGTGCGAAGCATGATTATGGTGCCTTTCGACCGCCCAAAAAAGGAGAAAAAAGTCCTGTTTTATCCAAAACCATTAAATCTTGAAGAATATCTTTATAGAAAAACCGGGTTTGCCACAGAGGACACAGAGACCACAGAGAATAAATAATGGATTCTTTAACGGAACAGATTATAGCGGCGGCAATAGAGGTTCACCGCACTTTGGGGCCGGGGCTGCTGGAATCTATTTATGAAGAAGCCCTCTGCCACGAATTATCATTGAGACGTATTCCCTTTGAACGGCAGAAGGAATCGGATGTGATTTACAAGGATAAGATAATAAAGGGACAGAGACTTGATCTGCTTGTGTTTGGAGAGGTGGTGGTTGAGATTAAATCCGTACGTAAGATAGAAGATGTATTTACTGCTCAAGTACTCTCCTATCTGAAAAGTACAAAGTTGAAACGGGCATTGTTAATAAATTTTGGTGAGTCAAGACTCGTTGATGGAATCAAACGAATTTCGTTATAACTTTAATTTTAGCCACAGAGGTCACAGAGGTCACAGAGAATAGATAATTCCTGAAAATACTTATTTTGTAACACTTTAGTTCTTTGAAAAATTAACAAGCGATTTTATAGGCCAACCCAGAAGGCGTTTTTACCGTCAGGGCGTTTTTGGCAATTGCCAGAAGGTTTTCAACGGGATTAGCACCTTGTAATTCCGCAGAGCGAAGCAATGTCATAAGGATAGCCTGGGTATTCGCACCTTGAGCAGAACGATTTTGTTGTGAGATCTTTCGAGTCAATACCGGCTTTCGCATCTGTTGCTCAGCATGGTTATTATAGGGACTCACGCCCTCATGTTCCAGGAACGTAAAGAGTTCCTCTTTATGGCGATTCAGACGTTTGATCAGTCTTTGTGCGTCTTTATCCTGATAGGGTGTTATCAAAAACTGTTCAAGCCGATAATGTAATCTCTTTTTCAACCGAAGAAAGCATTCTGGACTCAAATGGTTCTTTTCCTCCGATAACCGCAATGCGTCTTTGAGCACACGAGAGAGTTTTTTCCGGAAAGCTTTCCATGGAATTGACCGATTGTATGTGTCGACTTTTACCAGTTCCGTGAACAGATGATAGAAACACCGCTGCTTTGCCAGTGCGTTTATCTTGTTATAAGCGCCCCAGAAGTCACAAATCAGGATGCCCTTGAATAGTCTGCCTAAGAACTTTTTTATGACAGGCGATCCCCGATTGCGTGTTATGAGGTAGTAGCAGAGGGTTTTGGTGGTAAAACACCACAACCAATGGGTTTTCCCGTTCAACCGCCACCCTGTTTCATCTGCGTGTAAAACGGCACTTGCGGAGACTTTTTGTCCAATATCGTTATACCGTGATTCCAGGAGTGTTGCAAGGGACTTCCAAGCCTGGGTTAAACCACCGGCGCTTATGTGAAAGTTGAAAAATACGGAAACCATCTTTACGATATTGTTTATACTTATGCCGACTAAGTAATGAAGCCAGGCGGTAAAGACAACGAGGCGCAATCCGAGTCGGGCATTTGGCAACGCGTCTGTGACCGTAGGCTGGACAATCTTTCTACAACAAGAACACCAGGAACCATGAACCGTATGTTCAGTCACGACCGGATCAATCTGTGGGATATCTTCGATGTATCGCTTATACGTTCTTACCGGATTTTGCAGTGGCTGGTGGCAATCAGGACAACTCTTGAGGGTATGTGTCTGATAGGCTGTTACTGTTTCCGGCCGTTTCCGGGAAATCCCCTTATGTCCGTGTTTCCTGCCACAAGGCCGTTTTTTCCTTTTGCCTGCGGGCTTGAGATAAGGGGGTGTCATGCCGGACGGGGTGGTTGGACTCGGTTTATCGCAGAGTCTGTCATAGTTCTCTGCTTTCTCGGCCAGTATCAGGATGGCTTGAATCGCATCCTCTCTGTCCATCTCTAAAATGGCTATGGCTTCATCCCTGGTCATGAACAAGAAACCTCTGGAAATTTCTCTGAAGAGGATACAGGTAGAGTTCCTTAGGCTGTCCATGATACTGATAAGTATTGCCCCGTTTTGCACTCCCTTGGGTTTTTCCAACACGAATCCAATTGGCTGCCTGATAGCAGGTGCCTTGAAACCGTGCGGTATCAACAAAGGTTTCAGCCAAATACACGGGATGGCCATAGACGGATTTCCAGTCATGTGACAAACGCCTCAGGGCGATGGATAATACCTTGGATGCAAGGTGTTTGATCATAACCCAGGATGGAATGAGAAATCGCACGTTACTTGCAATCAAATGCAAGTGTGTCCGTTTGGTAGACTCATCCCATCCGATGAAACGATCACGGTCTTTGACCTTCCATGCGGCACTTGCCCATCCAAGACAGGCAACGACCTGATTACCGATACGTACGATGTGCCTGATGTGTTCGCCAACAAGCCGGGGACATCCGAGGTAGTGGTAGTGATAAAGGAGATAACCCCAGAGGTACCTCTCTTGATGATCTCTTACCACCTGGATCGTCGGGGTTTCATACTCGGTGATGGCACCTTCCAGTGTTCTTTTGACAAAAAGGGGTATCTGATCAAAGACCTTAGGTTTGAGATTGTTTTTTGGCCGTATGCGTGGCGGAAGCAAAACCAATCCCTGCTCTTCCAATCTCAGAAGGAGGTCTCGTGCTGCGTATTCTTTCAACTTGCCATTGGGCTGCATCCAGTTCCAGCTCTTGCAGAGTTCTCGGGAAATATAACTTCGCCCTCTGAGAAAATGACGCTCAGTGAGAGCCTTGATAAAGGCTATATCGTCTGCATGCAGTTCTCGTGAACGGTAGTGGAATAGGATAGGCTTCATAATCAGATTCCTTTTCTCTGAAGCCCTTTATACCACAAATGACAAACTGACGCCAGCGTTTTTTTGCGTTTTAACGCTCTTACGGTAAAAACGCCTTCTGGGTTGGCCTATAAAATCGCTTGTTAATTTTTCAAAGAACTAAAGTGTTACCTTATTTTTAATTTGATCCGATAGTTTTACTCATTGTGTTAGCGCTTGTATTATAAAATTTCTTTATAACTCTGTGTCCTCTGTGCCCTCTGTGGCAGAAGAGTTAACCATGGCGAATCTTTATCTGACCGAACAAAATTCCATTTTACGCAAGAGCGGCGACCGGCTTATTGTTCAGAAGGACGACGAAACCCTCCTTGAGGTACAGTGCCATAAGATCGATGCCGTGCTCATCTTCGGAAACGTCCAGTTTACCACGCAGGCCGTGCACGAACTCTTTGAACACGGTATAGAGATGGCCATTCTCACACGAACGGGAAAACTTATCGGACAAATAACCTCCCCTACGCCCAAAAACATTACCCTGCGTCTCCACCAGTTCAGGAAATACGGGGATAATGACTTCCGGCTCATGCTCTCAAAGGCGATTGTGGCGGGAAAGATCATGAATTGCTATAATGTCGTCCGCCTGTTTTCGTATAATCATCCGGAGATTAACCTTGAAACGGAGATCGCGGCGCTGAAGGCAAAGCCCGGGGATGTGGCATTGGCTACCCAAATTAATCAACTATTTGGCCTGGAAGGAAGTGCGGCAAAGGTCTATTTTGATGCCTTTGGTAAAATGCTTCTGGGCGGATTCACGTTTCCGGGAAGAAAGAAGCATCCGTCCACCGACCCCGTCAATGCGCTCCTTTCCCTGAGTTACACCATGATTTTCAGCGAAATATCATCGCTCCTCGATGGACTGGGATTTGATCCGTACCTTGCTTACTATCACAGCATCGACTATGGGCGGGCATCCCTTGCCTCTGATCTCATGGAGGAATTTCGGGCGCCGGTGGCTGACCGGCTGACCCTGAATCTCATGAATAACAGGGTTTTCGGGCAGGAGGACTTTTACTCAAATCCCAACGAAGGGGTTTATCTCAGACGCGATGCATTGAAACGCTACTTTGTGGAATACGAGGGCATGCTCAACCGTGAGTTTGTCCGGCAGGAAACCGGAGAGACTACCACGCTGCGAAAGTGCTTTCGTTACCAGGCGGAAAAACTGGCTGCCACTATTCAAAATATTACACCGTATATTCCTTTTTTGCAGGAGGTATGATATGCTGTATGTCGTATCTTATGATATACCGGACACCGGCAGGAGGACAAAATTGGCAAAGGCGCTTAAGGATTTTGGGGATCGGGTACACTATAGCGTCTTTGAGTGTATGCTGGACAGCATTCTCTTGAATAAAATGGTGGCTAGGGTAAAGAAGATTGTCTTGCCCAATGACGACAGCGTGAGGATATATGCCATCTGCGCCAATTGCGAACGGGCTATTCAAGTGATCGGGCAGGGGAAGGTAACCAAAATGGAGGACATTTACATAGTGTGAAGTACCCCAATGGGTTAACGAAACTCAAAAATCTTCTAAAAAGAGGGGGTGGTTACAGAAAAAATTGTAAAGAATGTACTTATTGATAGTTAGAATAAATTTTTTACCAACTTTTAAGGAGGTAATAGGAAAAAAATGACGCTCAAAAAAGGAGGTTACAGAAAATGCCCTTGTAAGTATTTGTGTTTATTATGGTTGGAATGGGCGGTGTGTGAATCATTGACCTGATGAATAAGGGATTGCGACCCAATAATAATTTAGATAATCTCTGTTTAATGGATATGTGTGAATCATTGACCTGATGAATAAGGGATTGCGACAACATAACCCTGAATTTACTATGATGGAGTTGTATCGTGTGAATCATTGACCTGATGAATAAGGGATTGCGACGCGGTACAATTTTCTCGCACATAAAGCCCCGCTCGGTGAGTTGTGTGAATCATTGACCTGATGAATAAGGGATTGCGACCAAGCTGATTCGGGTCAACTCGGGAGATAGCGGTTTTTTTGTTAAGTGTGAATCATTGACCTGATGAATAAGGGATTGCGACTTCTACTGCGGCGCCAACGGTAATTGCTAATGCTGCTGCAACACGTGTGAATCATTGACCTGATGAATAAGGGATTGATCACAGGGAGCAGTGACCAGTGACCAGATGACAGGGAAAAAAAGCTAATCTACTAGCTGATATCTGGCAACTGGAAACTGGTTACCGAGAACGGCTTGATGAATAAGGGATTGATCACAGTGGCCAGTGGTCAGAGGCCAGATGATAGTTGGAATTTAGATAATTGGTTTTCTGAAATCTGGAACCTGGCAACTGGCACCTGCGAATGGCCTGATGAGACAGTGACCAGGGGCCAGAGACCAGTGGCCAGATGTCAGGGGAATGATAAGGGATTGAAACGAGACGGGAAGAAGGATGAGGGAACGCGGGCAGAGAGACGAAGGGACGAGGGAGGTAAAATCGTGAGAGACGTGTCCGTGAAAAGATACAAAATTATCTCGTACACGGACAACAATCACGATTCAAAATAAACCTGCAGGACATCGTGGTTATGAAGCATAGCATTGGAAAGACAAAAGGAGTTGTATCAATGGTTGTTGTCTCAGATGAAGTACTAGAAATAATTAAAAGGTTTATCGACATGGTCTCCGCCAGTGGACTGCATCTGGAGAGGGCTCTATTGTTTGGTTCCCACGCAAAGGGAACTGCGAACACATGGAGTGATATTGACGTTACCCTGGTATCGAAAGATTTTACCGGTATCGGGTTTTATAACAGGAAACGAGTGAATCCTTTTATCATGAAAACAATGATTTTGCCACAGAGGCCACAGAGAATAAATTATGGATTCTTTAACGGAACAGATTATAGCGGCGGCAATAGAGGTTCATCGTATCCTGGGACCAGGCTTATTGGAATCTATTTACGAAGAAGCCCTTTGTCATGAATTTTCGCTCAGAGAAATTCCCTTTGAACGGCAGAAGGAATTGGATGTGATCTACAAGGATAAAGTCATCAAAGGGCATTGTTAATAAATTTTGGTGAGTCAAGACTCGTGGATGGAATCAAACGTATTTCGTTATAACTTTAATTTTAGCCATAGAGGTCATATCGCAGCAAAGCCGCAACCAAAAGGAAATTAGCCACAAAGACACCAAGACACGAAAAAAAACTTACAAAAAAAAGAAGTTTTTACAGAGTAATACTATAGAGAATCAGCATTGTCCGGTTAGAAATTTGCGTAAAACAAAAGACAATAAATTTTTTTAGAAAGAGGTATTTTTTGCTTGACTTTTTGAAATAGTCAATGATGGCAAAATTTTTATAACACTTTAACTATAAAGGAGTTATAAAAATGCCATATACCATTGATCCGTTTTGCAAACAGCAAAAAATTCCCACGTTTCATGAACTGTTTAGTCCTGTACAGAATATTTTTCATTCGGTGCCACCTCTTGAATCAAAAGGAAACAGGCCGTTGCAGATGAATTTCGAACAACAACTCAAAGCACTTATTTATTACCATCTCGAAGAACATTCCTCAGGCAGAGATCTCCTTCAGGAACTCCAAGAGGATGATTTTGCCAGAACCGAAATAGCGCCTCCCGACGGTATCAAAAAGAGCAGCTTTTTCGAGGCCATCAACCACAGAGGCATCGAGCAACTCCTCTTTATTTTCACGAAACTTCAAGCCGATGCCACAAAGGTGCTCCCCCAGGAATATGAACATCTGGGGGAACTCGTCAGTATTGATGGTTCATTCATTGACGCAGTCCTTTCCATGCATTGGGCAGATTACCGAAAGGGGGCAAAAAAAGCAAAAGCCCACCTTGGTTTTAATCTTAACCATTCTATTCCATCAAAAATTTACCTTACCGATGGTAAAGGTGACGAACGCCCTTTCGTAAACAAAATACTCTCCCCTGGTCAGACGGGAATCATGGACCGTTATTATCAGTGCCATAAAGACTTTGACCTATGGCAGACAGAAGGAAAGCATTTTGTCTGCCGTATCAAAGAGAATACAAATAAATCCGTTATAAAAACCAATCCTCTCAAGCCAGGGAGCATAGTCTTTTATGATGCCCTTGTCCTGCTTGGAACACCCCAGGTGAATCAGACAGAAAAACCTGTTCGCCTTATCGGGTATTGGATAGACGCTAAAGAGTATTGGGTTGCAACTGACCGCCATGACCTTACTGCTGAAGATATCGCTTCTCTTTACAAGCTTCGCTGGAATATTGAAATATTCTTTGGTTGGTGGAAGCGCCACCTCAAGGTCTATCATCTTATCGCACGATCACAGCACGGATTAATGGTTCAAATACTTGCAGGGTTAATTACCTATCTTCTACTTGCTATTTACTGTCACAATAATTTCAAAGAAAAAGTTTCTATCAAAAGAGTCAGAGAGTTGAGAATCAAAATAAATAATGAAGCCAGAAACTTAAACTTTTCTCCTTTTGGTAACTACAATTTTAAAGAACATGCTAAAAATTATAACCACGCAAAAACTTAACCGGACAATGCTGACAATTTGTCTGATTTTACCATATTTTATCGGTCTTTTCACCGATATTTATTACCTCTTCCCCTTAATTCAATGACATTGCCTCGCGAAGGAGGAAGACGGGTGGTTAATTATTTGTAACCGGGCTATATTCCAAACTCAAATGGAATATACGGTATAGTATTTTGAATACTGGAAGCCAGTCTTTCCGCCTGAAGACGAAAACACTTCCTGAACGTCGTATTTTCCCTGGTTTCCTGCCGGACAAACTCACGATTGAGCATGGCCTCGTATTCCACGAAATACCGCTTCAATGTCTCACGCCTGAGGTATACTCCTTCATTGGGATTTGAGTAAAAGTCCTCTTGTCCGAAAACCCTGTTATTCATGAGATTCAGGGTCAGCCGGTCGGCCACCGGCGCCCGGAATTTTTCCATGAGGTCAGAGGCAAGGGATGCCCTTCCATAGTCAATACTATGATAATAAGCAAGGTATGGATCGAAACCCAATCCATAGAGGAGCGATGATAGTTCACTAAAAATCATGGTATAGCTCAGGGAAAGGGGTGCATTGACGGGATCGGGAGAAGGATGTTTCTGTCTTCCCGGGAAACTGAGTTCAGTTAGCCCGACTTTCGCAATTCGCACCCCAAAAAGGTCATTTTTGGGTATTTGTCTCCTGGAAACCATTGATTTTACTGGGGTCGATTTCAAAAACGGCTTGTAGTGCCGACCTACCCTCTTGACGACTTCACGGTGGCGTGAGAAAATGTCCGCATGTTTTTACGAGAAAAGACACGGACAAAAGACGGGAAAACCCACCGGTATTGGAGCGTAGTAGAGAACCGTCGGATCAGCGGAGGCAGAGTGATACAGCGACAAGTGCTCTACCTGGGAGAACTCAATGACAACCAACGAGCGGGGTGGGTTCGGACGATAGAGGCAGTCGCGGGTGAAAAGCCCACAGCAAGACAAGTGGCATTATTTCCGGACGACCGGGAAGCCTTGCCCATACCGGATTGTGAGACCGTCCAGGTGAGGTTGGACAAAATAGAATTGCGCTGTCCCCGGCAATGGGGAGCAAGTTGGTTGGGATTATATTTGTGGGATATGTTGGAACTGGACATCTTTTGGAGGAGTCGTCTGCCATCAAGCCGGAAGGGGACAAGCTGGCTGAATATGCTCAAGGCGCTTGTCTGTTACCGGCTGATCGATCCGGGAAGCGAATTTCGTTTTCACCGTGAGTGGTATGTGCGTAGCGCAATGGGAGATTTGTTGGGGGAAGATGATTCGCTGGCACAGAAGGATAAGCTGTATCGTTGTTTGGATTTGCTGCTTGAGCACCGCGACGAGCTGTTTGGTTTTTTAAAAGGGCAATGGGGCAAGCTGTTTGGCGCGAAGTATGATGTGCTGCTGTATGATTTGACGAGTACGTATTTCGAGAGTGAACCGCCGGCGGCGGATGCTGTGAGTAAAAAACGTTTTGGGTACAGCCGTGACAAACGTTCGGATTGTGTGCAGGTGGTAGTGGCGTTGGTATTGACGCCGGAAGGGTTTCCCGTCGCCTACGAAGTATATCCCGGTAATACAAGAGACACTGCGACATTAGAGGAGTTTCTGGATCGGATAGAAAAGCGGTATGGGAAATTTCGGCGCACCTGGCTCATGGATAGAGGTATTCCAACGGAGGAGGTGTTGGAAAAGATGCGTGAGCGGGGGATTGATTATTTGGTTGGTACTCCGAAGGGGCATTTGACGCGGGTAGAAAAACCGTTACTTGAACAGACGTGGATGCAGGCGCGGGAAAGCGTCCGTGTGAAAATTCTTCAGCAAGAGTCGGAGTTTTACGTTTACGTGGAAAGCCAGGACCGGGTGGCCAAGGAACGTTCCATGCGTTGGCGCAGACTCAGACGTTTGTGGGCGGGTTTGCGCGAACTTCGCAATCGAAAGGTCCTCACGCGCGATGATCTGCTCATGCATATTGGCGCGTTAAAGAAAGAAGCCGGACGAGACTTCAGATTGGTCAATATTTCCATTCCCAAACCGCAGGAGCCGGTCAATGAAAATACGTTCCGGTTCAGTTTGGATCGGGAACGCCTGAGGCAGGCGTATCGGCGCGAGGGGCGTTATTTGCTTCGTTCCAACATGCAAGCCACCGCACCAGAAACCGTGTGGGAAAATTATTTGCTGTTGACGCGGATTGAACAGGCATTCAAGGATTTAAAGGGATCGCTTTCCATCCGCCCCATATGGCACCAATTGGAAAGGAGGATTGAAGCCCATATTTTTGTCTCCTTTTTGGCATTCTGTCTCCACACGACGCTGCGAAATCTTGCGCGGGGACGAGCCGCAGGGTTGACGTCTGAAGCAATTTTGGAAAAACTATCGAGCATTCAAATGATTGACGTTCATTTACCGACAACGGATGGTCGCCACATTGTCATGAGCCGCTATACACAGCCGGAAAAGGATGTTGTTCTCCTTTTGGCACAATTGGGATTGACGCTTCCTGAACAACCTCCGCCCAAGATTTATGCATCAGGATAGGTCGGTCTGTAGTGCCGACCTTTTTACATGACCCCTTGATTTTCATGGCTTAGCGGTTTGCCTACCCCTCGAATTGCGAAGGTCGGGCTAGGAGCATCCTGCCGAAGGCATCAAAATAAACCTTTGCCGCGCTCCCTTCCAGGCCAAACAACTAATTGAGATGGGTAGCCGATGCCACATCATCGGACTTTGCCTTCAGCGCAGCGATCTCCGTTTCAAGGTTAATTTCCGGATGATTATATGAAAACAGGCGGACGACATTATAGCAATTCATGATCTTTCCAGCTTCTGGACAATGAGCCGGTCACCGCTCTTGCGTAAAACGGAATTTTGTTCGGTCAGATAAAGATTCGCCATAGGTAACTCTTCTGCCACAGAGTTCACAGAGAACACGGAGTGTTATAAAGAAATTTTATAATACAAGCGCTAACACAATGAGTAAAACTATCGGATCGAATTAAAAATAAGTATTTTTAGGAATTATCTATTCTCTATCAGCATTGTCCGGTTAAGTTTTTGCGTGGTCATAATTTTTAGCATGTTCTTTGAAATTGTAGTTGCCAAAAGGAGAAAAGTTTAAGTTTCTGGCTTCATTATTTATTTTGATTCTCAACTCTCTGACTCTTTTGATAGAAACTTTTTCTTTGAAATTATTGTGACAGTAAATAGCAAGTAGAAGATAGGTAATTAACCCTGCAAGTATTTGAACCATTAATCCGTGCTGTGATCGTGCGATAAGATGATAGACCTTGAGGTGGCGCTTCCACCAACCAAAGAATATTTCAATATTCCAGCGAAGCTTGTAAAGAGAAGCGATATCTTCAGCAGTAAGGTCATGGCGGTCAGTTGCAACCCAATACTCTTTAGCGTCTATCCAATACCCGATAAGGCGAACAGGTTTTTCTGTCTGATTCACCTGGGGTGTTCCAAGCAGGACAAGGGCATCATAAAAGACTATGCTCCCTGGCTTGAGAGGATTGGTTTTTATAACGGATTTATTTGTATTCTCTTTGATACGGCAGACAAAATGCTTTCCTTCTGTCTGCCATAGGTCAAAGTCTTTATGGCACTGATAATAACGGTCCATGATTCCCGTCTGACCAGGGGAGAGTATTTTGTTTACGAAAGGGCGTTCGTCACCTTTACCATCGGTAAGGTAAATTTTTGATGGAATAGAATGGTTAAGATTAAAACCAAGGTGGGCTTTTGCTTTTTTTGCCCCCTTTCGGTAATCTGCCCAATGCATGGAAAGGACTGCGTCAATGAATGAACCATCAATACTGACGAGTTCCCCCAGATGTTCATATTCCTTGGGGAGCACCTTTGTGGCATCGGCTTGAAGTTTCGTGAAAATAAAGAGGAGTTGCTCGATGCCTCTGTGGTTGATGGCCTCGAAAAAGCTGCTCTTTTTGATACCGTCGGGAGGCGCTATTTCGGTTCTGGCAAAATCATCCTCTTGGAGTTCCTGAAGGAGATCTCTGCCTGAGGAATGTTCTTCGAGATGGTAATAAATAAGTGCTTTGAGTTGTTGTTCGAAATTCATCTGCAACGGCCTGTTTCCTTTTGATTCAAGAGGTGGCACCGAATGAAAAATATTCTGTACAGGACTAAACAGTTCATGAAACGTGGGAATTTTTTGCTGTTTGCAAAACGGATCAATGGTATATGGCATTTTTATAACTCCTTTATAGTTAAAGTGTTATAAAAATTTTGCCATCGTTGACTATTTCAAAAAGTCAAGCAAAAAATACCTCTTTCTAAAAAAATTTATTGTCTTTTGTTTTACGCAAATTTCTAACCGGACAATGCTGCGTAATACTAAACGTTTTTAATGAAAATTACAAAAAAGAGATTTTAAAGACACTTTATAGAGTAATACTATAAGCGCCTGTTTGTACTCATCCACCCTTTTTGACCATCCCGACTCGTTAATATAGCTCTCACTGGGATCGTCTTCATCGTAGTCGGGATCGTTGTTACCGTCATCATGTCTTGACTTTTCTTCCTCGGAATACTTCTCCTGGTTGTCGATCTGAGCCTGCCGTATTTTATCTTCGTAATCTTCCTGATCCTTCTGATCGCTCGTATATGGTCTATCGGTTGTATACTTATCGAGGTATTCGCTAATCCCCTGACAAAGCCTGCCTTGCATATCACCGCCTTGTTTTGTCCCGAACAGCCAGGCATAGAGATTAGTTTTCCCGCTTGGCCTGAATGAGAGGCTGTTAAACATATGGATAGCGTCTTTGGAAGTTTCCATTTGATCTCTGAAGCAATAGGACTGGCAGGATTTAACAAAACCAACACGTCAAAAGGATCAATAAGGGGATATTCGTTTAATCGTTTAGGTACTTCCTGGGAAAGCCAGTATAAATAAAATGTTTCTACAGACTTAGGGATGCTAAAATTAACGTTGTGAGTGAGACCATCAAGGATTTGTTTAGGCGAGAATCCCTTAATCATCGACCACAAGAGAATCCTTGCTTCTTGTTTTATATCATCGGTGTACCTTTTAAGCCCTCTTTTCTTTGCCATCTTTACGGCTTCGGCAATACCTTGAAAAAGACTGCACAGTTTATCTATGGCTTTTTTATCTTGGTTTAACGCCCTCTTAATGGTATTCGTATATATCCGACTAGGTGACAAGTATTCTATCTAGCAGGTCATTGCTTTTCATTTTCTCCGGGGTTAACGTTGGTAGCCAGCTTTCGTATATATCCGACACTGAGTAATAGTCATAACGTGGGAGCGGGTCAAAATATGGTTCCAATTCTAGGGGAATTTCAATTTCTTGACCTTGAATCCTTTCTAGTTGTTTACAACACGGTATATAAATATTTTTGCCGGTTACACGCAAAAGTCCCAATTCTTTAAGTTCTGTGTCTTCAATAATAGAGTATTTGCTTGGGGCTGAAAATCAGGTTTTTTAAATCAAGCTCTTTTTCAGGGTCTATGTCTTCTGCTATGAATTTGCGGTTGGATTCATACCCAGGAGGGAATGTAATATCGCACAGGTTTATAAGCGGGGTAAGAAGTTTTTTAAGCTTTTCCTCGGTCGGGAGTTTTTTGTTCTTTGTTACTTCCTCTACTGCCTGGAGGTATTCTTGTATTAGCCTGGTTTGACTATCCCTATCGGGTTGCTTATGCTGCCTTTCCTGGAATTCTAATGTAAAATCGGATGGTCGGAATCTGTAATTGTTTCCTTGCTGTCCTATTTGTGAGGAATTAGATTTTTCAGTCTCCTGCGTATTTCCTAATCTTTCCAGCGATCCGCTAGATAAAGCCCCCTTTTGCTCCGGTGATAATCTGTCCCAAAAATCAATACACTTTCCTTCGTCTGTTCTTTGTGGTTCCCCAGTCGTCTCTTTACTCAGAAAGCCATTCTGAACACACCTATCTAGAAAACCTCCCATGTTTCGCCCCTCTAAAACGATTTTTTCCTCTAAGATAAAATATAAGGGAAACCATGTAGAGGCCACGGCTTGTCGGGAGCTACCCTATCCCTTAGTTTTTAAGCCGATATTTTGGATATACAAAATGCAGTACTGTTTTAAATTCTGAATACCACATATATCATATTATATACCACATTCACCCAAGGATGTCAAGAGGATTTAAAATATTTCAGGAAATGGCCTGGTATTTGCTAATGACGTCAACAAACAAAAAAGCGGTATAACAAGAACAAGCTCATTACACCGCTTATACACACACTACCTAAAATTACCTTCCGTTCTATTGCGCTTTAATAGCTATTTCTGACCTTGCTGAATAGTCATTAACATCTGGATGATAGTGTCTATCCTCTGGTTAAGCTGGTCAATTTTCCCGTCCAAACGCTTTATATCATCCTTTACTTCAGTTCGCAGTTGTCCTAGCTCCCCCCTCAGACCGCCAATTTCACCTCTCAATTGCCCGGTCTCTGTATCCATTTTCTGAATCAGATACCTAAAATCATCATCCTGTTTCTTTTTGATTTCATCGACCTTCGTAATAATTTCTCCTGTTCGCTCATCTACTACCTGATAAACCAATTCAAGCGTTACCTTTTTTAGGGTATGTTTTATAATTCCCTTCATGCCCTCTTTTCCCCTTAGAGAGAAAAGGCTAACTACAGAAGGTCACGGCTCCCGCAATTAACCTTTTACAGATATTGCTATCCGGCATTATTGCCCTGCAATGCCGTGACTCATTACAGATTCAATTTTCAGAAAAATATCTTAACGGTTCCGGTTTCCCATGTCAAAACAAATGCCTTCGTATGAAGCGATTTCTAGAAAATTTTGGGCAACCAAACACCGGTCTCATATATTGCATCAGCACATACGCCTTAATAGGGGGTGGGGGTATCAGAGGGTGTCCGCCTGGCAGATCGTCCCGATACAGTGACCATTGTTACCACCTAAAACCACTCCCGAATACCACCTGAAACCACCTCAATACCACCTCGCTCTTTTGAGGTGGTCGCCCCGAATCCCTTGATTTTACTGGAAGAATACCACCTATATCACCTATTTTGACGTATTTCCATATTGAATATTTTGAAGTATGTTGGCATCCGCCTGGTATCTAAAATTTAAACATCAAATAAAAAATTTCTCCCCCAATCCCTTTTGAATTTTATATAGACGTGGTACCGGTATTTCTCACCTAGGAGGAAAGCATTGGTGGATGTAGTGAAGGTAGTTTTTCAGAAGACCAAACACCTGGTGAGGAATTGTTGCTTGCCATTCGATGCGATCCACGCCCTTTAATCGAAGATTGTGGGGAATGCTCAGCGTTTCTCCGCCAATACGGTCAATGCCATATATGCCGTAATTGTAGTAACTGTCTACACACAAAGGAGTAATGGCATAACACAACATAAGGTATATTATCGGACGTACGTCTTGAATCCCTTTAAAATCAAGGCATCTGAGACCTTCCCCACTTCCAAGTAATAACGAATATCAATTTTGCCCATCAAAACAACTCAAATCCCTACCCTTTTTGCTGCGTAAATTCGGCATTTATGACTTGCTCAGGGTTTTCTTCCCCACCTTCATCAGGGTAATTACGGTATGCGCTGAGGTCAACAAGGTCGCTGTGTACGTCAAGGTTTACGTTCATGTTGCGGTTAATAACAGGAGATTCACGCTTTTGCTGTTCGATATAGAGTTCATGCGCTTTCTTAAGGCAGATTTCCTCCTTGTCTGATAGCTTCTGTTTTTCTTTGTCCTTGAGCACCTTCTCAGCTATTTTTAAAGTTAACTTGCTACATTATGACCGATTTTCAAAAGTTCGGGATGATCCAAAGAAAAGGCTTTGATCCGTTTCTCTAGCTGATACGGCGCTGTTCCTCCCGCCTTTCCTTGATAGCCAGCTAGTTTATAAGCATCCTGGATAGACTTGCCATCCGCGCGAAGGATATCATATACCTCCGCTTTTTCAGTAAGTTTTTTCATAGATTTATACCTCCGAATTGATAATTGTTAAAGTCTCATGTCGTACCTGAGTCGTACCTATACACAAAAACAGATAAAAACTCTGCCATGTAAAGCAATGATGGAAATGCCTTGCTTGACTTATAAGTGCTGGCGGATCAAAGCTTAACAAAGCAGAACATAGCAGAAAGTGCAAAAAACAAAAAGCCATAAGTGTTTTAGCATAAATATTTTAAGAATCAACAAGTATAAACGATAAATTATACTTGCAAATTCTACAATATGTAGAATATAATAAAACTATTGATGTACTAGTTGTGTGTAATTATTTAAAAAAAATGAGAGTAAAAGGTATTACATATTTTTGATATTAAAGGGAAAACATGAGTAAAGAATTAAAATTCAATTTCAATCCTTTCAAAGAGGGATTGAATCATGTCTTAGGGACATTGGAGAAAGATATTATGGAAGTATTATGGAAACGGGGAGAGTCCTCCGTAAAGGACATTTTGGATACATTCCCTGCCGACAGAAACATTTCATATTCTGCAGTGATCACCGTTACCAATCGAATGACCAAGAAAGGGCTTCTCCAGAAAAGAAAGGTGGGAAAGGCTTATTTTTATAAACCTATCTACGATAGAGAGAAATTCTTTGAAATTGTATCAAAAAAAGTCGTAGAAGGAATTTCTGGATTTTCTCTCCAATCGGCAATGGTGCATTTTGTGGATTATATGTCGCAAATGGACCCGGAAAAAATTGAATACTTTTCCAAACTGATTGAATCCAAAAGGCAATCATTCTCTAAAAAATACGCCGGGAATACAAAGAAAACATGAAACACGTAATCAAAGGTCAACAAGGAAAGGCGCAATTATATTTTCTGTTAATAGTGTTTATTAACCTTGTAATATTTTCGGTAATCGTTACAGGCGTCGCTATTGGCATAAAAGGGTATATATCTGATACTAAATTCGCCTATAAAGCTGTTACCTGTTGTGGAAGTGTCTGTTCAAAATGTTTTTTTACTCTACGTACCCTTGCTGCGGCGCTTCCCTGGATCTGCATTGCAATACTTTTTACCGGAATATGTATGGCTATTCACAAGGTATTCCTCATGCTATTGTGGAATTATCATTTTATTCGTTCCATCGCCCCCCTATCCATTGAGAATCGTTCTGAATTAAAAAAATTTCTGTTTCCTGCACATCTTTATAACCAACTTGTACTTTTTGACAACGGCGAGCTATGGTATGCCTTTACGTCAGGCCTTTGGAAACCGAAAATATATTTATCCACTGGCATTTGTTCGTATTTAACTGCAAAAGAACTTCGAACTGTAATCCTTCATGAAATACATCATATAAGGAATAAAGCCCCCTTAAAGCTGTTTGTTTTACAAATATTTTGCGTACTCAATTTTTTTCTACCAATCAATCGTTGTTTGCTAAATCTGTATTCTTCGATATGTGAAAAAGCGGCAGATGATGCCGCAGCAAATATCTCCGGAGAGCCACTAGAGCTTGCAAGCGCACTCCTGAAATTATCCAGATCCCATACTTTGAATACTCTATACTCCATCGTGTCGTTTTCCAGCAGAGGGCAAAGGATTATAGAGGAGCGAATTATGCGTTTATTGGAACCACGGGTAACACCCCCCTATTTGGGCAAGACATCTTCGTATCTTTCTTGCCTTTTATCGCTTTTCATTGTTGTAACAATTTGCCTTTCCTTGTTTTCTAAGTTTTTTACATCTAGTGATAGCATCGGGTGTAAGACAAGGGTATGTCATATGGTTCAATGCGGATAACCACAACGCGGCAAATTCTGAACATTCACGTATTCTAAAGAACTAACGGAGTTTACCATGGATAGAATACCATTAAAACAATTCTTATTTCTTTCCGTCATTCTTATTTCTTCTGGTCCCATTGTCATGGGCGGAGAAAAGGGTAACAGCAAACCACTGAAACAAACGAACGACAAAAATATTGTTCTTGAAATGAATGAAACGGATGCACCATTGGACTTAAAATGGTTGATCGAGGAGGCTATGGCACACAATCCGGAGATCATTGCAGCCCAGAAACGCTTAAATGCCGCAAAGATGAAAATTCCCCAAGCTAAATCATTGGATGACCCTTCCATTCGTGCCGGTTCTTATGATATGTCCAATAACCCGATCAATATCAATGGACAAACAGAGATGCTCCAGCAGCGATATAGTGTTTCACAAAAGATACCCTTCCCAGGAAAACTGCGCCTCAGAGGAGAGGTGGCCATTGAAGAATCCAACATGGTAGAAAAAGAACTTCAGTCTAAAATACAAGAGATTATAGCCTTAGTAAAATCAGCTTTTTATGAACTCTATTACATCAATCGCGCCATTGACATTACAGAGGAAAATAGGGATTTGCTGCGCAAATTTTCCAGGATCGCAGAAACAAAATATTCCGTAGGTAGAGCCACCCAAAGAGATGTGCTTGCAGCACAGGTCGAATTATCTACGTTAGCCAATAATCTGATTGTTTTAAACAAGGAAAGGGAATCCGTTATTGCCCGATTAAATATCCTATTAGACAGAACCACACATGCCCCCTTAGGAAAGCCACGTCCCTTTGAAAAACACAAGCTAAATTTAACGATAAGAGATTTGGAAGACCTTGCTGTTAAAAATCGGCCTGAGCTTAAAAGATTTGACCATGCCGTTAAAAGAAACGAGGCCAACGTAAAACTTTCAAAGAAAGACTATTACTACGCAGACTTTGAACCAATGGTGGAATATATGCAGGAGGATAGACGACCCGATACATGGGCATCGGCCATCACGATCAATGTCCCCTGGCTTTGGCCTAAGAATCGGTCAAAGGTAAAAGAGTCAAAAGAAGACCTGAGTGCCGCTAAGTCAGACTATCGTTTTATCAACAACAAGGCATTGTTTGAGGTCAAAGATTTTCTGGTCAGGATACAATCCTCTGAAAGCACACTAAATCTCTATAAAACGGGCGTAATTCCCCAGGCCGAGCAATCCCTAAAGGCCGCACGTATCGGATACGAAGCAGACCGGGTGGATTTCCTTACCCTGATCGACAGCCAGAGGATTCTTTTGAACTCAAAACTGCTTTACTACAGGGCACTGACCGATTTTGAACAAAACCTGGCAAACATGGAAAGGGCTGTGGGGATGCAACTGACGCAATAAAACCAGTAATTAGATTTTTAGCCACCAGCAATCAGCGGCTATACTAAAAGCTGAATGCCGGTCGCTGACAGATGAATACTTACCATGAAAGTTACGAAAGGAGTGTTACATGTCCTTTAACCAAAAATTTCTTTGCAATAAATATTTTATAATATCCGTGCTTGTTTTCATTGGCGTACTTTCCGGCATATATCTAAACCCACCTGATAGTGCAGAAACGCATCGCAATGCATCTCTGCAAGATACATCAAATTTCATTCCTTCTGCAAGTGCTGAGGAAGCAAAAGAGGCAAAAGAAAAAAGATACTCTACTGGACATGCGGTATGCATCCCTCTGTTAAGATGGATAAGCCAGGCAAATGCCCTATTTGTGCCATGGAGCTTGTTCCGGTTTATGAAAAAGGACTGGATGTTGAAGAAGAAGGCGCATTGGCCACCATAGAACTGAGTGAACGTGCCCGCAAACTCGCACAGGTCAGGACAGACGCCGTCGGTTTTCGGTCATTAACGAAGGACATTTACACAGTGGGAATCATTGAATACGATGAAAGACTCAAGGCCTTTGTCTCGGCATGGATTCCGGGCAGGATTGACAAACTCTTTGTCGACTTTACTGGAACAGAGGTGGTAAAAGGGGAATCCATGGTCTGGATATATAGTCCGGAGCTGGTATCCACACAGGAAGAATATCTCCTGGCGCTGGAAACCTATGAAAAAGTGAAGGAAAGCCCTTTTGATGAAGTAATACACGGTGCAAAATCACTCGTTGATGCATCTGAAAGGAGATTACTATGGTGGGGTGTCACGGAAAAACAGATTGAAGAGCTGACGAAGGATAAGAAGGTAAAACAGCATACAATTATATACGCCCCTATCAGCGGTATTGTCATAGAGAAAAAGGCGCTGGAAGGCCAATACGTTATGCAGGGTGAGATGATATACACGGTTGCCGACCTCTCAAACGTATGGATGATGGCCAATATTTATGAGTATGAAATGGCCTGGATTAAGGTCGGACAGGAGGTGGAAGTTACAACCCCAACATACCCAGGAGAAGCCTTTATTGGAAGGATAGCCTTTATAGAACCGTTCCTGGATGACAAGACACGTTCGGTAAAGATTCGCTGCGATATCCCTAATCAACAACTCAAACTCAAACCCTCCATGTATGTCAATGCCCGCATACGGATACCAGTTGAAGAACTTGAAAAAGAAAGCGGGCGTTACGTGAGTGGACTGGATTACTTCTGTCCCAATCATCCGGAGATAAAATCCAGCAGACCGGGTATATGCCCTGAGGATAATATCCCCTTTGTAAAAAACCCCCCTGCTCAAATTGAGCTAGTTGCTGCCAGCAGTACGATTTCACCTCAAGGAGAAATTGAGTATGAATATGCGTGTCCCATGGGATGTCATAGTGCAAAAGAACCCGGTAATTGCCCAAAATGTGGAATGAAACTGGAAAAACGTCCGGTTTATAAAGAAGCCGGGTACGAATATATATGTCCAATGAAATGTTACTCCTCCAAAGAACCGGGAGATTGCCCCGTGTGCAAGATGAAACTGGAAAAGGTCCCTATCTCTAAAAAGCCAGAGATGGCAGTCAAGACAGAAACGGTATATGTTTGCCCTATGGAATGCCATACCTCAAAGACATCTGGTAATTGCCCGGTATGTGGTATGAGGCTTGAAAAGAAGGAAATACCTGCTGAAGTTTCAGGTGAAAACTTGACGTGCATTTGTCCCCAGGAATGGGATCCGGCTACTGCACCCAAGGCATGTCCCATGTGTGGTATGTTGTTACAAAAGAGTGTAACAATAACCTTACCCACTGGTGAAGAAAAGCAAAAATTTGTATACATGTGTCCTATGGCCTGCATGACTTCAGACAAACCCGGCGAATGCCCGGATTGTAAAAGGCAAATGGGTAGATGGGAGGTCAGGGAAGACCTGGGAATAAAGACAAAAAAAATAGAACCCAAAAGACGCAGCGTTTATGCCTGCCCCATGCATCCAGAGGTCGTTTCTGATAAACCAGGGAATTGCAACAAATGTGGAATGAATCTTGAAAAAACTACACAAGTTCTTGCCATCCCCGCCACAGCAGTATTAGACACCGGTATACGAAAGATTATCTATATCGATAAAGGCAACGGGCAATATGTGGGAAAAGAGGTCGTTCTCGGGCCAAAGGCAGGTGATTATTACCCCGTCTTAGAAGGACTTGAAGAAGGAGACAAAGTGGTTACATCAGCCAACTTCCTCATCGATTCCCAGAGTCAGCTCACCGGTGGGGCAAGCGCCTTGTACGGAGGGGCAATGGAATTTAAGGAAGAAAAATAACCGTTCACCGCAGAGAGCGCAGAGGACGCAGATATGAATGACGAGGAAAGGCTAAATAAGATAACGGAAACAATTATTGGTGTTGCTATTGGCATTCACAAGGCATTGGGGCCGGGACTACTTGAATCTGCTTACGAGGCGTGTATGGTGTATGATCTTATTCAATCAGGCTTGAAAGTGGAGCAACAAAAACCACTCCCAGTAATTTATCGTGAAGTGAAACTCGAATGTGGCTATCGTCTGGATTTAATGATAGAAAATGAAGTTATTGTAGAAATAAAGTCGGTTGAAAAGCTTCTCCCAATTCACAAAGCACAGTTGATGTCTTATTTAAAACTGTCTGATTGTAAGGTTGGATTATTAATTAACTTTAATGTTGAACTGTTAAAAGACGGCATCCAAAGGGTCGTTAATAATTTTCCCAATTCTCCGCGCACTCAGCGTCCTCTGCGGTGAAATATGATCAATAAACTCATTGAACTCTGCCTCCGAAATCGCTTCCTCATTATCTGCTTTTACCTCCTGGTAATATTCGGTGGCGTCTTTGGATTAAAAAATATCAACATGGACGTCATCCCGGATGTCGGCGAGAACCAATGCATCGTCTTTACCGATTGGCCAGGACGCAGTCCCCAGGATGTGGAAGATCAGGTCACTTACCCCCTTACGGTTAATTTGTTGGGTGTACCCGGCGTGAAGGTTATACGTTCTCAGTCTGGATTCGGTTTTTCCATGATCTTTATCATCTTCCAGGAAAAAATTGATTTTTACTGGGCACGTTCCAGGGTATTGGAGAGATTAAACTTTATACAGGCATTGCTCCCAAAAGATGTCATACCCAGGCTGGGTCCCGATGCCACAGGACTCGGCCAGATTTTCTGGTATACCGTAGAAGGCGAAGGATATGACCTTGGACAACTTCGATCCATTCAGGACTGGTTTGTCCGTTATCAATTAAATGCCGTCGAAGGCGTTTCTGAGGTAGCAGGTGTAGGAGGTTTTGTCAGGCAATATCAGGTCGATGTCGATCCCAATAAACTGCTGGCGTATAATTTAACGGTAGGAAACGTCTATGAAGCGGTTCGCAGGAGTAACATCGATGTGGGCGCCAAGGTAGTGGAAAGTAACAACATGGAGTTTATCATCCGTGGTCTTGGATTTATAAAAAACGTTGCCGATATTGAAAACATTACGGTGGGCAGTTATAACGGTGTGCCTGTATTTGTCAAAAATATAGGTATTGTTCAAGTTGGAGGGGACTTTAGACGAGGGGCGCTGGATAAAGAAGGCGCTGAGGTCGCCGGTGGAATTGTTATCATGCGCCAGGGTCAAAATCCCCTGAAGGTGATTAAAAGTATAAAAAAGAAGATCAAAGAGATCGAACCAGGGTTGCCATCGGACGTAAAGATTGTGCCCTTTTATGACAGGGAAGGACTTATCTATCGTGTTATTGACACCCTGAGAGAGGCGCTGATAGAAGAAATCATCATCACTTCCATTGTGGTAGTGTTATTTCTGCTGCATGTCCGGAGTATCATTATCTGCTGTCTTGGATTTCCTGTATCGATACTCATCTCCTTCCTGGGCATGTATTTTATGGGCATTGATTCAAATATTATGTCACTCACGGGTATTGCCATAGCCATTGGTGAGGTGAGCGACATGTCTATTATCATGACAGAAAATATCTTTCGAAACCTCATTGAACAAAAGGGTAAGAAAAGCAGGCCACAGATTATCCTTGACGCCTCCAAAGAGGTCGGCGGTTCTATATTCTTTGCAGCATTAACCACCGTTTTTATGTTCTTCCCGGTATTTGGACTTACAGGACAGGAAGGAAAGCTTTTTAAACCGCTGGCGTGGACAAAGACCTTTGCCATTGGGGCGTCGGTCATTATGGCAATTACCCTGGTGCCTTTACTCTGTACCTTTCTGATCAAAGGTAAACTAAGACCTATGGAAGATAATTTTACTTCCAGGACGTTGCTGCGGGGTTATCAGCCCGTTCTTAAATGGGTGCTTGACCATAAGAAGACATTCCTCGCCATTCCGCTCGTCATAGTCATTTCATCCATCTTTGTAGCAAAAAGGATCGGGAGGGAATTTATGCCACCCCTGGACGAAGGTTCTATCCTGTTTATGCCGGTGATGTTGCCCAGTGTGGCATTAACGGATGCCTTCAAGGTTATGCAAAAACAGGATATGATCATTAAATCTTTCCCGGAGGTGGATATGGTCGTGGGAAAGTTAGGCAGGGCAGAAACCCCTACTGACCCAGCCCCAGTTGAAATGTTTGAGACCGTTGTCACCTTAAAACCCGAAGAGGATTGGCGTAAAAGGAAGATCGAGTACAAATTTTTGAATCATGTACCCTCGTTCCTCCACCCTGTGTTTCACTGGTTTTTACCCGATGAACGAAGGATCACCAAACAGGAACTTATCCAGGAAATGGACGAAGCCATGAGAATACCTGGCGTAGCTAATATTTGGACACAACCCATCGTAAACCGAATTGACATGCTGGCAACGGGAATTCGTACATCGGTCGGTGTCAAGATATTTGGAACAGACCTGAACGTATTACAACAATTAGCCATTGACGTTGAAATGGCATTACGCGATGTACCCGGGGCTGTGGATCTTTATGCCGAGAGGATTACAGGAAAACCATATCTGGAATATAAGATTAAACGGGAGGAAATTGCCCGCTATGGTGTCAATATCCGGGATGTGCAGGATATTATCGAAACGGCAATCGGAGGAGAAAATATCACGACAACCGTAGAAGGCCGCGAACGCTATCCCGTAAGGGTTAGATACGTTCGGGAACTTCGTGATAATTTTGATGCACTGAAAAGGATATATGTTCCCAGTTCTACGGGTCAACTCATTCCTATTACACAAGTTGCCGATATCCGTTACGTGATGGGACCAGCCATGATCAGCAGCGAAAATGCCCTTTTGAGGGCTTATGTCCTTATGAACGTCCGCGGCAGAGACCCCATGAGCTTTGTAGAAGAGGCATCCAAGGTCGTAGCACAAAAAGTCATGCTGCCTCACGGGTACTTTATCCAGTGGAGCGGCCAGTTCGAAAATCAGATCAGGGCGAGAAAGCGATTGCAAATCCTTGTGCCTTTATCCATGTTTGTTGGCTTTATCCTGATTTTCATGGCATTTAAATCCTTTCCACAAACGATGTTTATCTTATTTGCGGGGATTCCAACGGCGATTGCAGGAGGTGTCTGGCTTCAATACTTATTTGGCTATAACTTCAGTGTCGCTGTCTGGGTAGGCTTTATCTCCATCTTTGGTATTGTGGATGACGATTCTGTCCTCATTACCACGTATATTAATGACCTGTTTGGTGAAAGGAAGATGAAAAGCGTGCAGGATATCCGCGATACAATCCTGATGGCAGGCACGCGAAGGATACGACCATGCATGATGACGGCCGCCACCACATTTATCGGGCTCATGCCCATCTTGTGGTCAACAGGCGCTGGCGCCGAGGTAGCCAAACCCATGGCAATTCCTTCTATCGGAGGTATGGCCATGGCGCTGGTCAGTGTATTCATCATCCCCTGCCTGAATGCCTGGCACAAGGAACACAAGTTTAAAAAGGCATTACAGAAAGACCCAAGTATTGCCGAAACTGGAATTATTGTGTAGTTTTACACATCATATAGTTGGCATCTTTATTGCGCATATTATTTTTTTATCATTCCTCATAATCACTAAATTGAAAGGGGTTTACAAATAAAATCGTTATAAACCGATATAATGAGGGAAGAAATAACTTTGCCTAAATATTGATTACGGGCTTTAAAAGAAACTAAAATGAGACAAATATATCTAAAAGTATAGAATAGTTCGTCTAAAATATTGGATAACTGTTTCGAAGCTTTAATACCTGGATAAAGCGAAATGCATGAAAATTCAGTAGCTTCACTGAGAGCGTTCTTGGGAAGCCCGGTCTAATTTCCTAAATTTGGGAGGAGAAGAAAATGTTGAAGAAATCAGGACTTACTTTCGTTATTATAGGTGGGTTGATTTGCAGTATTGGGACTTTCAATATTGCATCTGTTAGATCTGTGATGGCAGAAGAAACGCATCACAAAGAACACAAAGAAGAAGAGCATGGAATGACTGGTGCTGAAGGAGATGTTAGTAAGGAAAAAAGGTTGAGCACAAGTATGAGAAACCATATGTTGAACATAAGCATGAAGGTCATGATAAAGGAAAGGGAGGCGAAGCAAAAACTCATGCCGAAGGGCACGAAGAAGAGGAACATGGTATGACAGGTTCAGAAGGAGAAACAGGTAAGGAACCAACTAAGGTTGAACACGAGCATAAAGAGCCAAAGGGCGGAACGGGCGGTGAAGCAAAAACCCACGCTGAAGGGCACAAAGAAGAGGAACATGGCATGACGGGGGCAGAAGGAGAAGCGGGTGCAAAAGGAAAAAAAGAAGAGAAAAAGAAATAAGGAGAAATGCATGAGAAACGTCGCTAAGTGAGACAATATGACATTTGTCGTCCAGGTTGCCATCAAATTAATGCCAATGAGTAGAATGGGTTAAGCCTGTCCTGAGTTAGCGAAGGGCGAAGCGAACCCATCATGTCTCTTGTTTTGTTGGGTGCGCTACGCTCCACCCAACATTACATAAATGTATGCATTGATCTAAGCTTGAATGCAAATGAGAATTAGTGTGAGTAATCAAAAGTATAGTACAAAAAGGCAATTCTTTGAATTGCCTTTTTGTTTTTCAAGAATACCGGGTTGGTCATTCTTTTAAGGAAATGAGTCATACCACGAGAATTAACTCTTGGTAATGGCTCACTGCAAGTGATGTTCGACGCCGCCTATCAGCTGCGTGACATCTACTTTCCCTATGTCGGTCAGGAGAACCATACCGCAGGGCATGCGTTTCGCTTTGGTGTCTTCACCGAGGGGCAGTTGAGTTGGGTAAATGAACCAGAATGGGAACGACATCTCGTTTATGAGCCTGATACGCTGGTAACTAATGTGAAGCTCACCAACCGGAGGCTTGGGCTCATACTTAACTGCCGCGATGCCGTAGACTTTCATGAAAATATTTATCTACGGGAGACGACCGTTCAAAATCTTGCCAACCGTTCACGGGAGATCAGCCTGTTTTTCCATCAAGATTTTTATCTTTACGAGAACAATGTTACCGATACAGCGCTCTATGAACCCCGATTGCAAGCGATTCTTCATTACAAAGATTATCGCTACTTCCTGATTAATGCCCGGAACGGTGCTGAAGCCGGGGTAGAAGAGTGGGCCGTTGGAATCAAGGAATACAAAGGAGCGGAGGGTACATGGCGGGACGCGGAAGACGGACATCTCGGCATGAACCCGATTGCTCAGGGCTCGGTAGACTCTACCATCGCTATCAGGATGGTGTTGCCTGCCAATGACAGGACTACCTGCTATTACTGGATCGCGGCCGGGACGAAATACAGAGAGGTAAAAGTCCTCAATGCCATCGCTCTGGAGAAAACGCCGGCTGAGCTGATCGACCGCACAAATAATTACTGGCGGTTGTGGGTAACCAAAAGCCTTCCAGATTTTGCTGATCTGCCGCATAAGGTGGTCGAACTCTACCAACGCAGCCTCTTGATTCTCCGCACGCTGACCGATAATCACGGTGGCATCATCGCCGCCAACGACTCAGACCTCTTGCAATTTGGACGCGATACCTACAGCTACATCTGGCCTCGTGACGCGGCACGCGGGGTGTATGCCCTCATTCGGGCGGGATACATAGACATGCCGCGCAATTTCTTCCGTTTTTGTGCCGATATCATAACCGACGAAGGCTATCTCCTGCATAAATACAACCCGGATGGAAGTCTGGGCAGTTCCTGGCATCCGTGGTACGCCCGTCAGGAGGACTCAACGGCGCTTGTGCTATGGGCGTTATGGCAGCACTTTGCCCGATACAAAGACATTGAGTTTGTAAAACCGCTTTATCGCCCGCTTATCATCTCCACCGCAGACTTCCTGGAGGATTACCGCATGGAGAGTACAGGGCTGCCCCGCCCTTCTTATGATTTGTGGGAAGAGCGGCATGGAGTGCATACCTTCACGGTTGCAACGGTCTACGGTGGGCTTATGGCAGCTGCGAACTTTGCCGAAAGCTTCGGAGAACGGCATTTGGCTGAGAAATATCGGAAGGCGGCAGCCGAAATCCGGGAAGCTGCCAGGCAGGTCCTTTATAGTCCCCAGACCCAACGGTTCGCGAGACGGTTTGACACTGACACCGAAGAACTCGACCTTACGGTCGATACCAGTCTGACTGGCGTGACCGCTTTTGGACTTTTACCGATTGACGATCCGATGGTCATTTCCACAATGAAACAGGTTGAAGAATGCCTGGCGGTGCGAACTGTTATAGGTGGCATTGCTCGTTACGAACGGGATTGGTTTCTCCACGTAACGGAAGATTTCAAGCGGGTGCCTGGAAATCCATGGATAATCTCTACACTCTGGCTAGCACAGTATAAGATAGCAACGGCACTTACATTAGAGCAATTACAGGGTGTGATTGGTATCCTCATGTGGGTAGTCCGTCATGCACGACCTTCAGGCGTACTTCCTGAGCAACTCCATCCCTTCGGCGAGCGTCCCATCTCGGTGTGTCCGTTGAGCTGGAGCCATGCAGAAGTAATCATCACCGTCATGGATTATCTCGACAAATATCATCAGCTGAGGAGGAAAGAGCAATGATTGGGCAAGCCTCAATGAAACATAAAGACCCTGTTTGCAGCATGCGCCTGGAAGAGAAAGACGTTCAGACAATTGCCACTTATCAGGGCAAGACGTATTATTTTTGTTCAGTCGCATGCAAAAAGAAATTCAAGCAATCACCGCAAAAGTACACTGGGTAGGTAAAACGTCGATTCAAGTGCTTGTTTGCTTGTTCCCAAACTCTGTTTGGGAACACAGTGTTATCATGAAACTCTGTTTCATGTATGTCTAATTTTTTGAAATAAACCTTACAAATCGACCTTTTCGAAACGAAGTTTCTAGACCATTGCGTTCCCAAACAGAGTTTGGGAACGAGCTGCAAAAAGGTATTGTCGTGGCACATAAAGAAATGCCTTTGCTTTAATCTGAAATGGTACTATCAATTATGACCGAAATTAATTATACACCAAACAATGAGTATGCAGTTATCAAAGAGTATGCTAGTCTGGCTCCTAACTATGACAGGCGCTGGACCTTTTATATTAACGCAACACTCCGGGAAACGTTGAAACGATTGGATATTAATCCAACCGACAAGATATTAGATATTGGGTGCGGGACGGGTTCTCTACTTCAGGCAATCACCGAAGGTTATCCACAGGTTAAAGTAGTTGGAGTTGACCTTAGTATAGAGATGCTCAGGATTGCCAGGAACAAGCAGATCAAGGATAGTCCTCTTATTGCCTGTCAGGCCAGGTGTTTACCGTTTCGCTCCGAAAGTTTCGATAAGGTAGTTTCCTGTAACGCCTTTCATTATTTGCGCAAGCCTGAAGAATGTTTGGCAGAGATCGCTCGTGTTCTCAAACCACAGGGTAGAATCGTTATTACCGATTGGTGTGACGATTATATTGCATGTCGTGTCTGTGATTTATTCTTACGTGTGTTTAATCGCTCCCACTTCAAAACGTATGGACGACGTGCTTGCGAGTACCTGCTCCGAAATGCTGGCTACAGCAATATACAGGTTGAGCGATACAAGATCAACTGGTTATGGGGACTTATGACAGCAAAAGCACAAGCCAATCACGATTAGCAATACGGTATAGACAAAATACCATAAGCTTTTGTTCGTAAATATGAAATTTGTTAAATTCGTTTTTCCACTTTTGAGTAATATTCCTGCCGTCTTTTAAAGGGAGGGAATGACAATGATTGCACGGATAGTAACAACTGTTTTGTATTTGACACTGTTGACGGGTTGCGCTAGCCAAACACTTCAACTACCAATATCTACCAACGACCCGTCAAATCCGAACGCCCCGGAATCTGTGTTTACTCCACGGCCGAATTTGCTCCAGGCCGAGGTACCTGTCACAACGGAACAACCTGTTACCGAACCAACACCGCCTATACATCCACCCACAACTTATGCCTGCCCGATGCATCCAGAAGTAGTACAATCAGGCCCGGGTAAATGCCCTAAGTGTGGAATGAGATTAGTTCCGTCAGAGCCCTCAAAAACTGACTCGGAGGGCAAACAATGATGTATAGACCGGTAGCCATATTTGCAATGATTACGTGTATTGGATTACTTAGTGGTTGTGCATCAGTGCCTAAAGAAGCGGGGTTTCCTGATGTCCAGAGGCTTATAGAACAACGTATTGGTCAACGGGTACACTGGAATCAGGGCACGCCAGAGGATGCTGCGGTGTCCGATGCCGTCAGGTCCATGCTACGTCAGGAATTAACAATAGATAATGCCGTACAAATTGCATTGCTTAACAACCGGTCCTTGCAGGCAACATATGAAGAACTAGGCATTGCTCAGGCTGATGTGGTTCAGGCCGGCCTGTTGCGGAATCCCACCTTTTTTGCCAGCTTCAGATTTATGGATAGGGTTGTAGACAGGCATCGACAGACCAACACTGAGTTTTCGGTGGACCAGGACTTTCTCGATCTGCTTATGCTTCCTTTGAGAAAGAAGGTTGCCGCAGCTCAGTTTGAACAGGCAAAGCAGCGCGTCAGTAACGCAGTTTTAGATCTTGCAAAAGAGGTGCGGTCGGCTTATTACACCCTGCAAGCTGATGAACAAACGTTAGAAATGCGCAGGACTGTGGTTCTGGCTACGGAAGCAGCAACTGAACTTGCCAGCCGGCAACTCGAGGCTGGAACATTAAAACAGCTCGACGTAGATAATCAACAGGGATTCTACCATCAGGCAAAACTAGATATGGCCCGCACCGATATCCAGATCATTGCCGACCATGAACATATGAATCGTCTGATGGGCCTTTGGGGAACAGAGACGTTGTGGAAGCTTCCTGGGAGGTTACCAGCGTTACCAGAATCTGAGATCCAACTGGAACATTTGGAATCATTGGCCGTATCACAACGTCTGGACCTTGCAGCTGCACGACATACGGTAGAGGCTGTAGCTTTTTCCCTGTCATTGACGAAAAAGTTTCGATATTTTTCTGTATTTGAATTTGGCGTAGATACGGAGCACGATGCCCCCGATCGGGTAAACCTTACAGGGCCTCACCTGACCATTGAGTTGCCAATCTTCGACCAACAGCAGGCTGCAATTGCTCGATTAGAGGCTCAATTAAGACAGAGTCAGCAACAGCTTTCCGCTTTGGCAATTGATATACGCTCGGAGGTTCGTGAGATACGCGATCGACTTTTGGCCGCTCGCAATGTGGTCAAATACTATCACGATGTAGTTCTTCCCCTTCGGCAGCGGATCGTGGACGAATCGCAGCTTTATTACAACGGCATGCTTATTGGAGTATATGAGTTGCTCCTGGCGAAGCAAAATCAGATCAACGCCGGTCGCGAATACATCGAGGCATTGCGGGACTACTGGATTGCCAAGTCGGACCTGGAGCGTGCCGTTGGGGGCCGCTTGATAGTCACTGAGGAAACTACCCAGCCGCCCGAAAAACCGATGGAACAACCAGCTCCACAACCATCCGAACCATTTGAACATATTCATCATTAAGGAGATTAATCATGATTACCCGACGCAAAATGCTTCTTTCCGGCGCAGCGGCATTGTTAACTGGCGGTGTCTCCATGTTACTACGCCGCAAGCAACTCGAGGCAGTGGATACACTGGCCACTATACCACCCTCCCCTATCGCGCCACCCACACATGGGTTATCCTACACACCTGTGGTTACACCCAGTGGGAGCACACTCCCCTGGAAGTGGGACAATGGCGTTAAAGTCTTTCACCTGATCGCCGAGCCCGTGAAGCGAGAGTTTGCTCCCGGGATGATCGTCAACTGCTGGGGTTATAATGGACAGACACCCGGCCCGACGATTGAGGCGGTGGAGGGTGATCGGGTACGCATCCTGGTCACCAACAAGCTTGCTGAACATACCACAATCCACTGGCATGGTGTACTCCTGCCCAATGGTATGGACGGCGTAGGGGGATTGAACCAGAAACAAATTAAACCGGGCGAGACCTACGCTTATGAGTTCACACTCCGTCAGCACGGCACTCAGATGTACCACCCGCATGCGGACGAGATGGTGCAGATGGCAATGGGAATGGAGGGCTTTTTTGTCATACATCCGAAGGAACCGGAACAACCCAGGATTGACCGAGACTTCTGCATTTTTCTTCAAGAATGGTTTGTAGAACCTGGTACGAGCACACCGAATCCAAACATTATGACTGATTTTAATATTTTCACCTTTAATAGCCGTGCATTCCCCGGTACTGCACCGCTAGTAGCTCGCCTGGGAGACCGTGTTCGTATCAGGATCGCCAATTTGAGCATGGACTCCCATCCGATCCATTTGCATGGTTATAGCTTTAAGATCACCGGTACAGATGGCGGGCGAATTTCTCCTTCAGCACAATGGCCTGAAACTTCAGTTAACGTACCACCGGGTACCACACGTGACATAGAGTTTGTGGCAGATGCACCAGGAGACTGGGCTTTGCACTGCCACAAGAACCACCACGTCATGAACGCCATGAATCATGACGTACCAAACATGATCGGTGTAAAACAGAGCGGAGTTGACCGAAAGGTGCAAAACCTGCTGCCGGATTATATGGCAATGGGCGAGACTGGGATGTCTGAAATGGCAGCGATGAACATGCCCTTGCCAAAAAATACACTACCCATGATGACCGGAAAAGGGCCGTTTGGACCAATCGAAATGGGTGGAATGTTTACCGTGTTAAAAGTGCGCGAGAACATTACCAACTACGATGATCCTGGGTGGTATCAGCATCCAAAAGGCACCGTAGCCTGGCGAGTAGATGAATAAGGAATTTCGGAAAAACTAAATTGTTGCCAATTATTAAATCGTAACAATTTAGCTCTTTGAAAAATCCATACATTTGAATTTAATCCGAACAAAATAGAATGCGTAGCGCGGGTGGTTTATCCCCCGCACAAGCCGACCACAAGGGATCGGCGCTACCTTTTTCAAAGAGCTAAATTGTTACATTAAATCTTCAAATTAAATCTTCAAATTATGTTTGACATAATGTAGAAGATGTGATACATATAAATTATAATTTTACACTATGTAAAAATATCCAGGCATCTTCTATGGATTTTAAAAGGATAGTTCTTATGTTAACAAAAAAACATTTATTCATGATAGGTGCCCTGAGTGCTATTATCGTGTGTTTTTCCCACGCATCATGGGCATCTTCTCCCATTAACCAAAAGTCCACGCTTTTACCCTCCACGAATGAATTAATTGGAACATCGCTCCGGAAAGATACGTCTACTGGTAGCGGTAAGATAGACGGTAAGGTTACCAATACTGATGGGTTACCCCTGTCGGACATAACCATTAGCATCCAGCTTCTTACCGAAGAAACGGCTTATAGGTCTGCATTTGAAGACGTTGCTACTACCGATAAAAAAGGAAAATTTGAGATAGCCGGTCTTACGCCGGGCAAATATATTGTCAGGGCTACCCCACCGTCCGATGAAATTTACCTGCCTAACGATAAATTCAATGTAACGGTAAAATCAAACAAGACCAAGAAGGTCAAAATAAAGCTTTCTGCTGCGTCTCATACTAGCTCCGAATACGTCGGGAGTACGGTATGCCTGGGTTGCCATCCGGAACATAAAGGGTGGGAGGTTACGGCCCATGCTATTACCATCCGCACCCCAAACTCTGAAACGGTTGTGGCCCCCTTTCGTGGAGATATTATTACCACGAGTGATGGCAAGGTGAAGTTTAAACCTTTCATAGAAAATAATGCATATAAAGTTATCCTTTATGATTTAACGGACGAGTCTATTTCTGTCACATATACCATAGCCAGAACCCATGGTGGCGTAGCGCTCGTTGGAAAACAGAGATACCAGGTAAAGATTGGAAATAGTCATTACATCTTGCCTATACAATATAATAATCGAAATATTGATGTAAACAATCCCAATGCTGCATGGGTCTCTTACAACCCAGGCAATTGGTATAATAGTGACAATACCTTAATAGCCACTGATGCAAACACACCCCCTGACAAAAATAAATCCTTTGAACAAAATTGCGAAGGTTGTCATGTAACAGGTTTAGGTATAACGCGTAATGCCGATGGTGAATTTATTTCCGGTTCCGAAGAGATCGGCATTTCCTGCGAAAGCTGCCATGGTCCGGGAGGACTCCATGTCTCTGAAGGCGGTGGAAAGGCCCGACACATTGTCAACCCGAAATACCTGGCTACAGACAGAGGCAATGAAGTCTGCGGCCAATGCCATATCAGAGTAAAAAATAAGACCGGTGAAAGCGGTGCGAACTTTGAGACGGAATATCCTTGTATTATCAACGGTGAAGAACTTACGTCATTCATACCCGGCAAGATTTTAGCAAATTATATTGAAGAAACAGGTTCGGATGGCAAGCCTACGGCAGGTTATTGGAACGATAACGATACTGTTATCCTGGGCGAATATGCCTCCGAGAATAACCATTCTCAAAAACACCGCCAGCAATATCAGGATTTTCTAAAGAGCCATCATTACAATTTTGCCGGGCTTAAATGCTATACCTGTCACGAAACCCATGGTACGGGTGTAAAAGGAACGGCCCAACTACTCAAGAAAAGCAGCAACAATAAACTCTGCACGACCTGTCACGATGATCTTGCTAAGACCGTAAAAAAGGACGGGGATACACAAAACAAACATGCAAAACATCTTTACAGTTCATCCGATGTCGGTGGCAGCCTCTGTACAGGCTGTCATATGCCCAAAACGGCAAAGAGTGCCGTAGATAACGATATCGCCTCTCATGTCTTTGACATTATAAAACCATACACCAGCAAGGCCATGGCCGATGCCAACACAGCGGCAGGCAAAGCAAATAATCCCGGTACGGTTATCACCAATTCTTGTTACGGTTGTCATCCAAAAGATGCGGATTATGGAGTAGCGCGGTGGAACACGTGGGAGGCAATACCTTAGATATACATAGCGACATAAGTTTACAACTGTCTGTCATTCCATGCTCGACCCGGAATCCAGTGTTTTTCTGGATTCCCGCTTTCGCGGGAATGACATATTCGTATCTGATTAATGACGCTGTGTATAGATCAATATTTATCCTCGTGAAAATGGGAAAAACATTTGAATTCGTGGATTGTACAAATGACCAGGACTGCATCACAAGGCTGGTTCAATCTTGCAGATTGAACCAGCGAAGACTGCCTATAAGCATTCATCAACAATCTGCATTCAATGCGTTAATGAGCGACTCTATCAACCTGAAAAATTATTCTTTACGTTATTGTTGAGGATATTTTTTTAAATATTACTTTTACAACTTGTAAAATACACAACCCCCCTGTTTAGGGTTTGAAACGTGTGCCGTTTATGTTAGCAAATATATCTAATGTTAAAGAATTTCAAAGATTCCGAAACAAGTTCGAAATGACAGGGAAAAGAACAATCTCATGTTGAACACGGTTCAGCATCTGACTTGATGTATAGGAATTTCAAACCAAGAGTTCCTCCCCCTTGATGGGGGAGGTCAGGTGGGGGTGAGAGAAGAGTGATCACCCTCCCCTAGCCCCTCCCATCAAAGGGAGGGGAAAGTTCAGTTGCCGGAGGTCTATTTTAATGTCAAGGAATTTCAACGCTGCGATTGTAAGGCGACGAGCCTCGTCGCTCTACATTGAGAAAGTCGCTGAAGGCCTATTTAGTGTTTAAGGAAGTTCAATGTTGTGTAAGGTAGGAGTCAACTCCTGTTGGCGACCATGGCGCATGCAAGACATTGTTAATTATCTCAAGGCTGGTTCAATCTTGCAGACTTCGTCGTGAGCGCTCAGTCGAACGATTGAACCAGCGAAAGAACCCACCCCTGCCCCTCCCAAGAGGGGAATAAATGAAATCCCCTCTCGGGAGGGGTAAGGGGTGGGTGAATAATAATGAACACAGGGGTACAAATTGTGTCATATCTTGTGGGAGAAAAGAGTCCGCCGCAGGCGATAAGTTCATCAAGAGGAAGAATATGGCAAGGATATATGAAGATATCACGAAAACGATTGGTAATACACCCCTCGTTAGATTAAATAATCTTACCAGGGGATTAGGGGCTACTGTGGTTGCTAAAATGGAATTCTTTAATCCTATGGCCAGTGTGAAGGATCGTATTGGAGTTGCAATGCTAGATGCCGCAGAAAAGGTGGGATTAATCAATAAGGAAACGATCATTATAGAACCCACTTCAGGCAACACGGGTATTGCATTGGCATTTGTGGCCGCTGCAAGGGGTTATAGGTTGATTTTAACCATGCCGGATACTATGAGCATAGAACGGCGGGCGCTCCTGAAGGCATTTGGTGCAGAAATCGTGTTAACCCCAGGAAATGGAGGGATGAAGGGTGCCGTTAATAAGGCAGAAGAACTCGTAAGGGATACCCCTAACTCGTTTATGCCACAACAATTCAGGAATCCAGCCAATCCAGAAATCCATCGCAGGACAACGGCCGAAGAGATATGGAACGATACGGATGGTAAGATCGATATCTTTGTAAGTGGAGTGGGTACCGGTGGGACGATTACAGGGGTTGGTGAGGTGATAAAGAAACGGAAACCGTCACTGAAGGTGGTTGCCGTAGAACCCACTGATTCACCTGTGCTTTCGGGTGGAAAACCAGGCCAACATAAAATTCAGGGGATAGGTGCAGGTTTTATCCCTGACATCCTCAACATGAAGGTGATTGATGAAATTATTACCGTTAAAAACGAACAGGCCTTTGCGACATCTCGCCAACTAGTACGTTCAGAAGGGATTTTAGTGGGGATTTCCTCAGGAGCCGCTGCATATGCGGCATTCCAGGTGGCAGCAAGACCTGAGAATAAAGGAAAGTTGATTGTAGTTGTGTTTCCGGACACGGGTGAAAGGTATCTGTCCACCGTTTTATTTCAGGAATTTTGATATTTGAAAGGAGTTAAGGAGTGAAATACAGGAAAAAAAGATTTTTGGGGTTTTTGATATTGACAGCAATTTCCATGCAGATTGGCGTAAAAGGGACTTTTGCTGAGCATTCTAAAAAATCGTTCAAGAGTTGGGATAATAGTATCTTTGTTTATACAGGATTAGGAGAGTCAGTAGATATACTTGATCCCGTGAAAATGAAAAAAATCGGCACGATATCTGGAATTGCTGATATCCATAATTGTTTTACATCATACGATGGGAGGTCTCTCTACATAACTGCGGGTAGGGAAATAGTAAGGGTAGACTTCAAAGGGAAAAATGGCGGAGGTGTGAAAGAACGTAATGAGCTTATGGCTGATGAACTTGCACACGTAGCCTTGACCCTTGACGGCAAGAATCTCTATATCTCTGACGGTAAAGATAACGTTATTGTGGTAGATGCAAATACCATGGAAGCGATAAAAACTATTAATATGCCCACAGGGCTGGACGATGTGATTAAGATCGTGAAAGATGAATTAGGTGAATCCTGGGATGATTCTGACAGTAATCCCCATGGGCTTGCAATCCATCCCAGGGGTAGATATATTTATGTCCCGTTAGCCTGGAGTGGCGCCGTTGCAGTAATTGATACCAGGATTAATGAAGTTGTTAAAACATTATATTTAAATGCGTCTGATTCCAGTCAGCCTGGCCATGGGACAACCCCCGTTGCCCTGGGGTTTTCCACAGATGGTCACTGGTGTTTTGTCAGTTGTGCAGTACCGGGTTATGAAACTATCCTGAATACCTCTGATCCCGCAAATCCAAAGATTGAAACAACCGTTGCAGTCGGACTTTCACCTATTCAGGTACCGGCAAACCCATCCAACAGGTACTTTATTGCGCCATGCCAGACATCGAGTTTGCTGGATAATAAAGCATCATCTGTGCCTGATCCTGTTTTTGATAATACCGGGTGGATTGATTGGTTTAATACCAATAAAGATACAGCCCTTGATTTAGTCGAGGCATTACTCAGTTCCACCCATGAGGCAGAGCCGATGGAACCTAACGATAATAAACCGGATGCATGTTTTGTCGTGGAAATTGAGGATAACTATGACAGCGATGGTACCTCATGGGAGTTATTAGATATCGTGGAAGCAGGTGTTGGTCCGCATGGTGTGAGCTATACCCCTGGTGGTGAATTTGCCTTCGTCACTCTTTCTAATGAAATTCCTGGTAAGGTTGCGGTTATTACCGAAACCGAACCTGGAAAATTTAAAGTTATCCATACGATAAAGGTCGGAACTTTCCCAAATGGAATATCAACCAGATTTGGGAAGAATCAGAATTCTTAGTGCAACTGCCGTAAAAGATATCTGTAGCCACTAAAATATTACTTGTGAAGACACACCCCTCAATCCCCTCTTGGTAGAGGGGAAGCGCGAATTGCCTACATCTCCCCTCTATCAAGAGGGGCAGGGGGGGTGTCTTCTTTTTACACAAAAACATTAAAATGTTTTCGAATAGGAAAGAATGACGATGAATAGCATTTTCCGTTCAGTGATAGTACTTACCTTTGTGCTCGGATTAAGTAGCACGTATGTTTGTAAAGTCCTCTGGGCATGTGGCGGAGAAGATGGACATAGCTGCCATGAAATGAGCGGGCATGTAGTTCAAATAAAGACAGAAGTAAAAGATGAAAGAACCAAGGAAGTTAAAGACCATGTATGCGGTATCGAAGTCTGCGATATCGAAAAGACACCGTGTTGTATCGGGCAATTGACCTTGCAATGGACAAGAGTATGGAGGGTAGCGATATCTGAAAGGGACCATCGGAAGGGTACAAAGGGAAGGTTTACTACTTCTGCCAGAAACACTGTATAAAAAACATTTGAAACCGCAGATTGCAGGGAGTTAGAAAGCCTAAATAACTCCCCCACTCTTTACTTTTCTATCGGCGCAATCTGTGAAATCTGTGGTTGTTTTTATACTTGACTCGCGTCTATCATAGTGAACGGCATAAAAAAGAAGACAAACCTCTGAAATCCTCCTTAAAGAGGGACAAATGCCATGCATTTATGCCGTTCACTATAAAATGTGAATTTTATGAAGACATAACAATGAAAACCATTCTTGTGGTAGACGATGATAAATATCATCTCTTACTTTATGAGCAAGAACTGTCGTTAGAAGGATATCGCATTATTACTGCGAAGGATGGCCTGGAAGCTATAAAGAGGGTAAAGGAACAGTTACCAGATCTGATTGTAATGGATATCAATATACCTAAAATGAACGGGATCGAAGCGATGGGGAAGATCTTAGGCGAACATAAAAGGATACCCATTATTATTCACACGGCTTATAGCAATTACATAGACAATTTTATGTCATGGGCAGCCGATGCTTATATTGTTAAGTCGTCGGATTTGAATGAATTGAAAAATAAGATAAAGGAATTGCTCGGTAAAATCGAATAGGATTATGTGATTAAAATAGAAAGGAGAGCCATCGTGAATGGTATTTTACGTATAGCAGTACTATTTACCTTTGTCGTTGGTTTAAGTAACACTTATGTGAGTAATGCCTTGTGGGCATGTGGTGGAGGACATGGCAGCCATGAATCAGGCGGGCATGCAGCCCAAGCAGGGTCAGAAACAAAAGGTGAAAAAGCTGCGGTTGTAAAAGATCCTGTGTGCGGTATGGAGGTAAACAACATCAAAAAGGCCCCCACGGAAAAATACAAAGGCAAGGTTTATTACTTCTGCTCCAAAAAATGTGAAAAGGCCTTTAAAAAGGGTCCAGCCCCTTATATCTGCGGATGTGCTACCATGATGAAGGGATGTGACTGTGGACATTGCGAAGGCAAAGAGGAAGCCTGTCCATGTCCATTAGAACAAGAGGAAGGTGAATCTCACGAACATACCGGTGTTGAAAAGCCATGAGACCAAACATAAACATGACAAGTATTCAATTCAATACAGTGCCCGTGCGTAACGAGTTTCTATTTACAATTGACTATTTTTATGAAAGGAGTGAAGGGTTGAATGCCAGGAAATTCTTGGGAATGTTTACTACTGCGATTATACCTATTGGATTAATGATATGGGGATGTAATTTTGTTTATGCCGAAGAAGAAACGCACAAGCATCGCGAAAAGGGTCTTTCGCCTGAACATAAAACGGTAGAACCTCCCCTATGTCCCGCCTGCAAAAACGTGCGTGTGCGTCCAATAAAGGGGAAGACACTTGCAACAATGCCCATGGTTTGTCTGGATTGCAAAAACGAGATAGGAGAGGTTGCAGTTCACCACTGCGATAAGTGCGGGAAAGATGTCATGGCATGTGTACTGTGTCAAAAGACCTCTGCCGAGTTAAAGGCAGCAGTCAGGGAAGCAGTGTGCCCTAAATGCAAAGAAGTGCGTGCAAGACCTGTCAAAGGAAAGACATTGGCAATGTGGGAAATGAAGTGCCCGGATTGCAAGCATAAGTCGCAGGAATGGCTTATTCAACATTGCGACACATGTGATGCAGACTTCATAGCCTGTCCAATTTGCAAAAGGGCAGAGGGGAAAACTAAAAAATAGTTTTGGTATTATCAAATGTAGAAGACGAAAGTTGATAAATTTAGATAGAAAGGAGATCGCATGAATCATATGTTGCGGAAAGCTTTGATACTTTTTATAGTTGTGGTTTTAAGCGGTATCTATATTGGTTGTTCCAGTGCCTCAAAACAAGGCTCTACATCTACCGCACCACAACACGGTCAGGGAGGTGGATGCGGGCATTAATACATATATCTTCCAATTTTTTAGGGAAAGATGTAAGATTATCGTAATTTAATTGTATATAAATTTTCATTTTATCCATGTGGTTTTTAGTAGGAGTAAAAAAAATCCCCCTTAGAAAAGGGGGATAAAGGGGGTTGTTAATAATCTGCATTTGAAGAAAAAACACAACCCCCTGTTTCCCCCTTTGGTAAGGGGGATTAACTCGATGAAAAGTTTTAAGAAATTTTTAGAAAGGAGTTTACTATGAGTAGCAATTTACGTAAAGCTTTGGTATTTACCTTTGTCGTTGGTTTAAGCAGCACTTATATGAGTAATGCCCTGTGGGCATGTGGAGGGGTATGTGGAGTCGGTGAACATAGCAGCCATGAATCCGGCGGGCATGCAGTTCAAACAAAGGCAGAAATAAAAGGGGAAAAGGCCGAGGCTGTAAAAGACCCGGTATGCGGTATGGACGTCAGCGATATCAAAAAAGCACCTTCCGAAGAGTACAAAGGGAAGGTTTACTACTTTTGCTCGGAACACTGCAAAAAGACCTTTAAAAAAGACCCGGCGTCCCATATATCCGCGGAATCATCACAGCAGGGTGAGGGTGAGGGACATAAGCATTAATATCAGTAGTTTTCAACAGATATAAAAAATCGAAATAGTTCACCGCAGAGGGCGCGGAGAACGCAGAGGAACAAATAAAAAGGAAAAATCCGCACAATTATTTCTGTTTATCCTCTAAAACCCTCTGCGAGCGTTCGTCTGAGCTCACGCCGAAGACTCACGACGAAGTCTCAGCGTTCTCTGCGGTGGGCTGAACTGTTACAAAAAATCTTTACCTTTGCAACACTTAACACGTCCCATTATAGTGACAGGAGAATAACCGTTGAAGGCCGTTTTTGTCCATTTATCAGGTAGCCACCGGGGAAATACAGAAATATTCGATACTAAAAAAATTTCCATTGGTACCGATGCCTTGAATGACCTTCGTTTTGATCCGGTAATAGATGGAAACACATCTCCATATCACGCCGAGATCCTCCTCAGTAAATATGATTATGTATTAAAAGACAAAGGAAGCGCGAAAGGGACGTTAGTAAATAAAAGGGTTGTCAGCGAGATTGTACTTAAGGATGGTGATTTAATAGAGTTTGGCGCTGGCGGTCCTAAGGTGCGGTTCCGAATTAAAGCAGACGAGGCTGAAATATATAAGCCACTGACGGAAATATTGGAAGATTCTTTAGGGATAGCCCGAACTTCACAAAGAGGAAGGCTTGTTACTGCAACTTCTTTTTTAAAACATCTTGTATGGGAGGCTTTTACTCAATCCTCACACACTTTTAAAATCTATCTTTTTACAATACTTTTTATCATCGTGGGCAGTCTGGCCTTATATTTCCACGGGCAATATATCAGATTGTTGAAAACGGCAGAAAAGGTAAGAATCTTCGAATTGGAGAGATCGGTTGCAGAAAATATCATCAAGAATTATGGTGGCGGGGTTTGTTTCATTCAGGGCTCATTTTATTTTTATGACGAGGAGACAGACGAGCCCATCATGGTGAGGGGTACGGAGGGACTGAAAGGGTTTAACGAATACACCGGCACGGGGTTTTTGGTCAGTGAGGATGGTTTGATACTCACCAATCGGCACATTGCAGAACCGTGGTGGGAAATGCAGTTGGTGCCATTTATTCATATCGAACCAACAATTAAACCCAGGTTTGAAGTATTCAGGGCATTTTTCCCGGGCATTAAAGAACCGTTTGATTTAAAGGTAGAAAAGATTTCCGATGAGGTAGATGTAGCTTTGCTGCGGATTGATTTACGTGGTGAGAGGATTCCTGTTCTCGAATTAGACGACACAGAGAAAGGTGCTGTAGTTGGTGAGCCTATGTTATTATTGGGTTATCCGGCTGGCGTGGGCGCCATCTTCGCAAAAACTGATCCTGAAATTGTTAAGCAAATCCTTAATCTGCCATTTATTCCACTCGTACAGGAACTGTCAGATTGGGGTTTGATAAGGCCACTTTCCACGCAGGGTCATTTAAGCGATATTCTGTTTAACAGGATCGTCTATGATGCTCAAACAGCCGCAGGTGGTAGCGGAGGTCCTATCTTTAATAAGAAAGGGAAGGTGATAGGTATTAACTACGGAATCTTTCCCGGGTTTCGCGGTTCCAATTTTGGTATTCCGATAAGTTATGGTACCGAACTAATAAACCAGGTTTTGCGTCGATAAAAAATAGTTTAATGCACACATCTTCCAATAGATTTAAATACAATCTTCGCATCTTCAGAAAGGCCTTTTTACCTTGGGCATTATCTTCACCAGGAAACCTTTGGATGGCCTGGAATTTATTTAGAAAGGTAAGGAAGAAATATAAATTTAATACCCAATTACAAGGTCATCTTGAATACCCTATCCCGCATTCCTTTGTATTAAGCCTTACCTCTGATTGTAATCTTACGTGTGATCATTGTTACGCAAGGGTATATAACGAGATAGAGGTTTTGCCCAGAAAAGTATTGGAAGTCATTTTAAAACAAGCTAGTTCTCTCGGCTGTTTCTTTTTTGTCCTTACCGGCGGAGAGCCTATGTTGTACCCGGACCTGTTAGATATTTTAAGCCATCACAGTGATAGCCTTTTTATCCTGATAACCAACGGAACCATGCTCACTGATGATGTTGTAAAAAAACTGTCCCGATTACCCCATATAATTCCTGTAGTCAGTCTTGAAGGTGGTTTAGAGGATACGGATAAAAGGCGTGGTGTGGGTACATACAATCGTGTTATAAGTGCCTTCGAAAGTCTCCAGAAAAACAAAATACTTTACGGGTTTTCTATTACAGTTACCTCGGATAATGTAGAACAACTTCAAAAAGAAGATGTATTTTGTGAAAAGTATCCCTATGGTGCCCGGCTAGGATGTTTTATAGAATACATACCGACTGGAAGGACACCCAATGTAAGGTTATGTTTGTCACCGGCACAAAGAAATTCATTCAGGCAATGGTTTTTAAAACTGAAAGAGAGGACGAATACCTATCTCATTCATTTCCCAGGGGATGAAGAGCTTATGGATAGTTGCAGAGAGGCTGGGAAGGGATTCGTTCATATTAACCCGGCAGGATACATCGAGTCGTGCGCATTATTACCCTCCAGCAAGTATAATGTAGCGGAGACTTCCCTTGAAGTATGTTTGAAAAACTCGTATTTAGATAGTCAGCAATGTTCCCATGCCTATGAGGCACTTGAGAATCATCCCTGCATGAGTCATAGATAGGATTGCGTTGCAGTATTTCTGACTGATAACCTCATGCTGCATAGCCACAACCAGAAAGAGTTACGCGGAATAGTCTCAAAAATGTTTTTAGGGATACCACCATGGCAGACAAAATGATTGATACATCCTGGCATACGATGTCAGTTGATGAGGTAATAAGGAGGCTCGATACCAATCCGGATACGGGGCTTAGCAATAGAGAGTCAGATAACCGGCTCAGGAAATATGGATACAATCAATTAGAAGAAAAAGAAGGTGTATCCCCCCTATTGCTCTTTTTGGAACAATTTAATAACTTTATTGTCTGGGTATTGATCGGAGCCGCCATAATCTCCGGTGTTTTAGAGGAGTGGGTCGATGCATTAGCCATTATTGCCATTGTTATCATTAATGCTATTATCGGGTTTATTCAGGAATACCGTGCCGAGAAATCCCTTGCAGCCTTACAAAAAATGTCTGCGCCTTTTTCGAGGGTAATGCGTGAAGGCGAACTACATTCGATCCCCTCACGGGAAATTGTACCAGGGGATATGGTACTGCTCGAGGCCGGGGATTATGTCCCTGCTGACGGTAGATTATGTTCTTCCTTTAGCCTGAATACCCAGGAAGCCTCTCTTACCGGGGAATCTACGCCGGTAAGCAAATCCATAGAACCGCTCCCAAATCCCTCATTACCCATTGGCGACAGAAAAAATATGGTATTCATGGGTACTTCGGTAACAAATGGTAAAGGAACGTGTGTTGTTGTAACCACCGGCATGCACACCGAGTTAGGGAAGATTGCGGGTCTTATCCAGGAAGCAGGAAAGGAAGAAACCCCCCTTCAGCGCAAACTCGAAGTCTTTGGAAAAAAGTTAGTCTATCTGTGTTTAGGGATTGTAACGCTCGTATTTCTTTTAGAGTTATGGCGGAAAGACCCGTTATTGGAGGCATTTCTCATATCAGTGAGCCTTGCCGTAGCTGCCATCCCGGAGGGCCTGCCGGCCATCGTGACAATCGCTCTGGCATTGGGGGTACAACGCATGGTGAAGCGACATGTATTAATTCGAAAACTACCGTCTGTAGAGACCCTGGGGTGTGCTACGGTCATTTGCTCGGACAAGACAGGTACCCTTACACAAAACGAGATGACCGTAAGGAAGATGTTTGTCAACGGAAAGACTGTTGACATCTCAGGAACGGGTTACGCCCCGGAAGGAAATTTCACGTTCAATAATATGCCTCTTTCAGAAATCGATAAGCGAATGGTAACGTGTGTTCTGGGCATAGGTGTATTATGTAACAATGCCCATCTGAAAAGAGATAATACTACGTGGAAGGTTATTGGAGACCCCACAGAAGGTGCTATTTTGAGTGCAGCGGCGAAAACAGGTATCTGGAAGGAAAGTTTACAGAAAAAATTTCCCCTTCTTTCCGAGATTCCCTTTGATTCTGACCGTAAAAAAATGTCCACTATCAGAAATACACCCCACGACACCATGCTCGTCTGTGAAAAAGGTGCGCCAGATGTCATCTTAAAAGATTGTACAAAGATTTTCATGGGAGGAGAAATAAGAGACCTGACAAAAGATGATGTTCAGGTTATCCTGGAAGAAAACAACAAGATGGCCGGTGCGGCCCTGCGCGTGCTTGGCATCGCATTCAAATTGCCCGACCGGGAAATTACCAACCCCACCCCCGCTGATGTGGAAAAGGACATGATCTTTGCGGGATTATTAGCCATGATTGACCCACCCAGACCCGAAGTCAAAGACGCCGTTGCGATCTGTCATAAGGCAGGCATAAAGACTGTTATGATCACAGGAGACCATAAGAATACGGCCAGGGCGATTGGGGAGGAACTGGGATTTCTCGGCAACAACGTAAAGGCTATCGATGGGGTGGAACTGGACTCACTCCCTGATGAAATTTTGGAAAAGGAGGTATCAAGGATAGCCGTATATGCACGTGTTTCTGCCGAGCACAAGCTCAGGATAGTGAAGGCATGGAAGAAACAGGGCGAGGTTGTAGCCATGACCGGTGACGGTGTAAACGATGCACCTGCCGTAAAGGAAGCAAGTATCGGTGTATCGATGGGTATAACGGGTACGGATGTCACAAAAGAGGCCTCTGATATGATTATAACAGATGACAATTTTGCTTCCATCGAAGCCGCTGTCGAAGAAGGAAGGGGAATTTATGATAATATAAAGAAATCAATCCACTACCTGCTTTCATGTAATGCAGGAGAGATTTTTACGATGCTATTTGCCTCGATATTCAATCTTCCTTTACCTTTATTCCCTATACAGATATTATGGATTAATATCGCAACGGACGGATTACCGGCATTGGCCCTAGGTGTCGACTCAGTAGACCCTGATATCATGAAAAGGCCGGCAAGAAGGTCTGCTGAACAAATTATAGATAGAAATCTTGGCATACTGATACTATTCCAGGGTTTTATCATTGCCACCGGTACCTTATTGGCTTATTTATATATTTTGTATTACACAAGTAGCGCGAAACCTGGTTATCTATATTATTGGTTTACTAACGAAATGATACCGTGTGCGTTCGGCGGTGAGCTACTTGGTGACAAAGAACGGGCAAGGACGGTTGCTTTCTGTGTAATGGTCATCTCCCAATTATTTCACTCTTTGAACTGCAGAAATGCAAAGCTTTCATTATTTAAAATCGGTATTTTTACCAATAAAAAACTTCTGTTGGCAATTGGACTTTCATTGACCATGCAGGTCGCCATCGTTTATATTCCTTTCTTTGAAGATATCTTTAAGGTAACACCATTAGGATTAAAGGACTGGATTATAGTCTTTGGATTTTCTTCTCTTATTTTTGTCATCATGGAGCTAGTTAAATGTTTTAAAAGGGAAAGGTCATAAAAATATTCTTAAATTTCAAATAGCTTTAGAATAGTATAGCTTTCAAACAATCTTGTTGTTCTTACATTTAAATTTTTCGTAACGAAAGGAGAATTGGAGTATGTTGAATAAGAAATTTGTGGGAATAGTTTCTTTTGCGGTTATATCTGTTAGTGTAATGATACTTGGAGGAAATTTTGTTTATGCAGAGGAAGAAACACACAAACATAGTGAAAAGGCTCTTGCACCCGAACATAAAACTGTTGAACCGCCCATGTGTCCCACGTGCAAACAAGTACGTTTAAGTCCAGTGAAGGGAAAGACACTCGCTGCAATGCCCATGGTTTGTCCAGATTGCAAGAACGAGATAGGAGAGGTTGCAGTTCATCATTGTGATAAGTGCGGCAAAGACGTCTTGGCATGCGTAATTTGTCGGAGCACTTCAGCCGAGTTAAAAGCAGCAACTATGGAAGGGAAATGCCCCAAATGCAAAGAAGTACGTGTAAGACCTATCAAGGGGAAGACATTGGCAAAGTGGGAGATGCAGTGCCCCGATTGTAAAAAAACATCAAAAGAATGGCTCGTTGAACATTGTGATAAATGTGGTGTTGATTTCTTAGTTTGCCCAATTTGCAAAAAGGAACAGGAGAAACTAACAAAATAGGTTTAAATATTTTCTAAAATTAGCTTTTTAAAAAGGAGATGTCAGTTCACGGGAGATCAGCCTGTTTTTCCATCAAGATTTTTATCTTTACGAGAACAATGTTACCGATACAGCGCTCTATGAACCCCGATTGCAAGCGATTCTTCATTACAAAGATTATCGCTACTTCCTGATTAATGCCCGGAACGGTGCTGAAGCCGGGGTAGAAGAGTGGGCCGTTGGAATCAAGGAATACAAAGGAGCGGAGGGTACATGGCGGGACGCGGAAGACGGACATCTCGGCATGAACCCGATTGCTCAGGGCTCGGTAGACTCTACCATCGCTATCAGGATGGTGTTGCCTGCCAATGACAGGACTACCTGCTATTACTGGATCGCGGCCGGGACGAAATACAGAGAGGTAAAAGTCCTCAATGCCATCGCTCTGGAGAAAACGCCGGCTGAGCTGATCGACCGCACAAATAATTACTGGCGGTTGTGGGTAACCAAAAGCCTTCCAGATTTTGCTGATCTGCCGCATAAGGTGGTCGAACTCTACCAACGCAGCCTCTTGATTCTCCGCACGCTGACCGATAATCACGGTGGCATCATCGCCGCCAATGACTCAGACCTCTTGCAATTTGGACGCGATACCTACAGCTACATCTGGCCTCGTGACGCGGCACGCGGGGTGTATGCCCTCATTCGGGCGGGATACATAGACATGCCGCGCAATTTCTTCCGTTTTTGTGCCGATGTCATAACCGACGAAGGCTATCTCCTGCATAAATACAACCCGGATGGAAGTCTGGGCAGTTCCTGGCATCCGTGGTACGCCCGTGAGCAGATGGAGATACCTATTCAGGAGGATTCAACGCTTCGTATTTATCAGGGACGCCGCCTTCGATCTTCAGGAGTTTGGATATGCGTTCGATCTGTGATTCCGCCTCGACAAGTTCCTGCTTATACTTTTCTGCGTTCTGTTTATAGACAGCCTCTTTGATTTTGGCAGTGACCAGCAGAGACGCAAGGCCTTGCGTCTCTTTGTTCTGTATACCCAGCCCCTCCACGGCGCTTTTGTGGAATTGTTTAACGGTGTCGTCCGACCAGTTATTTTGCCGTGCCACGCCGTCAATCTCTAAGGCGTCTTCAATGGACAGCTTGCCGGTGTCGACGAGGCCATTCAGGGAGGGCATGAGTTGGATGTCGGGCGGTTCGACCTGGCTCACCACAGGCTTGACAGATTCAGAGGACGGTTGTATAATATTTTTAGAAGGGTTACGGAGCGTCTCGGACGTGTCAGAAGAGGTCTCCCCCAAGGGCCCAGCGGGAAGCATATCATTCGTCGCGACTCTTTTTTTATACATTGTGGTTGGTACTAATTTACCCTTTCCCGTTCTCATTTCCTCGTAAACATAGATTGTTTCATTTACCTTTTTCTGATACGCAATCGTTTCCACGTCCTTTTCGGTTTCGCCTTTACCAATAGTATCTGCCGTATCAATAATCCATGGTATTAATTCGATATCCTCTTTGGTAATCGCTATCTGTTGTTTTGCCTCTTCTGTTTTAGGATCGCCATGTCTTTTAAAAATATGCCTGATGGCGTAGTTGTCGATTACACGTTTATATCCATCAACATCTAGCCCAGTTGCCTTTTTAATCCGATCTGCTTCAATGTGATCTATCACCCCATAATCTACCGCACGTTTTTTGTTCGACAACTTACTTACTGCGTAATCATACAACTCTGCAATCTGCTTCCTTATACCTTCATAGTTCCTTTGTCCCAGGATTTCCTTGCGGCCTGACTGGCTTGCTTCCTGGGTTGCTTGTGCTTCTTTTGCCTGTTGTGTTATGCCTCTGGTAAATGGATGAATAATGCCGGGATGTTTTGCCCGATCGATATTCCTGCCCCAAGTATGTTTTCTTTGAACGAGCCAGGCGGGATTCCTTCATGTAGTCTTTCGAGCTCGATGCCTGATCCCTGGAAGACGTCTTTGCCGTACTGCTTGATTGTTTCCGACCCTGCGATGTCTCCAACGATCTGTGCAAGACCTCCAATCGACTGTGTGGCTGCGAAGGCGGTAGCTGACGGGATCTTCCTAAATACGTCAAAGATACTATCTGTGGGATCGATTCCGGATTTACGATTTCAGATTTGGGATTTCGGATTTTCTATATCCGCATTCCGCCATCCACATTTTGTGCCTGATAATCCTTCCTGATCTTCTCGGCAGCGTCCAGCGGTTCCATTTTTTATCAATGATATAAGAATGGAATACCCGGAGCCATGTCGCCTTTTCTTCCTCTTCCAATACCCCGCCGAATTGCTGTTTGAAATCGATGTCGAAGAGTTCACGGGCGGCCTTGTAGTTGGGGCGGTTCGTGATCTCCTGGTTGCGCTGGAGTTCTTCGATGGCCTTGTTCTTATCGGCAAGGGATATCCCATCGGCGGATATGACGTCTTCCTGCGTAAGGCTATAGGGGTCGGAGTTGATACGATACAGGAGTTTGTTATAAATATCCGGGTCGCAGACCTGCGCTCTACTGGCAGCCCTGACCTTCGCAATTCGAGGGGTAGGCAAACCGCTAAGCCAGCAAATTCAAGGGATCATATAAAAACAGGTTGTCCGAGAATGTGGTCAATAAATAAGAAGAAAAGACACAGTAAATTGCGTGTAAATTAAATGCGATCTATAAACAAACCAGGAAAAGGTTAAAATTTTTCCATTCAAAGCATACTTTTGTATATTCGTATGAAAAAGTACACGAAACTGCCCAATGAGAGATTGTTTTCCTTACATCATCTTATACCGTTGCGGGTTTTATTCCCAGTTTCAGCATCTTTTTTAAATTCCAACCAATACACATCAGGTTAAACTCTGCGCGTACTTTTTCCAGACCGCGTAAGAGAAAGTTTCGATATCCTACATTAAATTTCAAATGCCCAAAGATTGGTTCAATGATATATTGACGCATAAAATATTTTCGTTTCCCATGATCAGACACCAGCTTCTCTCTCATCTTTTGTAAAACCGGACATACATAATTATCACTTGCCGAATCATATTTAAAATTACTGTAGTGATACCGGTTCTCCTCTTTTTCGTATTCTCCTGACTTGTATTGCTGAAAATTACTGTCAGGTACATATCCATCTATTTCTCTTTGCTCTAAATACTCATAATTTGCATAGCTCCCGTATCCACAATCTGCCGCTACTTCTTTAACTTTTTCCTGCGTGTTTAACTCTGTCTGCTCTATCACCGGTTTCAACTGGTTCCGGTCATTCGCCTCTGTTACTGCTTCCCCTGCTACGATAATCCCTGATTCGGTTACTGCTGCCTGACAATTGTATCCAGGACGAATGTCTTTGCTCCCTCCTGATTTCATGTGATTGGCGTCCGTGTCGGTGAGATTGATCTTCTCCCGGTTCTCTTCCTTCATAATCTCTAGTGCCTCTTCGATCTTACTCTTCAGGTGGGTGCGGTCTGAAAGCCTCTTTTGCAATACCTCTTGCCCTGGATCTATTTTGCAGCGGTCGTCTTCCTGATTGTCAATGTTCTCCGCCTCCTTCAATATGCTGGCTATCTCTCCGGTTATTTCTGACAACCATTTCTCAAACCCTGCTTTATCTTTTGTCCGCTTTGCTGAGGCATTGCCTTTTATCTTTGTTCCATCCAGGTATATCTTCCCTATCTGGGTATAGCCTAATGTACTGAATATCCTTACGATATCAACAAAATACCTCTCTATCTCTTTGAGATTATTCTTCCGAAAATCACTGATCGTTCGATGATCCGGTGTATAGCTCTGCATCAGATAGATAAATATATGGCCACTCAGACACCTCTCTGCCAACTTCCTGCTACTGCGTACCCCGGTTGCATACCCGTAAAAAAGCACACTCAAGAGCAACTTCGGATGATACGTTCGCTGACCCAAAAAAGAATATTTGGCCTCTATTGCTTCAGTATCTAATGAAAATACGACCTCTTTCACTAATCGGCACAGATGGTCTTTCGGTAGTACCGTTTCTATGTAGTCCAAAAACGATTCCGGAGTAAATCCTATCAGGGGTCTCTGAAATTCATGGAAGGGCTTAAATTTAGCCATGTGAGTGATTCTCCTCTGTTTTATATTCTCTGGTAAGGTAATTATCGCAATGGATGGATTGTTCGGTAATATGGGTGACTCAAAGAAAAGTTTTAACTGCTTGGCGTGGTTTTGCTGTGTAGATTTCATTTAGTTTTATTATATCATTGAACTTCATAATCGCAACCGATTTACCCTCTTTTCCTGGCTAAATACTAAGAAAAAAAGGACGGCATTCTCGGACAGCCTGTCAAATTGTGACCGAACGGGGCTCTGGTTAATAGGGGCAATTGTTGCGGCTAAAGTGAACTATCATCGCTCCTCTATGGATTGGGTTTCGATCCATACCTTGCTTATTATCATAGTATTGACTATGGAAGGGCATCCCTTGCCTCTGACCTCATGGAAAAATTCCGGGCGCCGGTGGCCGACCGGCTGACCCTGAATCTCATGAATAACAGGGTTTTCGGACAAGAGGACTTTTACTCAAATCCCAATGAAGGAGTATATCTCAGGCGTGAGGCATTGAAGCGGTATTTCGTGGAATACGAAGGCATGCTCAATCGTGAGTTTATCCGGCAAGAAACCGAGGAAAATACCACATTCCAAAAGTGCTTTCGTCTTCAGACGGAAAGACTGGCTTCCTGTATTCAAAATACTATACCGTATATTCCATTTGAGCTTGGAATATAGCCCGGTTACAAAATTAACCACCCTTCTCCTTCGCGAGGCAATGTCATTGAATTAAGGGGAAGAAGTAATAAATATCGGTGAAAAGGCCGATAAAATATGGTAAAATCAGGCAAATTATACCATAGACCATAACTTTGTCATAGGAGAAAAAAGGTGAAGAAAATAGTAAGAAAAATAGTAAACATGAATGGATTTGGTATCGAGATCGCTTTTGCCAAAACCATGCCAAAGCAGTAATAGAAGCCATGAAAAACAAATTATGTTCTCTCGAATTCGTTGAACAGCACAAAAAAAGCAAAAACGACTTTATTCGTAACAGGAAACTGAATTTTACGAACCTTGTCTTATTTATTTTACAGCGAGGAAAAAGCTCATTATAAAGGGAATTAGATACGTTTTTTGCATTCGTGGAAAGGGGCAAGGAAATAACGGCGAATGCATTTTTACGCATGCACGTAAGAAATTATGTCCGGAGGTATTTGTATCACTGAACGATGTATTGGTGGAGAGTTTTTATCATACGGCACCTTGGACATCAAAAACAGGGATAAGGAGGATATTAGCAGTAGATGGAAGCCGTCTGGAGCTTCCGAATAACACGGAGGTGGTAGAGGCATTTGGGAGGGCAAACAAACAGCCGGATGCAAAACCGCTGGGGATAGTATCAGCGCTGTTTGATGTGGTCAATAAGGTGGTACTGGATAGTAGTATTAATCCTGCAAATGCCAGTGAGAATCATCTTGCGTTTTACCATTTAGGGAAGGTAAGGCATGGCGATCTGGTAATCCTTGACAGGGGTTATAAATGTTTATGGCTTATGCTGGGAATAGTGCAAAAGGGAGCAGATTATCTCATTCAGCTTCCCGTAAATGCGTTCAAAGGAGTAGAGCTTTTTAAGAAAACGGAGGGGAGAAAATACGAGTATCAAGAGAATAGAACCTCGGCATTATCTTTTGTAAAGGAAGGATTGATTGCTTTATTTACGGGAGTATCTTTGATCCAAGTTTTAACTCACCTGAAAGAAAAAATAATAAAAAACATTTTACCTATTAGAATAGCTTCTAAAATCTGCTTTTGTGATAATATTTGACCGGAGGGTAAATTCATGGACATCTTTATGAAGGCTGCAATCGATGAGGCAAAATCCGGACTGTGTGAGGGTGGAATTCCTATTGGCTCTGTTCTCGTGAAGGACGGAAAGATTATTGGAAGGGGGCATAATAAACGTGTGCAGGAAAACAATCCCATCATGCACGCTGAAATTAATTGTCTGTATAATGCCGGGAGGATTGGCAGATACCGTGAAACAGTCCTTTATTCCACCTTGATGCCCTGCTATCTTTGCGCCGGTGCAGTCGTTCAGTTTGGAATTAAGAAGGTGATTGTAGGAGAATCAAAGACCTTTGCCGGCGCAAAAGCATTTATGGAATCACATAGGGTAAAGATCGTTGATCTAAACCTCGATGAATGCAAGCAGTTAATGAAAGATTTTATCCAAAAGAATCCAGAGCTTTGGAACGAGGATATTGGAGAGCTATAGCCAGGTAAAAAGGAGATAATAAGAAAATGTATACAAATAAAACCAATGAGGACAGGTTTGAAGAACTTGAAAACAAGCTTACTGAAATTAGAAAACTATCATTAGGCACACTTCTCCTGGCAAAAGAACTATGGAAAGATAAACTAAAACAAAAATTGGTCTAAAATCCATCATTATTAATAAGCGTTCCCCTCTGGTGGGCTTACAGTTGGACAAATTTTGGCTGGGGAAATCAACCATTATCAGATTAACAATCCTTTGAATTACTTGATATGGTTGGATGTTTCGGTGAGTCCTCTCACCGAAACAAGAATTAATCCTCAGCGCCGAAACGAACCGAAAGTCATCGATAGTGGGCTTCGGCGTGAGGACACGCCGAAACATCAGAATAATAGTGGCCACTCACTTTTCATTTTGTCCAGCAAAATTGTCCAACAGTAACCTGGTAGAAGGATATAAGGGGGGATAATTGTTACCTCACAATTTATTTCACCTTCCAATTCGCGTGGAATACACCGGGCTGGTCAATCCTTTCAAAGGTGTGTGCCCCGAAATAGTCACGTTGGGCCTGGATAAGATTGGCCGGAAGACGTTCCGAACGGTATGCGTCAAAGTAGGCAAGCGAGGCGCTCATGGCAGGCACCGGGATTCCCAACTCAATAGCAGTTTTAACAGCAAAACGCCAGGCATCTTGCCGACTCTGGATAGCCTGTTTGAATTCATCATCCATCAGCAAATTTGGCAAGGTCGGATTGCGACGGTAGGCATGCATAATATCATCCAATAACCTGGCACGGATAATGCATCCGGCACGCCAAATACGGGCAATTTCAGGCAAATTCAGGCCATAGCCATACTCTGACGAGGCTTTTTTGAGCAGGGCCATACCCTGCGCATAGGAGCAGATTTTTGATGCATACAGTGCAGCCCTTACCGCATCGATGATTTTTTGCCGGTCACCGCTATAAGTATTCTTCGGACCAAAGAGTATTTTAGAGGCTGTCACTCGTTCTTCTTTCATTGAGGAAAGAATGCGTCCGTCTACCGCAGCTGTGATGGTGGGAATAGCAGCGCCAATATCGAGGGCGTTTTGACTTGTCCACTTGCCGGTGCCCTTCTGCCCGGCTTTATCCAGGACCAAATCAACCAGTGGTTTTCCGGTTTTATCATCCATTTTGCAAAAAATGTCGGCGGTAATTTCAATAAGAAAAGAGGAAAGTTCTCCTGCGTTCCAGTCACTAAAAATCTGGTGAAATTCCTTTGGTGAAGGATCAATGGCAGCTTTGAGCACTGCATAACTCTCGGAGATGAGCTGCATATCGCCGTACTCAATCCCATTATGTACCATCTTAACGTAATGACCAGCACCACCAGGACCAATGAATGTCACGCATGGTGCACCGTCTGACGGTGCTTTTGCAGCAATGGCCGTTACCAGCGGTTCGATAATGGTATATGCCTCTTTGGTGCCGCCCGGCATCAGGCTGGGACCATAACGGGCGCCTTCCTCCCCCCCGGAAACGCCCATGCCGATAAAGCGCAGATTTATTGATTCCAACTCTCTTGCCCGCCGCTCGGTGTCGGGAAAAAAGGAGTTGCCACCATCAATGATGATATCGCCCGCATCCAACAACGGTTTTAGCTGGTTGATAACGTCATCCACCGGCCCACCGGCCTTGACCATAATCTGAACGGTACGTGGACGCTCCAGGCTATCGACGAACTCTTCCTTCGTGTAAGTAGCGGTGATACTCTTGCCTCTTGCCTCACCCGCCATAAATTCATCGGTTTTTTCTGCTGTACGATTAAAAACCGAGACACGAAAACCATGGTCTGCGGCGTTCAAGACCAGGTTTTGCCCCATAACGGCCAGTCCAATGAGTCCAAATTGGTTTTTTGACATGACAGTCCCCTTTCTGCATTAAGCGATTAAAACGTTCCAGGTCTTCGACTACTGAAAATATCTATTTCCGCAGTGGCAGTCCACCCCCTCCACCCCCGCCAGCGGGGGACAGTTGTTTGTCCCCCTCACTGAGGGGGATTAAGGGGAAGGAAATTTTCGTTTGAAATTCCATTAGCGGTTCTATGATAGAGGATTACAATATATCATTATTATCATAAATCTCCTAAAAGTTATAAGCAAATTCATTTAAACATAAGGACGCTCTTTATTGCAATAACCAGTTTTGCGCTTTTAGCAAATTTTTATGTACCGTTGGCCCATAGTAAAGATGTGGAGAAAGAATCAAACATTGGTGAACGTTTCCACCACGATACTTCTTTGACATGGCTTAGCGTCATAAGAGATTTGTTTCGTGGTAGGTCAAAGAAGCCTCCGCAATATAAGAACTATCCTGATTCAAAGATAATAAAATTACCGAATCCGGTATATCAGGGAATATCCCTTGAGGAAGCCATTGTAAAGTGACGTTCGGTCCGCAATTATTCCGGCAAGCCACTTGCTTTGTCTCAGTTATCCAAGTTGCTATTTTCAGCACAGGGAATAACGGGCAAATTATATAACCAACCCCTCCGCACAACTCCCTCAGCAGGCGCCCTTTATCTCTTTGAGATTTGGCACGAAAATACCCCACACCCAGACCTTCTCCCACAAGGGGTGAGGGAACTTTCCCTTCCTTGATGGGAGGAATTAAGGGAGGGTGATATATTTTCATGCTCTTTTGTGAGTTATTATGGCTGGTGAATGTCCGCTCTGCAAAAACCACTTCCTGCGTTAGTTTTTATGAACCACAAAGGTACGAGGTACACAAAGTAGTCTCAATTTTTTCTTCGTACGCTTTGTGCCTTTGTGGTTTCAATCCATTTTGATTGCTATGCAGCCGTGCATGGAATGAAGCGAGAAGATATAAATTATATAATCAGTATCTTGCTCATATTCTCCATTTCCATCACAGGAATTGCGGGTTATGTGCAGTCACGACTTGAACTCCGTCGGTTTGTCCCACACCGCTATTTTGCATATGTCACGTTAATCCTTGCAGCCCTGCACGTCTTCCTGAACTGGGGTAAAGTATGGCGCTACCTGCGCCAAAGATTGAAAAGGAAGAAATGATTCAAACATTAATTCAAGAGATTACCGAAAAAGTCGATGACATGGGACTGAAATCCACGGAACCGGCCATTAGGCGCTAAACACCTAATATACCGATGAGGCATTATCAAGTTTCAATTCCTTATAGGTTCAATGAAAGGCGACGCTCGTGGAAGCCTTACCGGTGCCTGACTTGTTTCAATTCCTTATAGGTTCAATGAAAGGAGTTGTAAAGCTCTACTACTCTTAAACAGTCAGCAGGCGTTTCAATTCCTTATAGGTTCAATGAAAGTCTGTCACAAAATCCCAGCAAACCCGCATAAACACGTTTCAATTCCTTATAGGTTCAATGAAAGGAAGGTATTGGGGAATGCAGGGCGGAAGATGTGGGGTTTCAATTCCTTATAGGTTCAATGAAAGTACATGTCATTGAGAGATAACTATTTAAAATTGTGTTTCAATTCCTTATAGGTTCAATGAAAGTACATGTCATTGAGAGATAACTATTTAAAATTGTGTTTCAATTCCTTATAGGTTCAATGAAAGGCAACTTGGACATATTTCTCTTTCCGCAAATTCCCGTTTCAATTCCTTATAGGTTCAATGAAAGGTTGGGGTGTGACTGGATTCAGTGTCACCCTGCGTTGTTTCAATTCCTTATAGGTTCAATGAAAGGCGTCGCCGTCCAGATACATCCGCGTGCTACTGGAGTTTCAATTCCTTATAGGTTCAATGAAAGACTTTACGGAACTGAAGCAGAGTTCCGCGAAAGTCGTTTCAATTCCTTATAGGTTCAATGAAAGTCAGCATGGGCGTGTGATCCGTGTGGCGAAAACCATGTTTCAATTCCTTATAGGTTCAATGAAAGTACAAACACAGTTAATGTAGTCCGTGCAATTGGGTATGTTTCAATTCCTTATAGGTTCAATGAAAGAAAGCTCTTGCAAAACATACGCAGGATTTGAGAGACAGTTTCAATTCCTTATAGGTTCAATGAAAGAACTCGTTTTCATCTACCCCGAAATCTACGATTTCGTTTCAATTCCTTATAGGTTCAATGAAAGGAAACGTTAGTCGGAGACGTCCGACTCGCTCCGCCGTTTCAATTCCTTATAGGTTCAATGAAAGCACTAAATTTATACCCTCGCTTTTCGTTTCTTCGGAGTTTCAATTCCTTATAGGTTCAATGAAAGTGTTTATGAGTCTAAAAAAAATAGTCAGCCGTGGTCGTTTCAATTCCTTATAGGTTCAATGAAAGATGAAGGGTGTCTGGTGTAGCACTTGAGATATCCTGTTTCAATTCCTTATAGGTTCAATGAAAGCGTTGCCGTGCCGTAGCTTGCTGCAGTGGTCGTACGTTTCAATTCCTTATAGGTTCAATGAAAGGTTGAAAAAAAGTATGGAAGAGTTTGGCGATCTCTCGTTTCAATTCCTTATAGGTTCAATGAAAGCGGTAATGTGGTCAACATCCATTGATGCTGGTCTATGTTTCAATTCCTTATAGGTTCAATGAAAGAGATGCATACGTTCGAAATGAGAGATTGCTACATTGGTTTCAATTCCTTATAGGTTCAATGAAAGGCTTGGAGCATTGCTTGGAGCATAAGCAGTCTCTTGTTTCAATTCCTTATAGGTTCAATGAAAGGCCTCACACCTGATGCAGCATAGGCAGCCCTCTGGGGTTTCAATTCCTTATAGGTTCAATGAAAGGGCGTGTGCCATTGCCCGGGCACGCATTTCTACCGGTTTCAATTCCTTATAGGTTCAATGAAAGCCTAACGCAACTGTTAGCTTTTTTGCAGTCCTAGATTGTTTCAATTCCTTATAGGTTCAATGAAAGGAGATAATACCCAAAGCGATTTTGGGTGAAACTCGTTTCAATTCCTTATAGGTTCAATGAAAGGAAAAGGTCATTGTATCAGTTGTTTCATATGTTGTTGTTTCAATTCCTTATAGGTTCAATGAAAGGAAAGACCTTGTAATATTCATTCCCTGAATCATTAGTTTCAATTCCTTATAGGTTCAATGAAAGCCACGCCAAACTTACCCAGGATTCTGTTGATGTTGTGTTTCAATTCCTTATAGGTTCAATGAAAGGGCAGACATCAAGGCAGGCGGCGCAGCGCGTGACAGTTTCAATTCCTTATAGGTTCAATGAAAGATTCTGCATTTGCTGCTTCGCCAACGCCTCATTGTGGTTTCAATTCCTTATAGGTTCAATGAAAGCGTCAAACCTGAGTTTGTTGATTCCGCTTGATGAATGTTTCAATTCCTTATAGGTTCAATGAAAGTCATTGAATTGATATACCTTTTGTTCGCTTTCCCCAGTTTCAATTCCTTATAGGTTCAATGAAAGAAGACAAAGTACAAGGGTAATCGCATTGAACTCTAGTTTCAATTCCTTATAGGTTCAATGAAAGGGCAAATCCGTATTTTCATTACTACCCTTGAACTGCGTTTCAATTCCTTATAGGTTCAATGAAAGGATTGTAGGAGCAATTTTTTGCTTGGAGTGCTTCTGTTTCAATTCCTTATAGGTTCAATGAAAGACCTTACGCGACCAATCTTTATACTTAAAATCTTGTTTCAATTCCTTATAGGTTCAATGAAAGATCAATGCCTATATTGAGCTTGCACAGAAGGGATTCGTTTCAATTCCTTATAGGTTCAATGAAAGCAGAGAGTTGGCTGAAATTTTCAAACTGCAAGGTCGTTTCAATTCCTTATAGGTTCAATGAAAGTCGGCAATATCAGCAGCCGAAAGGGTAACTTCACCGTTTCAATTCCTTATAGGTTCAATGAAAGCCGGACCTGGAGCGATATTATAATACGAAAAACCGTTTCAATTCCTTATAGGTTCAATGAAAGGGAACGGTTTTGCCGGGCTCTCTTTCTGCTTATCTTGGTTTCAATTCCTTATAGGTTCAATGAAAGCGCTTAAAAGTACATACTTTACAAAGACTGGTTTTAGTTTCAATTCCTTATAGGTTCAATGAAAGGCGCTATGTTATAAATGCTTCATCAAGGTCACCAACTCGTTTCAATTCCTTATAGGTTCAATGAAAGTTGGTAAGCATTCATCGATAAGCTGTAGTTTGTTTGTTTCAATTCCTTATAGGTTCAATGAAAGCTCCCACACAGAAACCGACTACGAGTCGGGAAAAGGGTTTCAATTCCTTATAGGTTCAATGAAAGGAATTATTCCATCACAATGACGGCATCTATGTCTTTGTTTCAATTCCTTATAGGTTCAATGAAAGAATATTATTGTCGGGTTTTTAAGCTGTTTTATAACCGTTTCAATTCCTTATAGGTTCAATGAAAGTTTTGTGTCTGCATATGCTGCAAAAAATGCTGTGTGTTTCAATTCCTTATAGGTTCAATGAAAGAAATAAAATAAGCCCAAGTGGTGTTCGCAGCTCCTAGTTTCAATTCCTTATAGGTTCAATGAAAGGCCGAGGTATTACATGGGCAAGGCTGTACTCAACCGTTTCAATTCCTTATAGGTTCAATGAAAGTTTTTCATTAAGTGGGAAAAATTTGACGGAGAAGATGTTTCAATTCCTTATAGGTTCAATGAAAGCGGGGATGTCTTCGCCTACCTTTTCGATGATCTTCGTTTCAATTCCTTATAGGTTCAATGAAAGGGGTTATCATACGATACAGTCTGTCATACATCTTCGGTTTCAATTCCTTATAGGTTCAATGAAAGGAGAATCAGACAGGAATGCGTTTATAACCTCTTTCAGTTTCAATTCCTTATAGGTTCAATGAAAGCATGTGAGATGACACGCGTGTAGTTAGACTGATGTGTTTCAATTCCTTATAGGTTCAATGAAAGAGGTTATAGGCGAGAATCCCGCGAAGTCGATGTCTCGTTTCAATTCCTTATAGGTTCAATGAAAGTTATTTTCATTTCTTCTACTCCTTTCATTGAACCTAGTTTCAATTCCTTATAGGTTCAATGAAAGATCGATGAATATAATGAGCGCTTCGCGGTGCTCCTGTTTCAATTCCTTATAGGTTCAATGAAAGACTGCAAGGTAAATCATTAATCATACCTTGCAATTCGTTTCAATTCCTTATAGGTTCAATGAAAGGATATAAGTATTTAAACCTGCTGACACGGGTGACAGTTTCAATTCCTTATAGGTTCAATGAAAGCAACTTTCGTTACCCGTTCCTCATGCGCCTGGTTCTGTTTCAATTCCTTATAGGTTCAATGAAAGGCTATACTCCCCATTAGGGTTGTCTCTTATGATTTTAGTTTCAATTCCTTATAGGTTCAATGAAAGATTTTTCACTATCAAATCTCTCAACAACCATCAAACGTTTCAATTCCTTATAGGTTCAATGAAAGATGGTTGCTTTTCAGCAACAATCAATTCATCCCTAAGTTTCAATTCCTTATAGGTTCAATGAAAGAAGAATGACTCATCGCAGTGCACCAAGAGGCACCGTTTCAATTCCTTATAGGTTCAATGAAAGTGGATGATCAGGAAATAGAATTTCCTGATCTACTCGTTTCAATTCCTTATAGGTTCAATGAAAGTTATTGTGTTACTACTAATCAATAATTTCCCACCCGTTTCAATTCCTTATAGGTTCAATGAAAGGCCATCGCTGTCGCAGACAAAGAAACTGAATACGGTTTCAATTCCTTATAGGTTCAATGAAAGTAAAAACGGAAGGTTTTTAGTAAAAAGGGAGAAATGGTTTCAATTCCTTATAGGTTCAATGAAAGTGAAAGAAAATAAATGAAAGGGGGTAGGAAAATGAGTTTCAATTCCTTATAGGTTCAATGAAAGGTGATTTTCTCCGCAGGGGTCACACGCCCATGCTGGTTTCAATTCCTTATAGGTTCAATGAAAGGCGACAGCGATGGCAGACATAATTAATTTTTCCAGTTTCAATTCCTTATAGGTTCAATGAAAGATGTTTGATTTCCACTTCTGTAGTATCTTGCACTGGTTTCAATTCCTTATAGGTTCAATGAAAGTCTTTTGGGTTGGCTATTTCTAAAAAATACACCAGTTTCAATTCCTTATAGGTTCAATGAAAGTCAACCTCACCCCCGCAGTCCTCACCTATGTAGGTAGTTTCAATTCCTTATAGGTTCAATGAAAGAAGAAAAGAGCGCCTATCACCGCGCCAGGTTACCGGTTTCAATTCCTTATAGGTTCAATGAAAGGCATCCTCGATACAATCCTTGCGAGAGATATGTAATGGTTTCAATTCCTTATAGGTTCAATGAAAGGTTAGCACAACACAACTAACCCCTAACATCAATCAGTTTCAATTCCTTATAGGTTCAATGAAAGCGCGCAAAGATCAAGCCTTTGCGGTACTCCGCGCCAAGTTTCAATTCCTTATAGGTTCAATGAAAGCACTTTACGGAACCGAAGCAGAGTTCCGCGAAAGTTGTTTCAATTCCTTATAGGTTCAATGAAAGAAAGTCATTAGGCGCGTCCGAATCGTGTGTGTTGAGTTTCAATTCCTTATAGGTTCAATGAAAGGAAATGTGTAATTGTGTTATATAGCATACTAAATAGTTTCAATTCCTTATAGGTTCAATGAAAGCAAGACAGGGCGCGGATTGCTCTTTTTAATATCAACGTTTCAATTCCTTATAGGTTCAATGAAAGATAAAAGCCGCATTAAAGTGCTAAATCATAAGACACGTTTCAATTCCTTATAGGTTCAATGAAAGATATAAACTAATGTGTAAAACGATATACTTTGTAAGGTTTCAATTCCTTATAGGTTCAATGAAAGGATTGTTTGTTAACAATACCGTCCGCGCTCGAAGCGGTTTCAATTCCTTATAGGTTCAATGAAAGTAACGACCGGGGCTTCTTGCTTTAAGGATTTTCTTCGTTTCAATTCCTTATAGGTTCAATGAAAGCCCGAATGATGAAGACGCACCAAAGGACGTGGAAATTGTTTCAATTCCTTATAGGTTCAATGAAAGGCCTTCTTTGGTCACAACTACTCGTTCTACATCCACGTTTCAATTCCTTATAGGTTCAATGAAAGATCAAACCATCACCGCGCATATCCCGGACACGTCCGTTTCAATTCCTTATAGGTTCAATGAAAGTCCGCATGGGCGTGTGACCCCTGCGGAGAAAATCACGTTTCAATTCCTTATAGGTTCAATGAAAGAACAACAACCCCCCCTCATCCACATATAAAATTTATGGTTTCAATTCCTTATAGGTTCAATGAAAGTAATTAATGAATTCACAAAGACTTAATATTAATTGTTTCAATTCCTTATAGGTTCAATGAAAGAATATGACACAAAATACCTCGAACACCGCATAAAAAGTTTCAATTCCTTATAGGTTCAATGAAAGGACGGGGGAGTTTTTAATCAATCTATTTCTATTTACGTTTCAATTCCTTATAGGTTCAATGAAAGGAAGCGGTGATGTAATAATCCCCTTGATTATTCCCGGTTTCAATTCCTTATAGGTTCAATGAAAGATTCCCCACCTGGGTGGGGAATTATAGCCGAAATCAGTTTCAATTCCTTATAGGTTCAATGAAAGTGCCGATCTTTGTCCAGATCACGGTTCCATCCGTAAGTTTCAATTCCTTATAGGTTCAATGAAAGAACTAATGATATAACAACGTTGTTGTCGGGTAAGCGTTTCAATTCCTTATAGGTTCAATGAAAGGTGGTCTTTACCACCTTCTTTACCACCTTCGAGGGTTTCAATTCCTTATAGGTTCAATGAAAGCACACGCCCATGCGGAGCCTATGGTGCCGTAGGCTCGTTTCAATTCCTTATAGGTTCAATGAAAGTGCTGCGCATATGTATGCGGCCAAGACGAGCGCAAGTTTCAATTCCTTATAGGTTCAATGAAAGGGGTGGTATTACTACCCCTTATACCGGGATGATGCCCGTTTCAATTCCTTATAGGTTCAATGAAAGATGAAGGAAAAAAAGAGAAAGAGATTAGTAAACGGTTTCAATTCCTTATAGGTTCAATGAAAGGATGCGTACGTTGAGATTATAAAAAAGTTTGTACGTTTCAATTCCTTATAGGTTCAATGAAAGGGCTGCAATATAGTCGCTCACGAGAGTCCTGACAAAGTTTCAATTCCTTATAGGTTCAATGAAAGCCTTTCTGCGGTGGGCATGAGTGTTTTAGCATCAGTTTCAATTCCTTATAGGTTCAATGAAAGTCCGCATGGGCGTGTGACCCCTGCGGAGAAAATCATGTTTCAATTCCTTATAGGTTCAATGAAAGTATAATTTAACCTGGAAGCAGGTCGCGGAAACGCTGTTTCAATTCCTTATAGGTTCAATGAAAGCCCTTATCGCCCTTTTTATTTCTTCCCCAATCACGTTTCAATTCCTTATAGGTTCAATGAAAGACGAAAACGGGTTTTATATCAAACGTTATGAATATTGTTTCAATTCCTTATAGGTTCAATGAAAGAATGTGCTGGGTGAGGATGGCGATCCGGAAGATAGTTTCAATTCCTTATAGGTTCAATGAAAGTTAACAACACCGTCAGCTATTGAGGCGGGGATAAAAGTTTCAATTCCTTATAGGTTCAATGAAAGGGGGAGTTTTTGTAAATGATCAGGCTACCAGTTATGTTTCAATTCCTTATAGGTTCAATGAAAGTAATCCCGCTCGGTAGCAGGGTGTGGGTAGAAGGTATGTTTCAATTCCTTATAGGTTCAATGAAAGTTAGCATGTTAATTACAATCTCAGCCTTAACCATTCGTTTCAATTCCTTATAGGTTCAATGAAAGTTTAGGTGCAAATGGAATGGTTGAGGTGTTTTGTTCGTTTCAATTCCTTATAGGTTCAATGAAAGAATAACAAAGCTGGTGGCGGAGATACAGCAGATACGTTTCAATTCCTTATAGGTTCAATGAAAGTAGATATTTTAGCACGTTTTTGGTGCCCAGAAAAAGTTTCAATTCCTTATAGGTTCAATGAAAGGAGGCAAGATCGCTTGATGGTAAGCGTGTGTTTAGTTTCAATTCCTTATAGGTTCAATGAAAGGTGAATTGCAGGTGGCGCTATTATGAACGGAGCAATGTTTCAATTCCTTATAGGTTCAATGAAAGATAAGCATCGTTATAAATGTACTACGTCTGGCACATGTTTCAATTCCTTATAGGTTCAATGAAAGTACAGAGAAGTTTACGAAGGGTCTTAAGACAGCTAGTTTCAATTCCTTATAGGTTCAATGAAAGTTTATGCCGCTTGTCAAAAATATCGGCCTGATAGGAGTTTCAATTCCTTATAGGTTCAATGAAAGATTTTCGCTTTGACCCGGCTGAACACAGATATTTCTGTTTCAATTCCTTATAGGTTCAATGAAAGCCCGACTCTGATGGAAAAGCCTTAAGTCACGAGCGTTTCAATTCCTTATAGGTTCAATGAAAGCCCATGCACAATACGATAAGCACTTACAATCGCATGTTTCAATTCCTTATAGGTTCAATGAAAGATGCCCAGGGTGAAGGTCACCCAGTAGGTGTCTGTATGTTTCAATTCCTTATAGGTTCAATGAAAGCACGATCTAATAGCACATGGTTTTTTAAGTTTGTTGTTTCAATTCCTTATAGGTTCAATGAAAGCTATCTCGCCTATATCGTTGATTGTCAGGGGAGACGTTTCAATTCCTTATAGGTTCAATGAAAGGTATCTTTGCTTCTGCCGCTGTAACCGGCTCTGATGTGTTTCAATTCCTTATAGGTTCAATGAAAGATCATGTGGTGGAATTTTTTCTAAAATTTTTTGCATGTTTCAATTCCTTATAGGTTCAATGAAAGGAGTTAAGGGATCGTATCTTAGGACGTCTTAAAAATGTTTCAATTCCTTATAGGTTCAATGAAAGACGTTTTACCGATGCAGTAAATACAAGGGTTTACGGGCCTGTTTGAGGTCAAAAACGACCACTTTTCTCGTCGATCTTCAGTCATGTAAAAAACCCGATAGGTTGACATGATGAATACAAATTGTTGTTTCATAATAGGTTAATCCTCATACTAGACCCGTCGATTAAATCTGGCATGGGTTACATTGCCCTATTTGTCACGGGTTGACAAATTCATTTGGAATATTTTTGCCGCGAATGAATACCAATTTACCCAAGTAATCAAGATCATTTTACAGGGACACGGCACACCATGTCCCTACAATACCATTCCGCAGTCAAAGTACGTTGTCCACTGGCCTTTTTTCTGTCCCGACAATTTCCTTATCCAGCCATTTTTCATTTCTTGATTTAAAGATGATAAGTGAATCCTCATCCTCTTCGTTCATTATTTTTTTCGCCCTGATCTTCAATTCTTCCAACCGGGCCTCCGTGATCTCACCTTCAAATACTGAATTCTGGATATGATGGAGATAACTCCTGCAAAGTTTCAGCATCTTCCCGCATCTTTTTTGATCCACATCATATACGGCAATAACGTACATTATTTTTCCCCACGTAAATTAACAGGGATATACAAGATATACAGGATAATGTAAATAAAAGAGGAAGGTAGTAGTGGTATTTTTTCAAAAAGCTAAATTATTGCAAAATCTCTGTCGATTAAATTTCTCTCATTTTTTTCTCTTTTGATAACGCCCCATTGATCCTGTTTATCCTGTCAATCCCTGTTTAAAGTCACCACCATATCTTAAACCCTTCATATTCCTGCTCGTCAATCAGGTGTTTTACCAATTTGTAACATTCTAATCGAATAAGATACCGGTAAGAGACCTGTCTTTCAAGTTTTTTATGGCTAATAATGGTCTTTAGCCTTTCGTCATATTCCTTGATCACGGTCTTTCTGCCCTTTTCGTTGAGGTAACAGAGATTCACCTCCATCATGAAATCATTTTCAGTAATCTGCTGGCGATTGAGCAGGGTAAATATGGTCCTGTCACTAAAGATGGGCTTAAATATCTCTGCCATGTCCAGGCTCAGAGAATACCGGCGTTCCCCTGGCTCGTGGAGATACGAGATAAGCGGGTTTAGCTGTGTATGATATATCTCACCAAGACAGGTTGTATAGACCATAGAATTGAGGTAGGAAATCAGGGCATTGACCATATTATCCGGCGGCTGCTTGATCCTGCGTTCAAATTCTATCTCCTGATCGATAATGGTGGGCCATGCCTTGTAATAGGTATTCCGGATGTTCCCTTCGAGCCCCATCAACTCCTCTACTACATTAATTTTTTCTATCTGTGCCCTAAACCCTTCAATGGTACCGATAAACTCATCCAACCCTTTGCCTCTGTTGCTGTAATATCGCAGATTCTTCAGGATGTTAAAACTGGCCGCATCAACAAACGCCCTTGCCAGTGCAATCCTCTTCTGACGGCTTGTATAATGGTTTACCTGTTTCACAAGGAGCTGCCCGGAGTTTAAGTATTCTCTTGGATAGTAACTGCCTGAATAATAACCATAGTAATTGAAGACGTGGACAGGTATGCCCTTCTGTGCCAGGTAATTAAAGAGTTTGGTATTGAAATCGATCTCACCAAAGGCGTAGAGTGCTTCAGTGTTTTCGATGGGAATAACAGACCTGGTACCATCCTCCTTCTCGAAGAAGATGGTATTTTCCTGTCGTTTCAGACGGCCGTTGTTAAAGATATAATAATTCTGTTTCATGGATATGAACAGGGATGTACAGGATAGACAGGATAAAAAAGACGTTATTCAAGAATTACACGATAAAAAGATTAAATATCCTGTTCATTCTGTCTATCCTGTTTATTCTCTCTATTTATGCAAGCGTCTGTATTCGAGCTTGGGATTTCCAAAGTTAATTAACAAACCAACTTCAACTCCCGTTGCCTTAAGATAATTGATTACTTGTGCTTTATGCTCCGGCGCTAATTTCGTAACTGCTTTCAGTTCCAAAATAACAGTATTCTCAACCAATATATCAGCAAAATACTCGCCAACTACTATCCCACGAAATTTAACATTAAGTGGAAATTGAGATTTTGTATTCAATCCCTTATCTTTTAGAGCAATAAGCAACGCCTTTTCATATACAGATTCTAAGAACCCAGCGCCAAGTTCATTGCTTACTTCAAAACATGTCTCAAGTATCTTTGCTGTTAATTCTTCATGAATCATGGCCATTATGCACCTCCTTATCTTGTTTATCCTGTTTATCCCTGTTAAATGGACTCTTTTTATTTTTTATCTTTTCCATCCCTTTTCACACCCAGCAAATATCCCCATAGCTACAGCACTTGCACATCTTCGTCTTTTGGTGTGGTGGAGGCAATTCGGCATTCACGATATCTTGAATTTCCTTCAAAATTGATTGAATCTTTTCGTCATCACCCTGTTCTAAAAATACGTCCAGGGTCTTTTTGAGTTTTGGATAATTTATCTTGCCCGTAATACCCTCCGCCCCCTTTTGTTTCAGATACCAGAGGTAATACTTCAACTGCCAGATATGCGGTTCTTCCACCTTGTCAGATTTTTTCACCTCGTGAATGACCCTGTCCTTACCAATAAAGTCAATTTTAATCGTGTCGTCAATATCAATCTCCTTCTTCTCCCGTTCATATGACGTCTCATGGATCAGCTTGCCGAGGTAGACCGCGTCACTCGTCTGTTCCATCTCAATATTTCTGGAAAAATACCAGAGCTTCTTTTTGCAGAGGAAGTAGTAGTTCATCTGGGTGCCGGTGAAGCGAATACTTTTTAAATTAACGTCCATTATAATTTAGCCGCGAACACTTTATTAACAGGGATAGACAGGATGGACAGGATATTTTCTTATCGTTTCCATTTCTGTTAGGTAAAGATTACCACAAAGGGTGATGAGAACGTAAAGAAATAAAGGAAAAGGGGAAATTTTGTATACTGCTATCGCCTATCCTTTTTTATAGGAAATATAGTAACCTGAATATTTAATATGGCAAGTTAAATATTAAGGGTAATAGACAGACCAAAAGTGTTCGTTTCACTCCAGATAGCCAAACGAGACCAACGAAATAATCTACATCCATTCAGTCTTTCAATTTTCTCAATACGCTGGCGAATTCACTTTTGTTAAGTTTTCCCGTTGAAAGGTCCAGCATGGCGTCGTAGAGTTTCCCCTGAGGATCCGAAATGCTGATTCCATTAAGTTCGAGAAAGACCAGCGTGGATACCAGGGCGGTACGCTTGTTACCATCAACAAAAGGATGATTTTTACCGATGTGAAATGCATAAGCTGCTGCCATTTCATAAATATCGTTATGTAAGTATTCACCATGAAACGATGCGTGTGGCATTGCAATAGCTGAAGATAAAAGGTTTATATCCCTTATCCCTGGCAAACCTCCATACAATTCTATCTGATTGGTGTGTATAACAACAACTTCGGCAAGGGTCAGAAAAAGGATATTTCTCATCATTCTGCCAACTTTTTCAGTGTTTTTCCGTGTTTTTTATTTACTTTTTCTAAAGCCGCTCTAAACCTCTTTTCTCTATCCTTGTCATGAACTGGCGAAATAATGAGATTTTCCCCATCTGTGGTGATTTCGAGTGGTGTATTCATATCAACCTTGAGAAGTTCCAGGATAGGTTTGTCGATAATTAACGCAGCGCTGTTACCGTGGGGGACCAGATTTTTAAGCATATTATCTCCTGAAATTTGGTATTTTTTAAATTTTAAACGCTACCAGGACACCAAGCTTTGAAGAAAGCCCTGACGACTTAGCAACGGTATAGCAACCGTGAATTTTCTGAACGTATATCATTGTATATACATCGTACTACCACAACATACTTCGTTCAATACATTTTTTCTCACTTCAGTGTTTCCAAATTATTTTTACAGGATAGGCAGGATGTTTTCAGTATATTTTCTTATCCTGTTCATCCTGTCTGTCCCTAAACCTTTTTCCACTCTTTAAAAGCGTGTCCATTTATTTAAACCGGCTGATCTGCAAGTCTCATTTTGACTCTGACAAATTCAAGGAACGCCCTAAAACCCTCCAAAATAGCCAGAGGAAAAGGGGATGCCTCCACATTCATTTGTGACCCGTTATGGAAGTGATATGGATAGGAGGAAACATTGCTCCAATTTTTATCAGGAAAATTATCGTATCGGAAGATAGTGCCATCAGTGTCTGTCACTTCCCAGTGGAAGCCGAATTTATCAGGTAGTTTCTGTGATAGACTGACATCAATGAAACCGTGTTTAACCAGGAAGATTCGCAGTTTATGGTCAACAATCAGGGAATCCTTTACGATATCTGCGAATTCAATCTCTGCAATCTTTCTGAGTTCATCAATCGAAGGCATTAAACCTTCTCCAGAAGTTTTTTTACTTTTTCCCGTTCGGCTTCAAGATTATCAAGGACAAAGTAGTCATCGTAAGCATCCTCTTCGCTGATAAATCCCTCTTTTGCCTTAGAATCCAGTTCAAAGACGTCTTTTACACCATATTTCTTTGCAATGAGAAATATATCTGCCTCTATCTTTGCCAGTTTTTGGTGAAGATATGTCCTCATGCTTTCCCTGAGAAGTTCATCGGGATTCAGGTGAAACTCTTTCGCTATCATATCAATAACAGTCATAAATCGACCTCCAAAGGCATTATATCAAGGCCAATAAGCTTGTACAACTTTATAAAGAAGTGCTATTTTAACAGGGATTAACAGGATAGGCAGGATATTTCAGCATATTTTCCTGTCCTGTTCATCCTGTTCATCCTGTTCATCCCTGTTAACAAAAATTCGTACCTATCCATGTTCATCCTGTGTCTACCTTGCCCTTTTCCCTTCTATTAATAGGATAAAAAGGTGTGTTTCTTCATGCCTGCTTTGAACCACGCTATTTATACTGCCGATTCAACGATAATTTTAGCCTCGCACTGAAATCCTTACCGATGGCATAATGCCATAAAATTAAAAGTTACAAATCTAATAACTCCATCAAATCGTTAAATTGTCGATTTATCCTTTTAATTTTTTCGATAAATTTTACCTCTGCTTGTTCCTTCAAATCTACCTTTAATAAAATATGGAACTTGTTCCGTGTCTTTTCCTCCAGCCATCCACCAATGGGGCAAGGTTGATTCAAGGGGTATATTCTTAAACCGTGAAAGCGTTACAGCCGTACAACCTGATTGTATATTAGTTTTCCATTGTTCCGGCGGCATGTAAACCACAGCTTTCGGTTCAGAGCAGTTTTCCACATTGCCAACTAATGAACACATCGAATCATGTGTTCCCAAATGCCCCAAATTTGTAAGAGCCAATTCTGCCACTTCTGCCACCACACGATGTTCTTCAGGAATTCCCACATAAACGGTAGTTTGCCCTTCAACCAAGCCGTACTCACGAGTTCCCTGGTTAATGTTGGTCAATCCAAGACGAGGGTTTTGCTTGTCATACTTGTCTGTCTCATACCTCCTTAATTGATGGAATGCCCTGAAAAATATGACTCCATCAGGCGCATCAACTACAACATTGCAATGGTGAACAACACCGAGAAAAGATTTTGCCTCGCTTTCTTTTCCTAAAGAAAATAGAGTTGAAGCAATTCCAAGCAAGACGGTTGTTGGTGAAACAACCGGCGACCCCATTGCTGATGCAAAGGCAGAGCGTGGATCACGGTAGGCGTAGGTATGGAACTTATACGCTGCCTTGAGCCAACTTAATGGAAGTCCTGGAACTGTCACAGCAGGTTCAGGATTTGGTTTGCCCTTTTTTCTCGACATTATTATTTCCCTCTATTTTGGATTTAATCTGAGGTATAGTACTTATTAGTTGCTGTGCATCTTTAAATGTCCATACCCATGTATCAGCATTTGGATTGTCCATATTCTCATTTTTATCATTTGCCAAGTTCTTCATTGTTTCTGCATAGGACGGCTCTGCCTGCACAGGCTTATCATTATTAGTTAAATCCACCTTTATCGGCGAAGTAAACGGCGCTGTTCTGGCAGAGGTCAAAAGAATTGCCCCTTTTGTTAGAAATACATGGGGCGCCCATCCTGCTGTTTTTGCGCCCGTTGGTGAGGCAATAAAGTTTATTATCGCTTCAATAAGTGCTATTTGACGCTTTTTCTGGTCTTGTTCGGTTACGGCAAGACGCGGTTTATTGTTTTGCAAATACCAATAGTCATCAGTTCCAATACGGTGCAGATCAGCTCGAATGACGCCACCATAAGTATTGGAGCGCATAGATTGAGCATAGCGACTATTCATTGAAGCCGAATCACGAAATGCAGAATGTTGAGTAACAGTTAAGTCTTGAGGATTTTCGCTAATCAGCCAAGCCACATCAAAGCAGGATTCTCTTTTCACAGGGTCAACGCTTCCAAGCGTGGCGCAACACCGATTAATGTAATCGCTTTCTGCCACATAATCGCCTGCATTGGCACCACCTTGCGCATCTTTCCATGCGGCAAGAAAACCACCGGCATCAAGGACAGCACATTTTTCTATTGCTGCTCTAACGCTTGAAAAAAGGTTGTTTGCGTCGAGCGTAACAGCGGCGGCGTTATTATTTCTTGCAGCCGAACGGATTCCAATTGGGCCTCTATCTGGATGCAAACCTTCGCTCAATGGCAGCATTGCAATTGTTTGGCTCCGGCAAATATCAACAAAATTTTCCAAAATATGTCGCCTGATAATTTCACCACTTATTCCATCATAAGTCACGCTGCCAACATCAATACGACGGGGCTGCATCAAATTACTTCCGTCAGCCCCCTCATTGTTTAAGGCATGAAAACCAAGCCCCAAGCGATAGGCAAAAGATATGCTCCATAGTTTCATTGTTGTTCCTCCTCTTTTGAATTATTTATTTCAGAGGCATCTGCATCTGAAATCTCTGGTTCCGACTCTTTCGGTTTATATGTACTCTCTTGAATTAGATACATCCTGAACAGATCACGGAAAGTCTCGAAGTCACGTCCCTCTCCAATGCTTGCCAATAACGCTGAAGGGTTGTAGTCTTCTTTCCTGTGAACTGTTCCAATTTGTCCATGCTCACGATGTCCTTGTTCGAGAAGAATTAAAGCCCTTTCCCGGAAGGCTCTTGCTGAAGGTGCAGAACGAAGCATAACAACTTCGTCATACCACACCTTGCCCTTTTCACCCTCACCAGCCTTGCTCTGTCGTGCAAAATAGATGGCTGATGCCACGGCTTTTGCAAACTTGCGTACCGCCTCATGATCCCCTTTCCAATCCCCATAGCTCATGCTAAACACCTCCTTTACATATTCCTGTTTTATGAAAATGTGTGAATATCCTTTAGCCTTCAATCGTTCCTGTGATGTAATCATTGACGATAAATGCTTCCCCACCGGTTGCATCAGCCAATAAGCCATTGCAAGGGCATCAGAAGCAAATTCTGTAGCCTTATAATCTCTTCCCTTCTTACTCCACCCCTTGCCTACTAACGTTCTAAAGATACGATATCCATGAACTGCGAAATCAGCAGTCTCAATTTTGTCTATGGCTGTTGATTTTATTGAAATCAAGCCAGAATAGTTATCGCTTCGTTGACTTCCCAAGTTAGTGTTAAAAGCGACCGCAGACAACCTTTTTTCGTAGCCTTCCGAAAAAAGCGATGATTTAAGGGACAACAAAGCTAATGCCTGCGAGCAGATAACATTTGGCAATCCAAGCCAGGCACGTAAAGGGCTTACGACTTTGGATAGATCAATTCGTCCCTCAAACACGGGTAAAAATAAAATGTTTCCTAAACTTTCCGTTCTCTTCTTCCCGGCAAAGGCAAGCAATCCTTGACCTAATGGAATGTTAGCCTTACACTCAGGTTTGGATGTCTGACCCGTTTGTAAAGTTTCGTAACTGTATGCCGATATGCCCCTGATTCCTGTCTGTAATGCCGAGTCATATCTCTTTTCTCCTTCTATGGAATAACTCTCAGAAATGATTTGTTTCTTGAATAAATGTGGTTGCAGATGATTACTGCAATACTCTTTGGCATCCGGCCGTTTCTTGTCCCACACTTGTTTAAATGCGCTTTCATCACGGCCATCCAAATGGGAGCGTCTCCTTCCGGTAATTTCCCACTCCTTCCCAGCGTCATAGATTGTAACATCCTCCCGCAATCCAATGTATAAATCAATAGCTCCATAAAGTTGTAATACATCAAAGAACGGCAAGCCGGTCTTTGGGACAGACAATGTAACCGGCTTTCCTCCAAAGTCCTTTAGAGTTGACGATGCCTTTGACCAATCAAAAGTCATCATAGTTCTTCCCTCCACATCTCCAAATCCTCCCCTGCGGCGTCCTCCCTGTCAGCCAAAAGAATTGCACGACCGACAAGGGCATAGATGGGAAAGAGGTCTACATTCGGTAATAATAGCGGCACATCTTCCGGTGAGGGAGTTTTCTTTGCGGCTTCAAGGATTTCACCGGATTGGTTTAATATTGTTTCAGAGTCAGAAACGGCTTTTAAGACATCTTTTATAAAGTTATCTGTTTGCAGATGAGGTTCAAAATGATACCTTACTTGAGACGGATTCAAAAAGCTTGAATGGTGGCGGACCGCAGACAGCGCAATAGAGCGGATTAGATATTCAGACGAACCAAGAGAGCCAATCAATAAATCAGAGGCTTTTATCATGGCGTTATACCCAGGCGGTGTATGTGGGATACCTATAGAATCTCCGGTTTTTGAAGTGCGGCCAATAAGTTCCGAAATGTGTTTACCCTGAATTTTTACAGCTTTCTCCTGCCATCTCTTATCCGCCTTTCCCAAGTCGTGAAAGCCGGCAGCAATGATACTCAACATTACAACGACATCAGCAAGAGCGTTAGCATCTTTATCAGGCTCGAGAAATTGAAGAATCTTTATAAGTGTCTTACGATACATGCCATTTTCCGTAAAACGCTGATGAACTTTTTCCATAACACCGGCGGTATGGTCACAAAGGGTTTGCAGCTTTCCGCCTTCTTTCTTAAAAGATTCTTCCGTTCTTTCCCTCTTATCCAGCCAATTGCTGTTAAGAATTGCATCTTGCATTTCACTTTCATCTTTGACGAAACACAGTCCTTTAGTTCTGTGCAGATAGGCTACAGATGAAGGAACAATCAAGATATCGCCAAGTCTAACGGAATCAGTCGGTGTGATAATTAATTCTCCATCTTCGTTATGCCGAACTACAACGCACTTGCCCGGCGCTTTCCTTATTAACCCCCATGCGCTGCCAAGAGAAATAGAAGATGTTTCAGGGTGTTTACCTTGCATGAGCATAAATTGCAGATCACGCTGCGCCAAGTCGTCTATGTGCACCGACTCGCCCTCTTCGATAGCAACTTCCAAAGATAGAATCTCCCTGAATACGCCTGCAATCTCGCCGGGTTTCTGCTCCTGTGCGGCACGGTCGAAAAGGTTTAAGGCAAAGGTTGTTTCATTCAGCGATTCTTCTACTGATTCGACAGCTTTTTTAGAATCACCGCCCCAAGCCTGATTTACCCATGATTGTTCAGTTGTCCAAGTAAGTAGTTGATCTGCCGGAAGATATTCTAAAGCGGCCATGACTAACGCCGATTTATAAGGCAAGGACAATTTTTCTATTTCCGTTTTAGTCGCCTTTAAAACAATGAACTGCCCTTTGGCTTCACCGTTTCTGAACCATCTTCCGCATCGTCCAGCCCTTTGCACCAGAGTGTCCACAGGCGCAGGGTCAGAAATGACTAATGGAGCGGAAATGTCAAGACCTGCTTCCGCAACTTGATTTGTCAGCAAAATCCAATCACCATCCTGCGATCCCTTCCCAAAACAAGCATACGCCCTCTCCTCTGCATCAGCCCGCCATGACCGAGGCATACGATTGTGGAGAACAATAATTTTATCGGCACTTACATCGGCCTTTATCAATCGGCCATAGGTTTCTTGCAGTCGCTCTACTGTATTCGCAAAGTATATCCTTTTCTCCTGAGTATTTTTCAATCTGTCATCAAGTTGCTGCCAGTCAAGCTTCTTATCCTCACCCTTTCCTTTGTTTTTCAGTTCAAGCGTTGAGATAGTAACTTTTCTGTGATTTTCACGGAGTTGAAGCCCTTCATCTTCTACAACCTCTCCTTCACCCACGATAACCGATTCCAAACCCAATTGGTTGGAAATTATTGATACCACGGATTTTGGCAAAGTGGCTGTAAGCACTATAGTTTGCAAACCAAGTTTTTGTCTAAAATCTATGATAGCCAGTAAAATTGATAGAGCTTTATCAGAGATACTCCAAGCCAAATGAGTTTCATCCAAGATCAGACGCGACATCAGCAATGCCCCTGCTACGGCATGTCCTGCTTTTAGTGGAAGACTGAGAGGCAAGCCAGGGACAGCACAAACAACCTGATCATAGGTTGTAATGACAACCTCCTCACCGAACAACTTACTTTCCTGAATATCTCCGTGATGGATAACAGCTGGTATCTGCTTACCATTTCGGTTCAGGCTGGAAATCTCTTTTTGAATTCCCTTGCCAAGTGACCTCAAAGGAACGGCATAAACCATTTTACAAAAACCATCCTGGATATCACCTGTAACGGCAAGCGTTTTCCCTAAGCCTGTTGGAGCAACAAGAAGCAGCGACTTACCGTCTTTCAATTTGTTAATTACATGCTTCTGAAATTGCGTATACTCCATATCTTATTTCCTCCCCGTATCCACCCACGGATTCCCTGTCCAATTAAATAATGGCATGGTTAACCTCCGGTAAAAATAATCGTTCAAGCTGATGAAACCGATTAAACCGTTTAAGCCGAAAAGGCAGTACAAACCGTTCAAGTCGATAAAACAGTTCAAGCAGTTCAAATTGTTCAAGCCGGTAAAACCGATCAAACTGTTTAAACCGTACAAACAGTTCAAACAGTAAAACCGAACAAACAGTTTAAGCCGAAGAATTCGTTTAAGCCGTTTAAACTGAAAAAACAGCTCAAGCAGTAAAACAGATAAAACCGATTAAGCCGAATACAAGCTGTTCAAACCGATAAGAAACCGTTCAAACCGAGTAAACAGTTCAAACCGTTTAAGCCGATTAAGCTGTTTGAACGGTTTAAACTGATTAAGCGGATTAAACTTCTAAATCATTTTTTGCTTTAATCTTCTTCATTATTTCATCTAGCGTTTCTTTCGTACTTTTTCGCTCTGGCATTTTATACTTTGGGCCTTTATACCGGCTGCCTTTCAGGTGTTCCATGAAGTTATTTATCATAATTGACAGTTTTTTAAAGTCGTCAATTAATCGCTTACATTCATTCTCACCAACATAGCCTTGATCCAAAGCAACGTATATCTGACTGCGCACTTCTCCGCTTGATCCTTTTGCAATCGATAAAAATTGGATAAACTCCTGATTGCCTCCTCGTTCGTGTCCTTCAGATATGTTTGACATGACTGAAACAGAGGCACGACGGATTTGATCTCTTAGTCCATAATCTTTTGAAAATGCACCGTTGGATGTAACTTTGTAAATCTTATTCGTCAATCCTCTTGCTAATTTCCAGACTTCAAGGTCTTCGAAGTACATGGTTGTCTCCCTTATAAAAAAAAGTTTAAGCGGATTAAGCCGTTTAAACCGTTCAAGCCGGATAAGCTGTACCAGCGGATCAAACCGTTTAAACAGGAGAATCCGTTCAAACCGCTGAAATCGATCAAGCAGAAAAAAACCGTTCAAGCCGATTAAGCCGTTCAAACTGTTTAAGTCGTTCAAACCGAGTAAACCGTTAAATCGTTCAACAGAGTTACATTATTAAATTCTATACCACTTTAATTTTTCCATAACCGTTTTATAGACTTCATCCTGGTTAAGTTTTGTTGTATCAATCCGAATATCGGCGGATACCTTCCTGAAATCCTTAAATAACTTTTTTACAAACTCGTATTTATCCCGGTAATTTTTGCTAAATAACCACTCGCCGCCTTGCTCGTCTTTCTTTTTCTTCTGAATCCTTTCATAGAGAATCTTCCTCTGCGCCTCTAATTTTACCGTCACCCTTTGCAACAGCGGGAGGGCTGTTTTCAGAAATGATTCTCTACAGTTCAAGCCCGTAGTTTCCAAGATGCAATTTCTCCACCTTTGCCTGGATAGATCGTAATAGAGCGCAAGCCATGCATCGGCTTTACCAAGAGGCGTTGCAGGATATTTTGAACGGTAATTACCAATCTGAAATACCGGCAGATTCAACTTCTTTGATAATCTTTTTCCCAGAGTGGTTTTCCCGGCACCTGGCAAACCGATAATGTGGATGATTGGAAAAATTTCCTTCATCAGCAAAACCTTTTCTGTTACCTTTTGTGTAAATATTCCCTATACAAAAACATACTTTGAATTACATGAAAGGGTATTTTATTTCAACGACCTTTTGAACAGGGATGTACAGGATGAACGGGATATTTTATCTTGTCTATCCTGTCTCTCCCTGTTAAAAGCCGCCCAGTATCTCTTCGGGTTCATGCGTGGCTGACCAAAAATCCTGTAACACACCCCCTAACCCCTCTTTCTAGAGGGAAGCTTAAAAGTAGCTGCCAAAGGCAACCTAACTAAACCCTGTCTCTGCAAAATTATCCTGTCTATCCTGTCCATCCCTGTTCATTTTTTTGTTCAAACCAATTAAGCCGTTTAAACAGATATCGTCTTTAATGCATCTTTTTTAGCTGTTACCATTATTCCTTTACCCGTCTTAATACTGCATTCCAAATTTCGCGAAGGTCTAATCTATCTGCCCATTGAGTGATGTAGTCAATGTCTATAATGTCACCTGATATTTTGAGGATTCCGGTAATATCTCTCAGGTGTTTTTCAGAAGCACCCTCTTTATAAAATTCCATTTTTTTTATCATAACGTCTTCCGGTGATGAGAAGTTTGCCTGGTATGTTTCAGCAGGATAGATACGATGTATCCGTTTAAACCGGCACTCGTCAAATGGTGTATTTTTCTTTACGATTACATCTACCTTAAGACCTGATGCCGGATGTATAATGTTGAACTGTCCTCTATAACGAATTGCATTCCTTATCATTTCCTCACTAATATAGAATTCCTGAATAGGAAAAGCATTGAGCAAGCCGGGAATATGTTCTTCTTTTATATCTGCTATAATGTCAATGTCATTCGTTAATCGTGACTCTCCATATGCCATAGCAGCGACAGACCCGGTTACCAGATAAGGAATCCGAAGTCGTTCAAGGATTTCAACAATCTTTTGTAGCAGTTCAAACGGCCCCATGCGTAAGCCTCCTGGTCACTTCCTGGGCAAGTCTTTTAGCATCCCATTCAGGATGAGTTTTTTTTAGATAAGTCATGAGCATATTACGCGCTGATATCCACAAGTTAAAACCAATGCAAATCCTTTCTGCAGGTGTTTTGTGGCGCAGCACTTCTGCCATAGCATCATCCACCACTTCAATTTGTCCTTTATCCAGTCTCATAATACCCGAACATGTCGGAAGAGATTATCAATACTGTGAACTTTTATCGTCTTATAATAAATCAACGTTCCTTACAATAATATATCATTTTTATTTGATTTAGTTCGGGTTAGTTAGCCAAAAAACTTAGAATCAACTTTCCGGCATTTAAAAAAAATACGCACTTCTATGAATTGGCTTGGAAGTCTTGTATTATTTGACAACAATTCTGACTCCCATTCATTATCATTCCTACCCCGTCTATCTCTGTTTCAAAGACGCAAGATATTGCGTCTTTACAAAGTTATCCTGTCTATCCTGTCCATCCCTGTTCATTTCCACATATCCGCATCCCATGCTGTTATTCTGTCCAAAACCGCACTCAAGGCCGATCCGGATCAATTCTTTTGGCCCGGTTACGGTAAAGGATTGTAATGTCCCTTTTATGTTGATGGGTTTTGTGCTGCCGTCCAATCCCTTCTTAAAGATGGTAAACTGTTTCACGGATTTTCCCTTGATAGCATGGAAATCGAATTTCAACGGTTCGCCTTCAAAAGGTTTGCCATAGAGGGTATTGTATTTGTGAATGAGGTTTTGGTTTAGGAGTTCTTTATAATCTTCGTCTCCCGGAAATAAGAAGACATCATGCTGGCCGTATGGCATGGGTTTTTTGATGAAGATGGGAGATTCTAAGGGGCGTAAATTCAAACCGATCGATCCGTTCAAGCGGTTTAAATCGCTTAAGCCGCTTGAACCGTTTAAACTGTTTAAACTGTTCAAAGGATCCGGAAGGGTTTCTACCCTGTGAATAGTTACCTGCTGTCGCCCCAGGGTTATTTCATTTCCTTCCCGGAAGATACCGTCTATTAAGTGCTGGATGAATTTATCGACCGGGGATGCGATCTGAAAAGAAAAGGTAAAGGGATTGGTTTGAGAAGCTTTGAATGAAAAACCTTCAGAACAGTTCAAACCGTGTAAGCCGTTTAAGCAGTTTGAACTGATGATCTTGATTTGCTTGTGGAATGTGATACCGGAAAATACAAAGAACTTGAATCGTTTATCGTTTTTATAGACGTAACCTTGCTCATGCAGCCATGAGGAATAATCAGGATTCGATTTAGACAAAAATTCGTAAATAATGGCTTGTAGCTGATGTTGATAGTTGAAGTCAATGATGCCGGATTTATCTGCTGAGAGGATTATTTTTATTCTCATTTTATTTTCCTTCCGATTTTCTATCAAAAAATCAAAATTCTTACTCCTCTGTTCTCTCGTGGTTTTTTATTCCTGATCTGCCCCCTTGTTTTGCACACCATAACATATCAGGAGACTATGTCAACCGTTTTTTCAAGAATCTGTTTGACAAGTTCCTGGAAATTTACTATAAAACTGATACTTTTTACTGTTTATAACCTACCTAGTATCATAAACATACATTAATATACCAGGAGCAGCCAGTGACTACCATATGTTGTATCAAATCACGAGAAATTTTGGATTCCAGGGGAAATCCTACCGTAGAAGTAGACGTGATCTTGCAGGACGGAACAATGGGTCGCGCCGATGTTCCATCCGGCGCATCCACGGGAAAGCGGGAGGCGCTGGAACTTCGGGATGGCGACAAGCCGTCACGCTATATGGGTAAAGGTGTGCAGACTGCCGTTAAAAACGTAAATGAAATTATTGCACACAAGCTTGAGGGAATGGATGCTACCAGACAGGTCGAGATTGACAACCTTTTGCTCTCTTTAGATGGAACAAAAAACAAGGAGAAACTGGGCGCTAATGCTCTTTTGGGTGTTTCTTTAGCTGTGGCCAAGGCAGCAGCAAACGCCCTGTGTCTTCCACTCTACCGATACATTGGCGGAACGAATGCCAAGGTACTGCCTGTGCCCATGATGAATATTTTAAATGGCGGTAAGCATGCAGATAACAATCTGGATATCCAGGAGTTTATGATCATGCCCATCCATGCGGACAGCTTTGCAGAGGCGTTACGCATGGGCGCCGAGGTCTTTCACAACCTCCGTTCTGTATTGAAGTCAAAAGGATACAACACCAACGTGGGTGACGAAGGTGGCTTTGCCCCAAACCTCAAAACCAACGAAGAGGCCTTTGACCTGATTCTTGAAGCAATTAAAAAAGCCGGTTATACGGCAGGTAAGGATATCTACCTGGCGCTGGACCCAGCCGCCAGTGAGTTTTATAAGGATGGTAAATATGTGTTACGGGCAGAAGGTGGCGCAAAAAAGACCAGTGACGAGATGATCGACCTCTTTGCGAAATTTTCAGGTAAATACCCTGTCTGCAGTATAGAAGACGGCCTTGCAGAAGAAGACTGGGATGGTTGGAAAAGATTAACGGAAAAATTGGGAGACAAAATCCAGCTTGTTGGTGATGATATCTTTGTAACGAACGCAGAAATCCTGACAAAGGGGATTGAACAAAAAGTAGGGAATTCCATCCTGATCAAGGTCAACCAGATCGGTACCCTCACCGAGACCCTCAATGCCATAGAACTGGCAAAAATGAATGGATATTCCACCGTTATTTCACACCGTTCAGGGGAAACAGAGGATACGACTATTGCCGACATTGCCGTGGCAACGAATGCAGGTCAAATTAAAACAGGTTCTCTCTGCAGAACCGATCGGATATGTAAATACAATCAACTCTTACGTATTGAAGAAGATCTCTCGGACAATGCAATTTACGGAGGCAAATTATGCAAAATGTCAACGTAGACGTCCATGGCAGCAATAATTATCACATACCTTCTCCTGGCTTATTGGCATTACCTCCCGGTAAACCCGAGAGGGAAAAATTATTTGGGAAAGATTCGTATTGGGGTAAATTTGTCGTGATGGTGTCTATAACGTCCTGCGTGGTAATTTTGTTTTCCTCGATAATCAGCAAGACCAGACAAGAGAGAATCCATATGCTGGAAATAAAAAAGGTGCTTGAGAAACAGGCATCGCAGCTTGAGGCTGTGAATTTGGAGCTAGAAAAGGAATATTCCGCCCTGAAGAGCGACCCTGTCCGCATCGAAAAAGAAGCGCGGGAGCTCCTGGGATACACCGGGAAAGATGAGGTTTTTTATGAAAAATATCGTTTCCGTATTAAAAGCACCGATAAGAAGGAACCCTTAAAAACAGCCGCGCAAAATCGATGGATAACGTTTCTCTTTGATGGGCCATTTCCGTGGCAGTTTCCAGCCTTTATTATTCTTGTTACCGCTGCCTGTTATTTAATTTCATACCACTATGAATATAGAAAACTACATCGATCAAATTGCTAAAAATGCAAAATCGGCATCACGCGTTATTGCCTCTGCCAGCACTGTTACAAAAAATGCAGCACTGAACAATATTGCTGATGGCATTATCTCTTCTGCTGCCACACTCATAACCGAGAATGAAAAAGACCTTATGGCTGCGCAAAAGGCAGGACTTTCCGGAGCCATTCTCGACAGACTTCGTCTTACCGAAGGCCGAATCAAGGGTATGGCCGAAGGGGTCAGGCAGATTGTGAATCTTGCCGACCCTGTCGGTGAACTCATACAGGGAAACACCCGCCCAAATGGTCTGCAAATTCAAAAAATACGCGTACCCATTGGCGTCGTCGTTATTATTTATGAATCCAGGCCCAACGTGACTGCCGATGCGGCGGCATTATGTCTGAAGGCAGGTAATGCGGTCATCCTGCGTGGCGGGAAGGAGTCTATCCACTCAAACATTGCTATTTACAGGATACTTACATCCGCACTGGAAAAGGCCGGTTTGGACAAACGATGCATTCAGCTCGTGGAGGTTATCGAACGTGAGGCTATTGACTATTTACTCAAAGCGGACCAATATGTGGACGTCGTTATTCCCAGAGGCGGCGAAGCCCTTATTCGCACGGTAGTGGAAAAATCCACCATCCCTGTCATCAAACATTACAAAGGGGTCTGCCATACCTATGTGGATGAATTTGCAAATCTCAAAATGGCAGAGGAGATTTGCCTTAATGCAAAGGTGCAACGCCCTGCCACCTGTAATGCCATGGAAACCATGCTGGTACACGAAAAGATCGCGCCAATACTTTTGCCGGGTATAGCAAAAAAATTGCAGGATGCCGGAGTAGAAATCCGGGGCTGTAACCAGACATGCAGCATTTTAGACAATATAAAACAAGCTACTGAAGACGATTATTACAATGAATATCTTGACCTGATCCTTAATGTAAAAGTCGTACATACAATAGATGATGCTATTACTCACATAACTAAATATGGGTCGAACCATTCCGATGCAATTGTCACAGACAATTTCAACAATGCCATGAAATTTACCAGAGAGGTGGATTCTGCGGCTGTGTACGTCAATGCCTCTACGCGTTTTACTGACGGCTACGAATTTGGCATGGGCGCAGAGATTGGCATTAGCACCGACAAACTTCACGCCCGGGGGCCCATGGGTCTTGAAGAACTCACGTCATATAAATTCGTAGTCTTTGGGAATGGGCAGTTGAGGAAGTAATATAATCAAAGCCATCTTTTTTTGAAAATTTTTACTGATTTCCTTATAATTGATCTTTTCATATCATGTACCCATGATAACAATATTTTTTTACCCCTTCAGGGTTTGCCTATGTTCCATTCTATTTCCAGGGGGCTTTACCTCCCTGCTTTATACTGGCGGCCTTTTCAGGCCTAAAGAGAGATAATCAAAAAATTAGATTTCAGGAAAAATCAATGAGAATCGTCAAAAATGACACTGAAGAAAAATAACTTTACCAATCGCAGGAATTTTCTTAAAGGTACTTTCACCGTTGCCCTGGGTCTGAGTTTTACAAAGAATTTGCATCATGATTTTCCTGTAGATCTGGTTTCTTTTACAACAACAGAGGATAAAGACGAAGGTGTGCCTAAACGTCGTCTGGGTAAAACAGACAAGATGGTTTCCATCCTCTGTGCAGGAGGTTACCATATTGGTCGAATGCAGGACGAACGTTACGCCATCCGGATGATTCATGCCGCCCTTGATGAAGGGGTTAATTTTTTCGATTCGGCCTGGAGTTACAATAAGGGTGACAGTGAGAGACGTCTTGGAAAGGCGTTAAAAGACCGGCGAAACGAGGCATTTATCATGACCAAGAGTCGTGGACGGGACAAGACCGTAGCAATGAATGAATTGCACGAGAGCCTCAAACGATTACAAACCGAGTACCTCGATTTGTGGCAGTTCCATGATGTGCAAACGATGGAGGATGTAGATACCCTTTTTAGGGAAAAGGGGGCCATTGAGACGGCCCTTCAGGCTAAGCAAGAAGGAAAGATCCTGCATGTGGGGTTTACCGGGCATCGGAGCCCGACAGCGCTCGTAAAAATCATCCAAAAGTACCACCACCTTATTGAAACAGTACAGATACCCGTGAATCTTGTGGACCCACATTATTTGAGTTTTATTTTGCAAGTCGTTCCGGAGGCTGTGAAATACGATATTGGAATTCTCGCAATGAAAACTGTCGCAAATGGTGTGCTCCTGGAAGATAACGTGGCTTCGGTAAAAGAGTGTTTATACTTTGCCTGGAGTCAGCCCATCAGTAGTTTAGTTTCAGGTATGGATAGTATTGAACAATTGAAAGAGAATGTAACTTTTGCACGCCAGTTCAAGAATCTTTCGGAAAAAGACCAGTCTGAACTGCTCGCCCGAACGGGGCCTTTTGGCGGAATCAAGAGAGAGTTTTACAAACATCCCTCTGATACCTGGCGCATTTATCCCACCCGGCCGCTGCATTAGGAACTAATGCAAAAATTAAAGATGAAAATTCCTATGCAATCAAGCTAAATCTTGTTAGTACCATCAAATCCAATCCCCCAGTTTCTCCTTATCATTCACGTAAATTTGTGGTAAAATTTTTAAAGTTGTAAAGAATAATCGAAACTCTCATTGCATAGAAGATGTTTATCATGGAAGAACACATTCTGCCTATTGGGGAGCCAAGCCTCAGCGAACAGGAGCGTCAGACCCGTAAGAATTTTTTAGATTTTTCTGAGCGGGACGTAACTTTGCTCAAAGAATTAAAAGGGCTCATTCATCAACATGCCGATGACATAATAAATAAGTTTTATACTCACCTTCTCCGATTTAAAGAAACGAAAAACTTTTTATCCGACGAAGAAACGGTTAAGAAGGTCAAGCGCACTCAAAAGGAATACCTCCTTATGCTTACCGAGGGAAATTATGACGAAAAATACTTTGGGCATCGGTTAAATGTTGGGAAGACTCACGATCGCATAGATCTGCATCCTAATTGGTATATTGGGGCATATTGCCTATATCATCGACTTCTTTACCCGCTTATTATTGAAACATACAAAAATCAAGCCGATAAGATAGTGGACTATATCCTGGTTCTGGATAAGATCATGAATTTAGATATGCAACTGGCCATGGATGCTTATATCCATAATTATCATGCTGCGCTTGAAGAGAAGGTGAGACTTGCCGAGATACAAAACAAGAAGATCGAGGCTGCCAACAAGGCCAAGAGCGAATTTCTCGCTAATATGTCACATGAACTTCGTACTCCATTAAATGCAATTATCGGTTTTTCGGAAGTGCTTCGGGATAAGCTGTGCGGCGATTTGAATGAGGAACAAATGGAATTTGTTACGGACATTCACAGCAGCGGTCAGCATCTCCTGCAAATGATTAACGATATTCTGGATCTTTCTAAGGTGGAATCAGGAAGATTAGAATTAAGATACGAAGGGTTCGAGGTTCGTAAGGCTATAGATGCCGTCCTGATAACATTAAAAGGTCTTGCCAGCAAGAAGTCGTTAACCATTGAAAAAATCCATCACAATTCCATTGATTGTATCTTCGCAGACCTTATCAAGTTTAAACAAATTCTCTATAACCTCCTTTCCAATGCGATCAAGTTTACCCCTGAACACGGAAAGATTATTATTTACACGGCAGCGATGAAGACAGAAAAAGATTTCATTGAAGTTAAAGTTACCGATACAGGTATTGGGATAGCCACCGAGGATTACCCGAAAATATTTGTGGAGTTTTCACAGGTTGACAGCTCTTATTCGCGTAAATATGAAGGAACAGGACTGGGTCTTGCCCTCACGAAGAAATTAGTTGAGATGCACGGAGGCAAGATCGGATTTGAGAGTAAGGTTGGAATCGGTAGCACCTTTTATTTTACCATGCCCGCAAAACCATCTGTACGTGTGAAAACGGAAAAAGAGGATGTCCTTTTCCCTGAAAAACCGTCAGGTTACGAAACAGTTCTGGTGGTAGAAGACGACCCAAAGACCAGTGAATTGCTCTGCGTTTTTTTAAACAAATCCGGATATAAAACAATTACTGCTTTTGATGGTGAAGAGGCGCTTCAAAAAGCCAGGATATTTAAACCTTTTGCTATTACCCTGGACGTAATGCTCCCCAAAAAAGACGGATGGGAGGTGTTAAAAGAGCTTAAAGAAGACAATGACGTTAAAGATATCCCTGTCCTTGTTCTATCAATTGTCGATGACAAGGATATTGGTTTTGGGCTTGGCGCGGCAGATTACCTCTGTAAACCAGTTAGCAGAAGTGAACTATTATCCAAACTTACTTCGTATAAATTACCCCCCGTTGTTAATAACTCGCATACCAGGGTTTTGATTGTTGATGACGAACAGAAATCAGTCGAATTGCTCAGCGCCCTTTTGATTTCGGAAGGATATGAGGTTCTGGAGGCTTATGGGGGAAAAGAAGGAATCAACAAGGCGTTTCAATATAAGCCGGATTTAATCTTCCTGGACCTAATGATGCCTGAAGTTAGTGGATTTGATGTGGTTGACAAGTTAAAAACTTCTCCAGAGACCAATACCATTCCCATTATTGTGATTACAGCGATGGATTTGACACCGGAGGATAAGGAAAAACTGAACCACTGTGTTTCACTGGTGATGAAGAAGGGAACGTATTCTAAAGAACGATTCCTGAGTGACATAGCCACTTTGAGGAAACATTGATGGTTAAAAATACGTTGGTCACTCATTCTCAGAAGATATTTGCAAATGGTGCCGGGCAAGGAGCAGCTGATTTTCGTAAAATTGGCTATGGCAAACCATGTCCACCGGGTGGCATGTACAGATATTATTTCAAGCTATAGAATTAAATGCGTATCTATGGCTTTTGGTCTTGAGTTAATGATACTATCGGCACCCATGTTATTCAATGGCAGGCCAATATAAAAATCTGTTCCAACTCCTTCCTTGCTTTCTACGTAGATGCCGCCCTCATGATCCTTGATAATTCTGTACACAACGGCAAGACCGAGTCCGGTACCCTTATCTTTATTGGAAAAGAAAGGTTCAAAGATATAGGGAATCTTTTCAGCGGGAATACCCGCACCATTGTCGGAGATTTTTACAACAAAATACTGCTTATTCAGGTTGTTTGAGAGAGGTGGGGCAAACGAGAAGAATATGCTGCCAGGTTGTTCTTTTGCCATACTTTTGAACTCCGAAAGATTATCAACCAAACGAGTGCTTACCGTAATATGTCCATTGTCTGGCAACGCATCAAAACTGTTTTGTAAAATGTTTATAAGTACCTGCTTTACCTTATCTTCATCTGCAATAAGTTGGCATCTTCTCCCTTCCAGCATCGTTGTTATTTTAATATCTTTCTTTGCGGCATCATTCTTTAAGAAGTTTATGGTATCCATTATCACACAATGGGGATCTATGTGTTGTATGACAAGTTTGGAAGGTTTTGCCAGATTCAACATCTCTTCGATAATTCTGTTAATCCTTCCTATTTCTTTTAAAGCAATTTCCCGAAAATTAGTGTGGAATTCCGGATCGTCTTTCTTGTAGGGAAGCAGTTGAAAATAGGTGTTTATGGCCACAAGGGGATTTTTTATTTCATGGGCAATATTAGAAGCGAGGGAACCAAGATGGGCAAGTCGGTCGGCATGTTGCTTTTCCACCTGAAGTAATTTTAGTTCAGTTTGGTCTGTCAGAATCATCAATGCCCCAAGCTTCTCTCCTGATTCAGTTTTGAGCTGTGTTATGGTTACACTGCATGGAACCCTGGCATTATTACCTCTTTCAATAAAAGTTTCAATATCAATATGGTCTTTGCCATTCTTAAGGGTATGTTTCAGCAATTTGTAAGTCTCTTTGTCAAAAACATCAAATATCATTTTACTCGAATTTACACTTTCCAATCCGAGGATACTCTTTGCCTCCTTATTACTGAGGGTAACCTCCTCATGATTATTTATCGTAATAACCCCACACTTTAAACTCTGAAGGATATTATCCCTATAGGTCTTGGCTTCTTCCAAGCCAGAGTAAAGGCGAGCATTATTAGCTGCCATAGCCAGTTGGCCAGAAAAGGCGAGAAACATCTGGATATCTTCCTGGGTAAATACCTTCTTATTAACCTTTTTACCCAAAAGAATTATGCCAAAGAGGTCTTTTCCATGAAGAATAGGGATACAACTATCCACATCCATTGATACCAGTGTTTCTTCTAACAGACGATCAAGCTTGCCATGCGTAAAGCGATTTAATTGTTCTCTTGAAAGAACAGTTTTATTGTGGCAAAGCCAGGTGACGACAGCGGTATCGCCGGGAAGGAATAAACCATCTTCGGATGAAAAATTTATAGCAGCCTTTAAACTGTACTGTTTGGTATTTTCATCCTTTGTCAATATACCGATCTTCTCGATACCCACGGAATCATATAAATATTGGATTGCAAAACGCAAAAGTCTATTTAAATCATGGATAGAAGAAAACATTACCGTTGAGTTACTGAGTATCTTGGGGTAACTATACTTGGTATGGAATAGACGATTCTCGATAAAATGTTGAATCGATTCCCGGGTTGGCACAAAGATGAAGACAATTATTATGATAGAAATTACATTACTAACGGTCTCTGTATACTTTGATACAGGAAGTATGCTACTCATAACAAGTCCAACAGTAAAATAGATTATGCTGAGGACAATAGAGAGGATGGCGTAAACAGTACTTTTCTTGATTACTACACTAATATCCATAAGATGATACTTTACAATAGCGTAAGCCACAGCTATCGGAATGGGAACGGACACCAGTGGCACAAACATCTCAACTTGCCATATACCAAATACTGGCAAAAGAAAATTTGTGATAATTCCCAGAAACACAGATACTGCTACTCCGAAGTATACGTATTGGATCTGCAATCTCTTTATCCCGTAGAAGCGTCTGCTTTTTCCATAAAGTATATATAACGAATATGCCATACAGACAATAAAGTGAAACCAAAATATTGGGAATAATGGACTGTATTTGGCCTGAGGGAATTGTCTTACAAATGATACAGACTCAACAATATGGGAAGACGAAAATGCCAGAAGGGTGCTTATAATGAAAAAAGATATACTTAAGTATCGTTCAATAGGCCTTTCCGTTCGATCAGGAAAGACAGATGAAAATGAGAAAAAGGTAGGTGGAATAAAAACAGCTGCGCAAAAAACCAGCTTCAGTCTGAAAGTAGCTAATGTTGTATCTGTTGTCTGGAGCAAAAAAAAAATAAAAAATATCCACACAGACACAACATGTGCAAAGATACAAAATCTCTTGTTAATAACGTTCGCTGGATTTCTTAAGAGTACAAAGACCCCAATGCCGGCAATCAAAAGAAATATAAAAATGAATATTACCTGGCTTGCAATCATATCCAGTATTTCTAAGAATATCTCCTGAGTACGAGAACGGCATGCGTTCCACCCACGCTATGGCTATTTATCAGCGCTGTTTCCAGGGAGAAACGCCTGGCATGGTGTGAAACATAATCAAGATCACAGAGAGGATCTGGCACATCAAGGTTAATTGTAGGGGTAACAAATCCGTTCTTTAAACAAAGGCTCGTTGCAACCACCTGAAAACCACCGCCGGCAGCGTAAGCCTGCCCAGTCATGGACTTAATTGAACTTATTGGAATTTTATATGCATGGTCCTTGAAGAAAGTTTTAAAGGCATTGGTTTCTGCCACGTCATAACTAGGAATAGCATTCCCATGAGCACAGATATAGTCTACCTCTTCCCTTCTCATTTTGCCGGAGGTCAGCGCCTGTTCCAATGCAGTGACTAATCCCCGTCCACTTGTGTCAACCCGAAGGACGTCTTGTCCCTCGGATGCTGAGGCGTAGGATACGATTTCAGCATATATGTCTGCGCCTCTATTCAGGGCATGATTCAATTCCTCAATCACTATTGCTGCTCCACCTTCACTAAGTACCATACCATCACGATCCTTATCATATGGCCTCGATGCCTTTTCCGGTTCCTCATTTCTTTTTGAAAGAATTCCCAGGGCACAGAAGGTGGACATGGCGAAGGGAAAGATGGGTGCATCCGAACTCGCCACGACAGCTACATCTACCTCTCCCCGCTTTACTGCTTTATAGCCCCAGTTCACGACTTCAAGTCCAGTTGAGCATCCTGATGACAATGTTGAATTTGTGCCGGTAATTTTCAGTTCGGAACATATATAACCCGTTGTTATATGGGGTGTAAACTCAGGGGCGGTAAAACGACCAACCGCCTTTGGGCCAGACTCTAAAAATTTTTTGTGCTGGCCTTCATATATATCATTTTCGGCTCCTATCGTTGTTCCGAAACATACGCCGCATCTGTCTCTATTCTCCCGGCTTAGGTCAATCTCAGAATCTGCCACCGCCATCTTTGATGCCGCAACGCCAAAATGGGTAAATCTTCCGCTTCTTTTAACCAATTTTGAGTCGAAGTAATCACAAGGGTCAAAGTCTTTTACTTCACCTGCAATTTGGGTACTGAAGGGAGAAGGATCAAAGGATGAGATTTTTTTTATACCAGATCGCCCGTTGATTAACGCATCCCAGTACGCATCTTTCCCATTGCCATTGGGGGCCAATATCCCTAAGCCAGTGATAACAACACGCCTTGTCATTATGGAACTTTTCCCCTCTAAGAAATTTCCTTGTTTGTTGAAGAGAAATTTTTCTCTGCCAGTACACGGCTGTGTGTGTTTATTTTCTGATAGACATCATTAAGGAAGCTATAGTCCGTTGTTAAGAGAGATAAGTCACTTCTCATCTTGAATTCCTCTAAACCTCTCTGACCGAAGAATCCTGCACTCCTCGCTGCGAGGCAATGTTCATCTGAGACGTTCACTACGTAACCCATTTCTCTGACCTTTTTCTCCATAAGTCCGGACATTTTTAGCATATCCACGAACTTTATTTCATGTAAGGAGATACTCAGCTCGGGCCACATGCTTGGGTCCTTCGTCAGTTCATACTCATAACGGAGGACAGTCTGGAAATAATCGTCAGGCAGATCAAATCCGAATTTTTCCGGTTCTTTTTGCCATACAGTACCAGGAAGAGGCGCTGCCGGAGTTACAAGGACTGAATCAGGTTTGTAATCTTCATTTTTTAACTTTTGAAGTAAATACAGATTTTCTTCTAAAATTTGTTCATGAGTTATAGCGCTACCCGAAGGTATTGGGCAAGGATAAATAAAACTTACACCTACGTCAAGATGTTTTTTTTGATTGTAGGATGCCTGTTTTAGTGCTTTAACGGTAAAATATACATCCTCCACAGAATTACCCTTGTCCATAATCTTTGAAAGGATATCGTTGTTCGCTGTTTCAACGCCGAGGAAGACAGCCTTAAGGCCGGAGCGTATGATTTTTTCATAAGCGCCAATCAGCTCTGCCATCCGTTCCTTTGCCCTGTTTTCTGCCCGGACGAACATTGAATACTCAATATGCAGGCCTTCAGTCAATAAAGCCTCAGCGATCCGGCTGCTGAGAGAAACGGGTGTTGTTGACCCTGCAAATCTGAAGAGTCCAATGCCCATTTCCATGATAGTTTCTTTAATCTCCTGAATGGTTATGCTGATATCTCTGGTCTGGTATTTTCCGGTAATATTTGGATGCGTACAAAAATTGCATTTCCCATAATAGCAACCAGACGATTCATTTATTACTGCAATATTTACTTTTCCATCATCCTTCTCATAGAGCGGGAAAGGTTTTGAGTTCAAAGAAAGCCTTTTAATGGGTGTTTCTTTTACCTCGCCGCTGTTGTTTTTATAAATCACATTAAAAATTTTACCTGCTTCTGCAAGATCAGTGATTCTTTTTATAACATCAGATTTAGATCCTCCCTGGGAATATATTTCTTTTACAATATTCATAATCTGTACAAGGGTTACTTCACCCTCAACATCGATGCAAAACTCAAAAGGGCTGTTTTCCAATGTATGTGTCTTAAATTGATTAACCTGGGGACCCCCGGCAATTACCAAGGTGTTTGGACTCAGTGCCCTGACCCTTTGCGCAAGCTTCTCTGAGTATGCAAATCTATCGCCAAGCCAGGTCTTGATCCCAAGCACTTTTATTCGGTTCTCGCATATCTTCTGAGCCAGACCATTAATATATTTCTCCATTTTTTCTTTGATAGCACTCATAAGATTATTCTGAAGCAGATCCCATTCCTGCCTTAAAGATACACAATCTTCCCTCTTTTTTGCGTCAAAGACGTTCACAGCAAGTTCCGATAGTCTGGGTATAAGATCGTTTTTTGTAAATGTAGCGTAAAATTCGATTCTTGCCGGATCTTCAACAATAATGTTAAAACCCGCATCCTTACATGCCCTGGCGAGTACTCCAATACCGTTTTCCTTAAAGCAGTCACTGACGGAATAGGCCTTTCCCATGAATGAATTCCATAACATAAGGTCTACACTGTCCGAACCACTCATAAAAGCCCCCTGAAATGAATCGTTTATTTAATAGTTTAAGTTCTAGAAATAAACTCTCTTGTATTGGAAATAATTATATGAACTCAAAACATTGGTGCTTCCCGGACACCACAGAAAATACTTCGTGTTCGGTTACCTTATCCTTCAATGCATTATACTGTTCAAAGGATATTTCTTGCTGTCATCTTTATCCCGAAACTGTTTATAAAACTCATTTTTTCATAAACAATCTAATTCCCGGAATCACTAATTCCATACTTTTGCATCTTATAATTAATAATGCGCCGCGTAGTGCCCAGGAGTTTGGCAGCTTTTGATTTTACACCACCGGATTTTTGAAGCGCCTGTTCAATGAGATGCTTTTCAACTCTCCCCACTTCATCTTCCAGGGAAATTCTCCAATTTATATTTGGTTTCACTCTTTGAAGATTACCAGAAATACCCGTGATTTCCGAAGGCAGATATTCAGGGAGAAGGGTAGTCTCGTTGCCATAGAGAGCGATAGTCCTCTCCATTATATTTTTTAATTCCCTTACGTTTCCAGGCCAATGATATTTCGATAATGCATCCATAGCTTCTTTAGAAATAAATTCTGTTTTTGCGTGACACTCTTTTCGAAAGATGTTAAAGAAGTGTTCTACCAATTGCGGAATGTCTTCTATTCTCTCGCGAAGGGGCGGCAGATAAATAGGAACGACGTTGATACGATAATACAAATCTTCCCGGAAGCGTCCGTCCTTAATCATTGCCTCTAAATCTTTATTCGTTGCGGCAATTATTCGTACATCCGTCTTTATAACAGAATGACTGCCTACACGAGAAAACTCTTTTTCCTGTAAAATACGCAAAAGTTTTGCTTGCAAAGGAAGGTTTATCTCGCTAATTTCATCAAGAAATATGGTGCCACCTTCGGCTATTTCAAATTTTCCCAATCTCCTTTCATAAGCGCCGGTAAACGACCCCTTTTCATGACCAAAGAGTTCGGTCTCCAACAAGTCGCCTGCCAGATTTGGACAACTTACAACTATAAACGGATTCTCCCGCCGGTTGCTGTCAAAATGGATCGCACGAGCCACTAATTCCTTGCCCGTTCCGCTTTCTCCCCGTAAAAGAACTGTAGAATCCACCCTTGACACCCTGGAGACTACCTCAATTATATACTCCATCATTCGACTGTGCCCGTGGATTAACCTGTCTATAGAGTGGTATCTAAATTCCGAGCGGAGATAACGAACCTCCCGCGTTAAACTTTTAAACTCCAATGCCTTTTCAATCGTTATCTTGATTTCCTCAATTTCAAATGGTTTCACAATATAATCTAAAGCGCCTAGTTTCACAGCTTCAACGATCGACTTGACGTCATTTACCGCTGTTAACACCACGACACCTGTCTCTTGACAAGATGGTTGCAATCTCCTTAGCAGTTCTATCCCATCCATTTCATGCATCTTCAAATCAAGCAACACGAGATCTACACGTTCTTTATCCAGTATCTTTAAGGCTTCTTTTCCACTATTCGTACCGATAACCTTATAATTATCTTTTAAGATAAGCCTCAGAGACTCAACAACACTGGTTTCATCGTCAACTAACAATATGGTTTTCATAGCAAATTCTTAGTAATCGGTATGATACGAAAATTACGACCTCTCCCCCTTTATCGTGGCATCATAATTCTGCGTATTGTTCGATTATTATCTGAATTATTGAAAAAACCAACACCAAAATTATATCCTTTTTTTAACACAGATGAAAGTGGGATATTTTGTATTCTTCCTGAAGATCTACCACATCCCGGACTAATCGTTCTGTAATACTTACTATGAATCATCAAAGTTATTGCTCTTCCCGTATTATGGGCAAAAATATTCCGCAAGCTTTTTTCCCCCAGTAATCAGGCTGGCTGTGTGACAAGCTCACTACTTAACACATGAGAAATATCAGATGAGAATGTTCTGGTTTCTAAATCCTTTATTTTTGTTTCCAGTTTCTCAACCTTACTTAAGCTCGATTGCAATTTCTTAATCTCACTCATATCTGAAAATATGATAATCGCCCCTAATTCACCCTCGCTATCTAATAAAGAAGTGCTCACTGCATAGACAGAACGGGTAATGGGGTGCTCAATCTCAGTGGCCTCATAAGTTTTTTTGTCTTTCAGAGTTCTCAGAATAATGTTAGCAAATAGTGAGCCAATATGCTTGACATCCTTTCCTATTACATCATCCGGAGAAATTTTGAGCATCTTTGCAGCACTTTTGTTAAAAGTATTAATCTTGCCGTTATTGTTTATGGCGATTACACCGCAAGGAATATTTTCTAAGATATTCTCATTTCGAATTTTCCTGAGATTTACCTCCCGGTAAAGAAATGCATTCTCCACTGCCATACCTATATATCCTGCCAGCATGGATAACAATTCAATATCCTCATCAAAGAACGCTTTCCCTGTAATCTTGTTCCCCAAAGCGATTACACAACTAAGACTCCCGTGAGCAAAGACAGGAACGCACAGTTGCGATTGTAAAAGTTCTATTTCCCTCTGCATGTTTATCGCCTCACGCATAGCTAATTTATTCGCCGAAACTTCCCTATCGATAACTTCCTTATTTAATATCTGATGATTTTTAGCCAACCACAGCGTAGTCCCTTGATTAATATCGAAGCACACATTTTTAGCAGCTACCTCATCTAGTCCCTGGCAACGGTAGAGTCGGCTCAGCCCCTCCTTTTTATATATCAGCATAAAGCCTACCCTGCCCACCCCGAATATCTCTGCCATTGCCTCAACTGTCATATCAGCAAGTTTCCCAAGATCATGAACACGCGTTAATACCTTCGAGAACTTCTGGAAGACTTCCTTGTAGGTAAGATGCATGTCGCTGGTACTTGTTTGCTTATTATAGGTCATTTCGGATAACCCATTCTCTTTCCTCACTGGCATTAAATTTTTTATTTGAGACTGAAGAAAACCCAACTCTCTTCTTATTTCGTGCTTTTCCAAGGCTCTCTGTGAAACATGCTGTATTTCCTCTTTTCGAAGAGGTTTTTCAAGAAGTTCGTACGCGCCTATTCTCAGTGCTTCTTCAGCTAGCATCGGCTGCGATTCAGGGACTAACACAACAATTGGCGGATCAATATTTGTTTGTCTCAGTTTCTCCAAGAATTTGTTTGTTCCATCATCATTTAATAAAATATCTAAAAAAATTACATCAATATCTCTTCCGAGGCATATTTGTAACGCTTCTTCAGGTGTCTTGGCAATATAAACGATATTAACCCCATTTAAAGACTTTTTAAATAAACTACACACCGAACTATCATTTGAGACCACCAAAAAAGAGTGCATATCAATCTCCTTCAATAATTGGTAAAAAGTCTTTTAAGTCACGGTAATTCTATTTGAACAATTATGAGCAAAGAGCAACTTTAGTACCAACCATAAAATATTTTATATATCAATAGAAAGTTCTTTTAAATTGAACACTTACTACCATCAAACAATCAGAAAGAGGATTTGTATTTAAAGTCTTGATGTGAAATAGTGTACATTTTCACGGCAGATTTTGTTGAAATTTTTTCTTTTTTAGATATCTTTTAACAAAATTAGCCATTTATTTTTTTCACCAATTTCCTGTACAATGCTCTTGCAACTATTGCAAATAAGCTAAAATAATCATTTTTGTCAAATTCATACCTTAAGTAAGGCAAAAACCCTTAGAAAGCGAACAAATATGAACTCAATTATGCAAAATTGTTCCTTAAAAAGAAAGAATAAACAATATTGTAAAGTTGCATACGAGCAGCAGCTTATTTACAGATTTACTAAAATAGTCATTAGTGTCGATAATCTCATATGTTGCAGTTTTTCGTTGAATTATTCCGGCAGATTTGGTACAAAAAATGTCATGCTTGGATCTGAGGAGATTACGAAATGGAACAGAAAATGAAACCAGCAAACATACTTGTGATTGATGATGACCTTGGCGTCAGGGAATCATTAAAAATGATTTTGAAAGAAAAGTATTCCATTTCTGCCACATCAAACATTGAAGAAGCCCTTAACAGCCTGAACAACATAAAGCCGGAAATGATTTTCCTTGACATAAAAATGCCAAGGGCAAACGGTCTGGATTTTTTGAAGCAGATGCGTTCTGCAAATTCTACAATTCCAATAATCATGATCACGGCATTTCCTTCTACCCAAACCACGATTACAGCCTTGCGAAACGGCGCCTTTGATTACATAATCAAACCCTTTCAGCCTTCAGAAATCCTAGCAGTAACGGAAAAGGCCTTAAACCATCACCTTGAATTGTCGGAGAAAGACAGGTTGGTGGAGAATCTGAGAACAGCTGTTCAACAAAATTTTTTTTCAACCGCAGAAGCCCTCTTGCTCGCCATAGATGCCAAAGACTCCTATACAGCAGGCCACTCCAAAAGGGTGTCTCAGCTGTTTGCCCTTGTGTCTGAAGAACTGGGAATTAATAAATCGCGAATTGAAGTGTTGCGATACGGGGCATTCCTTCATGATATAGGGAAGATAGGGGTTGGTGATGTTGTGCTGGCGAAACCGAGCTTCCTTACAAATGATGAATTCGTTATCATGAAGCGCCATTCGGAGATAGGTTATAAAATTCTTGAGCCTATAGATTTTCTAAAAGAATGCTTGCCAATAGTACGCCACCATCATGAATGGTATAACGGCAATGGCTACCCTGACGGCCTGAAAGGACCTGAAATTCCCTTTGAAGCTAGCATTCTCTCTATAGTAGATGCTTATGATGCGCTAACTACCGACAGACATTATCATAAAAAATATTCCCATCAGAAGGCATGTGAAATTATTCGGGAAGGGATATGCATTCAATTTGTACCTGATTTAACTGAAAAAATTCTCACCATCATCGACAGATACCGCGAATTATGTTCGAGGAATGAAGATGGAGAAAAATCATAAATCTCTTTTCATCTCTGTATACAAAATATATACCAAACACGAGCATCCATTTATTAGGAGATAACATGAAGCAACTTGCTTTCGTTTGTGCCATTTTCCTTTTGTTCTCCTTCAGGTCTACCTGCGTCACTGCACAGATTGCTTCGGGATTCCATAATCCTGTCTTTGGCGCTAGAGCGCTTGCACAGGGAAACGCTTTTGTTGCCCGCGCTGACGATGCATCTGCAATCGCATTTAATCCAGCAGGGCTAACACAGTTAGAAAGACCGCAGATTTCTTTGGGTTCTTGCTTTGTCCTCCCTTCAGTAGAATATCACGGCGATGGTATCAGCGAGAATATGGATACAGACGTAAATATTATACCAAATTTATTCTTTGCAAGTCCCATCCTAGGAAATAAATTAGCCGCTGGTTTGGGCATAACAATCCCTTACGGACTCCAGGGTGAATGGGACGATGATGGGTTTTCACGGTATGTAATAACGGATTTCGATTTGACCATCATTAACATCAACCCTACCATTACATTTAAACCCTTCTCTTTTCTTTCAATTGGCGCTGGACTTGATTACTATTATGCCGATTCCAACCAGGAAAGTCGCATACCCCCTTTAGTAGCAGGCACTCCTGAGGGATTTCGGGATCTTGAAATGAATGGCGATGCCTTTGGATATAATGCCGGAATACTCTGCAATATCAATCCACAACACAGTATTGGTATTTCTTTCCGAAGTAAGGCAGATATAGACTTTGATGGTGAACTGGAACTCAGCGGCTTACCCGCTGCGGTAACCGGCTTCGAGCGTTTCGATTCAGATGCCAGCACAACTGCTGCAATACCGGAGATGCTCTCCCTTGGTTATGCGTACAGACAGGGGAATCTTTGGAGTATAGAAGCCGACGTCCAGTGGACCAACTGGTCACGTTTTGACGTTCTCGGAATTGATCTTGATCCGCCCAATCCCCTCCTTGGGACAGAAATTGAGGATGTGCGGAAATGGCGTGATACCTGGGGCTTTGCGCTGGGCGGGGAGTATAAGTTCTCTGAAGCGCTGAAAGCGAGAGGCGGTTATGCCTTTCATGAGTCCCCCGTTCCAAGTGAAACCTTTGAGCCCTCTGTCCCACAGAGTAGCCGACATGCATTGTTTACAGGACTTGGATATGGTTGGGGAAAAAATGTAAACAAATGGGTAGATCTTGCTTACGGTGTCGTATTTTATGAAAACAGGAAGATAGACAATACAGTCGGAGATGCTTTGGGAGGACCTATAGATGGACGCTACGACCTCATTACCCATCTTATTGCAATAAATTTTAACTACAGATTCTGACAGATATTCAGCAATTTGAGACGTATCATATTTAATGCTGTATTTGCCGAGAAAATTTTAACATCTACCCTGGAACCTTTAAACAAACATTCTTTTACTTCAGAAAAATTATCCCCTGCAATAGCAATATAGACCAAACCCACAGGTTTTCCCGTTGTAGCGCCTGATGGACCTGCAATCCCTGTAATACCGACACCAATATTTGCTGATGCCCTTTTTTTTATCCCTTCAGCCATGGCTTTTGCCACCCCCGGACTCACTGCACCGTGCTTCTTGATAAGCTCCCCGGGGACATTTAATGCGTCAACCTTTGCCCTATTACTATAAGCAACACTGCCTTCCAAAAAATAATCAGAAATCCCCGGGATGTTAGTGAGTTTGTCTGAAACCAGTCCTCCTGTGCAAGATTCAGCGACGGCAATTGTTTTGTTACACTTTTTTAGAAGCATGGCAACTGCATGCTCAAGTGTCTCATCACCAACTCCAAATACTGCATGACCGAGCTTCATCCGAATATCCTGTTCCGCTTTGTCTAATATTTTTGCAGCACTTTCTCTCTTCGGTGCAGCCGCAAGGATATTTATTGTAACAATGCCATCATGGGCTAATGTCATTCCCTTAACTTGCTTCTTGCCTTTGAGATAATTCCTTACTACATCCTCCCCAGACAGTTCGGAAATACCAATGGTATGCAAATTTCTCATCACTGCATATCCTTCGTCCGACTTGTGGCGTGAATCGTACACCTCCAAATACTTATTCAGCATGGAATGCATTTCTCTCGGAACACCTGGTAAACAAACGATTGCTTTGTTATCATACTGAAGGACAAATCCCGTCGCAGTCCCATTTTCATTGCAGATCACAAGGGCGCCTTCGGGAATTAAGGCCTGTTTCTTATATCCATCCAGCATATTCCCGTGATGACTCTCCAGATATTTCTGAATACGAATACAGGCTTCTTTATCAGATATCAGTGGAATGCCGAAAAGTTCTGATACGGCTTCGCGGGTCAGATCATTTGCCGTGGGACCTAATCCTCCAGTTGTTACAATCAGGCTCACCCGATCCCTGGCAATCTTCAGGGCAGATTTCAATAATTCTTTATTATCATTAACGGATGTCTGGAAAAGTATCCGGATTCCTTTTTCAGTTAAACTTTTTGCAATATACTGGGCATTTGTATCCACAATCTGTCCTAATATGATTTCAGTTCCTATGGTGATAATTTCTGCTGTCGTCATAAAACTTCTCTCGTACTCCAGTTAGTCAAAAATGGAAAGAGGTTTATTGGGGTTTATACGTGACAATTTGAGGTCTGAGTAGTAACTGTTTCAGGCCTATGGAAGTAATGAAAGATCTCGTTTGCCTGCCTTGATGGTATTTTACCGATTTCCATCAACTGTTCAAGTGTGGCGTTTCGTATGCCTTCAATGCTGCCGAAACACCGCATGAGTTTCCTTTTGCGTGCAATCCCAATTCCGGAAATCTCATCAAGGGGTGATCTGTAATATTCCTTATCCCGGAGTTTTCTATGATACGTGACAGCAAACCGATGGGCCTCATCTCGTACCTTATCAAGAAATAAAAGTTCCGGGGAAGATGATGCCAGCACGATAGGGTCTGACATGTGCGGTTTAAAGATCTGCTCTCCAATCTTTTCTCCCAGTGTATCGCCTTGATTCCTGCCTTTAGCCAAAGCAATCAAGTCAACATTACCTATCGCCAAATCCTCAAACACCTTCAGGGCTACGCCTAACTGACCCTTGCCTCCATCCACCATAAGCAAATTTGGTAAATCACCTTCTTCCACTGCCCGTTTGTATCTCCTGGTTAGCACCTCGTACATCATTGCATAATCATCGATTTGCCCTACAGTTTTAATCTTAAACCTTTTGTATTTAGATTTATCAGGTTTCCCCAGCTCAAACGTAACCATGGACCCCACCGCCTGTTTACCAAAGATATTAGAGATGTCAAAACACTCTATACGTTCAGGCACATGTCTTAACATCAGACTTTCTTTCAGGGTCTTTAATGTCCTTGTAAAATTTTCATCATGAGTCCGGGATACCTGATAGGCGTTCTCAGCGTTTTTTTGTGCCATTTCAATAAGCCGCATCTTGTCACCGCGCTGAGGATGTATTACCTCCACCCTCTTGCCTTTCTTTTCCGTGAGCCATTCTTCAAGCAACCTCGCATCTGCAGATTCCACAGGGATAATTACCTCAGAGGGTATAAATCGTGTCTGACTGTAAAACTGATTTAAAAAAGACCTGAACACCTCTTCGATAGTAGTATGATTTGTGGGAAAATGGTAGGAAGCTACATCTTCCATATTACCCGATCGGATAAACATGACCTCGAGATACACCTCATCCCTTGCTATATAATAACCAAAAACATCACGATCTACAAAGGTCATGGAATGGATTCTCTGCTTTTCCACCGTTTCTTCAATAGCACGAATCCGATCACGGATCTTTGCCGCCTTTTCATAGCGCAGTGCTTTCGATTCCTCACGCATCTGCTGTTTCAGTATCCCAATAAGATCTTCCTGTTTACCTTTTAAAATCAGGATTACCTGATCCAACAGTCCCTCATATGTAATTTCATCCACAAGGCCGCAACATGGTCCCAGGCATTTATGGATTTGATAATAGAGACAGGGTTTTACCCTTGTTTTAAATACGTTATCCGGACATTTGCGAATGGGAATGGTATCATGAATGTATCGTAGTGTCTCTCTTACAGCCCTGGCGGAAGCGTAAGGGCCAAAATACATTGCACCGTCATCGTCGATCTGTCGTACCACCTTTGGATACGGGAATTTTTTGTTGACTTCGAGTTTAATACTAATAAAGGTCTTATCATCACGGAGATTAATATTAAATTTGGGCTTAAATTGTTTGATCAGATTGTTTTCGAGAATAAGCGCTTCTTTCTCTGTTTCAGTAAGTACAAAGTCAATATCTGCAACACGTCTCACCAGATATTCCGTGTAGAGCCTGTTGTCTGCTTTTTTTTGAAAATAGCTTTTCACCCGGTTTTTCAAATGCTTTGCCTTACCCACATAGATTACCTTGTGTTTGACATCTTTCATGAGGTAGACGCCCGGTGAGGTGGGAAGATTTTTTAATTTGTTTTTCAGGTTCATACGATAATTTATAACACGTATATCTTCTTTTGTAAATATGCTTTGACAATCTTCAGCGGCGATGTTACTATGCATCCGTTATGGAAATGAAAGACCGTTCTCAACTGTTAACCGAACAGCGTAATCCCCGTACGAACAATATTGACTGCAAAACCACTCTGGAAATTATTGATAGTATTAACGCTGAGGATGCGCGGGTTTTTACTGCTGTTCATAGAGAACGCGAATCTATAGCAATGGCGGTTGATCTGATCACTGATGCTTTTGAAGAAGGTGGCCGGCTTATTTATGTCGGCGCCGGAACTAGTGGAAGACTGGGTATACTGGATGCCTCAGAATGCCCCCCTACCTTTGGTACTGAACCTAACATGGTTATGGGAATCATTGCAGGCGGTGAAAAAGCGGTATTCCAATCCATCGAAGGTGCAGAGGACTTTTCTGAGAATGGCGCAAAGGATATTCAACAAAAAGAGGTAAATCACCGGGACGTTGTTGTGGGTATTACTACAGGTGGTACAACTCCCTATGTAATGGGTGCCCTTTTTGAAGCAAAAAAACGCAAGGCCGGGACAATCTTTTTGTGCTGTAATAGAGAAACCACGCCGAGTTTTGACGTTGACATCATCATCCGACCAATCGTAGGGCCAGAGGTTATAACCGGGTCCACCCGTATGAAGGCTGGCACGGCTACCAAGCTCATACTAAACATGTTAACCACCGCAACGATGATCAAGATAGGGAAGGTTTATGAAAATCTTATGGTAGACTTACGCGCCGTGAATGCAAAACTCTCCGATCGTGCCGAACGTATTATTATGGCCGTTACAGGTATCAGCCGGGAAGATGCCAAGAAATTGTTAGTATCTGCCTTTGGCAATGCAAAGGTTGCCATTGTTATGCAAAAACTGGGTCTTGATTATGCAGAAGCAAAAAAAAGACTTGATGGTCAGGGTGGATTTGTAAGAAGGGTTTTGTCGTAATATTCAACACTATGTGGTTGTGTTGTATAAAAATGAAACAACATCATGGGTTTTTATGCGGTTCGTGAGGTTTATGTGTACGAAATTGGATAAAACAAAACAAGAATTTCCGATTTTTATGAACAAGTTACAAAAATATCAAAAATCAAGCCCAACGTTTCCCTTCAAAATGTCAAATTTGTACAAATCATTGATTGTCCTCCTTATGTTTCTCTAAAAATACGTCATGAAATTGCCTCATTTTTTATCTGTAGATGTAATACCTGTCCTTTTTTTGTACAATACCTCTATAAAATGCACCATTTTGTACCTTAATGCCTGGAATTGTTGTTCCCGCCCTAAAGGTCATCGTGAAGTAAATAATGAGGAAATATAGATCATTGGCTATACTGTATTTTGTATAAAAATATAATGTTAATACAAAATATGGCAATGTAAGGTGCTTTCTGTGAAGTGCAGACTGGCTTGTTTCGTTCGTGATAGGTAATTCTCATTTTAGTTGGCATACTTTGTGCTTTTAATACTACCGTGAGTCGGTATTGGAGCACCTAAGAAACCCATAATCCGGCCACGAATTCATATCCTCCTTCTCATCTTCCTTCTTATAGGGATGTCGTCACAAAATGGCGACATCCCTGTAAAAGGGGCGCAATCAATCTCCTGGTTAAATACTAGCATCAAATCATCATCGCATAATGCCTAACAAGATTGACATTTTAACAATTTGTCAGAATGTTTTTGCCCGGTCGAATTCCTCGTTTTTTACTACCATACCTCTGTTATTGTTTTTTCTTTCGCATCACGAGTTCAATTTCTTTTTTCTCTCCTTCTTCAAGTTCAACTTTCTGCCTCGATTTTTTATACCCCTTTTTATTTACGGTAATTTTATGGGTATCCTTCTTAACTATGTGGTAGTAACCAATCATAAGGGCAATATCCCAGAGATTATGAAGGTTAAGGTGTAGCGTGGGAAGTGCGAGAAAAGGATTTGCCGGTTTACAAATGAGTTTCTCAGTCACCTTCCGATGGGGAAGTTTCTTGCAAACAGGGTATATCTTTTGTGCGCACAACTGGACTATAATTTGTCGCTCTGGATACGGGATTTGGTATTGCCAAAACCATACCGAAAGAAGCACATCAAAAGGATACGGCGTTGTATAGAAGTGATTGCCTCCAAGACAATTACGAATGGACGTCAGATACGAATAAAAATATCGACCATGCATCGGTGGTGGAAGGACTTTGTTCATGCGTGGAAAACGATTCCGTCCTTGTATATGGCTACAAGCAGTGGATAAAAAACAGTATCGTATATTCTTTCTGTATTGCATAAAAAGAAGGTGTTTGGTAAGAAGAAAGTGTTTCTTCGCTGTGCGCTTTATTGTTATTAGTGAAGAAAAAAATGACACGTTTTGGGTATGCTCCTGGTACATGAGGTTCTCTTGAACATGCTCTTGAGTTGTTTTAGGCATTGTTTTTGTCATTTTCGCTCACCAAATTCTTATTTTTGCTCGTTGTCGCTGGATTGGGGTATATATATGAAATTACATACTATTCAAGTACATACTTATTCCGGATATAAAGCAGATGAGCGGCCGCTCATGTTTATTTTTGAAGGGAAAATACATAAGATTAAGGGAATATTACACCAAGCCTATGAAGAAATTCCTGGTAAAAGGCGAAGAAGAAGGTACACTATAAAAACAGATGAAAAACTTACCTTTAAGCTGCTCTATGATGAAAATCAAGACCGATGGTTTTTAGAGGAGTAATTTGAAAATATTGGGACATCTCCTATATTTTTCTTGATAATCTCTTTCTGTTAGAGTTGCTTCTTATCACGCCAGAGTGCAGTATTATGGAATATCTCTTTAGAATTGTGTGTAAATAAGACCTATTCAAGCATTTAACTCAGTTGCAAAATGCCATCAGCAATTGAGGCATCGTTATGAAAAATGTTATCAAACGATTTATACTAAGGCCGATTAGAAAGACACTGCGAAGGATTTATTATTTTCCAATAGACACCATCGACTCGTTGTTAGGCCTGCGAGACGAACTAACACCTCCCAGAGAAAAAATTTTCGTTGGTGCCGGTGATTTTAAAAAAATTGGGCAAGAATTTTTCCAGTATTTTATAGAACTTGGTGAACTAAAATCAAATGAAAGGGTACTGGATGTAGGGTGTGGCATTGGCCGAATGGCCGTCCCTTTAACGAACTATTTGGATAAAAGGGGTGCTTATGAAGGATTTGATATAGTTGCTGATGGGATTAACTGGTGCAGAAAAAAGATCACCCCTAAATACCCAAATTTTCATTTTCAATTAGCCGACGTGTTAAACAAAAGTTATAATCCTAAAGGAAAATACAAAGCGTCCGAATACAAATTCCCATACCAGGATGAGTCCTTCGATTTTTTATTTCTCACATCTGTATTTACGCATATGCTTCCACAGGAGGTGGAAAATTACTTCTCTGAGATTGCACGATTATTAAAAAGAAACGGAAGGTGCTTAATCACATTCTTTCTATTAAATATCGAATCGGTAAAACTCATGGACGCAAAGTCAAGTACCTTGTATTTCAAATATGGTATTGAAGGATGCCGCACAACAAATATGAGTAAGCCAGAATCTGCCGTCGCTTATGAGGAAAAATCTATCCGGAGCCTCTATGAAAAATATAAACTAACTATAGTCGAACCAGTTCGTTATGGTTCATGGTGCGGAAGGAAAAATTTTTTAAGTTATCAAGACATTATCATAGCGGTTAAAAAATAAGAAATATGTAGCAATTCTCTTAACACCTGGTAAATCACATATTAAATATTATTTTCCCCTTACGCCAGCATATATTCAATCACCTTTTTTCCCGGTATAAATTTGTTCAACTGACTCAAGCCCAATCTTTCAACAGCTACGGCAATAATCCTCTCTTCTGACGGCTCTTTTGAATAAAAACGACCGGCGGTCAGCAATGCCTCCTTGGGAACAAGACCAACAATCTCGCTCCCAGTAACACGTACGCCTAATACACCGGCCTGTTTCTTGACCTCTTCAAAGGCCACGTGCGGTGGGGCAACTTTGTAATTCAGCAGGTTCATGGAGACCTGGGTAATGTTGTGTTCCTTCAAATGCACACCCATGGCCTGTACGAATTTTAGCAGCCCAGGGATGCGCACCTTTTCCCCCTTTTCGTTGATCTTGACAACCCCTGATGCCCTTACAATCCCAGAAATCTTGTTGGCTATCTGGATATTCTGTGTATCGAGATTCACGTTGTATGCAATTAAAAATTCCCGTGCGCCAATTACCGTAGCCCCCGTCTTTCTCACGTTGTCGTTAAATTCAGCATGACCATAGTCGGGTCGCCACTTTTCGTCTTTAAGTCTTTCGGGCAGGCTTTCATACTCCCCCTTTCTGATATCGGGTAATAAATGTCGTTCTGGAATCATCGCGGCCTCTCCATACAGATAAACGGGGATACCAAGCCACTCCCCTACTTTCTTTCCCAGTACTCGTGCAATCTGAACACACTCGTCCATCGTAACATTGGCTACGGGAACAAATGGACAGACGTCAGTGGCGCCGATGCGGGGATGGGCGCCTTTGTGCTTTGACATATCGATAACCTCCGCTGCCATCTCGATGGCATAAAAAGCCGCATCCTTGACTGCCTCGGGTTTACCTGCAAAGGTAACAACGGTACGATTATAGTCTGTGTCTGATTCTACATTGAGCAATTTAACGCCTTGTACCTGTTCGATTTCACTGACAATCCTGACTATTTTTTGGGCATCCCGGCCTTCGCTGAAATTTGGGACACATTCAATAATTTTATTCATTTTTTAAAATATGGTGATGATGATTACCCCCACAATCATAACAATGCCTCCAATCAATCGCTCCCTGATATTCGTCTCTTTAAACCAAATAGCACCATACATGATACCAAAAAGGAGGCTCATACGTTTTACCGAAATGACATAGGGAACTTCCGCAATGCTTACTGCCAGAAAGTGTGTAATGGTGGCAAAGGCAAGGGCTAATCCAATCAGGCTAAATATGGTACCATGAGAAAATATCTGCTTCATTTTACCATGATTCTTCCAGACAAGAACAGGAAAAAGGATTGCTGCAAGGATGGGGAGATACGTTGCCGCAAAGAATAAAGGGCTGGAGTGCAGTATGGCCATTTTCCCTAAGTTGGATGTAATACTGTATATAAAGGCAACAACAATCATGTACACCGAGCCACGTTCCCGTCCTATGGCTTTAAAGGGTTCTAATATGCCTTTCCTGGTAGTCCTCACATTCAACAGGTAGGCTCCAATAGCAGTGAGCACAATACCCATGATTCCATATTGATCAAGCCTTTCCCCAAGTATCAGATTTGAAGTAAAGATCATAAAGATTGGGCTTAATGCCAGGAATGGTAAAGTAATGGATAAAGGCGATACCTTGATAGCCTTCATGTATAATATAAGAGCAATGGTTTCTAACGGAAACAAAATAAGCATTGCAAGGAAAAAATACATGTCTAGCCTGGGTATTTCTATGAAGGGTAAAAGTAAGAGTAAAAAAGGTGTGGCAAATCCGACACGCACCCAGGCAACAAGGTATTCGTTACTCTCAAGAAGTGACTTTTTACAGAGGGCATCAGCCGATGCCGCAAAAAAGGCACAAAACAGCGACAGGAGGAACCAATTCAAGGCGGACCATTGAAAAAAGAATACAACGACGTTTTAAAAATAACCGCAGATTGCTCAGATTCCACAGATGGTTCATATTTTTTATCTGTGTAATCTGCGAAATCTGTGGTTCCAGATGTTTCTTATCGGTCAGAGATAATCCATTGCTAGAGTTTATAGCCGATTTTACGAAGGAATTGCTTGCGGTTTTGGATGTCTTTTTCACCCTCAACTGCCTTTGGACTATACCCGTCAATAACACCCAGTATACCTCTTCCCAGTTCGGTTTCCGCTACAATAACTTGCACAGGATTTGCGGTCGCACAAAAGATGGAGCATACTTCAGGACAAGCCTTAATAGCATTCAGCACATTCACCGGAAATGCCTCTTTGATGAGAATGACAAAGGTATGGCCAGCGGCAATATTCCGGGCGTTTTGAATAGCAATCTCTTTGAGAGCATTATCGTTCCCTTCTGCCCTGATTAGGCATGGGCCAGAGGCTTCACAGAAGGCGACACCAAACTTAATGCCGGGTACGGAATTAACCATGACCTCATATAAGTCTTCCGCCGTTTTAATAAAATGAGTGTGCCCAATAATTACATTGGATCCTTCAGGGATTTTCATTATAACGGTCTTAATTTCTATCATGATTTATTTCAACTCTATAATGTTGACTTTTCCGAAACTGTCAAGGGGTTTATCGAACTTTTCCTTATCACCAACCACGAGAATTTTGATCTCGTCCGGATGCAGATATTTCCTGGCAACCCGCTGAACGTCTTCCTGGGTAACTGACTGCACTTTATCCAGATACGTCTCGAAATAATTCAACGGTAAATCCTCGTACTCAATATCGACCTTTTGTGCCACGATACTTGCGCTGGTCATAAACCGGAAGACGAACTGGTTCATAAAGGTTTCTTTCGCCAGCGCCAATTCCTCTTTATCAATTGGCGCCTTCCGAATTTTATCAATTTCTTCAAGCGCAATCGAAATGGCGCGGTTGGTCGATTCTAATTTAGTTTGACATGAGACAAAAAATATCCCAAGGTCTCGTGCGGTTTGAAAAGCGCTGAAGGCTGAGTATGCAAGACCCTCATCCGAACGAATTCTGCCCGGAATACGTGCCGTAAAGCTTCCGCCACCCAGGATAAAATTCATTATCATAACGGGAAAATAATCCGGGCTTTTCCGGTGAATTCCCAGATGCCCCATAATCACATTCGCCTGATTAATATCCTTGTACACATAATACACTGACTTCTCGAAGCGTTTTTCGACCTTTGGTACTTCCGGAAAATCAGTATCCTCTTTTTTCCAGCCTGCAAATACCGCATCCAGCTTTTTAATAATTTCTTCCTTATTGAAATCACCTGAGATACCAAGGATAATATTATTCGGATGAAAAAATTTCTTGTGAAAAGCAACCATGTCATCTCTTGTAATCTTCTCAATGGATTCCAGAGTTCCGTCAATCTTTCGGCTGTATGGGTGTTTGCTGTCATACAGAATTCTGCGAAATTCCCTGTGCGCGATTTGTGTAGGATTATCGTTCTCACGCCGGATGGATTCAATGACTTCGTCCTTTCGCATCTTGATCTTATCTTCAGGGAATGCAGGGTTCATGAGTACATCGGCAAAGATTTTTAAGCCTTTATCAATATCTTTTTTGAGCGTAGATAAACTTGCACTACCTGATTCGCGATCAATGGAGGTTTCCACAGAGGCTGCCATAAACTCGATTTCTTCATTCATCTTATCGGGCGGCATGGCTATTGTACCACCGCTTCTCATCACATATCCTGTCAAACTGGCCAATCCAGCCTTTTCCTGAGGCTCATAAATTGCGCCAGTCCTGATACGTGCGGTAATATTAAACAATGGCAGATCATGGTCTTCCAGGAGATACAAAATCATACCATTTTCTAAAACAACCCGATCAACTTTTGGTGGGATAAAATTGAGAGGTTTGAATTTGAAACCAGAAACAATCTTCGCGCCTTCCGACTCCGGCTTTCCCACCGATGGAGCAACAACACGTTCATGCCCCTGAGACTGCGCAAAGAGACGAGTGGAAGAAACAACAGAAAACAAGAACGCTATACATACAATCGGAAATACGAAATATTTATTTTTGATCACGTTAAAATCTCCCTGATTTCTAATCATTAATATTATGGAGTTACAGCTGTTTAGTAAGCAACTGCGGGCTTTTCCGCCTTACTCTTTTCCTTTGTCTCTTTCATCTTCTGGTTATTTTCCTTTTTCACCAAAATAGCCACAGTTCGGTTGTTTTTCGTCAAATATTTATTTACGACCCTCATCACGTCCTCTGCGGTAACTTGTGCCAGTTTGTCCATGAAGGTATTAATGTAGCGCCAGTCGGAAAGAACCTCAAAATTCCCTATTTCATTAGCAAGACCAGAGGCAGAGTTAAGGTCTCGGATAAAATCCGCTTCTAATTGGTTTTTGATTTTTTGCAGCTCCCAATCAGTGGGTGGGACATTTTTTAGTTTTTCAATCTCATCGTAAAATGCAGATTCTATCTCTGCCACGGTATGCGGTGCCCGTGGCACAGCAATAAAGGTAAATGTATCTGGATATTTCCCTATTCCACTATAGGCGTGAGCCATGACGGCAATACGCTTATCATCAATCAGAGATTTATACAATCTGGATGTCCGTCCGTCCGAAAGAAGTGAACTCACGACATCCAGGGCATAGAGGTCTGGATGACCAATCGCAGGGATGTGATAGGAAATGGCTATATAAGGATTTGATTCAAATTCAATTTCTACTCGTCGTTCCCCTTTCTGTTCGGGTTCTATCGTTTTTACCTTTGGCGGCGCCGGTTGGCCTGGAATATCACTAAAGTATTTTTCCACTAATTTTATTGCATTGTCAGGATTAAAATCTCCTACCATGACAACCACGGCATTATTGGGAGCATAGTATCGTTTAAAATACTCCTCTGTTTCCGCCTTAGTGACATTTTGTATATCGGATCTCCACCCAATGGTGGGCCAACGGTAAGGGTGGGCGATGAAGGTTATGGCATTAAGTTGTTCAATCAGCAACCCCATTGGGCTATTCTCAGTTCTGAGTCGTCTCTCTTCCATAACAACATCCCGTTCGGAGTAAAATTCCCTGAGCACGAGATTTTTCATCCGATCTGACTCAATAAATGCCCACAATTCTAATTTGTTTGCAGGAAGATCGCAGAAGTAATACGTACCATCAGTACTCGTTGCTGCATTAAGCCCGGAAGCCCCATGTCGTAAATATAAAGAAAAAACTTCGTCTTTAACCACCAAATCCCGGAGTTTCTTTCTTACTTCTTCCAATTCCTTTTCAAGTGATTCAATTTTTTTCCTGTCGGCAGTCTCTTCATTGCTTTTTTCTGTAGAAATTTTCATAACCAATTCGTCTTCCCTGCCAAGCAAGGATTTTTCCGCCGCGTAATCCCTGGTTCCGAATATCTTTGTCCCTTTAAACATCATATGCTCAAAAAGGTGTGAAACACCAGTAATCCCAGGTCGTTCGTCGACGGACCCCACCTTATAATTAATACGAACACATACGATAGGGACATCATGCTTTTCCAGCATAAGTAACGTTAAACCGTTTTTGAGTACATGCTCTTTAACGTCAAGCTTCAGGGAATTAGCAAACACCCTACCTGTAAACAACACAATAAAAGTTATGATTGAAAGGATTGATACCAGGGTCTTCTTTTTCATTTTCTCCATGCTCCTTATTCTTTCACTAAGTAATGGTCTGCCTGCTCATAAATAAAAATTTTAAGATGTAAGCTACTACGTTTACAACGTAATTTTTCATTATCTTTTGGCATGTTTCATTGTCACATCGTAATCTTTTAAACACCTTTGGTCAACAGAAAGTTTCTCGATTCTCGTTATCTGTACCCGTAAAGAAATGACTCTTGAATATTAAGATGTATTCATGTAATATATCCCAAACCATCATGCAGACTAATACTGAATTGATCGTTAGAAGGGGAATTTTTGGAATAAACAAGGAGTCAGTCATCATGAAAAAAGGAAGATATTTCATTGTTATCATAATTGCATCTGCTTTTTTACTTTGGGCTGGATATACCGGCAATGCAGGTGAACTGAGGCACGATGCAAATGCAGCAAAACAGCTGGAGATTATCAGGAAAGATTTAAGCGGTCTGACTGAAATGAAATTTAAAGATGCAAAAAAGTATTATGAAGAGTCGCTTAAAGAATTGAACAGATTGATCGAAAAATACCCCAAGACACAGCAGGAACTGGAAGCGAAGTTCTATATTGGCAATATTTACAATACAATGCATAATTTTGATGAGGCTACGAAATATTTTGATACTGTGCTGAGTCAAAAAGACATTGACAGCCTTTTTAGGGCGAAAGCATTGTATTTTAAAACAAAGGCGCTGATAGCAAAAGGTGACATTGCAAAAGCAAAAGAAACGGTTGCGGAATTAAAACTAATCGATCCGAGGGCAGCCGATACCTTTGGAAGAGAATTAACCGGTACAATACGGATCGGCGTGGAAGCCCCGGTATTCAGTGTTACGGATTTTAACGGAAAAGCGGTCGATTTATCAAAATACAAAGGAAATATCGTTGTCATAGATTTTTGGGCAACGTGGTGCGATCCATGTATTCAGGAATTTCCCAAAGTGAAAAAAATGTACGGTAAGTTTAAGAATAAAGGTGTCCAGTTCATTGGCGTAAGCCTGGATGACGATATTGAGGATTTACGGGGCTTTGTGAAGCAGGAAGAAGTGGAATGGCCACAGATATTTGATGGAAAACGATGGAAAGGGGAAATTCCTGCCTTATATAGTATTCAACTAATACCCACAATGATTGTGCTGGATAGGGAAAATAAAGTGCGCTATATTGGAAGTGACACTGAAAACGTCTCTCAAATTGTCACCACACTCCTTTCTGAATCAAAGGAGCTGCCCTTATTCCGATAAAGTGAGTAAAACTGGTTTCCTTTTTATGGAAATCCTTCGATACCTAATTGCTTGCTGAACTGTATTATCAGCAATAAAATTCCAAACACAATAATTGCAATTATTAAAATCCAGTCTTTCTTTTTTTGGGCGGTCTTTAAGGGTTTTTCCAAAGAGGCAACGGTTTTCTCTCCTGTTTCAACAGCAATTGTTTCCAAGGTGACTTGGGTACGTTTTAATTCTGCTTTTTTATCCTTAGCGCCCGATACGGTTGCTGTCTTTTGCGGGGGTCTTACATCAGTCTTTGGTCTTTCCGTTTGCTGAGTTTGTATTTTTTGTTGCGGCTTTGCTTCTGGTTTTACCTGGATATTCGATTTTTTCTGATCATCGGGTATCAAAGTTAAAAATTCGCCACAAAAACGACACTTAATCGCTTCATCCTTAATTTCTTCCGCACAATAAGGACATTTCTTCATAATTTTTCCTTTTTGGTTTTAAAGAAATATATCCCTAAAAAGGCGACAATGAATAACCAGATTTGTATCGTCATTATGTAATAAAGGAAACCTTTCACAAGCTTGCCAACATACGTTTTCTCTAATTTTTCAGCCCCCTTTTTAAAGGGGCTCTTAAACAAGCTCTTCCCCACCTTCTTGAACGGTTTAAAAAGATGTTTGTATGCAGGGTCTTTTTTATCCACTTTAATATAGGGGGACTTGTATTCTGTTTCAGCAGGAAGTTTTTCCCCAGTTGGCGGCTTAGGAGACTCTGTATATCGTTTTTCAAGCTGCTTTGTCGTCTCTAATACAGCCGGCGCTTCCGATTCTGTCACAGATGACTGGATACCTGCAGGAGGCCTGGCTTCCCCTGCCTGTGGAGATACTGGTTTTACCACAACAGGCCTTTCCTTTTCAGCCTCTTTTTCGGGAGAGACTGATTCTGTGACCCTTGTATCGGTTACTGTCGTCTCCGGCGGTCTTGTCTCTGTTGTCGGCCGAGTTTCTTCCGGTTCTGGCTTTTCTTCCTGCTCTTCCCTTTGCGGAGGCGGCGCAACAGGCTTCACCACCTGAGAAGAACCACCCACCATACCCTGCATACGTTCTTCAATTAATTTTTTATACTTTTGAAGTTCTTCTTCTGCTTTATCGCTCATGCCTAATTTTTTGTATGCAAGCCAAAGTCGCTGGTAGGCTTCAACATATTCTGGTTTAATCCTGGTTACCTTGGTAAATTCCTTAACGGCATCATCAAACATGTTTTGCCGGAAATAGATACTCCCCATACCAAAGTGTGCTTCGGCGTGGTCTGGATTAAGCTCTATAACTTTCCTTAACATCTCCAGGGACTGATCCAATTTCCCCAACTTGTATAAGTTGTATGCATCCAAGTAACACTTATTCGCCTCATCATCTCTTTGAGCAAAGAGCGTCTGTATATTAAGGATACTCGTTAAAACAATAATGGGTAAAAGAATGACACTTTTTTTCATATTATGAATAATAACAGCTTTAAACCAATAGTAAAAATAAATTTTATTTGCTTTCTTTGAGTTTATTATAAGAATCTAATGCCTGATTTGCCTCTTCTTCCATACCCTTCTTCTTATAAATCAGGTACATTTCTTTATAAACATTACCAAGATCGGGGTTAATGGTTAAGGCTGTTTTTAGTTCTGTAAGTGCATCGTCAAGTAAGTCTTTTTTGTGATACATCATACCTAATGCTACATGAGCTTCTGAAAAATTCGGATTTTTCCCCAGTTCTTCCTTTAATGCAGTGATAGCTTTATCGAGTTTTTCCTGAGGTACTTGTTGTATATATTGATCCAGGGTCTTGAAATTGGATTTTGAAAGGGAACGCTGCTTATATTTTAAATACACAAAAAAACTGACAGAGATTAAGAGTATTATAAAAGCAGCCCCTATAAGGAGAAAAAACACTTGTCGTTTCATAGTCATGGTTTTATCTTCTTGAAATTTTCAATTTGAACGCAAAAAGCCAAGTTGTCACATTTTTCATATCCTGATATCTTGCAGACCCCATTGGATACCATTATAGCAGCCGTATGCCCAATTCTTTCAGTTGCTGGAGATCTACTTCCGAGGGTGCATTTGTCATAAGGCACGTAGCCTTCTGTGTCTTAGGAAATGCGATAACCTCGCGAATGTCATCGAGCTGTAATAACAATGTAACCATGCGGTCAACCCCCAGGGCAATCCCGCCGTGAGGAGGAGCGCCATACTTCAATGCATCGAGTAAAAATCCAAATTTTGCATAAGCACTTTCATCCTCTATCCCAAGTAAACGGAAGACCCTCTTTTGTACTTCAGGGGCATGGATACGGATGCTGCCCCCTCCAAGTTCTACGCCATTGAGTACAAGGTCATACGCACGCGCCTTAACTTCCAGGGGTTTCTCTTCCAGGATTGGAAGGTCATCGGGATGAGGAGATGTAAACGGATGATGAAGCGCTTCATATCGTTGCAAGTCTTCGTTATAGTCAAATAAGGGGAAATCCACAACCCATGAAAAATAGAATGTATTTGTGTCAATGAGTTTATTTTTTTGCGCAAGATGCAATCTGAGTTGTGCCAGGGACTGGGATACCACCTTGGGTTTATCAGCAACGAAAAGGAGCAAATCTCCCTTTTTCGCGTCCATGTACTGCCGTATCTTTTCCCGGGTTTCTTCCGGAAAGAATTTTGTTATGGAAGAGGACAGTCCCTTTTCTTCCACCTTGAACCACGCAAGCCCCTTTGCCCCGAATTGACCAACAAAGGCCGTTAAATCATCGATGTCTTTTCTTGAAAAATTCCCGCAGCCATTCGCATTGACACCACGAACCTGTCCACCTGATTTCACCGTATCTAAAAACACTTTGAAATCTGATTTTTGAACTATGTCAGATATATCTTTTATTTTCATCCCAAAGCGTAAATCGGGGGCATCGCAGCCGTAAGAAGCCATGGCTTCGTTATACGAAAGCCGTGGGAAGGGAGTGGCAACCTTTTTCCCGATCACCTTATCGAAAATTGCAGCAACGAGTCCCTCAATGATCTGGATAATATCATTTTCATCTACAAACGACATCTCCATATCCATTTGTGTAAATTCAGGCTGTCGCTGTGCACGGAGGTCTTCGTCACGGAAACAGCGTACTATTTGAAAGTAACGATCGTAACCTGCCACCATGAGAATCTGCTTAAAAAGTTGGGGAGATTGCGGCAGGGCGTAAAACTTTCCGAGATTTACCCTGCTGGGTACCAAATAATCCCTTGCCCCTTCCGGAGTACTCTTTGTCAGCACGGGCGTTTCGATATCAATAAAATTCAACCGGTCGAGGTATTCACGTATCACCTGACAGACCTTGTGACGGAAGATCAATCGCCTCTGCATAACGGGACGTCTCAGATCCAGGTATCGGTGCTTGAGACGTAATTCTAAAGATACCTTACTTTCGTCCTCGATCTCGAATGGGGGGGTTTCTGATTTATTTAATATCTCGAGAGTGTCGGCGTATACTTCGATTTCTCCGGTATCCAGATTGGGATTCAATGTACCCTCGGGTCTTGCAGAAACTGCGCCCTGTATAGCCACAACATATTCAGGTCTCAATTGTCCGGCAGTAGTGTAGAATTCGTTTCCTTTGTCAGGATTGAAAACCACCTGGGTAATACCGTATCGGTCACGCAAATCAATAAAGATTAGCCCTCCGTGGTCCCGAATACTGCTTACCCAGCCCAACAGGGTAACGGTTGATTTCACATCTTTTATCCGTAATTGACCACAGGTATGTGTTCGTTTCAATTTAGACATGTATTGACTATCTCCAGGAAATTCAGAATTTGTTAACTCTTGAGAGGTGGCTGTTGATTTTGGAACCACTTGAGTACTTCGCTCTGTTTCAGAGAAATTTCTTCGCTCGTTTCCATCACCTTGACCTTCACGTCGCCACGGGCAAGTTCATCGGGACCCAACACTACAACGTATTTTACCCCTAATTTATTTGCCGTGCGCATTTGTGCCTTGGGACTTCTTCCTTCGTAATCAAAATCAGCGGAAATATCGGCCTTTCTCAAAAGATTGAGCAGGTAAAAACATTTTTTTTTCGTTTCTTCTCCAATAGAAACGATATACACCAGGGGGGAAGGAACGGAAACCTCCTGATAAACGGATTTATTCTTTGCCATAACATTTTCAAGAGCCAGGATCGTTGCCTCCATCCCGATAGCAAATCCGACGGAGCCAATAGGAGGTCCCCCAATATCGGAAATCAAATTGTCATATCTCCCGCCAGCGCAAATGGCATCACGAGCGCCCAGCGACAGGTGGGTGATTTCATAAACAGTTTTTGTATAATAATCCAGCCCTCTTACCAGATGAGCATCTGCAATATAGGGAATGCCAATCTCCAAAAGCGATTCTCTTACTGCTTTTGCATGAGAATGGCATTCTCCGCACAAATAATCATTAATGGAAGGCATCGTATGGCTAATTGTTTTGCATTTTTCATTTTTACAATCCAGGATGCGGAATACATTCCGGTTTAACCGTGACTGACAGAGATCACATAATTCATTTTCATGTTCACAGAGTTTCTCTTTAAGGATATTTCTGAAAACAGGTCTGCATTTTTCACACCCTATAGAATTAATCTTGACCTTATATCCCTTCAGACCAATGCGGTCGAATATCCGGGTGGCCACACTGATGGTCTCCACATCAAGCAAAGGGTCGGTGGCGCCCACCGCTTCTATACCCATCTGGTGGAACTGGCGAAGCCGTCCAGCCTGCGGACGTTCCTTTCTGAATTGGGGACCGATATAGTAAAATTTTTGGAATTTTTTTGTCTTATATAATTCATACTCTAAGTATGCCCGCATAACGGGTGCTGTACTTTCAGGACGCAGGGTGATGCTTGAGTCTTCGCTATCAGCAAAGGTATACATCTCCTTTTCAACAATGTCTGTAGCTTCCCCAATACTCCTGACAAATAAACGAGTATCCTCAAAAATGGGAGTGCGGATTTCATAATATCCACAGAGTTCAAACTCCTGCCGCCCAATTTCCTCAAGCTTTCGCCATAAAGCCCATTTCGTTGGCAATATATCTTCAGTACCCCTGGGCGCCTTAAAGGTATACTCGGCCTTCTTCTCTGTATTCACGTTCATTCCACCAGTCCTATTGATTTATAGCAAGCAAAAATAAAAAAATAATTATACTAAGCTGGGCATAATATGCAAGGCTTTTTAGAGGATGTATTTATGCTGAAAAGGAGAATTTGCTTATATTTTTAATACAATCTTGCCAAAATTTTCCCTGTTTAACATCTTCTGCTGGGCAGCGGCGGCCTCTTTTAAAGGGAAAGTGCTGTCAATAACAGGTCTCAGCTTTCCCAATTCCACCAGGTTCAAAACATCCAGAAGTTCCTTTTTGCTACCCATGTAGCAGCCAAGAATCGCGTGCTGCTTCATGAACAAAAATCGGATCTCCATAGTTACCTTAGGACCGCTCGTGGCGCCACATACCACCATCCGACCGCCTTTCGCCAGACTCTGCAGATTCTTCTCCCACGTGTCAGGCCCGATATGTTCGAAAACAAGATCAACTCCCTTGTTATTCGTTATAGACAATACCCTTTCCTTATAATCTTCTTTCGAATAATCTATAATTTCATCGGCGCCCAATTGTTTCGCCTTCTCCAGTTTTTCCTTTCCCCGGGCAGTAGTAATTACGCGGGCGCCTGCCAGACGGGCAATCTGAATAGCGGCGCTGCCGATACCGCTGCCAGCCGCATGGATCAACACATTCTCCCCGGGTTTGAGTTGTCCCCGCGTAATGAGCATGTGCCATGCCGTTAAAAATACCAAAGGAATGGCTGCCCATTCCTCAAAGGAAAGCTTATGAGAAATCGGGATGATATTATCTACATGGGCCCTGGCAAATTCTGCATAACCTCCCTGCACCTGAAACCCCATAATCTTAAAACTATTACACATGCTGTCGTTGTTCGTGATACAATACACACACTTCCTGCAACGAACACCGGGGGCGATGAGTACCTTATCGCCCGGCCTGAAGTTCTTGACCTCCATTCCCACCTCGGCTACTTCACCGGCTATATCACTACCTAGTATATGCGGCATAGGAATCTCAATACCAGGCAATCCCTGTCTTACCCAGATGTCTAAATGATTGAGTGCACAAGCCTTTACCCTCACCAGCACTTCATAGGGAGAAATTTTTGGGTTCTCCATATCTGTGTACGTTAACTTATCTACTCCGCCATTCTCATAAAAAACGACAGCCTTCATACTATTTCTCCTCAATGAATAGTGTTACTGCATAAAAATTTCTTTTCCCCATTTATTATAATGATACACTTGTGAAAGCAAAAGGATGCGGGGTAATTAATGTGAGGTATGCTGCGCTATGGCATGAGACCATACTTTTTCAGCGTATTTACTAATTGATTCTCATGTTCCTTCGTCATATCACAAAGCGGCAAACGCATCTCCCCGTTTATTCTTCCCAGGAGTTTCATAGCGGTTTTCACGGGAATTGGATTGGTTTCGATAAACATACCTTTGCACAGTGGGAAAAGTTTGTGATGACATTTCCTGGCTGCTTCGAAATTGCCTTCCAGACAATAACGGGTTAATGCGGCAGTATCCGCTGGCACAATGTTGGCCACTACAGAGATCACCCCTTTCCCCCCCACCGACATAATCGGCAGGGTGAGAGAATCGTCTCCCGAAAGAACGGTAATGTTGCACAGTTGCAGTATCTGGGTCGTTTGATCAATGCTGCCACTGGCCTCTTTTATTCCAACGATATTTTTGATCTCCGAAAGCCTCGCTACCGTTTCCGGTAATATAGATATACCAGTCCTGGAAGGGACATTGTATATCACAATAGGGATATCAACTTCTTCCGCAATTAATTTGTAATGCCGGTAGAGCCCCTCTGGGGTGGGTTTATTGTAGTAAGGTGTGATAAGCAGGGCTCCGTCTGCCCCAACATCCTTTGCGTGCCTGGTCAAGCGCAGGGCTTCCCCAGTGTTATTTGAACCTGCTCCCGCCAGAACCCGTATCCTCCCTCCAACCATACTAACAACCTCACCGATCATCCGTTCGTGCTCATCAAACGAAAGCGTGGCTGATTCACCGGTTGTACCGCACGGAACAATCCCATTTGTCCCCTTCTCAATATGGAATTCGACGAGTTCTTTCAGCTTTTTATAATCGATTTGTCCGTTTTTAAAGGGTGTTACTAATGCTACAAATGAGCCCTCAAACATGGTATTCTCCTTTTGTCCTTTATTGTATTATCTTGCAAAACTTCCTTTTTCATAAGTTATTGTTCATGAAAAACCACTGTATAAATATCTTTTCTGTCTGTGTTTATCAGCGTTCATCTGTGCCCTATTGCAGAATTCCTGTAAAATTAATTCCGGTTTGGTTTCGGAGTGTTTTCATTTGAGGGTGGTAGAATCGGGAAAATAATCGAAGGTTGATCTCCGGTTAAGGTCTTTAGAAACGCAACAATCCTGTTCGTTTCATCATCGGCAAGTGTAACTCCCAGCTGATATTCTGCCATGGTATTTACTGCCTCACTCAAACTCCATGTGTTTGCGTCGTGAAAATAGGGCGCCGTCAGCTCAATATTCCTCAGCAGCGGCACTTTGAATACGTATTTATCCTTCTCATCCTTTGTTACGTTGTATCTGCCAAGCGTCTGTGTATCTTTGTCATACGGTTTTGCAATCCCGAATTTCTGGAAAGAGTTTCCTCCTACGCCAAAGCCGTTATGACAGACTATACAACCTTTATCCTTGAAAAGAGCATATCCGTCCTTTTCTGCATCAGTAATTTTGTCATCATAGTCTTTTAACCACCAGTCAAATCTTGAGTTGGGCGTAGTTAGCGTCTCTTCAAACGCAGCAATAGCATCAGCAATATTGTCTATGGTAATTTTCTCATCTCTATACACTTCCTTAAACCATTGTACATATGCCGGTATCGATTGCAATACATTCACGGCAAGCTCATGGTTCGAAGCCATTTCCATCGGATTGGCTACAGGCCCTTTTGCCTGTTCTCTCAGGTCATTTGCGCGGCCATCCCAGAATTGTGCCAGATTGAATCTTGCATTCAGGACAGTGGGTGAGTTTATCGGACCAAAGAGCCATTTATGTCCGATAGAGGTTGGCAAATTATCTGCGCCGCCTGTTGAGAGGTTGTGGCAGGAATTACAGCTGATCCAGCCGGACCTGGACAATCTGGGTTCAAAAAACAATTTCTTTCCCAATTCTATCTTCGCGCTGTCCCAATCATAACTCATGGGAATTGGCTGTATAGGTTCTTTTGAACGTTCTGATACAGCTCCACCCTGCATCCTTCCGCCTCTGCCATAACCTATCTGCCGCTGTGATTCGTTTGCCGTAGTAGTTGTCTGCAACACAACATTAACAACGGCAAAAGCCAGCAAATAGCTCACCATCGCAATAAATTTCGTTGGCTTCATTTATCCTCCTTATATTGTCAGCTAATACTATTGAAACGCGTGCTTTTTATTTATCGTTTTTTAACAATCCTTCCTACACTGCATAGCTTACTTCGTTATATTGCAATAATATATATCGTCTGCAAAAATGTCAAAAGCATTTATTTTACAAACACACCATAATTTTATTGATTTTATTTGATTTGAAATGATTTAATGTTTGCTCTCGGAAGAAATCCATTCATTGGGTGAAATGTTAAACTATGCTTTATGAGGAGCTTTGAAAAATGAAGAGAAAATCATCCGGAAAAATAATTTTTTCCTCAATTTGTGGCATTATAATTTTGGTTGCAATACTCATTTATCTGGGAAGAGTAAAACCAATTCTTGAAATCGTTCCAACGGAATTGGATTTTGGAGACAAAGAAACCAAAATGCCCTTTACACTGAAAAATAAAGGGGAAAAAAAATGGGCATATCTGTCTTTTGTAAAAACATTACAGTATGAAATTGATATCCCGAAAGATAATGACTGGATTTCGGTCTCTCCAAAATCCGGATTATGTGGAAAACAGGAAGAAAAAAACATCCCTATTGTTATTAACAGGGATAAACTTGCCGTAGGAATAAATCGTGCAGAAATTAATGTAAAATCGAATGGCGGAAATAAAACTATTGGGATTGTTGCAGAGGGTGTAAAAGAAGAAAAAATCATAAAAATAATAAGCCCTTACGCCGGAGCATCATTAGCAATCGATGAGGACATCACTATTCGCTGGTCGGCGACACCAAATATAAGTAATCATGCTGATATCCTTCTGTTACGAAATGATTCCATCGTAGAAAATATTGCAAGTTCTTACAATTACAGAAATGACGCCACCAGCAATGGAGAATTTAAATGGACACCAAAAAGTCCTCTTCGTCCCGGAGAAGAACCGTACACGATACGGATTATTGATTCTTTAAACAAGGATGTATTTGCCGAAGTGGCTTCTCTGAAAATTACTTCTCCTCTTACGAAGCTTCACCTGAAAAACATTACTACCGCCCACCAAAAACCCAGTACCCTTCAGTTTGTCTTTTCCCTTCGGGATCAAAATAATCGTGCTGTCCTGATCGACCCGTCAAAATTTAATTGGAAAAACCTGAAAATATGGGAGAATAATGAAGAAATTGATTACATGGAAAGTCGTCCTTTTCTCTATACCCAAGACGATTTTCAACTGCAAGTCATGCTGGTGCTGGATTTTTCTGCTTCAATTAAAGCGCAGCGAAATGGCATTGATACCATGCTTGCCGGGGTAAAATCCTTGATAGACCGTCTGAAGGAAACCCATCAGATAGGCATAGCCGAATTTCACAGGTCGGATGAAGCGCCTCTCATTATACAACCATTTACCACCAACAAACAAACTGCAAAAGACGCAATTGATACTTTCGCTAAAAAAAGCATCTATAGCGATTTTTCGATTTGCTGGGATGCTGTTTACAACGGATTAAAAGAGTTTCCCTCAGCGCCTGATCCAAAAACTTTCCGGGCTTTAGTCTTTCTGTCCGACGGGTTTGACAATTCTAGTGTTCGGCAACCCGACGACCTGATATCTCTTGCTAACAAACGGGACGTCCACATTTATGTTATTGGTCTGGGTGATGTTCGGCATCAGGGAATTCTAGAAAATATCTCTGTCAAGACAGGGGGTACATACGTTCATGCTGAAGACATGAACGTTTTTCTTGAACGATTTAAACAGATTATTGAAGATCTGGGGGGACAGTATAAAATAAGTTATATAACGCCGAAAAAACCAGAAGACGGAATTTTTACCGTAAAAAGCGAACTTACCTATAAAGGAATTACCGGTGTTCCACCCTTAGAAGACAAGGTTGATGCCTCTCTCGTATTTGGAAAAACAAACCAGGGAGTCATTGTTTTCGAAACCTCCCCATTTATCAAAGGCGAACGCGCTGAAATTTTTATGTGGTGCGACCATGTGCCAAGATACATTAATACCTTCCGTTTTCATTTGAAGACAGAAAAGCCTTACAAAATTTCGTTAGTGCCTGCAAGTAATGGGGGAATATGTGATGGCTGGAATGTCACCAATAAGGGAAATAGCTGGTATCAGATGAGTTCACCCGACCCAAAAGATTTATCACATGATTTGGAATTTGGCCGTTCCGGGATTATCTGCAAAATTACCATTGACAACATTAAAGAAGAACACCTGGAAATACCTTTTCTCCTTGATAACTCTGTCTATAAACTCGGCCAGACATTCTATGGCAGAGATGCTTCAGAAATCGACACAAATAAAAATTGGAACAAGATACTAATCATTTCTAAAAAGCAAGGATAGTGATACAAAGCATTCATACACTGCAAGTATACCTCTGGTACTAGTCTTATTTAAATCTTGACACAAAGTTATAGGCACCTATAATGCTAGTTTATCTTTTTTTGTATATGCCGATTGAATACTGAATGTTTGACCGTTCCTTTCACCAATGTTTCCGTGAAGGCGCCGAGCGATTGATGCTTTACTTACACCTTGCCCATCCTACAGACTGTAAATGCCAGGATCAAAGATCACGCTTTTCAGCTATTTTCATGGAGAAACATGAAAGACAAAAGTTATTTTAAATGTAATAATGCATGTATTGACAATTTCAGTTTAATTTGAAAGGAGATGTGCATCATGGGAAGGACGAATATTGTAGCCAGTGATATTATGAACAAAAACGTTACAGCAGCAAAAAAGCAAGCATTAGGCAAGTCTCTGGCAGAAAAGTTATTGACCGGTAAGTATAGTGGAATGCCAGTTGTAGACGAAAACAATAGGATTGTTGGAGTTATAAGCGAGTTTGACCTTATAAAAGCCATGGATCATGGAAAATCTTTAGAAAAAATAACAGCTGAAGAGATCATGTCCACAAAGCCCATATGTGTAACTGAAAATACAACTGTTGAAGATGTCATACACATCATGACAAAACATAACATCGTTAGGGTTCCTGTTGTCAGAGATGAAATTCCTGTAGGAATAATATCCAGATGCGATATCCTTAAGTGTGTGTATGGTGTACTCAAACCAGAATTTGTAAGAATCAATAGTGAACACGACAAAATCGAAGTCTTCACAGAGTTTAAGAGTGCAGAGTTTAAAAGTAGTGAAGAAGTAACCAATTTGTAAGAAATGTTCCTGCGAGGCATAGGCCTGTTCTGTAGCAGGAACCTTTACATCACGGATAATGTGTGCCCAGCAGAAATGCAGGAGTCCACAGGTGCAGTCTTTGTGATATCTGAGGTAATTGACACAGCCTGGCACCAGCAATTTTCTGAGACAGAAACTTGGTCAGGGGCAAAGGAATTCATCATATAAGCATGTCCTCAGGTAAACAGGGAATAAGACCAAGGCGTGTGTTAAATTTATTCAGCACACGCCTTGATCCGTATGGGTGACTGATGCGGATTTATAACCTGTAACTAAAGTGTTGAAAATTCAAGTGCAGTCAATAGAATGAAAGCTTATGAAACAATCGTATTATTTCGGTTGATACTGCATAATATTTACGATTTTTTGTTACGGAAAATCTTTTTCGCTTAACAAAAGCCCACCTGATGGGCAACCCCATCCGGCCTTCCTGGTTGCAAAATATCAAGGGGGAAAAGACGTGTTACAGGCTAAATCCTTCTTTCGCGTTGGTCGTAACTTTACCTCCTGGTCATGGCCGGCTCGTATAGTAATAATTGGGAGCTTGTTGGTTGCTCTCTATGCGGCTACAGGTTTTTTCATACTGCCACCGCTGATTAAAACCCGGTTGATAGAAAAGCTTTCTGCTTACACAGGACGTAAAGTGGAACTGGGGGAATTGCGTTTGAACCCATTTGCCCTGTCAACCACGTTGCGGAAGTTTACGTTACACGAACGAACCGGCGGGCAGTTCATGAGTTTTGATGAACTCTACATCAACTTCCAAACAAGTTCGTTATTTCGCTGGGCATATACCTTCTCTATAATTCAACTGACTTCCCCTTCTTCAAACATCAGGATACAAAAGGATGGAACATTCAATTTCCATGATTTACTTCCACCAGCCAGGGAAAAGAGTGAGACGCAACAAAATGCCCCTGTTCCTCTTCTCATTCAACATCTTGTTGTCAATCGCGCACAAATGGTCTTTGAGGACATCACGCGACCGACACCTTACAAACAACAGATAGCAGCTCTCAGTTTTTCTCTGAAAAATTTTACAACCAGGCCCAACCGTGAGGGACTGTATGAGTTCGAAGCCGCCACGGAGGAGGGTGCAACCCTGAAATATCGCGGTAATCTCAGTATGGCGCCCATGTACTCAAAGGGCAGTCTGGAACTTACGGGGATTAAGCTCAGAAAACTATGGTCATACCTGCAGGATCAGCTCAATTTTGAAATAGCTGGCGGGGAACTGGATATCAGTGGGACGTACGAATTCAATATTACAGAGGGGCTGACTGATTTGCGCCTGCAAGACAGCAGTGTAAACGTTCGTTCTCTTTCAGTCCTCAGTAAAGAAGACGGCGAAGAAGCAATTACCCTGCCACACCTTTCCTTTAGCGGAACAGAACTTGATTATCAAAAACGCGAAATGAAAATCGCCCTTATTCAAAGCGACTCAGCAAAGATTCGTGGCAAGTTTGATAAAGACGGCAAATTCAGTCTGCATAAAATGTTCCAGCCGAAAACAACCGATAGCTCACAAGAGATGCATCCGAAAAATCAGTCAAAGTCAGGGGAATGGCAAATCAGTATCAATAAGATCGAAATCGCTGACTATGCACTCCACATGAAAGATCAAACCACCGTACCTATAACGCAACTAGATCTTTCTCCGGTGAATCTGAAGATTGAAAACGTTAAGATTGGCTCTCCAGGCACAGCACATATCGAGCTGCAGGTAGGTTTGAATCAAACAGGAACAATGAAAGTTGCCGGGAAGGTATCTCCCGAACCTCTAACAGCGGATTTAGACGTACAGATTTCAAAAATAGCGCTTCCGCCATTTGACCCTTATGTAAAAAAACACACACAACTCGAGATAAGCGATGGATCCCTGTCGCTCAATGGACATCTTAATTTCTCTCGCCCCGGCGCGGAACAGCAGGTTGATTTTGAAGGCGATATCCGGATAGAGTCAGCTCGTGTTCTCGATTCAGTACTTTCTGAAGATTTTGTCCGTTGGAAACGCCTTGACCTCAGGCAGGTAAAATATGACAACAATCCGGCATCACTCTCAATTCAGGAGATTATCGCCCGTGGTCTCTATACACGCATCATCATAGGGCCTGATCGCACTGCCAATGTTCAACACATTCTTGTAAGAGACAAAAAACCTTTAACGGAAACGAAGGGACAGCAGGCGAATGATAATCAATTACCTATCCGTATTGGTCAGGTCAGTATAATCGATAGTTCCATGAATTTTACAGACCTTTCACTCAAACCAAATTTTACCTCGGCTATCCAGAATCTGAACGGAACAGTGAAAGGGCTTTCATCCGAACAGCTTGCACGCGCTGATATTGATTTAAAAGGGCAGGTGGACAAATACGCTCCGGTTGTCATACAGGGAAAGATCAACCCATTGAGTGAGCAGGCTTATACAGACATCACCATGAATTTTCATGGTATCGAACTCACCACATTTTCCCCGTATTCAGGGAAATTTGCGGGATACAAGATTGAAAAGGGAAAACTATCGTTTGAATTACAATATAAACTTTCTCAAAAAATCCTGATAGGCGAAAATCACATTGTCCTGGATCAGTTTACCCTTGGAGAAAAGGTAGAAAGTCCGGATGCAACCAATCTGCCGGTTCGTCTTGCAATTGCCATACTTAAGGATTCACACGGTGTGATTGATCTTAATATTCCCGTCCGCGGTGACCTCAATGATCCGCAGTTCAGGCTTGCGCCTGTGATAATCAAGGCATTTGTTAATCTTATCGCAAAGGCCGCAACATCCCCATTTAAAATGCTTGGCGCACTGGTAGGAGGTGAGGGTGAGGAATTGGACTTTGTACTCTTTACACCGGGTTCAAATGCCCTCAGCCAGGAACAGCAGTCAAAGCTTGCCAAAATTGCCAAAGCGCTTGAAGAACGACCACAACTCATACTGAACCTGCGTGGTACTGCTGCGGAGTCTGTCGACCGATATGCACTGGCAGAGCGTGCAATTTTGACCCGTATTCGTACTCAGCGAAACATCCCAATTGAAAGTCCCCTTGCTGAAGACGAACAAAAGCGTCTCCTCAAACTCTACCGTGAAATGTTCAGGAAAGAAGACCCTTATGACTTGATACCACCAACCGATACAACAGGAACAAAGATTCCTAAGGATGTGCGCAGGGCTGCTGTTGTTGATGCCGCGCGAAAAAAGCTCATAGAGAAATACCCGATTTCCGAAAGCGATTTGCGTACACTTGCACAGGAGCGAGCCGAGGTAATAAAAGATTACATGGTTCAGCAGGGTGGTTTGGCAGCGCCCCGCATCTTCCTCTTAGAAGTTGATACGAAGGCCTCCGCTACAGATCATGAAGTCAAAATGCCGCTCGCGCTGGATGCCCGCTAGCGCTTAATTGCATAAATTATCGATAGTATTTCTTAGTTGCGACCCCTTTACTTCTCTCTTTCTCCACACAAATGGTTTCGCTGTTTTACCATAAGCCTTAACAAAGGCTTCTATCGCTTTGCGCAGTTTCTCTGTATTTTTGAAACTTGCTCCCCTGAGCGCTTTCCGGCTCATAATGCCAAACCATATCTCTGATCGAACAATCCTGCTATTTCCTCCCCGCTGAAATCACCTCCGTCAGTCTATGACAGGATTCGGCCTTATCTTTAAATCCTTTGCTATCTGCAATACACTCTGTCCTTCTATGCATTTCATAATAATTTTCGCGCGCTCAGCAAGCCTCGCCTCAATCGTCCTGCTTCTTATCTATAATGGCACCATCATTAAATACCGGTATGTTGGAGGGGCGCCGCCCTGGACGTCCGTCGCCTCTGCCTGATGATCAACAACAAAAACTTACAGACATATTGAGCAGAAAGTAACAGTAATGTATCAATTTATAAACCACCATTCTAACACTTCCCCCAGCTATTAATTTCCTCTCTCACCCTCAACATCACTTCTTTCACTGGGTTCCTTACAATGCTTTATATTCTTTCAGCAACTTCCTGAATTTATCAACTGTCACTGCATATGGCTCTTTTCCGCTAAGGTCAATCCCGGCATCCTTTAGAATTTCAAGTGGTTCTTTATGTGATCCCCTGCCCAGAAATGTCAGATAATCTTCGACAGCGCCTTCTTCGCCGGAGGTTACCCGCTGAGATAGAGCTATTGCTGCTGAAAGACTGGTAGCATATTTGTAGACATAAAAGGCATTGTAAAAATGGGGAATGCGCGCCCATTCGTAGTTTAACTGTTCATCAATAACCATGCCCTTGCCCAGATATGCCTCCAGATTTTTCCTGTAAACGCCGGTTATACTTTTTGCCATCAACACTTTGCCGGATTCCGCCATCTCATGAATATCCCTTTCGAAATTTGCGAACATAGTCTGGCGGTAGAAAGTTGCCTCTATGCGTTTCATAGAGTGATACAAGAAAAATTTCTTCTCCTCGCGGGATTCAGCAATCTTTGACATATGATCAAACAACAACGCCTCATTGAATGCCGATGCTATCTCAGCCAGAAAGATCGGATTTTGATAATAGATATAGGGTTGATTTTCAATGGAGTAATCCCGATGCAGGCAGTGGCCGAATTCATGTGCAAATGTTGAAACATCAGAGAACTTTTCCGTGTAATTTAAGAAAATCAATCCCCGGCTCGCATAGCTCCCCCACGAAAACGCCCCTGACCTTTTACCGGGAGATTCAAATACATCAATTACCCCTGCACAGACAGTAGAATCGTATTTTTTGAGATATTCTGCGCCGAGGGGTTCAAGCGCTGTACGAACCAGTTCGATTGCCTCTTCATAGGAATATTTCTTATCAACCTCACGAACCAGAGGGACATAATTATCATAGAAGTGTAATTCTTCAATTCCAAGCTCTTCCTGTTTCAGGGCATTGAACTCGCTGATCACATCAATATTCTCCTTTGCGACTTCTATGAGATTAGTAAAAACCGTGGTTGGCACGTAATCAGGAAATAGGGACATTTCCAGCATTGACGAATAGTTGCGCACCTTCGCCATTTTAATGTTTGCAAGTACGTTTGCAGCATAGGTATTTGCCAGGACGTCAATGTTCTGCAGGTAAGGTCGGTAATAGTAATCAAACGCTTTTTGCCGGAGAGCACGGTCTGGTGATTCTAACAGTTGCACATACCTTGCATGAGAAAGGCGGATTATTTCTTCCTTGTGTTCAAATTCCCCGAATGAAATATTGTTATTATTATAAGCCGAAAAAATATCATCAGGTTTTTTTAAGGCAATTTCCAGTTCCGCCAAAACTGTCTCCGTCTCTTCAGAAAGGATATGAGGATTGTACCGGGCATAGCTTTCCAGAAAAAACCGATACCCTGCCAGATGAGAATTTTCACTAATCATGGTATCGATATCATCCTGTGATAATGAGGACAGCTCCTTCTTTATAAAGACGGTTTGCGCGGAAATCTTCGACGCAAGCAGTTCGATACGACCTTTCATCTCTTCATATACGGCGTTTCTGGTATCCTCAAAAAATCGCACATACGCATACACATATAAATTTTCTCTCACGATCGAATGGTTAATATAAAACTGCATAAACTGTCCGAGTTTTCTGGGATCAGCAAGAGAGCCTTTAAACTCCAGGAGTTGAGGAAGTCCTTTTTCCACCTTCCGGTAATCTTCTTCCCAAGTATCATCCGATGCATACAAAACTGACAAATCCCACTTGTATTTACCTTCTATTTGATCTCTGGTCTTATTCTTGTTCATAGAGTTATTTCCATATTTCCCTTACTTTGATTTTACCATCCACGAACATCTCTTTTTTGATCTTTGATAGTTTTTTTACTTTCGCTTCCATCTTTAACGCCATACTCTTGCTTCCCATCTTCTTTTTCATAACCAGCGCTAAAGGCGCTTTCCCCCTTAAGTATTTTGCTCCTTTTTTATCATTCCTTGTATGTTCTGCAAATCTCCTTTCCACATCGGAAGTCCATAGTGCGTTGCGACAACGCAACCATTTCCTGAATAGATTCCGCCGGCAGGTTTATTACCGACAGATTTTTAAAATGATGAAATCGGAATTTATCTTTTTTCACCAGGCGTTTGCGCTGTTGCCACTATAGGCGTAGACAATAACCTCCTTGGCGCGGCCACAGGCCTTGTGGATACGCTTCTCATCAGGCTGTCCAAGGTCTATCCATAACTCAAATATTCCCGCTTAAATCTTTTCGCCATAGTTATGATTTCTTGGCCAACAAAATTGCACCGTCCTGCAATTGATAAATCATCATTTGACAGTGGTTATTTTATAGATTCACTATGATATAATAATTCTGTGAAAAATGAAACTAATATCAACAATTATTATAGTATAGCAGAGATTTTGAAATAGGAGTTCCCGTCAGCGGTGAAGTCCCTCGAAAATTCAATCGATTCATGCCTTGTTTTTTTCTCTTTTCCGGAGGAGGAATGGATATCGATGAGAACAACGAATATTGTTAAGGGATTGAACAAAGAATTTAAGAGAAGAACAAAGCCTATGGAGATTGTAGCGGGAGAGAATTCCTGTTACCGGCTGTTGGCCTTTATCCCATTAAGGATAGAATTAGCATGGAGAACGGCTCCAATTGGAAAGATGAATGCGAATCTACCATTTTTCAGATAAATAGCAGAAAAAGAATTGAAATCTCTTGTAAGCCTTAAGAACACTGATAGAATCAAGCAAAATCGAAAAGCATAAGAATACATGGAAAACTGTATAAATAGCCAGGAAATAACTATTTGTTATTTGCCTGTATTCTGTAAGTCTTACGGTAACAAGAGTATATAAAAACCTGTATTTGCCCATGTCGTACTTATGCCGTACCCGCCTGAGAGATCATCGGTATTACAGCCCTTTCACTTATGGTTAGGATATGGTCTGTCAACGCCTGTGAATCCCTTCTCTTGCTGTCTAATCCAATATGGGAATATTTCAAGGTCATACTCAGGTCACTATGTCCCAACATTTCCTTTACGGTAACGGCACCGGTTCCCAAATCACCCTGTAAACTAGCAAAGGTATGTCTTAGACAGTGGTAAGTAAAGCCATGAATTCCCAACCGTTCAAACACTTCTTTAAAATGCTTGCTACGGCATGTAATGAGCGATTGGTTTATTTCTGAATCCTCAAACAGATTATTGTTTTTACAATTGCCCTTATAGTCTGTTAGTTCCTTTACCATGAAATCGGAAAAGGGAACAGTTACTTGTTTTCCTGTCTTGGATTGAGTAAACGTTAACAGGTTTCTGGTAAAATCAAAATTATCCCATGTTAACTTTAGTGTTTCGTTTAACCGTAATCCACAAAATAAGCCAAGTAAGACTGCCATACGGTCATGGCCTTGTAATGTGTTCAACAATATGCGTATTTCTGATTCAGATAAAACCCTGTCTCTGGACTGCATTGCCTTTAGCCGTTTAACGTCCTTACATGGGTTTCCATCAATGACACCCTCTTTTATGGCCGTATTGTATAAATGCGACAGTATAGCCAGGTCATGATTAACCGTGATAGCACCCACTTTGTCCGTTTCCTGTCTGGAAAGCTTGAATCGCTCAACAATAAACGGTGTCAATTTATCCAGCCGATAATCCCCTAAATACTTCGTCAAGGCATTTACCGCCCGTTCTCTTCCAAGTCGTGTGTTTTCTTTATCACCTTTGTGATGTTCTAAATACCTTTGGCAGTATTCCACAAAGGTAGGAACAACCTTCTTCTTTGGCAGGTTCAGTTTACCACGTTCCCGGTCACCTATAAACATAGCCAAGCGCTTCTCTGCTTCCGTCTTGTTCCTTATGTCCTTGAAGGTAAGGGATTGTCATTCCTTCCGGTCGTCAAAGAATTCAATGCACCATGTCCCACAGGTCTTGTATTCACCATTTGACCGCTTAGGCCGATCCCCCGGACAATGCTTACCTTGTCTACCGTTACAAGGAATAGGCTTGCATTGCTGGAAATACTTCCGATACCTAACCGCCATTGTCTCGCCGTCCTTTCTGAAATAAAAAAGGCAACTAACACCCTGTAGGACGGTACAGGATGCCGTTGCCTTCGTTACGATGATATAAGTGTCTTTCGTATTTAAGTTGAAAGCTTAGGGTCAAGAAGTCCGCAATGTTGATGAATCTTGAGTAAGAAGTATTTGACGTCTCGATAACCGTATGCCATGCGCTTGAACCTCTTTATTTTGTTATTGATTCCTTCTGATATAGCGGACGTTATTTTGCAAACAAAATAGTTCAGAACATAATGCCTCTTCCGGAAAAATTTGTATCCTAGCTCTACAAATGATGCTATCCCAGACCTTATTGCTGTCCCTATCCACGCCCTCAGATTTGCATATGCTACCCTTCGATTACTTGCTACATAAAGAGAAAGAAACTGCTCCTTTAAAAGCATTGCCTTATATACCTTCTCATTGAGCGTTGAGAGTTTATCTAAAATGTCCTTCTGCTTATTTGTAACCTTATTTTGCATCAATATAAACCTCTTGTTGCAATGAAGAATTCGACTCAAGTCTTCCTGGTTTTGTTGCCTGGCTTTTCTGAGTTCTTCCTTCCTTACCGCATCTACTGCCTCATTGAGATACTTCTTTACATGAAAATGATCCAATACTATCAAGGCATTCTTCAAATGCTCTTTCGTAGACGTAAGAAAACCCTTTGCTCCATCGCTTGCCACTGCCTTTATCCTCTTACAACCTTCCTTGCCTATCTTACGATAAAATTTATCCAGCGTTGTCTTGCCCCGTCCATCGTGATTCCAAATCACCTTGCGCTTTTCCACATCAACAACATTGGTAACATACTTGTGCCACTTCTGCCATGCAACCTCATCCACACTCATATGACGCGGCGCCTTCACTTTCTCAATTCTCTCCAGTGATAACTCCTCTAACATCTCCTTATCTATCCGGTACACCGTCTCATCGTCTATTCCAAGAAACCATCCTGCTTCCTTATTTGTCGTTATTGAGGTCAGTCGATACACCTGTTCCACAAAACGCTTCGTAAATCTCCCCCTTATCCACTCGTGCTCCTCTACCCGAATACTCCCATCTTCAAGGCACATCGATTTCCTCTTCGGTACGTGCAAATATACCCTCCTACTACTCATCGGTAGGTCTTCTACTGTTATTCTTCCCACACTATGCACTGCCGTATTGTGCACTTTACCGCAACCTGAACATACACTCGTTCTTTCTTCCTCTTGCTCCAATAAAAACTCTATACTGCTTTCCGTGCTGGATATCATATGCGTTACTTTAAATCCTGGAATTCGTAATAATTCTGTGATAGTATCTAACCGCATCGAATTTCTCCTCGTGTAGTATGATCTTATCTCTCATAAAACCATATTACATACGGATGAAATTCGATGCTATCCTTTTACTCTCATCTTTTACCCTATCTTCCCTACTTATATTTTCCTGTCTTCAACTTTTTTACGAATGAACCTGATATAATCATCGTATTATATTCATGCGTTCCGTCCAACGCCTTGTTTTCCGTACGTTATCGTACCTTTTCAGTTAATGCAAGGATTTTTTTACCTGTTCTCATGACTTTTAATTTCTTCTGTGACATCTTTAACTTGTAGCTCTTTTAAAAGTTCCTCTTTGCGTTTACGAATTTCCTCTAAGGATGTCTGGATTGTAAATTGATCTATATTTTCAGTGCTTTGCCCCCGGATTAATCGCTTCTTGTCTTCCAAAATACCCATAGCCACAATACGTTGAGCAAATGGAGTCTTTTTTATATCTTCTTCGGTAATGCTTTTATATATCCTATGTTGTAAGACCTCATAATGTGTTGCAGTGTCTTTACTGAATCCCTCAAATTCCTCGCAATCCTGCAATCTTTGCCAAATGTTTTGTTTTGAGCATTTCAGGATGTCAGCTATCTGTTGTAGTGACAAATTCTTGCGCCGAAGCTCAATAATCTTTGCCAGTGGAATATCTTTGTTATTTCTGTTAATGCCGTCACTGGGTGAAATGATGTCAACATCTTCGGCCTGAATAGCCTTTATTGTTTCATTGGATTTGTTTTCAGTCATCGTTTTACCTCTTTTTACTGTTTTGTTTTTATTGTTATGTGGTATAATGTATTCAAAATATGAATGAAAAACAAAGAGAAGACGTTGTTAAATTTCTGTATGACTTAGCAAAGCTTACATATACAGGTCTTATCATTGGTGGTATAATTTCACCAAAAGGACTTCTCTGGTTTCATATACTCTTTGGTGTCTGTGCATCAATAATCTTTTTTATCGTAGCCTATAAACTTAGAAAGGAATAACGTTATGGATTCGCTTAGCTTACTTTTCATATTGGCAATCGCAATAACGCTTATCGGCTTTGGTATTTATTATTTCCAGGAACGGAAGAAAAAGCACACCCATTGATTTAACAATGAATGAAACCAACCTTTTAATAATCTTTGGTGTAGGAATTGTTGCCTTGTGGGTAATGTATTTCTATATCACAAGACACGAAAAGCACAAACACGGCTAATTTGACCAATACAGCCCGAAAAGAATCCACCGCAAAAGCTCAAAGCACATCAGCCACGTTAGAAAATCATACAGGTTACCCATCAAACAAACTCCGTGTCCTTACGGATTGAAAATTGCAGTATAAGACCTCTTGGGTTCTTGGCTTTTCCTCACCTTCTGACTTATGGGATCCCTTGAACGATTGATATTCATATCTATTCCAGCCCTTGTATAATTCATCATATAAGCTATTCTGATAGTGTGAAACCATAGCCTTGCCCTTTACCTTGTTCAATAGCTCTGCAAGGTTGTAATGGTCATCCTGGCTAAAGGAATCCTTGCCGTAATAATGTTCTGAATTCAGATAAGGTGAATCGCAAAAAAACAGGGTGTCTTCTGAATCATATCGCTTAATGCAATCGGTATAGTCTAAGGACTCAATACAAACGTTTCTGAGACGTTCTGCAACCATGTCAAAGGTCTCAATAGTATTCCGAAAGCTTGTTATTGGATTACGTCCGGTGGTAGAAGGTACAGCAAAGCCACCCCTTAGCTGATCGCCTGAAAAGCATGTCCTGTTTAGGTAATACCACTGTGCTACACGCTCAATTTCGTCCTGTGGGATATTGCCTTGTTTCCAGTTTGCCCTTATCCCTTGCCATAAACTTCGGGAATATGGCATATAGTTTAAAAGGTTAGTCAACATTTGGCATTTCCCCGGTTCCTGAATGACCCTAAAGAAGGTTACCAAATAATTATCGATATCGTTTATAACTCCCGCCTGAGACGGTTCTTTTCCAAAGAGTAAATGTCCGGCGCCGCAAAAGGGTTCACAATAAAGGGTATGCTGTGGTATATGCTGAGATAGCCAGCTTGCCAGAAAATATTTCCCGCCCATGCGATTAACAGGACTCCTTAAGGCAACATTCATACGTTTATATCCGCTCGGTAAGATTCTCGTTGATAAATGCCTGTAAATCCTCTGGCCGAAACCTATTTAGCTTGCCTATCTTTACCACCGCTATTTCCCTGCGCATTACCATTTGGTATAATGTATTTTTCTTGATGCCCAACAAGCTAGACGCTTCATCCATGTTTAGAAGTCTGTTATTATCTATTTGCATTCTTTTACCCCCATTTGTTTTGCCTTATTGAGTAATCCGATAAGTATATCCACCTTGCCCGGTGGTAACGTTATGCCTTTTTTCGTGAAACACCACTCATTTTTTTCATTTAGGAAATATGTTCGTATGTCCAAGTAATCAAACCCTTTGTATTCCTTCATGGATACCACTACCTTTTCGCCTTCTTTCTTCTGAATTTCACCAAATTTAACACCTTGTTCATTTGTCATAAATACCTCTAAATAAAAGTTTTAGTTAGAATAAAATGATTTGTATTTGTCGATTAAGTCACATCGGCCAATTTCTTTTAAGGTGTCACATACAGATTGACCGCCGTTCCAGTAATGGTATTTCCTGTGACTATTAAAGGGAATGACCAACACCCCGGAATCGGTGACATACGGTTCGGTCTGTCCGGGTTCGCAATTCTCGCCCATGATGCACATTCTCTCGTTTAAAGACTCTTTCTCTGCCGAAATCTCACCTATAGGCTCGCCTATCGTTTTAATCTTGCCTTCCATGATAAGCTTTAAGGCCTTTTCCTCTGCAATGGTGATTACCTGTCCGGGATGTAAGTTTAAATCGCCCTGTTTTGTTTTGACTGTGAAAGGTGTCGTTACTTCGTATCTCATAGTTCAACCCCCAAATCATCAAGGTTTATAGGTTCGTTCGATACTGTATTTTTTACCGAAAATTCTTGTTCCCGTTCTTGAAAATTTGCAGAATTTTGGGGACAAGAATAATCCTTGATTTTATGCGGGTATCCAGCCGTTTCGGGGTTCTTGTTTTCATGTTCCCAACATATACCGGGAACAAGGGAACAAGAATATTTAAAGGGGTCGCCTTTGCCCCCTTTTCCGTCTCGCTTAACCTCTTTCCCAACCATTTCCCGAAGCGCCTTTCTTTTGTTAACAGTTTTGCCTTCAACCCCATCCATGATTACTGCCTCCGTAACCGGTTCGGCTTGTACTGATAAGAATTCAATAATTGCCGTTTTTGACAAATTAATATCCTCTTCCTGTCGGCTACCACCAAAAACGAGACGCCTTGTCGTTTTATCATAACCTAATATAATTTCTTCTAAATCCTCCCCATACCTCTGAATCGTCTTAATTGTCCTATAATGTTCGTGACGTCCCATTATCATAAGAGTATCGACACTACCAAAGATTGCTTGGCTACCCAAAACACAATTACCATCCTGGCTATCCATTTTGTTGGCATGATGAACACATAGGACGTGAGTTCCGGTATTTCTAGATAATCGCAATAAGGGCTCTAAAGCATTTGTGACTTGGACATAATCGTTCCCATCTTTAACCTTTGTCAAACGAAATAAGGGGTCTATTATTAAAAGCAATGGTTTTAATGATTCGATTTGTTTAATGGCATCGGCAGGTGCTCCCCCAACATAAATGTGAATTTCCTCTTTGCCGCTTGCTCCCATAACCTGAAAATGTCTTTTTACTTCTGACCGCTTTTCTTCTAAAGCCAAATAGATAACTGCACCTTGATTAACGTCTCTGCCTAGAAATGGCTTATTTCTTGCAATACATAGCCCCAAATTTCTAGCAAGTGTGGATTTCCCAACTTTTGGCTTTGCCACCAATACAGAAAAACCGCCAGAAGGGAGTAACCTGTCAACCAGCCAAGTTGTAACCTCTTCAGGCTCTTGAAATAAACTGTCTAAACGCGTTAACACCATTGCTGCTGGTCTTTCTTTTTGGTGTTTTTCGAAAATACTCCTTACCGTTTGCTCAATCTCTTTTACCGACAATGGCGGATTGTTTTTTAAATTCCATAACCTTGCGTTCTCCAAACACTCTTCGAAGGTAAGACCGTCCCTTGCCCATGATCCCACAAGTCTTGCAAGGGTAGTATTACGATCGCCCTTTGTAGCCCCCCGGTAGAGTTCTTTCAATGGCGTTTTATCCTCTGGTGTTTTAGCCAAAATTATTTCTGGAAACTCTGCTAAAGGCAAATCATCAAGACTTTTCGATTTCACCCACATATATTGGCATCCCGAAAAGTGCACGGACGGTGGAGCTACCACATAACCACCGTCACCCCGAAGGTCAGTCCCTGGTAGGTTATCACGTTTTTGAAAATTCCTTATGCCTTCTTTATATTTATAATAAGCATGAAATCCCTTCTTAGTCATTACCAATGGGGTTTCGGGAAAGTTCATTTCTCTTGCATACTGGACGGCTTCCGGGGTGTCAAAGTCAATAACTGCAATCCCTGATATTTTGCCAGTGACGATGCCGATATTATTTTGGCTGCCATTTCCAAACCATTCTTTCAATTCCTCATCCGTAGCATAACGCTTTTGATATTCAGCCCAGGGTATTAAAGGTTTTTTATCTTTCGGGACAAGCGGTATTACCGAAAAGTTTTTTGAACGATAATAAAAAGCCATTTCAAGAGTTTTCATTTTATCCGTTCCCGCTCCTCTCAGAACATTTGCAATCTTTGCTTTTCAAAACAAGAGTAATTCCATTTCGCACTATTTCACTAATTGGCTTGCCAAGTTTATAACTGGTCTCCTTTAATGCGTTGTAAGTTTTCCCACTGATTAATATGTTCAAATGTCGATAGCCTTCCATTTTTCCCCCATAAATAAAAAAGGTCACAAATTACGAACAAACACTTGTCCGCAACTGTGACCTATGATATTTATTGCTTTGCTTAAATGAAACTACATCCAGGTAATTTCTTTATTCACGAATTCGGTATTTACATACATCCCCCTTTAAACACCGCATAAGACAAGAAATTTTTATGAAATTCCGTATTTCAAGCTTGTCTTCCTTTTATAATTCCTAAAAGTCTCTCCACACTCATATACCAATTTATATGCTCTTTCCTTAGCTTCTCTTGGTAGGAATTTCTCTTTGTCTATTAACCATTTTTCAAACTCTTGAATGTCTGCTTTTTGTCGATTTCTCTTATTGCGATCTCTCCCCGTGCTGACACGTTTGTTAATGTCTTCTCTGGACGATTCACCAAATTTTTTCCCGCAAACCTCATCACAAAAAACACTCTTTGGTTTACCCCGGCCTTTACGCTTTTCTACAATCCAAAATGTTCCGCAACATTTGCATTGTTTTAAACGTGAGTGTAAGTCTTTACGCTTTTCCCAAAAACCATAAATACAGGCGCATATTGTGCTTTCTAGACTACCACCAAATCTAACCCGATTGTCTTTTTCGTATTTCCTGAGAAACTCACCTATTAGATATGGGCTTTCTTCGTATTCACTAAGCTCAATCCCCATATTTATTCTTGCCAAGTATGAAAAGATATAAAACACCTTATTCCACAATTCAAATTCTTTACCTGTTGGTGGGAATCCGTATTTCCCCAGGAATATATTAAATTCCTCTGCTGTAGGATAGCACTTGCCATGACCAGCAAATACAGGTTTGCCGTTTTCTGTAATCCACGAATAACCTTTATGATCAACAACTCCACGATTACTTTTATGTTCTGCAATAGCCCTATTTATAGCATCCCTGGTGTACCCTAGCCCCTTATAATATTCTGTCAAAGATTTGATTGTTTCTGCCGATAAGTCGTTTAATGGTTAAGGTGTACCCCATTGTCTAGACAATTATTTAATAAAAATAAGATAGAATTTTAGTATTGTTTATGCGAAGTATCTTTTAATTATTTGATGAGCAGGAAAACGGAATGGAGCGGAGCGGAATGGAGTTTTTCTGCTCATCCGCCGTGCATTTCTCCGTTCTTGCTTTCTTGCCATTTTTACCCGGTCAGTTCAAGAGTATTTACCATCTCTCCTTTCCGTGCCTTTTTGTTACTACAATACAGCGTTGCTGGCGCTCTGTATTTAAGCGACTGATGTAATCTCTCGTTGTTATAAAAATCAAAATACCTCCTTAAACCATCCACTGCCTCTCTTACCGTCTTATAGTCTTTTAAATACACCTCCTCGTATTTTATCGACCTCCACAAACGCTCTATAAAAATGTTATCAAACACTCGTCCCCTTCCATCCATGCTGATCTTTACCCCGGCTCCCTCTAATTTCCCAGTAAACGCATTGCTCGTAAACTGCGATCCCTGGTCCGTGTTAAATATCTCAGGGCATCCCTTCCTTATTGCCCTGTCTAATGCTTCCAGACAAAATCCCACATCCAGGGTTATTGATGTCTCCCACGACAGCACATACCGACTATACCAGTCCATTATTGCCATGAGATATACATACCCCTGATTGAGCCGTATGTACGTTATATCCGCACACCACACGTGATCTGGATACTCTATACTCAATCCTCTGAGTAAATATGGGTATTTCTTGTGTCCTTCACCTCCTTTACTTAGCCAAGGCTTCGGATAGATCGCATATAATCCCATCTTCCTCATTAACCGTTTTACCCTCTTAGGGTTTACCTCATGCCCTTCCTTTCTTAACCATGCCGTCAACCGCCTTACCCCATAAAACGGATACCCCGTATAATACTCATCTATCAGGTTCATCAATTGAAGATTATATGCACTCTCACCAATCGCCTTATAATAAAAGACTGAACGGGATATCCCCAGTAACTCACACTGCCGACTTACACTTATCTCCTCATTTTCTGGCTCTATTAACCTCTTCCTTTCCTCAACCGTTGATCCCAACTTTTTTTTTCAGCCAATCCAGTTCAACCTTCAATTGCCCTATCTGCTGGTACAACGACGCACGCAATTCATCCTCCTTTCTGGCATCTTGCACCTTCTTCAGCGAAAATATCCTCGGTATCTCTTCTATTACCTGCTTCTTCCACTGTGCTATCTGCGTTGGGTGTACCCCATATTGCCCTGCTAGCTCGTTTGCAGTCTTCTCCCCCTTTATCGCTTCTATCGCTACTCTCGCCTTAAATTCCCCATTATATTGCTTCCTCTCCACCTCTTATTTTATACCCCCTTTCCAAACCTTTTTCTCTTCCATGCCTGCCTTTAGCCAGGCATGATTTTCTATCTTAACATACTGTCCAGTTTTTGGGGTACATTATAGGTTCAGGTTCTTTGGTAGGTGTTCTCTTAAGAGGATTTACTATTGGTCTGAAAGCACTTAGAACGCCCTTTTTAAAAGGAAGGTTTGCAAATTCTAAAATCCCCTTGAATAGGTTCAAAAGCTTTCTTTGCTTCCGGTGTGCCTTTTGGTGTGCTCATGTTACCCCCTAAAGTAAGAAGCCCTAGAAAATGATTAAGGGAAATCCATCTAGGGAAATGGACTTGTCGGTCGGCCAACCTATCCCTTAATTGTTCAAAGTCCTGAAATGCGAAAATTTTTCGCTCAAAACCCTTTTTGCTGTATTCCTATCACAGGGGGATATAATAGAAATATCCATGCGTGTGATGTCCAGCCCCCCCTTGTTCATGTCGTACTTATGTCGTACCTAATCATAAAAACATATCAAAAATGGCGAAAAGAGACAAGAGTTAAAAATCCTTGAATGACTTAAGAACACTGATAGAATCAAGCAAAATCGAAAAGCATAAGAATACATGGAAAACTGTATAAATTGCCAGGAAATAACTATTTGACATTAAGATACTACTTTGATAAATTGAATTTTTAAATACTCAAGATATAAGGTTTTTCGCGACGGGATATAACATAGTAATAATCCGTCCATTATTTGACTCCTAAAATATCGTGAACAGAAAAAAACGATTCTGGATATATCTCTTACTGGCGACTCTCCCAATAGCATGCAGAACCCCTTATTATGCTAGGGCAGAAAAGAAGCCCAAAAGGGCGTATCTCAATTCTATTACTGACAAGCTCACTGGAGCGACTACACCTGAACAGCACAAAACCGCGGGGATTTCCTCCTTCGATAAAGGAATGATTGAAGATGCCCTGGCGGAATTGAAGCTGGCTGCTGAAGGAATAAAAGAAGATGGTGAATTGCGGCATTATTTGGGAAAGGCTTATTATGAAAGTGACAAACTGGATGAAGCCATTGCTGAGTTGCTTGCAGCCATATCTTACTATAAACCAAATCAAACAACGGAAAGAGCAGATGCTTACAACGACCTTGGTCTTGCCTACAAAAAGAAGAAAGCGTTTACTGATTCTGTTTCAGCATTTAAAGAGAGCATTGAACTGAATCCTTCCGTAGCGGATACAAATTATAATTTGGCGCTTCTCTATTATGAAGAAGATATGATGAATGAATGCATTGCCTGTCTCAAAAGGGTAATCAAACTTGATCCGAAAGAAGCGGATGCCCATTTCATCATGGGGTTGGCATATTATAAAAAGAAAGCCATTGACAAGGCCATGAATGCGTTTCAGCAGGCAATTGTTTTAAATCCCAAGGATGCCGGTGCACATAACTATCTCGGCATACTGTATTATGAACGGGGCGATCTTGAAAAGGCAATCATCGAACATAAATCTGCCATTCAGTTGAATAGAAATTATACTGAGGCTTTTAATAACCTGGGGGTTGCGCTCTATGCCAAGGGTGATCTCCGTGAGGCAGCGGATGCTTTTAGAAAGGTGTTGGAATTAGAACCAAAATTTGCAGAAGCACACTATAGCCTTGGACTCATCTATAGCGAAGAAGGCAGGCCTGACGATGCAGTAGCCTCCCTGGAAAAAGCGCTCAAGCTTAATCCAAAAATTGCCGAGGCGCACGTTAAGCTCGGTGAGGTTTACACGGAAAAGGATATGTTAGAAGAGGCATTGTCAGAATACAACAAGGCCATCGATGTCAAGCCCAACTATGCAGAGGCATATTACAATTCCGGCGAACTCTATGCTACTGTGGGGAAACATGAAAAATCAATTGCAGCCTGGAGGAAGACCATTGAGTTTAATCCTAAAAATACGGACGCATACTTCAACATGGGGGTGGCATATTATAACCAGAATAAGCTCGATAAGGCCGTTTCTATGTGGAACAAAGTTCTTGAAATAAATCAAACCGATTACGATGCCCTGACCAGTCTCGCTGACGTTTATGATATACAGGGTTTAACAGACAGGGCCATACAAACCTGGGAAAAGGTCACTGAAATGTATCCCGAACATGCAGATATATATTATAAGTTGGGGAATGCCTATGCGAAGAAAGATATGCATACTACTGCCATTCCTTGCTGGGAAAAGGCGGTTGAAATTGATCCAAATCTTGCGAATGCCTTTTTCAATCTTGGGCTTGTTTATCAAAAGATCGGCAAACAGGATGAGGCCATTGATGCCTATAAAAAGGTTTTGGATATCAATGCGGATGATATAGATGCCCATAAAAATTTAGGTTTGCTTTACCAGGAAAAGGGTATGCATGTGGAGGCCGAATCGGAATTTGCCATTTGCGATAAATTGAAATCTCATCAAGAGATTCGGTGACTCTTTTATTGCTGAGCAGTATATAAACTTTTTTATCTTTTTGCTCTTTCAATAATTGGCCTTTTCCCACCTTTTTTCTTTTTAAAAATATTCAGTATTATTTCTGCTTCTTCAAAAGGGACTGTGATAAAGGAAAATTTATCAAATATTTGAATGTCTTTTATTTTTTCTCTATAAACTTTGGCTTGCTGTTTTATGAAATCTGCTAATTTTTTGGGAGTCATACCGTCGATTTTTCCTAGTCCTACAAAGAGCCTTGATGTTCCTTTTCTGTCAATAGAAACATCCCTTATTTCATTATAATTACTTTCATCAAGTTCGTCTTGAAAGGAATGTTTTAAAAGGGCAGCCAGAACCTTTCCTGCCTCATTTTCCTTCAGCATTTCTTGTGCAAGTTCAAGATATCCATTCATATCTTCCGACTTAATGATATTTGCAAGCTGCATCTTTATCCTGGATTTTTTTTGATTTATCACATCTGCTATTTTTGGCAGTTTTTCTTTTCGAATATCAGTTTTTGCAATCTTTTTAATAAAAATAAGCCTTCGATATTCATCAGGTGTAACAAAAGTTATAGCAGTCCCCTCCTTTCCAGCCCTACCCGTTCTTCCTATTCTATGGACATAAGATTCAGGGTCCTGAGGTAGGGAGTAGTTTATTACGTGCGTTAAGTTATGAATATCTATACCCCTGGCGGCAACATCTGTAGCCACCAGGATATTAATTCTTTGCTTTCTGAATTTCTGTAATATTATTTCCCTCTGATTTTGAGAGATATCTCCATGTAACGCTTCTGCGTCATAGCCTCTTTCTATAAGCTTATTTGCTACAGTATCAACGTCAACCTTCGTTCTGCAAAATACCAAGCCGTAGAATTCGTGTTCAAAATCTACGATCCTGCATAATGCATCAAATTTATCCGAAGGTGCTACTTCAAAATATATCTGATCTGTTAAATTTGTTGTAAGCTGCTCTTTTTTTACTCCAATCATCTCATATTCTTTCATATACTTTTCTGCTATACTTACTATTTTTTCTGGCATCGTAGCGGAAAAGAGCAGCATTCTTTTCATAGAACCGGTATTTTTAATAATTTCTTCCACATCGTCAATAAATCCCATATTTAACATCTCATCTGCTTCGTCTAGGACTAGATATGATATATTTTTCAGCATGAGACTTTTTCTTTTTATATGATCCAATATCCTTCCGGGAGTCCCTACCACGACATCAATCCCTTTTTTCAACCTTCTAAACTGTTCTTCTATTGACTGGCCACCATAAATAGGCGCTATCTGCAGCAGTTTTTCTCCTTTATAAGAATTTAGCTCTTCTGAGACCTGGATAGCCAACTCTCTTGTTGGAACAAGAATAAGCGCCTGAATAGCTTTTGCCCTTTCTTTTATCCCTTCAAGTATGGGGAGTCCGAATGCAGCAGTCTTTCCCGTTCCTGTTTGTGCCTGTCCGATAATATCGACTTCTCCTTTCAAGAGGACCGGGATAGTCTTTTGCTGAATTGGGGTAGGCTCTTCAAAGCCTTTTTTCCTTAATGCATCTAATGTGCTTTCTGATAAACCCAATAGTCTAAATTTTTCTAATTTCTCCATAGTATTCTTCCAAATTTAATATTTTCTAAGTGCTTGCAATTGCTTTAGGAAAATGCACTGATATAATGACCGCCTTGTATTTAAAACAGATTTTAGATCGATTTGGCTCCCTCTGGCTATATACCTTATAGTTTATTGTGGGAAAGTAGAATGAATGCTTACCGGATAGATATAAGGAGGCTTTTTTTCCTTGAGAATTCCTTCTCATTTCTGTCAACGTTCCATGAGAATCTGAAAAACTCAAGGGTTTTTCTTTGAGATGCGATTCAAAACCAAGAACCGTTTTGTCCTTTTGCAGCCTACTAAGGCTTCCGTTAGGAAGGTAACTATTATTCCGCAAGAACTTTTCGTAAAAATCACTTCCTCTATAATAAAGTTCGTCTTTTAAATAAAGATAAGCTGAAAAACTACCAAATTATAGCCTAAATTCCTTTTTATTTCAAGGATTTATCTTGAGAAGATTTCGTGAATGGCTTATATTTATTGCTATGAACTATAGACTTTTTATAATCCGGCACCTTGTATTATTACAGATTTGCTTTTTGGTTCTTTATTTGTCCACAACCAACGCATTTGCGTATCAAAATGCCCTTGAAAAGATAAAGACTTCCGGAGTGATGACGTGGGGATTTGATGCAGAAGGGGGAGCCCCGTATGTATTTCACGATCCCGCTCACCCGTCAAAAATTATCGGTTTTGAGGTAGAACTTGTTGAGGCCATTGCCAGGGAATTGGGAGTAAGGGTACAGCACTTTCAGAACTCATGGGACAGCATCCTGCTTTCTCTCCAACGAGGGGATTTTGATATAGCGCTTAATGGCATTGAAGTTACTCCGGATAGGGCACAGTCTGTATTGTTTACCCGCCCGTACTATAGGTACGCTTTGCAGATTGTTGTCCGCGCATCAGATAATCGCATCAATCGTTTGGAAGACCTTCGGGGCAAAAAGGTCGGAACCTTGTATAACACGGAGGCCAAGCATCTTCTCGAAGAAATGGGAGATGTTGCCGTTAACACTTACAGTGGGCAGGTGGAACCTTTCAAAGATCTTTCTTTAAACCGTATTGACGCCGTCTTTGTGGATTTACCCATTGCATCGTATTATGCCTTGCCCAACCCACAGTTGCGCATGGTGGGCGCTCCGGTGGGTGAAGGGCACTATGCCATCGCCCTCCGGAAAGAGGATACAGCATTAGCCGAAGAATTAAACAAAATCATCGAAAAACTGTCGAGATCGGGGGAATTAAAAAAAATCTATAGCCATTGGGGGTTATGGAATGCCTCACAAGAAAAGCTCTTTTCACATAAAGAGCTTTTACAAAAATACACTGAAGATCCTCCGTCTGTTTTGGAAAAGACACCAGTGACGGCAACCAGGTTTTTTCCTGTCTTGTTAAAAGGAGCGCTGGTTACCGTAGGTATCTCCATTTTGTCTATGATGCTGGCCATTTTTCTGGGACTTGTTCTCGTGGTTATGAGATTATATGGGAATACGTGGTTACAGATGATTTCTACGGCCTATATTGAGATCTACCGTGGAACTCCGCTCCTTATTCAGTTGTATATTTTGTATTATGGTTTGCCAAACATCGGTATTGCCATGAGTGCATTTGCCGTTGCGATCCTTGGGTTAGGTATGAACTATGCTGCTTATGAAGCCGAAATTTATCGTGCGGGTATTCAGGCCATCCATAGGGGCCAAACCGAGGCAGCCCTTTCGCTGGGCATGTCGAAAGGCCTGACTTTAAAACGAATCATTCTGCCACAGGCATTCCGTATCACCATACCACCCATGACCAATGATTTTATCGCCTTGTTTAAAGATTCTTCCCTGGTCTCCGTCATCGCTATAACGGAACTCACAAAGAGTTATAGCATATTGGCAGCAGCCTCAATGGATTTTTTTATATTGGGAATTATTACAGCGCTCCTCTATTTTGGCATGAGCTATCCCCTCTCACTGTATGCCAGAAAATTAGAAAAAAAATTAAAATCTCATGATAGAAATATGTAATCTATTCAAAAAATATGATCATCAACCCTTATTTCAAGGACTGAATTTAGTAATAGAAAGGGGGAGTGTTGTTACCATTATTGGACCGTCTGGCAGCGGCAAGAGCACACTCCTGAGATGTATGAATGGATTAGAGATGTTTCAAAAAGGCTCCATAACTGTCAATGGTCAAAAACTCTATGGTTTTCATGAACAGGGCTACCATAAGGAACAAGAAACCGTCATGGTAAAAAACATCCGACGGAAACTGGGAATGGTCTTTCAGCAGTTTAATCTTTTTCCACATATGACAGTGCTTCAGAACATAACTGTTGCTCCAATTTCCGTATTAGGCATTCAACAAACTGAGGCCGAGTCAAATGCCTTCTCTTTACTGAAGAAGATACATCTGGAAGAAAAAGCCCAAAAATATCCCGGACAGCTATCTGGCGGTGAACAGCAGCGGGTGGCTATCGCCCGGGCACTGGCAATGAGGCCTGACGCGATGCTCTTTGATGAGCCAACATCTTCCCTTGATCCCGAGATGATTGAAGAGGTGCTCCTGGTTATCAAATCTCTGGTATCGGAGGGGATGACGACGATAATTGCAACGCACGAAATGGGTTTCGCAAGGGACGTTTCAACACAGGTAATCTTTTTAGAGAAGGGAGAAATTGTGGAACGAGGGGATCCAAAGGAGTTATTTTTCAATCCCAGAAGCGACAGGACGAAGGTGTTTCTCAGTCGTTTCATGAAGTGATACTTTACCACTCCTGCATTTGAAAAATTGATGATGCTTGACATGAATTCATAAATTTGCTACTTTGCTTCAATGAAACCGAAAAGGCAATTTTGCAGAATGTAACAGAGTCAAGATACCAACCTCCATTCTCACAGCTATGCGGAACGCGATCATTTACATTCCAGCCTATATGCTATTCATGATAATTCACTGGTTTGGGTATATTTGTAAAGCTGAACCAAATATGTCACAAATCTGTGACTTTTATCAGAAAATAGCAAATAATGCCGGCATATATTCAACGATCAATACTGACTGGTCAAACACGACAGTTCCTCCGGTATTTCCTGCCAGGGTGATTGATAGCGCCAGCGAAAATCAGAATAGTAAATTGGTAGTAGCGGTAATTGAGAATCGATTTATCGTTAAAGGAGTAATTACCGATATTCAGCATGCTTCAAAAGACATCCAAAAATTTTCCCTGCAAATTAAAAAGATAGAGCCATGTAAAGATTATCCGAACTTTGGCAATAATTACGCAGGCAAGATAGTTGAAATATTTTCCGAAATTGGTATTCCATCCTCCTTTCAGATAGGAATGGAAGTCCGTGTGATACTTCGTGTTTCGGGAGATGAGTGTGGACAGACCTTATTCTTCGTGGAGGTAATTGAAAGTGGAGCAAAAAATTAAATATACATCACTTTGGTGTTTCATGACATTGCTTCTATTGCTCATGACTATTTTTTCATTAAAATCATATGCCGTCCCTGCATATGATGGCCTTTTTGAGCTGATCCAGCCTTCGGGTTTCTCCTTTGAAGCAAGGCAACGTGGGGATGAATGGCACAACTGGGTAGAAACAAGAGACGGATATGGAATTTACCAGAATATGTTGACAGGCAATTGGGAGTATTACCTGCCTTCCATCGATACGGGTTTTACAAAAAAAGGAACAAACGGCCATTCAGGCCGAATACAAGATTCGCCCTTACGAATACTTGTAGGAGAGGTAGATCCCGCTTCATTAACTATTCCAAAGAGATTGCGTCCTCCAAGGACTCCGATAATCAAACCAGATTCACCCGACTTATACCAGGATATTTCCTTCCCGAATCGTTCTCAATCAGGGTCAGATAGATTAAAAAATATATCAGTAAGCGGAACAATACCTCTCCTGGTTATTGGTGTTGACTACGTTACTACGACTGCTAAGTATGGAACTGGACAGGTCCAGCCACTATTATTTGGGACCAGTGATAGCGTTTCAGACTATTACAGCAAAACATCTTATTCATTGGTAACAATTGCTCCCGCAACAGAAACATCCGGAACGGCAAATGACGGATTTGTTGGATGGCTACGGTTAAAGGGCAACCACCCAAACACTGGTTCATCTATTGATGCGAGAAATCAGCAGATTGCAAAAGATGCCATTCGTGCTGCCGACCCCTATATCAACTACTCCTTATACGACGATAACGGTGACGGCATTATTGAACCAACAGAACTTTCAATCCTTATCATTGTCGCTGGATACGAGGCGGCTTATAGTAGCGCTTCACCTTCTGTGTGGGCACATCAGTGGTATATGTATAGTGTCGGTTATCCCATCGTGGATGGCAAAACGATACAGCAGTATGCACAATTTGGTGAAAAGCACGGAGACCATCTGGCTACTTTTGGTGTCATGGCTCATGAACTGGGACACCTGATGTTTGCCTTACCTGACCTGTACGACACGGATACGGGCAATGGAGACTCTTTTGGCATCGGGTACTTTGATTTGATGGGCGCCGGTAGCTGGGGTGCGGCATTGGGGGCAAATCCCGGATCTTCCCCGACTCAATTATCTGCATGGAGCAAAGAGTATCTTTCCTGGGTAGAAGTAAACACGGTCACTTCCACCCAGACAGTGTCTTTCCCTAACACAGATGGTAATAATGTCTCCATTTTCCGGATTAATACATCGGATTCAAATCAGTATTTCCTTTTAGAAAATAGACAGTTTACCGGTTACGATACCGGATTTCAACGGCAAACCGGGGTATCGGGGCACGGTGGACTGGTTATCTATCACGTAGATAAATTAAAAACAGGTCTGTGGCCCAATTTTAATACCATTAACGCAGATGAAAATGATAAAGGTGTAGATGTTGAAGAGGCCAACGAAGGAAGTCTAGGATACAGTTTGCTGGATACTTATACCTATGGGGTCGCTACGAATATGTTCTTTTTTTCAGGAAACAGTACAAGCTTCACTGGTTCTACCATACCTGATTCTAAACTAAAAAATGGCAGCTACACAAACATTTCAGTTACTGATGTTTCTTCCTATGGTGATACAATGACAGCCAAGATCACTGTACCGCTATGCATAGCCGATTCGATAGCAGCGTCCACTTCCAGGCTGAAACTCCATAAGAAGGAAAGCGGTGAAGTAACGGTAACGGTAATTTGTGCGGATGGTTCTCCGGTTGAAGGTGAGCTGGTTACGGCCAAGGTTAAGCTTGGCAAGACACGTATATTGATCTCTCCACAAAATACAGTAACAGATGCTAACGGTCATGCCAAATTTATGATTACAGCTCGGCGGGTAGGCAGGTCAATAGCCCAATTCAAAGCAAGCAGATTGAAAACTTACACAACGATAAAGGTGATAAACTAATAGCCGTCCGCAAATATCTTCGTTTAGGGACAAGACAATATTCTATTTCTCTGAAAGAGACTTAATCTTTTCTTTTGCTATTTCAATATTGAATTTTGCCTCAAGATTCTCAGGGTCAATTACAAGCACTTTCTCCCATTTGTCAATTGCTTCTTTATAATTCCCTTCTCTGTAAAGAGTTAGGGCATCATCCAACAGCTTCTGCGTTGCCTCTTTTTCATGATTTGCAGCTATCGCTTCAATTTTTTTATCTTCTTCTGATTTTCTTTCAGCCGTTGCCTCTTTAATCATCTCTCTCCCCTGCACAACCATCTCTTTTGCCTCTTCTTTCATGGCCTCAGCTTGTTGATCAATCTTCGAACCAATATGACGGGATCTTTGGGTCTGAAGGCTCATGAGCTGGTTTTGTAAATCGATTTTTGCTTTTTCAATTTCAGTTAGTTTCTTTTCAAGACCGCTTATATTTTTTTGTGTCTCAGTAAGAATGGTTTCATACGAGCTATCCTTCAACTCAACCCTGGAACTTAAGCCATCCAGAGCGCTCTGGAGCTTCGAGTAATTTGCGTCTGCATCTACAGCCCTTTGTGAAAGATCTTCAACACGTTTTCCCAGATTTTGAGCAAAGTTGTTTAGATTCGATAACCCTTGCTCAATCTCCTGCATTCTTTGGTCGATCAATGCCACACGCTCTTCATGGATACTGGACGATTTTGTAGAAAGCCCCGCACATCCCACTAGCAATGAGACAATACCCAAATTTATAAAAGTTAATAGAATACCTTTCTGCATAAATTATCCTTTTGTTCTATTTTCGAAAGAGGGAGTAAAAGATGCCTATTTCATCTTTGAAAGGTCAAAATCATACAAGGTCTCTTCTCCGCCAGGAGCGACAACTACCAAGGTAATAACCGAATTTAAATCAACACCTTTTGTTGGAAATTTAAAGACCAGGCGGGCTGAATGGCATGGGGGATTGGGCCAAAATTCGCTAGCTTCAGCTAATTCTGGTATGAACTCAAACTCGGGTTGTATTACATCCTCATGATAATAAAGCTTGGCAGAATAATACTTTGAAAAATTATAATCATCACCATAGACCGTCACTGAAAAGGTAAACGCATCCCCAATTTCTACTGCCTGCTGAATATCCTTCATGGTAAATTCTCTATGTTCCACAGCGGCTTTTCTGGCCTTATAAGCAACATTGTGAAAAGGTGTAAACAACGTTGCAGACCCATAGCCTTTATCCAGAGAAATAGTCCATGGTTTTGAAAAGGTTGCAATGCTTACATTTTTATTTTTCTGACAATATTCAATGGCTTCCTGTATTTGCTCCATGGTCAGCTGCAAAAAAATGGCATGAGCTGGTTTTAAAATATAGAAAAACAGTACCAGACAGGAAACACACGTTAACGTGAATAGCTTTTTCATCACAAATTTTCATCCTTAAACAGAATCAGTAGCTCTATGAGAAATTCTTAATACTACTAAAAAATCACAATTTCTATTTGGAATGACATAAGTTTACTGAAATGCCACAGATACTTATCTTAGGATTTCTCCAGATATTTCTTTAACTATTCAGCACTCTGCTCAGTTGTCGCTGCTTCTTCCGTTGCGGCCGGTTCAGATGTTGCTTCAGCCTCATGTTTTTCTTCTGCAGATGGTTTTACCACATAATTCCTGCCGGTCTTCATAAGACTGGCGCCACATACAATAAACATAATGCCAAATACAACAGCGCCAGCAAAGCAGAGCACTCCCCCTATATTATTCACAAATCCCTCGACTTTTTGATTGGTCATAATCTTTTCAGATTTTTCCGTAATCATTTGATTCAGCTTATCTATCATTTGCATTTCCTCCCCATTTCTAATTTATAGCATTATGAAACTTATCTCAAAACAGACAACATTCCACACTTCCATGAGTTCATATTTTCAATGTTTCACCAAATCATTATATTTGGACAATTCCTTATCAGCATCTTCTTTCATCCCTTTTTCACGATAAATCGACTCAAGATTTTTATATGCCTTTGCATACTTTGGATTAATGGCTATGGCCTTTTTGTACTCGCGGACTTGTTCCTCATACATCCTTTTTTCACCGTACGCAATCCCCAAATTAAAGTGTGCCTCGGCACTATTGGGATTCAAGTCCAGTACTTTCTTGTACTGCAGAATTTCATCATCTAACAAACCTTTTTTACCGTATGAAACACCTAAATTGAAATATGCGTCAATATAATTTGGATCGATTTCGATTACTCTTTTATATGCTGCAATAGACTCATCGTGCATTTCTTTTTCACGATATGCATGTCCCAGGTTATAGAGTGCCTCGAAATTCTCAGAATCGAGTTCAATGACTTTTTGATATGTCCTGATCTCGTCATCCACCATTCCTTTTGCACCATAGGCAATTCCCAAATTAAAATATGCATCTCTATAATTTCGGTCTAACTCAATCGCCTTTTTATAGGCAAAAATCTCTTCGTCAAATAACTTCTTCTTGCTGTAAGCAACGCCCAAATTATTATAAGCCTTAGCAGAACCAGCATTTATTTCAATGGCCTTTTTATATTCAACAATTGCATCTTCAATCATGCCGCTCTTATTATACTCATTTCCCAGCTGATAATGCACATCAAAGCCACCAAAGTTATCTGCGCTGTAACCATTAACAACGTTCAGAAAATTGAAAAGAATAAGAAAGAGTATCTTTTTCACAAAATAATCTCTTTTTGAATCAAATGTGATAAAACCAATATACCTTTTTGTTCTCTGTGCAAATCTCGTTTGCGATGTTATAAAATTCTGCTTCGGAAAGATTATCCAATTTTTTGCCATATTTCTTTATGACCTGATTAAATTCCAATATCTTTTCAACGAGATTTTCATGAGTTTCTGCAGAACCTCCCAAGATGTAAAAATTCTCCCCAGATGTGATTCTTTTATGATTGTCCTTATTATCAAAGGCAAAACCACACAGGATGGAATTTTCTCTGGACACATTTTCCTGACTATTCAAACCGTAGCTCCTTTCGATTGAATATCGTGCAACCCCATCTATTGAAAAAATCGCCACAAGAATACCATTCCACCCAAAAAATGTCAAGCTAATATACCCGGTCTCCATGTATCAGAAAGTCAGAATTTGACCACCACAATACCTGCATGGATACTTATCTCTACGGAATAGATGCGGAGAGTATCCTGCTGGCAATCTCAAAGTAAATAACAAGTCCCGTAGCGTCTAACAGCGTGGCAATAAGTGGCGCAGACACAAAGGCCGGATCAAGTTTTAAAAATCTGAAGAATAAAGGAATGGCAACACCAACGATGTTTCCCACACTTACCACAATACACAGAGAAACACCCACTGTTAAAGCGAGTGTTATTTGTCCTAAAGATATTGCAGCAATGGTAAAGGCGATCAGACCCATGATGAGTCCCAGTGAAACGCCAACCTTAAATTCCCGTAAGATAATTCGCCACCATTCCCTGAATTTTACTTCACCAGTAGCTAGCGCCCGGATAATTAAAGTAGAGGACTGTGACCCCGTATTACCACCAGACCCAGTAAGCATGGGGATAAAATAAGTAAGGGCAATCACCGAACTTAAGACTCCGGAATAATTTTTCAATATGGTTTGTGATATGGTCGCAGCAATTACGAGAATAACCAACCAGGAAACACGGTTAATGACTCGCTTTGAAAACCCTACACGAAAATATTCTTCCTCAGTAGTTTGTATACCCGCCATCCTCTGAAAATCTTCTGTCACTTCTTCTTGCACAACGTCTAATACGTCATCCACAGTAACGATCCCCACCAGTCTGTCCTCATTGTCCACCACTGGAACGGCAAGGATATCGTATTTTTGAACTACCTGTACCGCTTTTTCCTGATCATCCGTGGTATGAACATAAAAAACATTCTCATTCATAATATCCTTAATGAATTGATCGGGATTGGCAAGAATGATATTCTTCAAAGAAGCAACGCCTCGGAGTTTTTTTGTCTCATCCACAATATAGCAGATATAAATTGTCTCACGATTCGGTCCGGTTTTACGGATGTGTTCCAGCGCCTTCGCCACGGTCATATCCATCTGAAGATCGACATATTCCGTGGTCATTATACGACCTGCAGAGTTATGCGGATAGTTCAAAAGTTCATTAGCTTCCCTGCGGTCTGTTGGTGGGAGAAGTTTTAAAAGTTTTTCAACGAGATGGGCCGGTAATTCATCAAAGAGTTGCGTACGGTCATCCGGCTGCATTTGCACTAAAATTTCTTTTACATGCTGCTCGGTAAACTGCTTGAGAAGTTCTTCCTGTTCAATAGGTTCAAAGAGGGCAAAGACCTCGGAAATCTTATTCTTGTCAAGTAATCTGAAGCCCATCACGCGCTCTGCGGGATCGAGTTCTCTGAGGATATCTACAATGTCCGCAGGATGGCGCTCCCGAAGGAAGTCTCGTAGTCCCTTGAAATCCTTGGTTTCAATGAGTTCCTTAATTTCAGGAAGAAATATCTTTGTCCACTGCAGTTCCATTTTTTTATTTACTATAGGAATAATTGCAATTTATTCAACTTTTTCTACTCCCAGGGCCTTTGCCATGCCCAGGAGTGTCCTTCCCAGCAGCGAACGCTTCATTTCAATTGCATTAAAATCGCACACCTCATCACAGCAAAAACATCCGATACACTTCTTTTTATCCACAATCACCTTGCCATTTTCTTTCGACATAGCGCCTGCAGGGCAATTCCTTACACACTCGTAACACCGTGTACAGTTCGAATGATTTACCGTAGAAAATGTGGAACACGTGCTATCAAACATCAAGGCCAGCAAAAAATCTGGCAGATATTTTCCCGCAAAATCCTGGGCACCGCTGGAAGGTTTTTGAAAATCAGGAACAGATACATTGTTGATAGTTTCACCGACTACATTGATGGTATCCATTTCACCTATACCTAAACCACGATGATGCGCAAACCGGATAGTCGGTACAGCCATAGGTTCAAACCCAATAATACTGCTGGCTACGGCATCCATAGCCACACTGTCCTTACTGGCAAGGATTAATCCGACCTTTCTTGGCTGGCCAGCATTAGGACCGTTTCCCTCCATCCCTACAATAGCATCCATAATAATAAGATGTGGCGGCACCATCTGATAAATGTCTACCAACGCTTTTGCAAACACCGTAGGTTTTGGCGCAATTAAATGGACATTTTTTTTCCCATTGCCGGGGATAGCGCCCAACATATTTTTTATCGCACCTGTGTATTGCGTTAAACCATGTGTCTTGAGTTTGGGCACCGAGACCACAAAGTCTACCGTCCGCAGCGTCCTGGCAATACGAAATTTATCTAAAATTTCATAATCCCTGTTATGAATATCAATATACTCATCCTTATCAAAATTAACGATTCTTGCCCCTGTGTCCTCTGCAATTTCGTTGATGCGGGTGATGCGAAAGGCATTAAAGGTAGAAGCATTCTTTACACTGCCTGACGAATCGCCAATAGAAACATCACATCCAAAGTCTTTTTGAAATATTTGAACAAGCGCCCTGACCATAACAGGGTGAGTATTAACTGCCCTTTCTGGAGGTTGTGAAGATGAAAGGAGATTAAGCTTTAAAAGCACCTTTTTGCCGGGACTGATCTGTTTGTCAATACCGTTTATCAAGCTCAAAGCCTTATGAATGGCATGGTAGACCTTTTCTGATTCATAATCATCACATTTAACAACCGATACGGTAGGCATAGAAAAACCTCATTAACGGAAATTGTATAAACTAACTTACAAAATTGCTCACCTTATTTGTTTTTATAGTATACGTTGTAAAGACTTCTTCCTTCGGTAAGTTTTTTCATTGTAACGCTGCTGCGCTAGGGTACTATGCTCAGTTCATAACTATAGCAAAGTAATGTAACATTACAACAAAATACTTAAAAGAATTTGTTCATAGCTTCGGCCCTTGCCATATCCCTTTTGTACAATTCCATTTCACTCAAGTTATTTCCAAACAGCTTGTCTTTTACCTTCAGGAAAGGCCGCCTGAAATAATGTCTGTAATAATAGGCAAGAGGGTAATTTTTAATAAAGGCTGGTGTAGTGCAAATATAATTGGAGTATTTTTTGTTATATTTCCATCTGAGAAACTGGAGGTCTTCCGGCCCTAAATGATTTGTTTTAACATTCGCCCAAAAGCAGTTGTAGCGACTGTAGTCATATTCATTTGTTACCAGTCTTGCATTCAATAATTCTTCACGCATACCTGTTTTTGGATAGGGCGTTAGTATCTGATCTGCGAAAAAGTCTATGTGTAAATCTACGAAGAATTCATAATTCCTTGCAATGTCTTCTTCCTTGTCATTTGGGTTCCCGATGATCATACCACCCACAATCATAATATTATGTTCATGTAACCGCTTGACGGCGAGTTTGGTTTTTTCAATAATGTTTCCCTTCTTCATAAGCCTCAGATTTTCTTCTGAGACATTTTCGATACCGAGGAAAACAATCCTGAAACCCGCCCTTGCCATCTTTTCCACAAGGATATTCGAGGAAGCAATTCCGGAACTGCTCGCCTGGATGATGTAACGGATATCATTATGCCCCGCATCCACGATAGCATCACAAAGGGTCTCAAATCCTTTGATGTCTAACGTAAAATTGTCATCCGAAAAGATAATGAAGTTTGCGCCATGTTGCTTTGCATTGGCGATATCCGCAAGTATCCTTTCAATGCTAAATCTCCGGAATGTCTTCCCGTACATTTTGTCCATACTGCAAAAATTGCAGGGCATAACGCATCCACGGGAGGATTCTACGATATCGAGCGTAAAACCATAATATCGATACCCCTTCCATATTCGTTTGGAACGATCTGGAATTTTTATCTTCACCAGGTCTTCCAAAGGACGCGGAGCATTATGGACGAAACAACCGTCATTCCGAAACGAAACACCGAGGACACCTTCTCTGGACCTCTTACCATTTATAGCCTCTACTAATTCATGAAAACACAAATCTCCTTCGCCACGGATGAGGAAGTCAAAAGGGTCGGACTCTTCACTCTTGCATATTTCATCGTACATGAGCGTGGCATGGTAACCGCCCAAAACAATCTGAATATTTTTATTGAGACTCTTTATAAGGCTGGCTATTCTCCGAGCTGTGGCAAATTGGAAGCTCATTGCTGTTAGCCCAACAACATCTGGTCGATACGTTGCAATCAGTTCCCTGACGGTTTCAGCAACCAGGTCCCTTCGCAAGATAAGATCAGCTATAGAAACGTTATGACCCTCAATATTGCCTGCGATCGACGAGATGGCAAGATTCGGTGGCTTCCATCGCTTTGCATTAAAGTGGGGAGCACAATCTGGCATGGACATTAACAATATATTCATGATTACCTTGTTAAAAACATAGGAAAATATAAGATAACTATCGATACGTCAGATGTTTATATTTCACGAACAATTTAAAACTATATCTTTTTTCTACAATTATTGCAATGAAATCCCATAATATCAATTAACTTTAACGATTTGTAAATAAACTTGTAATCTCTAACCCAGCATGCGCCCCATTCCCGCGGACGGCGCAATTCTATTTTGTCCAACCGCACCCGGATGGCCTCGCAAGCCAATACCGGCAATTCTTCCCGGTCATCAGGAAACAATGCCAGTTGTTTTGCCTTGGTCTTCTCACCCCAAAGCGCCTCTATCGTCCGAACCCATCCCGTCCGTTGAGTATCATTGAGTTCTCTCAAATAGAGAACCTGCTGCTGCACCACTCTTCTTCCGCTGACCCGTCGGTTCTCTACAACACTCCCATACCGGTGTGTTTTTCCATCCTTCGTCCGTGATTTTTCTCGCAGAAACATGCAAGCATTTTCGCAGTTTCCCGTGAATGCGTCAATAGTGTGGGTCGGCGCTACAAACCGTTTTGAAAATTCACCCCTTTCATATCAAGGGTCTCCCGGCGATACATGCCCAAAAATAACCTTTTGGGGGGCGAATTGCGAAAGATGGGTTATGAGAGGCTGGGGCTGGCGTGTACGGCGCTATCGATGGTCACTACTGCTGCACAGACCATTTGGCAGAAAATGAGTATGAAACAAGCAGGAAGGAAAAGGAAAAAGAAGTACGGTATTTATTAAAATGGTTATTGAGTTCCCTCAGCAAATCACTATGAGCAGGGGTATTTTAGGGGTGCGCCAGTGTAATATTATTGATATTTGCTGAGCAAACTCAATAACCATTTTTATTAATTGACATCTCTTAGCATCTTTTCTTGACATCTCTTTTATTTTTTCTCCTTAAAATCACGACCTAAAAAATTATTCATCTCAACAAATCGTTTCATATCCCTCTCAAAAATATTGCGTTCCGTTTTCCCAATTGAGGTGATAAAATTTTTCGTCCGATAATATGGTCTCAAAATGAACACCCGCAAAAGGTTAACCATGACGAAATTAGCCTTAAAGACTGGCGTTGTTTTAAAAAATGTGGAATACTTTCGTTTATATTTCCATCGCAAAAATTGCAAATCCTCTGAAGAAAGGTACTTTGTCTTAACATTTGCCCAAAAGCCGTTGTACTTGCTGTAATCATCTGTATTTGTAACGAGCCCCTCTTTGATTAAAATATCCCGCATGCCGGTTTTCGGGTAAGGAGTGATAATCTGTTCGCCATAAAAATCAATATTGGCCTTGTCAAAGAATTCAAAATTCTGGGCAATATCTTCTTCTTTATCTTCCGCATGTCCAAGAATCATGCCACCCACAATGAGGATATTATTATTGTGCAGATATTCGATCGCCCTTTTGGTCTTTTCCAGCATGTTTCCCTTATTCATCAACTTCAAGTTCCGCTCGGATACATTTTCAATCCCCAGAAATACAATTTGAATACCCGCGCGGGCCATTTTTTGGGCTAATGTTGGGGAAGATGCTATACCTGTCGTACTTGCCTGCACGATGTAACGCAGATCATTGTGACCCGCTTCTACAATTGCGTCGCATAAGGATTCAAACCTCTTTACGTTTAGGGTGATATTATCATCTGCAAAGGCTATATATCGTGCACCATTCTTTTTCGCGTTTGTAAGGTCAAGCATGATCCTTTCAAAACGGTAGGTTCTGAATGTACGCCCGTACATGCGGTTCATACTGCAGAAATTGCACGTCATCGTACAACCGCGGGACGTCTCGACCATATCCAGCCCTTTCCCGGAAAAAAGGTACCCATCCCAGATGCGTGCATCCCGACGCGGGAGTTGCAAGGTATCCAGATTCTCCAGTGGTCTCGGGGAATTATGGAAAAAATCGCCATTACATCGATAGGACAGGCCGGGGATGTCTTTCCATTCTCGCTTTCCTTCAATGGCATCCAGCATATCACCAAAGGTTTTTTCACCCTCACCGCGGACGACGTAATCAAAAGGTTTACCCTCATTGGAAGAGGCAACTTCTTCATACATGAGGGTGGCATGGTAACCACCAATGGCTATCTTGATCTCCTTATGCATGCTTTTTATGAATGCCGCAATCCGCCGAGCTGTGTCAAATTGAAAAGTCATAGCGCTCAGCCCTACCACATCAGGCTGATAGTCCTCAATAGCCTTTTTTATCGAAGAGGGCAAGGTCTTCCTTTTGAGGACAAGATCCGCCAGGACAACTTCATGGTGTAATGGAATATTTCCTGCTATGGAAGAGATAGCCAGGTTTGGCGCCCTCCACGTCTTTGCGGAGAACTGGGGAACGGTGTCGGGCATGGAAAACAACAAAATCTTCATGTGTTATGTCTTCTCTCAATTTCGAATATCGTCTTGTTAAATTAAGCCTTCAACAATCTTTTTCGGGAAGCCAGTGCAGAGCGAAGTGGCGCTTCGCTTTGCACTAAATTAATTCTTAAAAAACCCATTTTACATCGTTATAATACATTGTCAAGCTTACAAGCAAAAAAGCGGTTATCGATTATTTTCCTGATTTTTGATATAGATACCATCCCGAAAATTTAAGAAAGGCAGGCAGTGAAAAAAAACACCGGTATTTGTCTGATTCTTTATTTTCATTTGTTAATCCTATGCCAAAACACTGCGTTCGGTTACGGATATGCAAAAGAAGAAGATCCCCTGATCAAGGTATTTAAAGCAATTATCCTGTATGGAAGACAGGCCGATTGGTCAAAAGTTGCAACCGAAGTCAATAGCATTCGTGATCGCACCACGGATATTTATCGGATATTTAAAATAGACCTGAAACCCCGGATCGATCGTGCCATTCAACAACAGGATTTTCAGACCCTGGCCAATCAAATGGCCAACCTTATCTTTCTGGCCATTCGTGAAAAGTTTTATTACAACCGTAAAGAAAAATTAGAAATCTTGGTTCGTTCCAAAGTAAGACTGAGAATTGCTGAGGAGTATTATACCATCTTGCTCGCAGGAAACGTGAGGGATTACGATGTTCGGCATAATACCAGTTTACACGAAAGTATCCACAACAAGTTTGTAAAGACGCGGGACACTTTAGGAAGCATGGGCTTTTTAGGCACAGGGTCGGTAAAACCCGATGCAGAAGAATTTGATACGTTGACAAAGGAAATAGAAACCTTACTCTTAAAGGCGTTCCCCTATTTTGAAACAGGAGAGGCAGACCCGGCACAATGATATGACATGGGCTTTCACCTCTATAAATTTCTGATGAAATGTAATTTGCTTGTCTTATATATAATCCTTTTCCTGCCACTCATGTGCTACGCAAAGGATCAGGACAATAAGGTCGCAACGAATATCACCGACTCAAGCAATGTGTCGGAAGCAGAAACACCTGCTTTACTTGAAGATTACTATTTCAATATTGAGTCTGTTTCGATGGAAACAGAAATACCAAAAGACTGGAAAAGATTTGACTTCCACGGGTTTTTTGGTGTTACTTCTCCAGTTAAAGGCCGGGACGACGACTCACAACAGCCGTCATCAAGATTTCTCGATGAGAACGAAGCCACCCTCTGGATAGGGAAACGGATATCCAAAAAGTTATCGTTTGATTCCGAGATCGAGATCAAAAAAGGATTTACACAATACGACCTGGAAATATTTAAGTTCGATTACGAGATCATAGATAAACTCCTGGTATTTCACATAGGAAAATTCAAATTCCCGCTGGGGATAGAAAGGTTTGTAGAAGCCGGGACTTTCAATAAATTAATAGACCGTCCCCTTCCCTCGATCAGGATTATACCGGGAACATATTCCGATATCGGCGGCATGTTTCATGGTATTGTGCCGTTACCTTACGACACAAAGCTGAAATACGAAATAGCCGTAACAAATGGTCTTGAAGGACCGGAGCCAAAAGACGTGCAACAACTCTGGGATAATAACCGTAACAAGGCCATTGGTGGCAGGCTCGGTTATGAGTGTCTGCCAGGGCTGGAAATAGGCGGTTCATATTCACGGGGAAAATATGATGAGGACAATGAACTGGATATCGATTTTCTGGGGGCCGATATCCAGTATAAAAGAGGGAACCTGGAAGTACGCGGAGAGTATATCACCAGCCATGTGGAACAGGAAACAATATATGGCGGCGATTACTCCAGGAATGGTTATTACCTCCAGACATCCTACAAATATCCATTTAATCTGGATTATTTAAAGTATCTTGAGGGGGTCGTGAGATTCGATTCCGTGGATCCTAACCGTAATGTTACCGATGGGGAGGAGGCAGATCGGATTGCCCTGGGTATAAATTACTATCTCAATGAGCATCTGGAATTTAAATTCGAATATGAGATCGAGAATGAGCCAGGGGAAGAAATACATAGTAAATCTTTTGTCCAGGCCATATTCAGGTGGTAAAACACTCTTACTCAAATGAGCCTGAGGTGTAAAATAAAACTGACAAGGAATTTCAAAGCAGTGGTTGCAGAGCGAAGAGACCCTTCGCTCTGGTGCGCCTTAAAAAAGCTGCCGAAGGCTTATTTATTTCTCTGCATTCCTGGATTCTCTGCGCCCTCGGTGGTGAATTGTTACGGCTGACCCTCGCAAACGGGCTTACCATTCCCTAGATTTCGGGAAAATTTATCTAAAGTATCGGTTTATAATACCGATATAATTAAGATAAATACAAACATTTTTTGTGTAGAATCTCTTTCTCACGCCGTTCAATATCATAGCAATTTTCTGCAACAAGTTATGAAATTTCTCATTATAGACGACAATCCTGCGGATAGGGAACTCATCATGCGTTTATTGCAGAGGGAATTCCGTGGTTCCAAATTTGTAAATGTTATCCAGCACAGCGATTTTGATGAAGCAATTACCCGGCGTGATTTCGATGTGGTGATCACCGAATATTGTCTTAACTGGGCTGATGGACTGTGGATTCTCAAGAGGATCAGGGAACGGCTTCCTTATATACCAGTAATAATGGTTACTCATACAAAACGGGAAGAGACTGTCGTGGCAGATATAAAATCTGGACTGAACGGCTTTATTCTTAAGAAACATCTGCACTCCCTTCCTGCGACAGTAAGGGAGAGTGTAGAGAAGGTTAAATGGCTTAAACGATTTGAACGCTGTTGTGGAGTGCATGCCACAATGCGTATATTGGCTGAATCCGCTACGCTTCATGAAGCTATTCCAAAAATCCTCCAAACGATATGCGAAAGTCTGGATTGGACCGTTGGTGAGTTTTGGGTTATGGACAGCAAAACGAATGAACTGCGTTTCGTTGAAGCCTGGCATAAGCCGTCAGTAAAGGTTTCAGCGTTTGAGGCACAGAGCCGGCAGATCGTCTTTCCGCCTGGTAGTGGATTACCCGGAAGTGTTTACGCCAGCCGGAAACCTGTCTGGATCACGGATGTTGTCAACGACATAAATTTCCATCGTGCAGCAATCGCTGCCAAAGAGGAATTGCATGGGGCTCTGGGTTTTCCAATTATGTCCGAAAACGATGTACTTGGCATCTTCGTGTTCCTGAGCCACGAGATACAGCCGACGGACGAAGACCTGCTTATGATCCTGACCTCCATTGGTAGCCAGATCGGTCAGTTCATCAAGCGAAAACAGGCGGAAGATTCTCTGCATCAGGCGCACGCAGAGTTAGAGCAACGGATCAGGGAACGCACCACTGCTATGGCGCAAGCAAATGAAGCCTTGAGAAAGGAAATCATCGAGCATAAGATGGCGGATGAAGCATTGCTGAAGAGCGAAGAGCGCTTCAGAAAACTGGCGGAAAAGGTACAATTAATCCTCTGGGAAGCAGACGCCAGGACACGGAAATTCACCTATATAGGCCCCAAGGCTGCAGAGATACTTGGCTATCCATCGGAAACCTGGTATACAGCCAATTTCTGGATCGAGCATATCCACCCGAAAGACCGCGAATGGGCAGTCAATTATTGTGCAGAGATGAGCATGCTGCATGAAAACTATGAATTTGAATACAGGATGCTCGCAGCAGATGGACAAATCGTGTGGTTGCGTGACATCGTCAATGTCGTCCGTGATGAGGTTGGACCAAAGATTTTACGCGGATTTATGATCGACATCACGAAACGCAAACGAATAGAGGAAGAACTGAAGGCGCTTAACGAATCTTTAGAAAAGCGCATCGAGGAACGAACAAAGGAGTTGGTAAAGGTAAATGAAGAACTACAAGTAAAAATCGCCGATCGCAAAATGATAGAAGATGCACTGTATGCAAGTGAGGCCCGATACCGCAACCTCTTTGAAAATTCTCCGGTTTCTCTTTGGGAAGAAGATTTGTCAGAGGTTAAAACCTGCATTGATAGTCTACGAGAATCGGGAATCACAGATTTCAGGACATATTTTGATAATCATTCAGAAGTAATTCATAAATGCGCTGCAAAGGTAAAGATTATCGATGTAAATAAGGCTACGTTGAAGATGTACAAAGCGAAAAGTAAAAAACAGATTCTTCGTGGTTTATCTCAGTCTTTCGACAAAGAATTATTCGATGTGTGCAAGCAGGCACTTATTGCCCTTGCGGAAGGTAAAACCGCGTTTGAAGCGGAAGCTATCACCCGCACGCTTAATGGCTCAAAGAACTGCGTGTTTTTGAGAATGTCCATGGCACCGGGGTTTGAACAAACATGGGCAAGGGTATTTGTTTCTCTTACAGACATCACTGAGCGAAAATGGATTGAGGATGCTCTCAAGCGTAGAATAGATCTTGAAAAGACGATTGCCGGTATCTCCACAAGGTTTGTTATTCTTTCAGATTTTAATAATACTATTTACAAATCTCTGGCCGATGCAGGCCGTTTAAGCAAAGCGGGGAGAGCCTATCTCTTTCAATTCCGCGATAATGGGAAAATCATGGATAACACCCATGAGTGGTGCGATGAGGGAGTCACACCCGAAATCCAGAGTCTCCAAGATCTCCCCACTGCAATGTTTCCCTGGTTCATGGAAAACCTGCGTGCAGGTACTGTCATTCACATCCCCGATGTCTCAAAAATGCCGCCTGAGCGCGATTTTGACAAGGCATTCCCGAAAAAGCAAGGTATCAAATCGCTGTTGGTCTTGCCCGTATATGCCGAGACAGATCTGGTTGGATTTCTTGGTTTTGACAACGTCGTAACAGCCGGTCCATGGCATGAAGAAGATATAACCCTGCTCCGTATCATGTCAGAAATCATAGGAAGCGCAATCGCACGCAAGCGGTCGGAGGCTCTTATTACCTACATGGCCTATCATGATACTCTCACCAGCCTACCCAATCGCAATCTATTGAAAGACCGCCTTCAAGTGGCAGTGGTCCATGCAAAGCGAAATAAAAGTATGGCGGCAGTTATGGTTCTTGACCTGGACAACTTCAAAACCATCAATGATACGCTGGGACACCACGTAGGTGACTTACTGCTCAAGGCTGTTGCCGAACGATTGAAACGATGTGTTCGTGAGAGTGATACGGTTGCCCGTACGGGCGGCGACGAATTTACGGTCATCCTTTATGATCTTGCTCATGTAGAGGACGCTGCTACTGTCGCACAGAAATTTCTTGATGCATTGTACCAATCCTTTCAATTTGAAGGCCGCGAAGTCAACATCACCACCAGCATAGGCATTAGCCTTTATCCCCTGGACGCAGAGGAGACGGAGAATCTGGTCAAAAATGCTGACATAGCCATGTACCTATCCAAGGAACATGGTAAAAATACCTATCGCTTCTACAAGTCAGACATGAATACCCACGGTTAAACAATATTTGACAACAAGGCTGCATTTACCTATGATTATATGTCATGTCTTGTATCTGACATATAATTTCTCCAGCTCCTGAACCGAACAAGCCGGAAGTGTAAAATGAAAATTGCAAGATTAATTTTTCATTTTTCACTGATTTTTGCTAAAAATGCCAAAATTCCAAAAAATTCTCCACCCTGAAAAATTCAATTTAATATTGTACTACACCATCACCAGCTTTGCGGTTACAGCAATTCTGAGTCTGGTAGTGGGGTGGATATTTCCACGCATGGAGAGCCAGGAGTTAATCAAACGAAGTGAAGAATACGCACAATACTTCAGTGCTCATTTGAATTATGAGATTTATAAAGATTTTCTTCTTCCTACACTCCGGAAAGACAAACAAATCGATCTCGAAAACAATCGCAAACAATTTAGGAGACTGGATAAGACCGTCCGGGAGAATTTGTACGGATTAAAAGTAAAGAAACTGTATTTATACGATCTGGAAGGTCGTATCATTTACAGCACAGTGCCAGAACATATCGGATTTACCCTCGACCGTGGTATAAACAAAAAACTGGATTCTGCCATTCATGGCAAACCCGCCTCTGCATTAAGGCTGGCAGGTACAACTGATTCGAAGGGTTCCTCTGTGGTTGAAACCTTACTTGAAAGTTATTATCCCTTTTATGAAATAGAAAATGACGGAACCAAAAAAAAACAGGTAGGGGTATTGGAGATATACCAGGACATGTCAGGATTAAAGAGGCAGATAGCAAGGGCGCGGGAAAAGGCCATTATTATGACGGGGTCGGCAATGGGGGTTTTATTTTTTGCCCTCTTCCTCATAGTCACGAAGGCAGCAAAGATTATCAATGTAAGGACAAAACAGTTGATTGATGCCCGCAATACCTTAGAACACAAAGTAGAGGAAAGGACTCGGGAAATTCGGGAAGCATATAAAAAGTTACAACATACCCAGCGTAAGCTAATACAATCCGAAAAACTGGCAAGTATTGGAACTTTAGTTACCGGACTGGCTCACGAGATTAATAACCCACTAGCTTCTGTAGCCAGTTGTGCCGAAGGCCTGACTGAACGGCTGACCACCCTATTGGAGCACACAGAACAATACCGTCATAGCTTGGCTCAGCAGAACACCAACCAGGAGCAAAATGGGGATCAGATGTCAGAAACCAGGAGTCAGAGTCCAGAGGCACGTCCCCTGACCTCTGCCCCCCCATCCCTGACATCCATGAAACAACGTGCGGCTCAAAACCGGTTTTTACCGTATAATACAACAGAGTTAGACATATTTGCTGAATATCTGAAAATTATCTGCGATGAAACCTATCGGTGTAAAACCATTATCTCGAACCTCCTTAACTTTTCGAGACAGTCAGAACCACAATTTGAACGAGTCGATGTAAACCGTATTATTCATGACACGCTTTCCGTTGTTCAGTATCAGTCTCAGTCAAGGAGTCAAAATATCAAGCTCAACCTCTCCAAAGAGCCGTGCTCTGTGATTGGAGATCCCCAACAATTAAAACAGGTCTTCCTCAATTTAATCATTAATTCACTGCATGCAACCGAAGGCGGTGGTGATATCTCTATATCAACCTGCAAAAAACAGACGGTTGTCCAAATGCTTTTTCGGGATACCGGTAGTGGAATCGAGACAGAACACCTTGATAAAATATTCGACCCGTTCTTTACCACGAAACCAACGGGAAAAGGCACTGGTCTGGGGCTGGCTATATGTTATGGCATCATAGATGTCCATAGTGGAAGGATTGAGGCCTTTAGTGAGGGTACCGGCAAAGGGGCGTGCTTTACGATAACATTGCCTTTAGCAATATAGTTAAATCAGGCTTTTGGCAGCAACTTTTGACTGCTCGTTCCCAAACTCCGTTTGGGAACGCAATGGATCAGAAACTCTGTTTCGAGAAATCAATCGATAAAGTTTCTAACAGTTAAGCAGGCATCCATGAAACAGAGTTTCATGGTAACCTGGTATTCCCAAACAGAGTTTGGGAACAAGCGGGGTAAACTTTGAAATTCCTTGATACTAATTGTAATATTAAGTTTTATTCAATTTCGAATACAAGAACATCATGAGTAAAAAACCTATCATCCTGCTTACAGACGACGAAAATACGTTCCGGAATATCATGGCAAAGGAACTCACCCGTATGGGATACAATGTGACCTGCTGTACTAATGGGCCGGAAACTTTAAAGAACATGCAGGAGCGCGATTTTGACGTGGTCATACTGGACATGAATATGCCCATGATGAATGGAATTGAGACCTTGAAAAAGGTGAAGGAAACGGAGCCTACAACAGAGGTGATTGTTTTGACAGGGCAAGGTTCTATTGAAAATGCCGTTCAAGCTATAAAATTAGGCGCGTACGATTATCTCACTAAACCGTGCCGTTTGAGCGAACTTGACGTACTATTGCAAAAAGCATTAGAAAAAAGGCAGTTAAGCAGAGAAAATGCACATCTCAGGAGATTGGTAAAAGGTGTCCGGGAAATCCCTGCGATGATCGGAAACAGCATCGCAATGAATACTGTTTATAAAATGATCGACAAGGTGGCTCCATCAGATTCCATTGTGCTGATCCAGGGTGAAAGTGGCACAGGAAAGGAGCTCATTGCTCAGACACTTCATCTGCGTAGTACACGGGCAAACAAACCATTCGTGGTGATTAACTGTGCTACTTTGCAGGAAACTTTATTAGAAAGTGAACTTTTTGGACATACGAAAGGGGCATTTACCGGCGCCACAGAATCACGGATAGGTTTATTTGAAGCGGCAGACGGAGGCACACTGTTTCTGGACGAGATCGGAGAACTCACCGTTAACACACAGGCAAAGCTCCTTCGCGTCGTGCAATCAGGCGAGGTGCGGCGTGTCGGTGACAATAAAGCAATTACCGTAGATACCCGTATAATTGCTGCTACCCATAAAAATCTGGCTACAGAAGCAAAAAATGGAAGATTCAGGGAAGACCTGTATTTTCGGTTAAATGTGATTACTTTATCTCTTCCGCCCCTGCGAGAAAGGAAAGAGGACATCCCGCTTTTAATCGACCATTTTCTCCAGAATTTTTGCCAGAATGTCCCGAAAAAGAAAATACTTCCAGAAGCATTAACGGCAATGGCCCAATATAGCTGGCCAGGTAACGTGCGTGAACTGGAAAACACCATGGAACGTCTGGTAGTACTGGCGGAAGGCGAGAACATCTCCATTGAGGATTTACCAGAAGACATTCGCGGAGTATCCCCTTCCCGGAACGCAACCGAGCGCACAGAAGGAACCCTTTCGGAGGTGGAGAAGAAGCATATACTTAAGGTATTACATGAAAAACAGTGGAATAAAACCCTTGCCGCAGAAGCCCTTGGTATATCTCTGAAAACGCTATATAATAAATTGAAAGCTTATCATATTGATTTGTAATGAATTTTTTTGATAATTGAATAAACTTTCATATATAATTACATTGCAATTGCTACAAAAAAGATGTTTTTTTACAATAATACTAAAAAAGGCAATCGGTGAATCCGGATATTTCTATTGTTATTCCCGTATATAACGAGGTCGATAATATCGAACCTCTTGGTCATTCTATCATCAATATTATGCAAGGACAGAACTACGAAGTAATCCTTGTTGATGATGGGAGTACAGATGGAAGTGCCAAAAAATTGAAGGAATGGTGTGCCAAATATACAAATTTTCGCGTCATTCACTTTAAGAGAAATGCTGGCCAAACGGCAGCCATGGACGCCGGCTTTAAACATGCATCAGGGAAATATGTGGTTTCCATGGACGCTGATATGCAGAACGACCCTGCTGATATTCCAAAATTGCTTGAAAAACTCAATACTTATGATATGGTATGCGGGTGGAGGCAGAAGAGGAACGACCCGTGGATCAAACGTATCTCGTCCAAAGTAGCAAACTTTATCAGAAACAAACTGTCACAGGAAGATATCAAAGATACGGGATGTTCCCTGAAGGCTTACCGGAGAGAATGTTTTTATCGAATCAAATTATATAATGGCATGCACCGGTTTTTGCCAACCCTGTTTAAAATGGAAGGCTTTACTGTTACCGAAATTGTGGTAAACCACTATCCAAGGAAATTCGGAAAATCGAAGTACGGTATATCCAACAGGGCACTCAGGGCTTTCAGAGATCTGTTGGTTGTACGATGGATGAAAAAACGTAAACTGAATTATGAGATAGATAATGACTAATTTTGTAACACATATCAACGCCTGGGTAATCTTAGGTTTTCTTGGGCAACTTCTGTTTGGGTCCAGATTTTTTGTGCAATGGTTTGTTTCGGAAAGGCGTGGTGAAAGTATCATCCCGGAGGTATTCTGGTACTTGAGTATGGGAGGCAGCGCCGTATTGTTAACATATGCAATCTACAGGCGTGATCCTGTATTTATTATGGGACAATGTTCAGGGCTTTTTATCTATGTACGCAATGTTATGCTGATCTATAAGAAGAAAAGAATACTGTCCGCGTCTGCTGGGGAGGGATTCGGATTGCAAAAGACTTTTACAGAATAACTTTGCTACCGAACGTATATAATTTTGCCTGTAAAATTGACAATTTCTTAAAATTTTCGAATGCAATTGACCAATTAAGTGAAAAAAAATTTTTTCGCTTTTATCGTACTTTTTACCATATCGTCCTGTAATTATTTACAGGAACAATCCACTCCACACATTAGTACCCGCCTGACGTCAGATAGAAATAAAATCACCACTGTAGCAATTCTGCCATTTAAGAACAAATGCGAGAAAAAAGGGGCAGAAGAAGTACTGCGTAAGTGTTTTTTTACCAACATCAGTATAAAAGGTTACAATCTCCTCAAACTTGAGGAGATCGACGAACGGCTCAATCTCGCTTCAATTGATACCTCCAACCTCGACAAAGAAGACGTCTACAAAGTGGGACGGATCGTGAAGGCAGATGCCCTCATTTACGGTACGGTTACCAAGTGTTGTAAGAAATTTTTCGGCGTATATTCCCAGGTGGTACTCGGGGCAGAGCTAAAGATGGTAGATGCCAGGTCTTCTAAAGTGATATGGCAGGCAGATCATACTGAAAAGACTCATAGTGATGCCATACCCGTTTCGCCCTTCAGCATACCAGAAGCGGTGATAGAAAGTTCAATCAATGTACGAGAAAAGGTAATTGCAGACACTGCCGACCGGCTCGTAAAAAAATTTCTTGCCAGTATCCCGAATAAAGATTTTGACTCCCCCATTAGTGCCAATGTGATTTCCGTCAAATCCGATGGACCTTCAATGGGGGTTTACTATAGGGTACAAGACGGAGACACTTTATCGAGTATTTCTGAAAAATTTTATGATGACACCTCCAGAGCAGAGGAAATCAGCGAAACCAATAAAGATGTATCAGATGTTACTCTAAAAGTTGGACAAGAACTGATCATCCCTGATATGCCAATCCTCAAAGATATTGAAGAATCGCAACAGATAGACAGAAACAAACATAAGAAGACGGTCTATCGCGTAAAGTGGGGTGACAGTTTTTACGAACTTGCCTCCAAGGTCTTTGATGACGGGAAAAGATGGACAATAGTCTACGATGCCAATAAGCATGAAATAAAAGACATCAGGGATCTTCCCGTTGGGCAGGTAATTATCATACCATTAACCATTTCAAAAGCAGATTCATTTAAAAGAGATTAATCGTATTTTCATGTCAAAACAAATAAAATTAGTACAAACGTGCAGTATATAAATTTTCGATGCAGGGTAAGCCTTCTGTTTTTTGTTTGTTTTTTATTACGACTGTGTTTTAGAGGCAAATATCTTGACTGTTGTGACAGCGTAGACTTTGCCCTGGGGATCAGAGATTACGATCTGTCCCTCCTTCAGCCACACTTTCCCGGTTATCCTGTTTATATATTTATCTCACGACTATTTTTCAGATTCTTCGCTGATGAGGCTTGGGCGTTGGTATTACCCGGTGTTTTTTTTAGTAGTCTTACGATCTACCCGCTTTTTTCCCTTGCCAAACAGTTATTTTCTGAAAAGGTTGCCACACTGACGGCAATTCTTTATCTCATCAATCCATTGTGTTGGTTACAAGCCGAAAGGCCCACCTCCGATGCTATGGGCTTATTTTTTGTAACGCTATCCGCCGATTTCTTGTATCGGGCATTTAACCCGATGCTTACGAATTCCAATAGCAAATACTGCCTTTTTTGGGGCGGTCTGGCCTTAGGTCTTGGACTCGGTGTGCGGCTTTCTAATTTTCCATTCATTGTATTATTGATAGGCATCTTATTCTATTTAGCTGTTCAAAGAATGAACCTTAAGACACAGGTCATTTTGTATGGATTCATGGGATTAGTTGCTGGTATTTTTTTCTGGCTTTTCCCACAAATCGGATACATAGGCTGTCGTTCTTTTTTTCAAAATGGCCTTTTATTTTCCTATGGACATTTTACCGATTGGGGTGGCTCGATATTCACCTTTTGTGGATTAAAGCGGATCGTCTGTCTTATGAAGTCAATATGGGTGTGTGGGCTGGGTGGCTGGTGGTATGATACCTCGTTTTTGAGATCGATCCCCTCCATGATTATCATAATCTCCCTTTTTTATTTCCTCAAGTATTATCACTTTGACCGTCGAGGATGGTTCTTAGGACTATATGTTTTCCCTTATTTGCTTTGGGTGATTCTTGGACAAAACGTGGCAAATCCGAGGCATATAATGCCAATCATACCTATGATACTGATACTGATTGCATACGGATTATGCAAAGCCCAGGAAAAAGATTACAAGGGTGTTTTTCTGCTTTTTACCTTGACACTGATTGTTAGTATGTCAGTACTATCGTTCAAATTAGTTGTCAAATATCATAATAATGTCCCGGCGCCAATACAATTAATCCAATTTATTGAAAGGCAATTTAATAATATTTCTACAAGAATCTACTGTAACAACGAGAAAAGATTCTTTGATTATTATGCTCCTCAATGGGACGTGAGAACGGTACGAGATAGAACAGAGTTAAATAGTGACTTATTGTCCTCATTAGGTAAACCCCGAGATATTCTCGTGGTTCATACATCGGGAGAAATGAAACAATTCGGCATAACAAACCCACCTATGATAAAGTTCAAGGGAAACCCATACACCGATAGCACAAGGGAAGGGTTGCAGCTTTATGTGTTGACCGATCCACAAGTCGGGCATCATTTCTAGATTGATACTTTTGTAAGAATTACAATTATTACATGTAAATATTACATAAGTTTATAGACATAGCTGGCCTTACATCAAAAGAGGCAAAAACTTGTTTGACCATAACCTTATTACATTTCAAATATTTACAGCATACTCCCACCTTTATTTCGCTTTTCCACAATACTTGGTACATCCGTTGCGAAGTGTCTAACGTTTGATTTAACATCTCGCCGTGAAAGACATGGAAGCATTCATCAAACACAGAACAGTTTGGATAATAGATAATGAAACAAAAAACGATACTCATAACAGGCGCAACAGGATTTTTAGGAAATTACCTAACCAGAGAACTTTTTGAGGCAGGTTTTTACCTCAAACTTCTTGTCAGAAATTCAGCAAGTGGACAGGCGAAAGAAAGGATTTCTGAAGTGTTCCCATTGGTTGGGGCCACGGAATCCGTGTTTGACACACTCTCTGACCGTATTGAAATAATTGATGGGGATGTTTCTCAAAAGCGCCTTGGACTCAATGCACAGGATTATTCAAGATTATCGGATACCGTTGATGAGGTATTTCACTGTGCCGCTGCAACAAAGTTCTGCAATGGGTCAGACAACACGCTGGTGCCTACCAATGTTTACGGTACTGAACACATATTATGGTTTTGTCTCTCAAACAAACCAAAAAGGCTTCATTATATTAGCACGGCTTATGTCGCGGGGACAAGGCGTGATACAGTCTTTGAGCATGAACTGGAGAAAAGACAGACATTTAATAATAATTACGAAAAAACAAAATTTGATGCAGAGAAATTATTGCAGCAATTTACGAACAAATATACTATACCCACGACGATCTATCGTCCGAGTATTATTGTAGGTGATTCCAAAACCGGTTTTACCCGTAATTACGATAGCATTTATGTATTTGGCAAGGGATTGAACCGTCTTAAAAATTATGAAATGCGAAATAATTACAAAGATCCACAGTGTAGCAGCAGAAACGATATCGGCCATCCTCCATCTTTGAGAATTCCCGGCGATAAACATGCCACGATAAACCTGGTACCCGTGGATTACGTCACACATGCGATCGTTGCCATCTCCGGACAGGCGAATAGTATAAACAAGATATTTCACATCGTAAATCCATCCCCACCCACACTCGGTGAACTTGCCGAGTGGATGACGGTTGCAACAGGTATCCATCGCATAAAGATCGCGCCCATATATGAATTCCAGGCCCGGCCACAAAACTTGCTGGAAAAACTATTTTTGCAGGGAACTGAGGCCTTCCAACCATATCTGTTTGGAGAACCTTGTTTTGATTCCACGAACACAAAAAAACTATTGAGCGGTACAGCGATCGAGTGCCCTTTGATTACCCAGGAACTCATCAACCTGTTTATTCAGTATGCTATTGATACAAATTGGGGTAAGAAAAAACAAATTGAGAAAAATGAATTGTCATGCAAACTGGTTGACAGTATCAAAGTTGTGTGACAATTCTCAAAGCGCATAATATATGCAAATGAAAGAAAGACCGGAAATCCCAGAAAATATAACTCATATCGAATACTTTAACCGATTGTTAAAAGACAGGGTAAATAATTGCACAATTCCCAAAATATCCAGTCTTAATGCTATCATCCAATTCGAGATAACGGATAATGGAAACGGGATTTGGAACATTGTGATAGAAAACGGTTTCGTAAAGGAAGTAACAAAAAAGGCGCTGGAGAAACCCACGTGTACCTTTACCTTGAACAGCAATACATTTCTCTCCATTCTCAGGCGTGAAATAACGCCCCAAAAGGCATTTTTCACAGGAAAGGTTGATATAAAAGGAAACATGCTGTTAGCGCTAAAGATGAATATCCTGGTTAATTACCTCTGATATGTATTATGTAAAGGAGCGTCGTATGAGACAAAAATTACTATTATCTGGCAAGACCTCGTTATTTATGCAAAGAATATCAATAATTATATCGTTGGTATTAGTGGTACTGACGATTGGTAACTTTTTTCTAAAAACATTCACGATCATTGATGATTCCAGTGCAGGCCAGAAAAATGCCGAAAATAAAGCGGTTGCAATTACTCCCTGCACTATAAAAGTCACAGGAAATGGTAGTAGCGGCAGTAATGATAAAAGTGTTTTTCGTTGTTTAAATAGCCCTTTTCAAAACAGTGCGATTCAGGGTAGGGAATATTCCTATAGTTATTTTGTGAGTGATCACCACTGGGACAATGATGATGGTAGCCATTATGACGAAGAAGACATCGATGTTTATAACGAAGAGGACAGAGAAAACGAATGTGATCGGGAAACTGCCAAAAAGGCATCTTAGGGCTAATACCTTTTCTGATGTCACAATTGGACTCATATTTAGTACATCTTATTCTTTTTACAAGCAACGAAAGTCCTTTACCGAGGAATTGCATTATGCGATATTTAATCACCGAGGGGTTCTTAAAATACATTATTTGTCTCTTAGGTATAACCATTTTTCTACTGAACGGAAATGGGATATCTTTTGCCGATAAAGTAAAAATTGATTACGATAATGGTTTTTTTCACCAGGACGATGAAGAAGATTATGACGAGAGTGAAGGAGATGACGACGATGGAGAGGATGACGATGAAAGCCACAATGCAGGGAGGAATTGTCTGACCAGCGATTGTCATTCCAATGGCAATGAGCATCATTTTTCTGTTGGTGGAACGATTTACACCGATGCCGATGGTACGGCCAGGAGAACGGGAGCGGAAATAAAGGTAATAGATGCGACCGGCACCACAACCATTTTAAGGTCTGATGGGTTAGGGAATTTTTATTCTGAGAAGACCCTGAATGCCCCCTTTATCATATCAGCATTGTATGGAGGTCGCGAGGTAAAAATGCCTATCCCAGCCCCTGATGGCGGTTGTAATGCCGAGAGTTGCCATGTGATTGGCGTTGCCGGAAGGGTCTTTATCAGCACGAATGATCTTGACTTGACCGGCACGGTAACTGAGGCCGCATCAGGGAGAGTATCTTCGGAAATAAGTTATAACGGCGACATAAAATCAATTCTTGATGCAAAATGCATTATCTGCCATAGCTCAGGAGGAATAAAAAGTGACGTTCCATTAACAACGTATACTGAGGTAACAGATCCAAGACTGGTAATACCAGGAAGTGCCGATTCTCTCTTATTAAAGAGGGTTGATAAAAATTCGAGTATAGGTACTATGTGGAAATATCTTAATAGTCGCAGTGATTACAAAAAAATGAAAAAATGGATCGTCAAATATAATGCTCAAGAGTTTTCTTCCGGCCAGGTATCTTCTGTTGGGGAAGCGATATCAGCAGCCAGGGTCAGTCTCCGCCAGAATGGAAGTGTCAGATACAAGGCAGTCACTGATGCTGAGGGTACATTCGTAATGAAATCGGTAAAGGCTGGAGAGTACATCTTGAAAATTTCTAAGAAGGGTTACAAAACTTACAAACAAAGCTATCAAATGAATCAAAGCAACGTTATACCTCTGGAAATTACGATCAAGAAGAAATAGTAATTGTGACTGCTGCATAATGAAGATGTCAGTAATTGTAATGATGATAAATTGCATGGATATTGGTTCTTTTTAAGGGAGGATGTATGTTTACGCAGATGAAAAAATGTTTTGTATCTGGGGCTTTTATTGCTGGTATATTTACAACGGGGGCTATCCTCCCGGCAGCGGCATCCGCAAAAGACAAAATCGTGGGGACAGTAAGCAGCCTGGATGAAAGTACGGGAGCGATCACGATAATAGATAATCTTGTACAAGTGGATGCCAGTACTGCAACGATAAAGGTAAAGGGGGTTGATAATGCAATACTTTCGGATATTCAGGAAGGTGACATTATTAAGATTACGGGCAGCGCCGATGATTCAGGCGTCATCGAAGCAATACGTATTAAAGACCCTGTAAAACTAAATAAAAAATATGACGGCAAAATCACGGGAAAAACAGAAAAGGTAAACACTTCGAAAGATACCTTTCTCATTATGGGTCAACCGGTAGATGCTGGCAATCTACCGGGTGTTATCATGGGTGGAAGAACGATTTCGTTTGATACTATGCGTTCGGGCGTCAGTGTTGATGTATATGTTACAGCCAAGGATAGCCAGTTGGTCGCAAAAAAAATGATCATACGTTCTGAGAGTTGTAACTTTTGTCACTAATAGGCAAGTAACTTATTTTTACAATTTTTAAAAAGGAATAGTCCAATGAAATATTTACAAAAAACTGTACTCTGTATTGGATTGAGTGTTGCCCTATACGGTACTCTTTCGAATACTTTATTCGCATCGGCGGTGGGTCCTATCGCTTACTGCACCGGCGCCCCAAATGACCACGGTACTTGTAGTGCAGACGGTTGTCACAATTCCTTTAGCCTTGATTCGGGAAACGCAATATTTTCAATAACTGTCCCCACCGTTTATACTCCTGGCAAGATGGTAAAATTGAAGGTTTCCTTTAGTAATTCCAACGGGAAAATGCATGGATTCGAGATGACGGCGCTGGATGCCAACGGCAACAGGGTTGGAACGTTCAAAAAAATAGGAAATACTACCCAGGTTATTCCACCGAACGACTCCCGGGGGTTGGAGCAGGCGGACAAGGGTAAATATATCGAGCATACCTTCAAAGGCATTAAAAAGAAAACCTGGAAACTGAAGTGGAAGGCCCCCAGCGATGCCACTGATCCAATCACATTTTATGCGGCTGGATGCGAAGCAAACGGGGACGGAGCCGCTACCGATGATTATATTTATACCGTTACCGCAGAAACATCTCCTGCGCCTTAAAAGAAGCTGAGTGTTGATGAAATTTGCACATTTGTGCCTGTTATTCGGAGTTTCGGTAAGAAATAATAAATTAAGGGATGAAATTTTACCGATGGAAACAAATCGATTGCATGCATTCTTAAAACAACATCATTTGTTTTGTATCCTTGTGAGTGCAAGTATCTTTCTTTTCTTTTTTGAATTAGGCAGCAGGAGTTTTGAGATTAAGGACGCTCGTCGGTTTGCAGAGATTACCCAAGAGATGATACAAGGAGGAAGCTGGCTAGTGCTCCATAAACATGGCGAAATCTACATGAATAAACCACCCATGCTGATGTGGTTGATTGCCCTTTTTTCTTCCATCGGACATCAAGTAACCCCCCTTACCGCCCGATTACCTAGCGCCATTGCAGGCTTTTCAAGTATCCTTGTGATTTATTACTTTACCCAGAAATTCTATAATCAACGCGCTGCCTTCATCGCAGCTATTATCCTTGCTACTTCTCATAGATATTTCTGGTATGGCCGGTCTGCCTTCCCCGATATGCTCTTTACCCTCTTTATAACACTGGCCCTCTTTTCCTTTTACCTCGGATACAAACAAAACAAGGAATTTTATATCGGTATGCATCTCTCCATGTTCTTTGCCACCTTAACGAAGGGGCCGCTGGGAATTATCTTTATCCTCAGTATTATTGTCGCTTTTTTGGCTTTCCAAAGGAATTTGAAGACCTTCAAAGAACTGAAATGGCAATGGGGTAGTATCCTCATCATAATAATGGTCGGCATTTGTATCGCATATTGCTTAAAGGTAGGGTTTGAACCTTTTATAACTGCCATAAAGAGAGAATTTTTGACTCGGGTTAATAAACCTGTAAATAACGGCGAACCTTTTTATTATTATTTTGTGAATATTTGGGCAGATTTCCTCCCGTGGTCATTATTCATCCCATTAGCCGCCATCTATGCCTATAAAAAATGGCGCCTGGGAGATGAATACATTACATTCATTTTCTGCTGGGCCATACTCGTTTTTACAATTCTCTGTGTAGCCAAGGCAAAACACCCGCGGTATATGCTCCCCCTTTATCCCGCATTATCGATCTTAATGGCAGCTCTCATTGAAGATACATTAAAAGAGTCGGTCATACTTCCTTCGTGGTTACGCTCATCTGTACGTTGGATTATTTTCACCATGATCGGACTGACGGCAATCCTGCTTGTTATTGTGCCTGCCTACTTTTTCAACTATTCCTGGGTTGGAATATTCGTCTCCTTGATAATACTTCTCATTGCAATGAAGGTGTTTTTCTTTCTCCGTCAGAAGAATGGACTAGTCAATATGTATTTTGCTATGTGTATGCTCATAACCGTCATAGGATGGGGAATATATGTGCATTGTCTTACTATTCATTCACGGAATGAAACCTTTGGAACAAAGCTGACTTATGCGATAGAAAAAGACTTGGGTGACCTGAATACATACCATATATGCGGTTATGAACTGGGGGGATCTTTATGGAATATTGTAAATATGAGTCTGAACATGTATGTCCCGATGATCAACAGTATACAGGAATTAAAGGCCTTTATGAATGCCCCTGACCACAAACCACTCTGTATCGTTGAGAAGAAAATTTTTGAAAAAATAAAGGATTATGTGCTTGATGATTCACTGAACACATTATCTGTTTGCACAACAAAACGTCAAGTAACGCTCATTTTTAAAAGAAACAATCACACAGATTCTATGCGCCCCGTATATTTTGAAATTCCCGATATAAAAAATTGAAGAGATACGTCCGAATCCTTCTCAAATATAGAATAATAATTCTGACCTGTGTAATCATCATAACCACATTTTTTGGTTATTACGCCATGAGAATGAGTACCGATAATTCCATCGAGATCTGGCTTTCAGAGAATGATAAGGATATGGATTATTATAAGGTATTTTTAGAGAAATTCGGAGATGAGGAGTTTTTAGTTGTAGCCTTCAGTGCAGTTAATATACTCACCAAAGACCGTATCCAATACATTAACACAATTGCAGAAAAACTAAAAAAATTGGATGGTATTGGGAGGGTAATCTCGATAGCCGACGTATTTAAAGATAAGATTACATCTCCTGTTTTTCAGAAAAAAATCGCGTCTCAACAGGGTCGTACTTTCATGAACATTTTTAAACAGCAACTACTCACAGATTCACTCTATCAGAATACTGTTATTTCTCAAAACGGTAAGACCACAGCCATAATTGCTACCGTGAAATGTGCAGGACCGAATTCGAGAAAACAATTAGTGTCCAAGGTCAAAAAAGTACTTAAAGAAACAACTGTCAGACCGGCGGACACGGAGAAGAGAAAACAGAAGTATTATTTAGCAGGCCCTTCCGTTGTAAACGCGGAACTTGATCGAATGTCAAAGCAAGACATGACTAAATTTACGCCGCTTATGTTTGCGATGTCGATTATTGTATTAGGATGCTTGTTTAAAAAAATTTCAGGGATATTAATTCCCATGTTGACCGTTGGGGTATGTATCATATGGATTACCGGATGTTTTGTGCTTTTTGGCCAGACGATGAATATGATTTCAAATATGCTCCTCCCCCTGACCTTTATTATTGCTCTTTCTGCCTCGATCCATCTGATCAGTTATTATTACCGGGAAAGTAAATTTTCCGCACATACAGAGGATGCTATCTATAATACCTTACGACACGTCGGCATTCCAATTCTTATGACCAGCATCACAACGGCTATTGGGTTCGTTTCACTGACAACCAGCAGCATTCCCCCCGTTTTCATCACAGGTTTGTTTATGGGAGGTTGTGCAGCGCTTACCTTTATTATCGGCATGACGCTTATACCCATACTCCTTTCCTTTGTCCCATCGCATAGGTCTATTGATGCCGAAAATATATTATTATCTGAAAATTCTTTGGCAGAGAGGCATGATAGAAAACGAGGCTTTGATCTGCTTCTATCAGGATTAGGTCGTTTTATCATAAACTACAAGGGATATGTCCTTCTCAGTGGCCTTGTTGTGGGTTTATTCTTTGTGTGGGGCATCTCAAAACTTCAGGTAGAATCCGACCTTATGGCTTCCTTCCCCAAAAATAGTCAGATTGCAAGAGATAATGCCCATATCGAAAGTCATCTCATGGGCTTGCTGCCTGTAGAAATCGTTGCTGAAGCAACGAATGGTATCAGCATACTTCAGCCGGGCGTACTGAACAATCTGGTAGATCTCCAAAAATATCTTCACGGAATACCTGAAGTGACTGGTTCGCTTTCTGTGGCAAATTATATTCAGAAAACGCATCAACTTATGAATGATGATAAGCCACAATATTACGCTATCCCGGATACTGAAAAAGAGTCTATGGATTATGTAAAACTGGCTTCTGTATATGGTGATAAATATGTCAATTGCCTGTATACAAAAGGACATACAGATGCAAGAATATCAGTCCGGATGAAACAGGTTGGCTCGAACCGATATCAGGCCGTTATAAAATCGATAAAAGAATACATTCACAAACATCTCGATACAACTGCGCTGACATGGCATATCACAGGGATAGTTCCCCTTTTGATCAGTGTTCAGGATAACATCCTCCGGAGTGAGATACAGTCCTTTTCCCTGGCATTTTTGCTGACCTTTATTTCAACAGCAGTCGTTCTTAAATCCATAAAAATCGGGCTTATCAGTGTTATTCCAAATTTGTTGCCCAGTACAATAACACTGGGTTTGATGGGACTCACGGGCATGAAACTTGATGCGGCAACGGTCATGATTGCCAGCATTGCGCTGGGGATTTCTGTCGATAACACGATCCACATCTTTTATCGTTTTAAAAAAGAATTATCTGTTTCCGGAGATGCTTCAAAGGCAATTTGTCATACCTTAGAAGGGGTTGGGAAAACGGCATTGTTTACTTCCTTATCAGCAGCTATTGGGTTTATGGTATTCTCTTTTTCAAGTTTTAAACCTGTGCAATATTTTGGGATACTCACAAGCGTAACGATGTTAAATGCAATCATATCCGACTTATTTATATCTCCCAGTTGCCTGATGCTGTTTAAACCGAAATTTTAACCGTAACGTAGGGGAGATTTCAAACCTTCCCCTACAAATTTTAGAAAAAGGTAATTTTCCCATGATACAAACCGGAGTAGGAACCAATAAAAATAATACTTCAATAAATTCTGGACTTTTCACCAAGTGTGAATTCAGCAGATTAGACCGACGGCCTGATAAAGCTATTCTTCAGGATGCAGAGTGGTTTGGTATGTCGGCAGATGAGTGGGTGAAACGGGTAATATCAATTCATTTTGACCCTGACATGGGCTCACCCTATTGGCTCCAGAAGGAAAAGGAGTTAGGTATCAATGCGAGAAATGATATCTCTTCTCTGGAAGATCTGCACATCCTGGGACCGATGGAGGAAGAAGACCTTCGGCGTTACCCGATAGAATATTTCATTCCAAAAATTCACCTTAAAAATAAGGAACAATTCATATTGGGGGAAACGGCAGGAACAACCGGTCTCCCGAAAGTAACGGCTTATTTGAAGAAAGAATTCTATGTCACATTCGTGGAATGGTTCCGGTACATCGCAGAATACAGGGGATTTCCTCGGGGCGCTCATTGGCTATGGGTAGGTCCCAGTGGCCCTCACATTATAGGCAAAGCCGTTGGTCCTGTGGCACAGAGTATGGGGAGTATGGACCCATTTTCCATTGATATGGATCCACGATGGGTAAAGAAACTAAAGCAGGATTCCCTGGGATATAAGAGGTATCTTAACCATATTCTTGAGCAGGCGCTGAATATAGTGAAACGACAACGTATCGAAGTAATTTATTCAACCCCTCCCTTGCTGCTCAGATTGGCTGAGGAAATGAATTTTGCGCAAAGAATGCAGATTCGCGGTATTCACTATGGCGGGGTTGCCATTGAACAGGAGCAACTCAAAAGATTCCGAAGTGAGCTTTTTCCATACGCTGTCCACATTGCTGGGTATGGAAATACCCTGTTTGGTCTGTGTATGGAAATTGAAGCATCTTTGAATGGCGATCTGGACTATTATCCTCCCGGACCTCGCATGGCGTTACAGGTCGTTTCAACAAGAAACGGTATTTATCCTGACAGGAATCGTCTTGCCCATACAGTTGGCTATGGTGAAAAGGGCCAGGTAGTGTGTCACCGACTTGACATGTCCTTTTTCATTCCCAACATGTTTGAGAGAGATGAAGCCATACGGATTGCGCCCACCAAAAATGCACAGTCCCTCGGTATTTATCAGGACGGTGTCAGAAATCCATCGCTGTTAACCGGATTAGAAGTAAACGCAAAGGTAGGAGTATATTAGGAAGAAAGCATTCAGCGGTCAGTATATTTAGTATCTTTCAAAAATAATTTTGACATTTTTAGCGAAAATTGGTGACAGACGAAAGACGACAGACGTCCCACGTCATTTCGTCCATCGTCTGCCGTCTAAAAAAGTTGTCTTTTCCGACTCGTTCGGATTAGGTTCAATCGAGGACGATTGAACCAGCAAATACCAGCAAATACCAGCAAATGAATACATTTTTTAGAAAAAGGATGTTATGAAATTATCAGAAACCAAAATTGAACTTCTTGCACCCGCAGGCCGCTGGGAGGCATTGACTGCTGTAATAGATGCCGGCGCCGATGCAGTATATATCGGCGGCAAGCGCTTTAACATGCGGCTTCACAGGTCAGATTTCAATTTTACAGACGAACAAATTGTAGAAGCCGTACGATATGTCCACTCAAAGAACGCGAAACTGTACATTACCGTAAACAATCTTCTCTGTAATGATGAGATAAACGCTGCAGGGCACTTCCTTAACTTTTTGAGTGAAATTCAGGTAGATGCTATTATTGTCCAGGATCTGGGTGTTTTAAATCTGATCAGGAAGATGGGCATTCCCACACCTGTCCATATCAGTACAATGATGAATATCCATAATATTGAATCCGCATTAACACTGAAAGACTTGGGGATAAGCCGTATTGTTACATCCCGGGACATTTCCCTTGACCAGGTGAAGGAAATACAGGAAAAGGCCGGAATTGAAGTTGAGTATTTTGTGCATGGCGACTTGTGTGTTTGCCAGAGCGGGCAATGCTATGCCAGCGGCGTGCTTTTCAGTAAGAGCGCAAATCGCGGTGAGTGTATGAAACCGTGTCGCTGGCATTATACCCTCGTAGAAAGTGTTTCAGGACAACCCATAGGAGACCTGCCTTCGGGTCACTTACTGGCTATGAAGGATATGTGCCTCTTGAGACATATTCCTGACCTTATTCATGCGGGAGTATGCTCCTTTAAAATAGAGGGTCGCATGAGACATGCCGATTTCCTGAAAGAAGTCGTCGGCATCTATCGTAAGGCAATAGATACCTATCTTGATAATCCCGCAGCTTATTATCTAAATTCAACAGAGTATGAACAACTCTATAATCACCGGGTACGCGAATTTACAACGTCAATGGCATTCACACCTGCGTCCGCTTCTCTTGTCGATATCTCGGGGAGTCGTGAACCCCTCTTCTTAAGCCGTGCAGCAAAAGAGACATCACTTTCAAAAGAGGATATTTATACTGATCCCTTTGAATTTCAAATTAAAGAGGACACTGAGAAAGAAGAAATAATCAACTTTCAAACGGCACACTCAGATATAAGACATCCACTATTATCAGTAAAAATAAGCTCTATGAACGCCCTGAAGTCGGCGTTGGATGAGGGTGCAGACCGTATCTATATTAGCGGAGAAGTCTCACCATTGAAAAAAGAGTTTTGGACAAAGGCATCATACCGGGAGGCATGCAAGAGGGTCCATGATGCCGGGAAAACCATTGGAATAGGCACACCCCGCATAACTACTTCCCGCGAGATGGCTGATATGGCATGGTTATTTGAGCAGGCGGCATCATCAGGTATCGATTATGTGCTTGTTCATAATCTGGGTGCAATACGTCTGGCAAAGAAATTCGGATTAAATATTTTGGGAGACTATTCATTAAACGTCCTGAACGTACAAGCTTTCAACCTTCTTGAAGAATTGGAAGTCTCCGGAGTCACAGCCGCCCTGGAATGTTCCTATAAACATTTGAAACAATTATCTTACAAAGCGCCGTTACCCGTAGAATGTGTCGTTCATGGACCAGTTCCCGGTATGATACTCGAACACTGTATCCCGGCCATGGTGACCTCTAAATCACATAAAAAAGATCACTGCCGACAGGTGTGCCAATATATGGGATACGCACTCAGAGATGAACGGGAAGAAGTACGACCCATCGAAAATGATCAGTACTGCCGTACCCATCTCCTGTTAGCAAGAGATATCTGTGTATTGCCATACCTTCATTCCTTTGTGCAGACTGGCACAAAAGTATTACGGATTGAGGCACAATATTATAATGACTCCTTGGTAAAAACCCTGGTGAGCATGTATCATAAATATTTAAGCATATATGCAGAACACCCTGGTATTTCATTGCCGATACAGGAAAGTGAATGGGACATATTAACTGAAAATAGTCCAAGGGGATTTAACCTGGGCGGCTATGCGCAGGATATAACTCACTCAAAAAGTACAGCAGAGGTAATGAAGAGTATCAGACAGTGACGAATGAAAATATCCGGAGGAAAAAAATCTTTTTCAACAGCATTGCTCAAACCCAGCTACCAAAATTTTAAGGGCATTTTTGTATAAATTTCATTATTTTATTGCAGCTCCGCTGCGCCAGGAATATTGTATCAACTATGACAACAAACCATATAGGACCTGATGCCATTCTCCGGAAAAAGCTGGAATATCTTATTCCATGCGTTTACCATTTTTATAAAAAACCGATGCAGATCATCAAGGGTCAAATGCAGTACCTTTACGATCATACGGGTAAGCAGTATCTTGATTTTTATGGCGGGGTGTCTGTAATGAACGCAGGGCACTGTAACCCGGAGGTTGTGGAGAAGATCTGTGAGCAGATGAGAACGCTTCAGCATACCACCGCCATCTATCTCACCCAGCCCATGATAGACCTTGCTGAAAAACTGGCGCTGATTACCCCCCCGTCACTCAAACGGTCTTTCTTCTGTGCCAGCGGGTCCGAGGCCAATGAAGGTGCCGCGCTTCTTGCCCAATTGTATACTAAAAAACACAAATTTGTCGCCGTCCAGCAGGGGCTCCACGGCCGTACGAAGCTTACTATGAATCTTACAGGGCTTCCGATGTGGAGAACCGATCCCAATCCTTCTGGAGATATTGTCCACATTCCGGGGGCATACTGCTACCGATGTGCTTATGGACTTACATATCCCCTCTGCGATTTACGATGCGCAAGGTATCTTGAGGATGTTGTTAAAAACGGCGAGTTTGCAGCCTTTATTGTTGAACCAATTCAGGGTAACGGCGGTATTATCACACCGCCTTCCGGCTATTTTCAATTGATTCGGAAAATCCTTGACACCTATAATATGCTCTTTATAACGGATGAGGTGCAGACAGGGTTCGGTCGGACGGGAGAGATGTTTGCCATTGAGCATTGGAATGTTATACCCGATATTATGACTATGGCAAAGGCCCTGGCCAATGGCACTCCCATCGGAGCCTTTATCACAAATGATAAAATCGCCTTATCCTATACACGTCCTGGCGCTTCCACGACCGGCGGCAATCCCGTATCAGCTACGGCAGCACTGGCGACAATGGACGTTATTGAAAGGTATCAGCTCGTGCAAAGGGCAAAAGACCTTGGAAACTATTTTAAAGACAAACTGATTGAACTGCAACAAAGGCATAAGCTTATGGGAGAGGTGCGCGGAAAGGGACTAATGCTGGGTGTTGAACTGGTCAAGGAGAATAAGATTCCTGCAGCCGAAGAAACAGACAACATCCTCGAAGATTTCAAAGATCGTGGTATCTTAGCGGGAAAAACGGGTGTATCACGGAATGTGCTTACTTTCCAGCCGCCTTTGGTAATTACACGTGAAGATATAGATCGTGTGATAGAGGCTTTGGACGAGATACTTTTTGACTGAAATATTCTAAAGTGACGACTAACGAGACTGAGAATAAGAGTTTCTGAAGGAAACTCAGAGGAAGGATTTTCACATGAAAGATTATACAAAGGGCAAAAGCCCGGAGATGCTCGAACCGTTTTTCCCAAATGAACTATTCAGGCACATTATAGTTTTGTGTTTTCTTGTTATTATCGAATTGGTTGCTGTCATCTTTTTTCCATTGCCCAAATTAGTAAAGAAACCCGACCACATACCCTGGCCGTTACTGCCGGTTTATAATCTAAAACAACTCATCCAAAACGAGACTCTTTTTATTTCTATCCTTGTTTTATGTGCTTTACTATTTGTTTTCTGGCCATTCCTTATACGTGAAAGAAGATATACCGTATCATCTTTCAATAACACGGAAGGTACAAATAGCGGTTATGCCCGGTATGTCAAAGAGCGTTGCAATCTATGGCAAAGGCCCATCCCATTTATGATCGTCATTACTGCGATTATTTTCGTGGTTACGTTATGTTTTATAAACCCATAAAACTGCTCCGGATATTTCTCCCCATTTTCACTTTAATTTTTTGTTTTCTTCCGGTTAGTTGTGTCATCTATCCTGAGTTGGTGGAAAAAGGGACAAAATCTCCTAGAGCCGAACGGTGCGGAGATTGCCATAGAGATATTTATGCCGAGTGGAAGGACTCACCCCATGCCAGCAGTTTCATCAATAGTGCATTTAGGGAAGAGACCAATGAATATCAGTTTACCTTTTGCATAGGATGCCATGCCCCCGAAACCATTTTTACGAATGAAAAGATTGCACCACGTAGTGTGAACCGGGAGGAGGGTGTAAATTGCAACACCTGTCACCTGAATGACTGCAAATTAAGTGGTCCTACACCTGCACACGGACCGCACCCCATTGCAGAAAAGAATCCATTTTTCAGGACAAGTGAGCTCTGTGGTAAATGTCATATAAGTACGTTTCTGGCATGGCAGAAATCAGATACAGCAGAGGGGAGGAAAACCTGCCAGGACTGCCATATGCCTGCAATAAAGCGAAAGCTTATTCAGGATGACCCCTGGCAGAAAATCTATCCTAAAAGAGATGGGAAACAGCACCTTTTCTCATCTCTGGCCATGTTTCATGGAAATGAGAATCTGTTAAAATTATCCTTTATACAAGTAACCCGTTCGGAAGGAAAGATTAAAGGTGTATTGGAATTAGAAAATACAGACATTCCTCACAGCGTACCCACCGGGGATTATGGATACAGGGAAGTTATTGTAACGACCGAACTGTTGGATAAAACGGGCCAGATTATAGATTTAAAAAAAGAAAGCCTGTTTATCGAATTGAAAACGGCTTTACCGTACAAGGGGAAAAAATGCATTCCCTTTTGCTTTGGCTGGAATGAGAATTCATCTGTAATTAAAGCTACCGTGATCCGAACATCCTTTCATAAAGACAGAAATATTTTATTGTCAGAAACGATCCATAAACTTTAAATAGTTTGCTGAAGCCGAAAAAGTTAAACAAAAGGATTGCCATCAGGATGCAAACATTGAATCCGGGGTCTGTAAAAATTGCCACGAAAAGGGATTTGAGAGGAATTGGTTATAGTATCCTGAATTTAAAGAATATCGCGAAGTAACTACTATGATTAAAACATATTTACGATTGATTTTTTATACTGGTATTATTTTATTACAACCATTAGTATGGGGAGATGATATTTATGCAATAAAACCAAATACCCCCCCCTTTCTTACCGGTTCCTGCACTGACAGATGTCATGTGAATTACATGGCCTATCACACGGCGTATCAGGGGAAGGTATTCCAACATAAGACGCACTCCCCCAATCAGGGATTGGAGTGCAGTCAGTGCCACAATAATGATGCCGTTCATACAAAAACACACGGTGGTCTTATTATACAGAACAGTGACTGTTGGGTCTGTCATCACAAAAGAGACACCAAAGCAATCTCGAATCCTTTATACGCGCAGGATAAGGAACATGTATCAGATTTCTCGATTAACCGACCCCTTATAAAAAAAAATTCAGAGGAATACAGGGAAGATAAAGGATTTTCAGGTAAAATTGATTGTTTACGTTGCCATGCCGATGTGAATGATTACATAAATGGAGATATTCAAATCATCGGCATAAAGATACCGGATTGGATGTCTCAGGCAGTGTCATGTACAGATTGCCATAAGCCGGAATCAGGCGGATATTCATTCAAATCTGTCCGGGAATATTGTATCGAATGCCATAATCAGGATTATGGGTTATTGTATGATGCATGGAAAGAAGCGCTCGATAGCAAAATCAAGCAATTTTGTAGAAATAATTTAACTATGCAAGACTCTGTAAGACTGATTCAATCGTATGGCATACACAATTTCCGATTATCACAAACACTCTTAAGATCAATAGAACGATAGGGAGAGAGAAATTGGGGTGTGGAGAATGTGGAAGAAAAAATACAAGAATAATTTTTTCATACCCATCATCTTCTTCTCTTCCCTTTTTCTTTATTTTAGGCTCTTTCTGTAAACTGAGTGGTTGCATTTGAATCATGATTGAGGAATGCGTACATTTTCATTCAGATAAACTGAGGTTAGAAGGTATCCTGACATATAACGAAGATATGCAGTCATCCCCGGCAATCCTGTTATGTGCACCGCACCCCAATTTGGGTGGTGACATGGATAACAATGTTATTACGAGCATTGCCCGGGTATCAGTCAGCATGGGATTTGTATCCCTTCGGTTTAACTACCGGGGCGTGGGAAATAGTGAATGTCATATAAAGGGCGTTGCCCAGAGATTCCAATACTGGGATACATCCCTCAATGGCGGTGACTATACTGATGCCGTTGCGGATACCCATGCGGCTCTTCATTTTTTGGTTTCACAAATTGGCGTAACCCAGGAAATTTTTCTGGCAGGATATTCATTCGGCGCCGTCGCAGGCATGAGGGTGGGCGCAGAAAGCAAACACGTGAAGGCATTCGCTTCTCTATCAACGCCTTTTGGTCGGTACACCCTGGATTTTTTACAGGAATGCAAAAAGAGTAAATTATTTATTTACAGCCGGAATGATTTTGCAGCAACAGCGGAGGATACTCTAAGAGGTTTTGAAGGTCTATCATCCCCAAAAATTTTGGAATTAATAGAAGATAGTGATCATTTCTACAGAGGGCAAGAGGACGGCCTTTCACAAAAGGTCTGCGCCTTTTTTAAACTCCAAATCAACAGATGAATTGGCGAATTACCCGCTCAATTCAATTCAATCATTCATGTGTACACATAGTTGAACTATTGGGAGGTTTAACATGAAAGAGCTAATCTATTGCCCATATCGTTCTGATAATTTCCATACAGTTTCTTTCCCAGAAGGGAATCCATGTTGGCACACGGACATAACACAGTCCTAAAATATCCTGAATAAAGTAAAAATAATAATGAAGACACTTCCCGCTCTGATTGTATTTGAGAAACGCCTTGTGGGTATTATTGTGTTTTTCACAAAACTTATGATTGAAATCTTAGAAATATTTTATTTTTTACTTGACGAAGAATGATAGTTATTGTATATATTTAGGCGACTACATTGATGATATACCGCACAGTTGTAAAGTAGTAAACTTAAAATACAGAGCGATAAAGGTAAACCCTGAGTGATCAGGGGGCGCAAAGTAACAGGGTCTTTAAGTTTACAAGGATGTAATGATAAGATAGCCTTACTGCCGAAGGTGTTTTAAAAATATCTTCACAGTAAGGCTTTTTTGTTTATAGAGTTTAACCGTAGTAACGATGATTTAAAAGGGCGGCGTTTATTTGGGAAAGGAGGGAAGAAACCGAAATTAATTTCAAAAGTGGAATGCCATCGTATAAGAAAAAATTTAAAGATATTTTTTGAGGAGAAGGAGATTATGAAAATTGGCAGAATGAAAAAAGGATTATTTGGGTTAACGCTATTATTAATGATTTTTATGGTGGGGCAGATATGCCTTGCTGGTCAGAATGACGGGAAGATAGGAATCGGTCGCATTAAAATCTCAAATGATGATGAGGTGGTGAAAAAAACTTTCCAGGGAGGCAGCAGCAGTGGGAAGAAGGTTATTTTGTACGCTTCCTTCACCAGCGATGCGGAATCATCCATTGATGGCGCAGATTTACCCATTTGTTTGCCTGTTTTAGAAAAGGATTCCGCTTACATGTATGTTGCTTTTCGGGTAACGAAGGCAACAACAGCGGATATAAAATGGATTATCGACGGTCCAGGTTCAATTCATATTACTCACAATGAAGACGGGTTTGTGGATCCTATAGATGGTGGAACCTTAAAACCTGGTTACTGGTACTTTGCGTGGTTTAAGCTGGATCCCTCTGGGTTATCGGTTAATACCGTAAGTAGTTCATACACATTTACTGGAAAGGTAAGCATAGCAGGCAAGGACGATTGGGAAGATGATTCTTGTAAATTTCAGATTGTAAAATAAAGCTTCTACAAAATTACTTTTTAAGTGAGGAGGAATAGAAAAATGGAAAAGTGGACTCTTGGAATATTAACATTATTGATATCGCTTACGATATCGTTAAACAGTGTATTTGCAAAGAGTGGCGGCGGAGGAAGACCTGTGCCTGTGCCAGAACCTGTAAGCTGCCTGCTCTTTCTAGCGGGCGGCGCTACCTTGGTAACTTTACGGCGCTTAAGAAGTAAAAAGAATTCCAAAGTTTTCAATGAACATTCGCAGGACGCCAACGTACAATAGCGACTTTACGATAACACTTGGTGTAACATACAGACCTGACAACACACTCACTCTCATGGAAGAGAGTAAGTGTTGTTAGGAATTGTATAACTCTTTCTTACGATTTTGAATGCTTCGTTAAACCGTCAAATATGCATCCCGTGGCTTTGGATATTTAGATTACGATGATCCACTATTTCATTTGGATACTAACGGCATCACTTTATACCCCTCTTTTTTTTGTGCTTTATCGTCATGGCTGGAAGTCTTCTGATTATACGCACGCCTATTTTATCATACCTGTATTCTTTTGGCTTGTGTGGCGTAAACGCGCACTCCTGAGAGAGTCCATTCAAAAGAGTACACCGGGCAACAACTTCTTTGGCCTTTCTATCCTGCTATTGGGAATTTTTCTGTTTACTTTTGGTTGGCGGCAGGACTATCGGTTTCTTACTGCGCTTTCTTTACTTCCGGTTCTGTATGGATTGGTAAGTTATCTTTACGGATTAAAAGTAACAAAGATCTTATCTTTTCCTATTCTTTATCTGATATTGCTTGCGCCGATTCCCACCGGAATTATTGATAGCGTTACCCTGCCTATGCGTTATGGCCTTTCCGTTGCCACGGAGACGATCTTAAAACTTTTTCATTATCCAATCACAAGGGAAGGGCTTTTATTAACGATTGGCAAGACTGATTTGTTTATGGGACAACCTTGTAGTGGATTTCGTTCTATCGTTACGATGTTTTCTTTGGCTTTAATTTATGCATATATAAATAAGGGCAGCATATCCAAAAAAGGTGTCCTTGTCTCTTCCATTATTCCTCTTGCGCTCGTGGGCAATCTTATCCGGATTATAACCTTATGCCTTATCACCTATTATTTTGGCGAGGAAGCTGGCCAGGGATTTTTTCATAGCATGAGCGGCGTTGTAATATTCGTGTTTATCATTCTGGGATTAATTGGATTGGAATATTTGCTTGAAAGATGCAGGATAACAAGATGAATAAGAAGAAAAAAGGATTGATACCTATCGCATTGTTGTTATGCGCTATTATTTATTGCTTCGGTTTTCCAAAAGCAAAATATGAAAGCCTGAATATCCTTTCCCAATTGAAAATACCGCTTGAGATTAACGGATGGCAGGGAAGGGATGTGGAGCAAGAATGGAATATGGAGGGCGAAGAATATAATTTTGTTAGCCAGGCATTGGATCGTGAATATGTCAATGCAGATGGTAAAAATCTTTTTTTACTCGTACTGGATGCAGGCAATTTTCACAATCCAAAGGTATGTTCTAATAGTTCCGGCTTTAAAGTCATTGAATTAAATAACCTTGAGTTTCATGTAGTAAATCGTACATTTCAAGCTCATAGTCTTTATACCGAAAAGGATGCCGATGGTTTTCTGATAATTTATTGGATTTGTATCGATAAAAACGTCGTTGATTGGACAGAACAGAAAATAAAACAGTTATGGTTCTCATTGATTAATAAAAAAAGGGCTGGTCTCATGATCCGAGTTGATGTGCCCACGAAAGAAGATACTATCGGGGACGCCTTGAAATTGGCGGAAGATTTTATTGCAGATTTAGGATGGGCAATGTCTTCAGATCAGGCAAGCTATATTTTCGGAAATCCAGGAACAGTTGCTGATCTATCTCTAAAGTAAGACAATTCTACCCCGTTAATGCATTTTAACCATATTTATCACCTCATCAATAGACGAGTATTTTTGAGGAAAGTCTATTCCCGGTCTCCCGATGACTATCGTGTCTATCCCTTCTTTGAGCGCCGCATGAATCTTTTCGAGCACGCCTCCCACCTCGCCACTGTCTTTTGTCACCATCGTACTAATATGATACTGCCTGAACATAGCCCGGTTCAAATCCTCTGAGAACGGACCGTGCATGGCGATAATACGTGTGGGTGGAATCCCCATATCCAGACACAAAGCAATATGCTCAGGTACAGGGAGGATGCGCACATACAATTCTTTTTCATCCTTCAGGATGATAAATTTAGCAACGCTTGATATGCCCGTTGTCAGAAATATTCTTTTCCCAAATGTCCTGGACCTGTCTATGGCCTCAGCCATAGTCTTAACCTTGTGGATCAAGGGATGCATTGGAATCTCCATCTCCTGCCTTTCAAAGCGGAGGTACCGCGTATTGGTTTTTTTACAGGCATCCATTGCATTCTGAGACGCCTCTATCGCATAAGGGTGAGTTGCATCTATTACTGTATCTATTCCCTTTTCTTTGATTAACCATGAAAATCCATGAGCGTCCAAACGACCCTGCAAACAAACGGTCTCTAAACCCATCTGTTCAAACATCTTTTTACCATATTCCGTTGCAACGGTCGTCAGGGAATCCAATCCCTCTTCGTGGAGTCTTCTGACGATCTCTTTGCCTTCTTCAGTGCCTGACAGGACAAGAATCATGTTTTTTCAATACCGTTCAAAAACTTTTCTATATCTCTTGCATTCGAAAGAATATCGTGAAGATATTGGCGAATAAGAGAAGTTATATGATTTTTTTCAATTTGAGAGAGTGCTTGCATATTGTCTTCTTCTGTTATCATTTCTGAATCTATGACCTTGAAGCTTTCTTCAAACTTTGTTATAGTACAGCAAATACGATACTGGGTCAATCTGAAAAATCTCCCATAAAACACACATGCGAATCACAAGATACCCACTTTTTTACGTTATTGGAATATCCATCTATCTCATCTTAAACCTTCGCTGGCGATACGTATTCAAACACCTCTTCTTAAGACCAAAAACAAAAAAGGTACATCTGCAGCAGATTCCCAATGTCTACAAAGACAATGATAAAATCCTCGTGTCTCTGGTACAAGGCGAAGACATTTATGCCATGCTCAAGGAAGGCATAGAACTTTTGGGTGGGCTGGAAAAGTTAGATATTCAGGGTAAATCTGTACTCATAAAACCTAACATCGTTAATCGTTATCCGAACCCTGCCAATACAAATCCCCTCGTGATAAAGCATCTCATAAAACTCCTGCATAAGTCGGGGGTTTCTAAGATACTTGTCGGCGATATGTCAGCCATTTTTACGCTTCCTACGAAGAAAAACGCCATGAAATCAGGCATATGGGAGGCCATTCAAACAGATGGCGCGACGTTTGTCCCCTTTGAGGATCATGGCTGGGTGGAAGTTGACATACCCCACGGAAGATTTATGAAAAAGGCCATGGTCTCGGAGATTATCTATTCTGTAGACAGGATTATCAACGTCCCTGTTATTAAAACCCATAATTATGCCAACTACAGTATTTCACTAAAGAACTTTATTGGCGCGATCCATCCGCAGCAACGTCCCTACTTCATTGCGCCGGATTTCTGGGATGAGGTTGTTGCCGAGATGAACATTGCCTATACGCCCCATCTCAACATCCTGGATGGGACAAAGATTTTTGTAAAGGGCGGACCTACAAAAGGCACCGTGGCCACACCCAACCTCATTATTGCCACCGGCGACAGAATTGCTGCCGACGTTGTAGGATTAAGCATTATCCGGGCATTTGGCGGGCGGGAAAGAACCAGCAGCAATAAGGATGTCTGGGAACAACGGCAGGTCAAAAGGGCAATCGATCTGCACCTTGGCGTCAGTGATCCTTCCGAACTGAAAATCATATCCAAAAGCCTCAGTACAAACAAACCCAATTTTGATAAACTCATAGAGGAGGTTCAACACTATTTGAATAAATAACCATGATAACAACAGATATATTGATCGTCGGGGGTGGAATAGTTGGTGTTTCCCTTGCAAAAGAGATTACGAGCAGGTATCCGGATATAAACATTACCTTGATAGAAAAAGAGGCCTCTCTAGCACGTCATGCAAGTGGCAGAAATAGCGGGGTACTTCACGCCGGTTTTTATTATACGCCAGACAGTCTCAAGGCAAGGTTTACTGTAGAAGGGAACAGACTTCTGACAGATTACTGTATGAAAAATCATCTTACCATAAACAGATGCGGAAAAATTGTCGTAGCAAAGGACGAAGCGGAACTTGAAGGTATATTTGAGTTAAAAAGGCGGGGAGATAAAAATGGTGTAGAGCTAGAGATTGTCGATGAGGAAAGATTGCCAGAACTCGAGCCTAATGCCAGGACTTTTGATAAAGCCTTGTACTCGCCGACTACTTCAGTAGTAAATCCTACGGAAGTTGTCGAACATATCGCTCAGAATTTAAAAGGAAACGTAAAAATCTTACTTAATGAAAAGTTTATGAAAAGAGATGATGTCTCTACAGTATGTACAAATACACAAAAAATAAAGTTTGGACATTTCATCAATTCGGCAGGCTTATATGCAGATAAAATAGCCCATCAATTTGGCATTGGGCAAAAATACATCTTAATTCCCTTTAAAGGTTTGTATCTGGAATATAAGGATACTAGTTTAATTCGTAAACATATATATCCTGTGCCTAATTTAAAAAATCCATTTTTGGGAGTCCATTTTACCATAACTGCCGCTGGAAAAATTAAGATAGGCCCAACGGCAATTCCAGCCTTCTGGAGAGAAAACTATCAGGGCATTTCAAATTTTAGCCTGAATGAATTCTTTGAAGTGTTATTTCATGAGACAAAGCTTTTTGTCACCAATGCATTTCATTTTAGGAGCTTAGCCTTTGAGGAAATGAAAAAATATTGCCGGAATCATTTTATACAACAATCCGTGCATTTGGTAAAAAAGATAGACACAAACAAGTTTGGCAACTACCTGAACCCTGGCATCAGGGCACAATTACTCGATACAGAAACCCTGAAATTAGTGATGGACTTTGTTGTCGAGCATGGAGAAAATTCCACGCACATATTAAATGCAGTATCACCTGCGTTCACCTCCGCCTTTTCGTTTAGTAAATTTATTGTTGATGAAGTGGAAAAGAGAATGGGACTCAGCACGAAACTCTAGATTTTTAAGAAGGACAGTAATTTATTTATCCAAATGGCTCCAGTCCCCAATGCGAACGAGTCGGAAGAATTTTTGTATTTTATACAATTACCAATAGTAGTATACTACCCTTACGCTAATATTGGATTTCCTACTCATTTTGATAGAAACAATAACATGCCAACAATTATAGAATAAAGATAAATGTTAGGCAAAAAGAAATGGAGGAATAAGACATGCCACTCAACGATGGTTATGGAGTCGTCATCGGAACCTTGCACAATTACTACCGTGATCCGGTAAACGACTACGGGCAGTACTATCACGGCAACGTCGAGGTACAGACCCCTGCTGGCATCTATAAGTGCGCCATCGACGTCGATAGCAAGAAGCTGCCCAACGGTGTTGAATGGCGCGTAGTCGAACTGGGAAAGACGAGCTTGAAGGGTGTGACCACACTAGCCAATGGTTGGCATTACCTGGCTTCAAACGCTACATCGGGGGCACTGGATTATGTTCGCAGCCCTGAATTTCAACCAAAAGTGGGATGTGTTTTCGTGGTGTTTAATCCCATCCTCGAGGCGCTACGCAGGCTTCTCCAGACCGTAATCAATCCTCCGTGGAAAAAAGGAACGAGCATCGATGCGCTAGCCGACCTCGAACCCTTGCTGCAAGAGCCAAAAAGATTGTACATCTTCGGCGAACCTTTCACCAATGACCTCGGCGTGCACAACATCCATCAAAATCAAGGCGACCCAGCTGGTAGCCAATGGTGGGCGGAAAACGGCATTTGGCAAGACGGTGCCACCCTCATCCAACGTCAGGACGACACCATAGCCGCCTTTCTCAACAAGTTCAAAACCCAGTCCTACCAAACCGATAACAACGGCCACCCAGTGTAGCCCCATAAACGCTAACTTGTTTTTGCTATTTATCAGGTTGGAATAGTAGGGACACGGTGCACCGTGTCCCTACTATTTATGATGATTCGAATATCGAACAAGGAATAATGAATGTCGAAGGATAAGAGAATATTTGACCTTGAAGAACGCTTCATAGATTTTGCCGTCAGAATTATTCGTGCAGCGGAATCCTTGCCAAAAACCAGGGCGGGAAATCACATTGCCGGGCAACTCATTCGCTGCAGTACATCACCCGCTCCCAATTATGGTAAGGCTCAAAGCGCAGAATCTCGTTCTGACTTTATACACAAGATGAAAGTCTCCCTTAAGGAGTTACGTGAAACAAGGATATGGTTATTGATGATTGTAAAAGCCAATCTCATAATTCGAAATTCCTTGTTCGATATTCGTTATTCAATACACGGTTAAATTGATCCGTCATTTTAAGTTAGCGCCTATGCAGCGTAGCCTCCCACAGCGGGTCACGTTTGTAACTTGAATCCAACATCTTATATCACCAACTCAACTTTGATTTTTCTTCTTCATTTAGTAAATTTATCGTTGACAAAGTAGAAAATGTAATGGGTTATATAAAATAATTCTCTCTGTCTCCGTTATCTGGTCTATTCAAATTTAATTTCGATAATGTACCGATCATTTCAAAAAAACTGTTGGTGTGCGCACATAATGCGATAGTCCGAGTCTGTAACTCTTATTGCAGTAATGAATTCGATTGTTTTCTTACACTTTTTTTAAAAGGTTGTCTGCGAATCAATGGCGAAGGCTTAAACTATAAGGAGAATAAAACATGGCAGTGAGCAAATATGATATTAATGGCCTTAAGACGAAGCTTGCGGATGCAAGGACGGCGCTAGTTACAATGCTTGGGGAAAGCGACAAGGCAAAGCAAGAGGGATGAAGGACAACGGTAAAGAAACTTACCGATGAACACTGGCGCTTATCCCTAAATTAATAGAAAAGGCTAAAGGTACGAATGTGGAGGCCAAGCTGAAGGAACTGAAGACAGCATGGGATGTCTTCAGGGACACAAGAGATAACGAGGTTATTCCAAATTTTTTTGCAGGAAAAGTAGCTAAAGCAAAGGCTGTAGGTGGCGGTATACAGAAGGAAAGGTTCGCAAAGATATCTTCAATGGTTGATGAACTCTTAACAATGACGTAAAGGAAAAAGAAGATCAAGAGGTGAAGGCATTATAAGTTTCTTATACACTTCACCCCTTGCTTCATTAAAAAAAGCTATATTCAAAGATTAGAAATATTGTTTGATACCCCAAAAGGCAGAACTCTTACGGAATGCCTCATCAAGGTCGATCTCGATAATCACACCCCATTCGTATTCCGGAATCCAGCACCAGGTACCTAATACTGGTACCCCTCTATAGTCTGGATAACCTGTAACATCGTATCCCTCGGTCCCACTCAGGCATTCGGCAATCCCCTTTGTTAACCTTCCCGTCTTAGGATTAATTCCTTTAAGTTCCAAAGCCGTCCTGTCTTTTATCATGCCGCTGCGTTTAAGCTCAATAACAAATCGTGACTCTGTAATAAGAACCCCCTCTGAATCGATAAGATAAGCCTCCCCGCTTTCACCAATTTCAATGCCCTGCATGAGTTTGTTCAGCTCCATGGTATCGACTCGAAGAACCAGTACACCGGTAAAAGCCCCGGTAATTTCCTGGATTACAGAAGATACAAACAAAGTTGGTATATTACGTTCAACTTTACCAAACTCACTGAGGATTGGGGTTGTTGCAGGTTTTACATCACTCACAAAGACCCCACGTTTTTTTGCTTCGATAAAATAGTCTTCTCCGGAAACATCCATACCCACCAAATTTTTCTCTGTGGCTAACTTTATAATCCCAGAAGAATCACAAATAAATATACCTTTATATCCATACTCATCCCTGATGAACTCCAAATAGTTTAGAGCACTTACAAACTCGTCTACAGATCCAACGCCCATAGTGTAGTGAATAGTCTGTGGTTTACGGGCAACTGCTTTAGCATTATTCTTGTGTCCTTCCATGCACATTTTCACTAAGTCGACTTGACGATGCATAAGCCCGCGCAGATTTTTAATGGTGGTATCTTGAAAAAACTTACGAACTTCATTACATGCCTCATCCACATTAATTTCGGCAATAAGACCCCAATTCAGATACGGCAGCCATATCCAGTAACCAATAACACTAACACCTCGATAGTCAAGGTAACCTGTTTCGTCGTATCCTTCCTGACCTTTAAGACACTGCTGAACAGCAAGTGTCAGATTCCCCGTTTTAGGATTTGCCACCTTCAACTCCAGGGGTGTCCTCTTTTTTATTATGCCACTTTCCTTAAGATTTTCTGTAAATCTGGACTTGGTTAACATGAAGCCATCTTTGTTAATTAAATAAATCTCTCCTGTTTCTGTAGCTTTCATTGGCATAATCAGTTTTATGAGCTCATTCACGTCGAGCCTATAGACCAGGACCCCTAAGACCCCCGTTTTTTCACTAGTAACCTGGGTTGATACAAACATCGTGGGTAATCCCAACTCCAGCTCACCAAATTCATTCTCGATGGGCACTGGAGAAGGCATAATGTCTGAAAAAAACGTTTTACCCTTCATTGCCTCTTGAAAATATTGTGCAGAGGATACGTCCTTCCCAATATTGTTTTCATCTGTTGAAAGAATAATCGCGCCCCTAGGATTTGCAATAAAAACTTCTTTGTAGTGATAGATATTTTTTATAAAAGTAAGATATTCAAGGGGTTTAGAAAAATCTGGCTCCTTATCCTCCCGAATTACCGAACTACGGTAAGCAGGCAAGTCATGGGCAGTGACCCTTATATCTTTCTTTCGTGCGTCCATCCAGTTAGTAATAATCTCGGCTTGCTTTCGGGTGATGCCCTGCAAGTCCCTTACAATACCTTCCCTAATGATACTCAGGGTATCGGAAAAGGTCATTTTAACTACAAACATAGACAATAAGGAAAATGAGATGAATGCAACTATGGTAGATTTGGTTGTTTTAAACATTGTTTTTCCTCCTTATGAAAAAAGAGTATTTACGGCATTGTTTAGTAAGAGAAATATAACAACCAACTTTAAACTACGAGGGTGAAGAACTACAGTGTTTGCAATAGTTTACCCCCCCACCCTTGCCCTCCCCCTATCAAGCTTACAGTTGGACAAATTTTGGCTGGGGAAATCAACCATCATCAGATGAATAATCCTTTGAATTACTTGATATTGTTGGATGTTTCGGTGAGTCCTCTCACCAAAACAAGAATTAATCCTCAGCGCCGAAAGAATCGGGGGTCATCGACAGTGGGTTTCGGCGTGAGGACACGCCGAAACATCAGAATAATAGCGCCACTCACCCTTTACTTTGTCCAGCAAAAAATTGTCCAACAGTAAGCCCCATCAAGGGGGAGGTAACTCTTAAGCTAAGCCCCCAGCTATACTGGGGAGAATGGCAAAAGCTATGCTGAAGTATTTAACAATTTAATAGATAAATCGTCGAAGAAGCCATATATTCAAAATAGGCTATTAAAGGTGTAAGATCGAAAAAAACATATCTATGTTCATGAAAAGTCATTAAGTAACCCCTTAAGGGGAGCCAGCAACAATGCCCTTTTAGGACTAATCAAGCCACCCGCTATGCGGGTGATTATGACTGGAATTTCTGGCTACACGAACCTATCAATAAGCGTTCCCCTCCCCTCGTGGGAGGAGCCAAGGGGTGAACTGTTACCATTATTCAAGTTCCCTTCATCCGAATTGGGAAGGAGACTACTTGGTCTTCAATCTTTCGGGGAGTAATGTATTGGAATTATACACTACTTTTTCAAAAATTCAAATTAGCTGAAGAATTTAATGAGAAGACATTTACTTTCCGTAATTCTATTTCTTATTACCTGTTTGTGTATTATGGAAACCTGATCTTGTGTTACTAATGCTGTTGGTTCTTACTACTCGAAGATTATCTAAATGAAGGGTGCCTGATTTTTATTTTTTTTCTACCAGGGAACAAACTCAACTTGCTTTATTTTGCTTAGATTAAGCTGTATTTTTGAACCATTCTGGCCTTCAGGATAACGCCAGTCATAAAAAATACCATCGAGTGGAACTGTTACAGTTTGCCATTTCCCGTCAGTAATTTTCAATAAATCGTCATATGATTTTATCCCGATTGCAGGCTTACCCTTGTTGCCCAATTCGTCAGTTATTACAATGAGAAGTTTCGTAAATGATTGACCATCCGTCTCCGTTTTAATGTCAAATTGAAACACCTCATAATGGTTGAAATTCGTATGAAAACACGCCATTATTTACCGTGACTCCTGCCGTCTCCATCTTTACCACGCGTGGGTCGTTCATACCGAAACGCAGGATTTTCTTGACTTGCAGGCCTGCTGTTGTACTTTGACTGTATCCAGTCACCTGAATCTGAGCAATCTTAGGGTGTTGATCTGCAACGAAGTCACCTGTATCCGAATCATAGTCGCCTTTGTTCATCGCAAAGATGATAATATCCTTTTTATGCTGGCAGGCGTGAACAGAAAATACGCCCCAGTCGCTGGAATCAGTATAAACGACATCGCCTCTGAAATAATGGCTCATAAGCCAAAACGCTCAATATTTCGGATTCGGCTCGCCTTTCTCATTAAACATGGCTTGCCCTGCGCTATCGCCCACCTTTTCACCGCTGATACCTGATTGATTCGGCTCTCCCACATACCAATTACACGCCAACTTTACACCCATCCTTGCAAAAAAACCCAGAAAATCCATCTGGCCTACAGCGGCAATCTGTGGCAATTTCGGATGCCCGCTCCAGCAGAAATAGTCATACTCAGAAAATAATATTTGAATACCTGGATAATAGCTATCGATCATATTCTTAAATCGCTTTAGGATCATTGTCTTGATCCCATAAGAACCCGCCGTTATTTCAGGATCATTACCACGATCTGGAAAGATATCCCGATTCCACTGATTCTCAACATGAGACATCGTCTGCCATCCCGGATCATCCACCCTGGCATCCTCATTCGCCTCAGTAACTGGGCAGAGAGGGGAATAATCATTTGACCAATAGTACCACCAGTTTGCCGATGTAGGCCCAAACACTGTAGCTTTTGGGTTTGCCTGCTTTATTATGCTCGTCAGTGATAGAAAACGACTAAAATAGTTGTCATAGGAGGTATCCTTGTTAAGAACCTGATCTCCATGAGCAGCATCTTCATAAGGTTCTGGATAATCATACCGTTTCCATGCTATCCATGGTTCGTTGCCTACCCCCCAGAACTTCACCCGTTCTCCTGCCTTTGCAATCCATCGTTCAACTTCATCGATAGACTGAATATGGTCATAATCAGGAACGTCTATAGTATCACCACTCCCGGCCACGTGCCCATATACCGATACTTGTAAGAAGGGCTCTGCCTTTACATCCTTTCTACACCATGTAATAAAACTTTCCCAAGTCATCGGTACATATTGATTTTTACGGGTTATCACATTGAATATACGGTTATTCATGTAATTATAGCGCTCCATATTCGTGGCACCCAAACGCACAACTGATACCCTGGCATTTCTCAACTTTGGTGCACATAGGTCCAAGTAATAGCCGGTACACTAGTTCGCTATATTTACCCCGTATAAATATTTGCTGATCGGCTTCCTATCCCGTGAAACGTCAACTGTTAGATGTGCCGTTATTGTACCATTCACAAGCCTTTGGGTACTCCGATCCCGCTGTGGAAATTTTAAGTCTTCGCCGAACACTGATTGTGAAACGGACAGAACCAGAAAGAGTGAGTGAGTGAAATATTTTAGCGAAATTACGGTGTTCATTGAAATTTATTACTCCAAAGGATTGCGCATTTTCTTGTAAAATTCGAGCCGCTCTTTGATCACCTTATCAAATCCATTATCCGTCGGCTTATAGTATTCCCTGCCTTGCAGTTCATCGGGTAGATAAACCTGTTCTACATATCCTCCAAAACTGTGGGGATATTTGTAACCCATGCCATATCCAAGGTCTTTCATCAACTTCGTGGGAGCATTACGGATATGAAAAGGCACAGACAAGGCGCCTTTTTCTTTCACATCTTTCATTGCCTCAAAATAGGCCATGTAGGAGGCATTGCTCTTGGGTGCACAGGCAAGATAAGTTACGCACTGGGCCAGAGGTATCCAGCCCTCCGGCAGTCCCACAAAATGAAAGGCATCCTTGGTTGCCACGGCCAACTGGAGAGCTACAGGGTCTGCGTTTCCAATATCCTCTGAGGCGAATATAATCATCCGGCGGGCAATAAAGAGCGGATCCTCTCCGGCATCCAGCATCCGCGCCAGCCAATAAAGGGCTGCATCAGGATCGCTCCCCCGCAGAGATTTAATGAAGGCAGAAATCACATTGTAATGTTCTTCTCCTCCTTTATCGTAGAGGAGCGCCTTCCTTTGCATGGCTTCCTGGGCAATTTCTAATGTTATCATCCTTTTCCCATCCTGGCTGGGCTTTGCCAGCATGACAGATGCCTCGAGGGTATTTAACGCCACGCGTGCATCTCCCTGAGAAAGGTTTGCAATAAAGGCAAAGGCATCGTTATGAATTTCTGCATTCATATATCCAAGACCTCGCTCCTTATCCCGTACGGCATTGGTCATAATGGCACTGATATGATCTTCGGTAAGTTGTTCCAGCACCAATACCTTACACCGTGACAAGAGGGGGGCGTTGACCTCAAAAGACGGGTTTTCAGTAGTAGCGCCAATTAAGGTGATAGTGCCATCTTCCACATGATGCAGGAAGGCATCCTGCTGGGCCTTGTTGAACCGGTGGATCTCATCTACGAAGAGTATAGTCTTCTTGCCGGAATATTTCAGTTGGTTCCCGGCGTCTTCAATAACCTCACGAATATCCTTGACCCCCGACAATACCGCAGAAAAAGCGACAAAATGGGCATCCGTTGCTTGGGCAACAATGGAAGCAAGCGTTGTCTTTCCGACCCCGGGAGGACCCCAAAAGATCAGAGAGATCAATTCCTTATTATCCACCAGTCTCCGCAATATTTTATCGGGTCCGACGAGGTGCTCCTGGCCTACAAATTCCTCCAATTTTCGTGGTCTCATACGATCGGCCAGGGGAGGCTTTTTTGTGATGCTTGCCTTTGTACTGAATAAGTCTCTTTCGGGTTTTTTGATTGCCACCTAACTTTGCTCCTTCCTTTCAGTTGTTTTCACTGATTCCGGAGGTTGCGATTTCGCTTCTAAAATCTCTGCCATCTTATTAATAGCATTTGTAAGTTCACCAATCTCGTCATTTGATTTGTAAGTAATCCGTGTGTTGTAACTGCCACTGGCAATCGCTTTGGCTGTCTCTGTAATGTGATAAATCGGCGCGGATATTTTTTTGCTCAAAAAAAAGCCTACAATAACAGCTCCCATTGCAACCATCCCGAAGATGAACAAGACATAATTACGCAATTCGTAAAGTTTCCCGTAGCCTTCATTGACATCAATCTCGGCAATCACTCCCCATCCATAATCCGGCATCCATTTCCAGAATCCCAACACATTTACGCCCCGGTAATCGGCATAGCCATCGGCGTCAAACCCTTCCGATCCTTTTAGGCATTCACAAACTCCCCTGGTTAAATTATTTGTGCCTGGATCGGTAACCTTCAATTCCAGGGCAGCTCGTTTGTTGATCAGCTGCCGGCTCTTCAAGTCTTCTGTAAACCGGGACTCCGTCAGCATGTAGCCGTGTCCATCAATCAAATAGGTCTCCCCTGTCATCCCGATATGGATATTTTGCATCATCTTGTTGATCCCGGAGACATCTATTCTCAGCGTCACTGTTCCCACAATAAAATTCGACTTGTCCTTTATTGGCGCAGAAACCAGCATGGTGGGCACGCCGATTTCGGGTATACCAGATTCGTTTTCAACAGGAACATCAGAAGGTAAGATGCTGGAAGTAAAAAATGCCCCATTCATAGCAGACCGAAAATAGTCTTTTGCTGAAATATTTACGTCCACCAGCCCCTTTTTGGATGCAATCCTTACAACACCTTCATGATCTGCAATAAATACCTCTTTGCCACCGTACTCCTTCCAGAGATAATCAAAGTATTTGATTGCATCCAGATGTTTGAATAATTCTGCATGTTCCGTATGTTCAACAGTAAATGATTGGATTGCAACGAGGATAAAAGGATTATTTGCAATGAGCTGGGCATCAGCTGTACGCTCCTCCATCCATTTGGAAATCAACTCCGTCTGTTTTTGTACTGCCCCTTCCAGGTTTCTGATAATCTCATCTTTTAAGGCATGAAAAGTAATGGGGTGAACAACCAATCGCATAACGAGCAAAGGAAGAAACGTCAAAACCAGGAAAAAAATGCTCAGCTTACTCTTTGTGGGCTTGAACATATTTATTCATATCACTGTTGTAAAAGTGGCAGGTATTTCCATCACTCTGCTTAGAATAGTACATTGCCTTGTCAGCCATTTTAATCAGGTCGTCTATATTGTGCGAATCAAGCGGATAAATACTTATGCCTAAGCTGGCAGCGGTACGTATATTATGACCTTCAATCAAACAGGGTTTCTTGATAACATCGAGAATTTTCCAGGCAACAACAGCCGCATTCTGCATATGGGTAAGATCCGACAGGATGATCGAAAATTCATCGCCACCGGTGCGGGCTACCGTGTCGCTTCCCCGCACACATCTTGTCAACCGTTCAGCCACAATCTTCAGCAATAAGTCTCCAATGTGGTGCCCCAGAGAATCATTAATCGTTTTGAATATATCAAGGTCAAGGATCACAACAGCAAGCATCCTTCCGCTACGCTTTGCCTGCATAATACCCATCAGCAGGCGATCCTTAAATAACAAACGGTTGGGTAAGTTTGTGAGGGGGTCATGGTACGCCATATGTCTGATAAGGGACTCAGACTGCTTGCGTATGATTGCACTCCCCACGATCTCTCCAATCATGTAAAGCAAGGTTATATTATCTTCATGCAAGTTATCAATGGCTACAACATTATCAAAGCTAATAAAGCCCAATAATTTTTCTTCAACCTGCACGGGTATGATCAGGAGCGATTTTATCTTCAGCCTTTCCAATATCTCCTTTTCAGATGCAATCCCTTGAGTAATTTTGGAGACATCCGTAATATAAATCATAGTCCCTTTATTGAAATTCTCCATCAACCACGTATACGTTGTAGAGTACATCTCCTGTAAATTCTGGATATTCGATGCAATACCTTCATCACACCATTCATATGTCTTACCTATTTCTCCGGCCACACTGTTTCTGTCATTATGAAACTGAAAGAGGCACACCCTGGTTGCTTTGCATAATCGACCCACATCAGCCAGTGAGACGGAAATTTCATTGCCAAAATCCAGGGTATTAACAAATCTTGTTGAAATTTTTGCAACTGTCTTTTCAAAATCTATTTTACGCCTTAAAGTTTCCTCGGTCTGTTTTAACCTGATAAACTGGCCAATCTGGATACTGATTACATTAAACATCCCGATCAATTCTCCGTCCGGTTTTTCTATCTTATTACTAAACAATACGATAACACCAACTATTTCATTTCCATCTCTCAAGGGAAAACCGACAGCTCCATGTAATCCAGCTTCTGTGGCAACCGATTCCAACAGTGCGTTCATGGCAGATACTGTTATGAGAGGAAATCCAACGGCGATCCTTAGCCCTGCTTCATCGGCAATTTTTGCCCTGAGAAAATTTGAATCAGAAACGACATCCTCAATCCAGATGGGTTTTCCATTTACCCAGACACTGCCTGGCAATCCCTCGCCTGGTGAAAAAGAGATTTGTCTGCTCTGTGCTACAAACTCTGAAATCTTCGCGGACGGCTTATACCATACTTCTGCAAAACGCAATTTATTGGCTCCTCTGTCTGCCATCCAGAACTCAGCCAAACTCCACTGCAGACTTTCACAAAGAGTCTTCAGGATTTTCGGAACGGCATTTTCGAATGTATCAGATGCCGCCAGTATAAGCGTTATTGCGTACTGTATACTTTTGTATCGTTCAAATCGTTTCCTAATGTCTTCCATAGGTCTCTATTTATTTCTTTTTTGGCACCTTCTCCCAATCGGCCAGGAAGCGCTTAACGCCATCATCCGTTAGTGGATGTTGAACAAGTAAATCAAACACATTAAAAGGGATGGTGGCAACATCTGCCCCCATCAAAGCCGCATCACGTACATGCACAGGATTGCGAATACTGGCAACAATAATTTCCGTTTGAAAACCATAGTTGTCATATATGGTACGAATCTCCTGGATCAGGTCCATACCCACCTGCCCCCTATCGTCTAATCTTCCGACAAAGGGGCTCACATAGGTGCCGCCGGCCTTCGCTGCCAAAAGAGCCTGATTAGAGGAAAAACAGAGTGTCACGTTGGTTTTAATGCCTTCTTCCGCCAATCTTTTTACTGCTTTTAAGCCGTTTTTTACCAAAGGAATCTTGACTACAATATTGTCAGCAACCTTTGCCAGTTCTCTGGCCTCCCTGAGCATACCCTCTGTATCAAGGCTCACCACCTCGGCGCTGACAGGGCCTTTCACAATGGAGCATATCTCCTCAATCGTTTCACGAAAAAGACGGCCGGTCTTGGCAACTAAAGAGGGGTTTGTCGTCACCCCATCCAGGATGCCCAAACTGTGCGCTTCCCGAATTTCTTTAACATCTGCTGTATCAATAAAAAACTTCATTTCCTTTCCTTTCTAAAAATCACCTTGATAAATCTCCTTCACTATTTAAGCACATAGCTTATACACCAACAGTTCCAGTAACATTTTCGTACTGAAAGAACCGGTTTTGCTCTTCACATCAGCTTCAAGTAAGAGTGCATGATTTTTCATGAGATCTCCCTCAGTATACAGATTAACCTGTTCGAAAAACCGTTTTGCAAAGAATGGTATTATCTGTAACTCCGATGCAATTTTTTGTTCATTTCCACCCTGCCGCAATATCTGCTTTGCCCGCCACAGTCGTTTTATCTGCCAGGCCAACAGACTGATAATCCTTACTGAATCTTCTCCATGCGCCAGCATTTGACTGAGGATTTTTAGAGCCAGTGTCACATTCCTTTGCGCAACAGCATCGGTCAGCTCAAATACGGTGCGATTCCTGTCTACACCCACAAGGGCATCTACGTCCCTTTCGTCAATGGTGGTCTTTTCGCCCACGTAAATGGATAACTTTTCAAGGTGTTTATCCAGGATCGCTAAATTGTTCCCTGCATCATCAATCAGTCTCTGCGCCGCCTTTGCAGTGATGTCTTTTTTGTAAAATTTCGTATGAACGTGTATCCAATTTGGCAAGAGATGATCCTTCAGTTTTTTACACTCAACCGACGCCCCCACCTTATCAACAAGAGTCGCCAATTTCGTTCGTTTATCCCATTTATCACAAACAAGAACCAGATTGGCATGACCTGCGGGCGCCAGTAAATATTTTTCAAGTGTCTCCCTATTCTTATCAACAAAATCATCTGCCTCTTCTACAATCACCAATTTATGCTTGCCCGAAAAAAATGGCAATGTCCTTAATTCATCAAATATAACACCCCCGGAAATTTCATCTCCACCAAATTCAACCAATGCCATACCAGGATCGCCATCCTTAAATACATTAGTCTTTACCGCAGAAAGCGCTTCATGGATAAAAAACTCTTCATCGCCAAAGAATACATAAACGGGAAAGGTCTTATCCTTATTCATTAAAGCCTTAAACTGGTAAACATCCATTACTTTATCCTCTGGGCAATTCCTGCCATTATGAAGTACACTTCGTCAGCCTCTTCCGCCAAGATCTGGTTTGCAAAACCTGCAATATCCCGGAAAATACGGGATAAGGCATTATCAGGCACAATACCAAGTCCAACTTCATTCGATATGATAATAACATCTGACCCCGATTCACGACACACACGGCTAAGTTTACTGATCTCAGCAAGGATCTGCTCCTGCTTCTGTTTTGGATTTTCCTTAGATGCGGCCAAAAGATCCGTCACATTTGCCATTTCACCTGAAGATACCGCATCGTGCCTCTTTGTTTGCAAAGGAATGGATACTGATTCTTCATACAAAAGCAAATTCGTAATATAGAGGGTAATGCAATCAATAAAAACAAGACCCGCCCTGCCATTTAAATTCGACACAACCCTGTCTACGTGATAAGGCGATTCAATCGTTTTCCAATGAAAGGGTCGCCGGGCACGATGAGCCCGAATACGCTCCCGCATCTCATCGTCCTTAACCTCAGCTGTGGCTATATAAACCACATCATTATACTTTTTGGCAAGTCCTTCTGCAAAGGCAGACTTTCCACTCCGCGCACCGCCAAGAACAAAGGTTATTTTGGCCATTTTTAGTAAAACATACTCCTTTTGCCGCTAAGACGTCAGACACAAAACACAAACATTCCAGGTATCCTCCTGCATTTAAACTGGCAGTTGACCGCAGACAGTTGCAAATGCCTACTGCCAACCTTTTTCATTCAATCCCGCATCTCAAATGTCCAGGCCGCCCAATAGCTATCTATTCCATCCGCTACAAACGAAAAGACTCAATAAAAACACCAACTCACTAATCTCATTGGTGGCACCCAGGGTATCCCCCGTCATCCCCCCAATTCTTTTTTTAATATACCAAATCCAGCTGAGGGTGAAAATAATTATTATTGCAAATATCACAAACCCGCTCAGGTTGTAAAAAAACCAAAACAGGAACACTGGAAAAAGTGACACAAAGATCACCTGTTTCCGTGTAGTGCCTCCCGTGATAAAACTTCCTGTACCCGATCCACTTCTGGCATACAAAGACAATCCTGCGGCGCAGACCTGCGCCCATCTTCCCACAACTGGCATTACCATCAGCACAACGCATTTATTTACCAAAACCGGCGAGACAAAACAGGAAACGTATTTTATGCTGGCACTAAACGGTGAAATCTTTGTCACGGGGATTTCACTAACGCTGAATAAACTGAGGTATTTGAGTCCAAGAAGGCAAATCAACCCAATGACGCCGAAGCTTCCTATACGGCTATCCCTCATAATTTCCAGACGTTTTTCCTTATTCCAACCACCCCAGATGCCGTCGCAGGTATCAGCAAGGCCATCCAGGTGCAATGCTCCGGTTATAGATATGCAAACAAGAATAATCAAGGCATCAGCAAGAAGGGGAGGAAAGAAAAGAAAGAGGGGTAAATATGTGACAGACAGAAAAACGCCTATGCATAAACCTACAATGGGAAACCAATATATTACATAACTGACCTTTTGTGGTTTTATCCTATCTTCCCTGTCAACAGGAATGATTGTCAGAAATTTGAGCGCCCATAAAAAATTGTCCATTTTTTTCTTTTCTTTATTTGGTTCACGCAAATGTCGGGAAAGAAAACTAAAATAAACTGGTCGGTCTTAATTCCCCAAACTCTAAAGAGGCATCTATTTTTTGTAAAACATCCCGCTTCCCAATATCTCAAGCATCTCTTCCGTGATTTCTTCCTGTCTGATATACATCTGCAGAGAATTAAGGTCCAAAAGTTGCCTTTTAAGAGTTTCAGATGCGCCTTCCATACTTCTCAACCGATGCCAATTCTCGCTCCTGAGTGACTCTATATAGCATCGATAAAGGCTGATAAACAAAAATTCTTCCAGGATTTTTTCAAAAATTTTGTTTGGTTCAAGATAGGTGAAAGGCGGAACCTTGGTTGGGTTTAAAGCGCTCACTTTACGAATATCGGGGGGAAGGATTTGTTCCACAGAAATCTCGGCTTTTTTTTCAAAAATATACGGAAAGATGAGAGTAAGGTTATAGTACTCTTCCTTACTGTATATATTCATTATTTTCGAAACAGTTTCTTTCAAAGCTGACTGTATTCCGTTAATGCTTGCCACTGAGTCGCTGCAATCTCCATATGTTATATGTCTTAATTCCAGAGACAATTGTAGTCTCTTCCCAATAACGAACAGGATATCGTTGCTGGTAATTATCCTGGAAACAACATCAACCATTTTTTCATTAAAAGAACCGCATAACCCCTGTGAGGAACCGAAGGCTGTAAGAATTCTTTTCCCTTTGCTTTGTTCCTTTAATGATATTTCCGGGTAATGCGTTATAATATCGGCCATCGCAAAAAGAAGATTATTTTCATATGCCCTTATATTTTGTACAAGATCTTCCGTCCTTCTTATTGTGACCCCCGCATATGCTTTCATAGCGCCAACAATATCTTCTATGGTATATAAGGCTTTTGTCTTTTTTTCAATATCCAGAGAAGAAGGCAAGTTCAAGCCCTTTCCTTTGCAATGAAATCCTTTACTATCTCCAAGTCCTTTTTTTCAAGCAAACCCTCACGGTTCATGCGGCTTATAATTTCCGGAAAGGTGGATTTTGTCTTATTGATTATTTCCCTGCAAACTTTTTCTACCAAGGCAATTGCAACAGTATCAAGTATGCCTGATTCTAAAATTATAAAGCTTAATACTTCATCTTCAAGAGTGAAGGTGTGAAACTGCGGCTGTTTCAGAATTTCCCTTAACCGTTCGCCGCGTCTGATGAGTTTTGCGGTTTCTTCTTCTAAATGCGCCCCAAATTTGGTAAATACTTCCACTTCAATGAATCTTGAATAATCTATTTTCAGTCTTTCAGCCACGGTTTTCATTGCTTCTACCTGAGCCTTTCCCCCTATCCTTGACACGGATTTGCTAACGTCCACTGCGGGCCGGATACCTTTGTTGAACAGGAAGGCATCAAGATATATTTGACCATCCGTTATCGAGATGAGATTTGTAGGAATATAGGATGATATCCTGCCCTGCTGTGTTTCCACTATCGGAAGGGCAGTGATGGAACCCCCGCCGTTCTTTTGATTGAGTTTTGCAGATCGTTCGAGAAGTCTTGAGTGTATAAAAAATATATCACCGGGATATGCCTCTCTACCCGGAGGCCTTTTCAGTAAAAGGCTTAATGAACGATACGCGTCAGCATGTTTTGTAAGGTCGTCATAAATGATTAAGACATCCTTCCCTTTATCGAGGAAATACTCGGCAATGGCTGTAGCGCTGTAAGGCGCAATATATTGAAGCCCGGGAGAATTTGAGGCATCGGCAATAACAAATATGGTCTTTGAGGAATCACCGTATCTCTTTATTTCTTCAATGATCTTTAAGACGTGTGACTTTTTCTGACCTATGACCACAAAAATAGAGATTACCTTAGTGTTTTTCTGATTGATAACGGTGTCCACTGCTATTGATGTCTTACCTGTTGAAGCGTCACCAATAATTAATTCTCTTTGCCCTTTGCCTATGGCAAGCATAGAGTCAATGACCTTTATACCGGTATAAAGAGGTTCAGTAATAAAGTCTCTTTGCAATAAAGAAGGGGCTTCTTTCTCTACCGGATAAGATGTCGTTTGCTCTAGTTTCGGTCCACCATCCACAGGATTACCGAGGGCATCCAATACCCTCCCCAAAAGCTCTTCGCTTACATTTACTGAAGCAATTTGTTCAGTTTTATATCCTTTATCACCGGCCCTTATTCCATTACGCTCAGTAAGAAGCACAACGCCAATGCTGCTGACATCGAGATCAAATACTATTCCCTCATCACCACTTTCAAACTTTATAAGTTCGTAGAGTTTTGCATCTCTTAGACCAGCAATATGCACAATGCCGTCTCCTACGGCCAGCACTTTTCCCTCTTCAGTCACCCCGATGGAGAATCTGCTGGCTTTGGCTGTTTCTTTTACTTTTTCCCAAAAAACCGTTAATTCTTTTTCCATTTATGTGGTTTCTTTCAGCCTGGAAGCGAGTGCATTTACCTGGCCTGCCAGCGAACAGTCGTAAATCATATCGCAGGCCTTTATCCTTATCCCCGCGATAAGAGTCTTGTCAACGGTCGTATTGATGCTCACTTTTTTTGCAAGCTGTGATTCTACAGTTTCCTGAAACATTTTTACTTCATCCGTTTTTAATGGATATGCGCTTACAAGGTCTATAGGTAATGTTTCGCCTTTCTCCTTTATTTTCGAGATATCAGAAATAATTTTCCCATTTTCTCTCGCGAGCTTCCTGAATATGGCCTTATGAAGCTCTTCATCTGAAATGTCTTCTAAAAGGTTTGAGACAAAGACGGAGGCAATCTCAAGCGTTTTATTTTTTAACTCTGCCTCTGCCCTCTTTTTTTCTGCATCAAACAAGGCCCTTTCTTTTTCGATTATTTTCGCCGCGTCTTTCCCGGCCTCACCCAGTAACTTATTTCTGTCTTTAAGAGCTTCCTCCCTCGTCCGTTCGAGCATCTGGCTTTGAAGTTCCTTTACCTTTTTCAACTCTTCCTCGCATTTTTCCTTAAGCGCTTGCGCCTCTTTTTTTGTCTTTTCTGCATCCTCGACGGTTCTTGCTATAAGCCCTCTCCGCCTTTCAATAATTTCCCGTATAGGTTTATATAATATCCTTTTCAGAATAAACAACAGAACAACAAAGTTTATTATCTGAAATAGCAGTGTCCAGATATTGAATTTCATTTTAAGATATACCCAATAAGAGGATTTGCAAAAAGGATAATCAATGCAATAACAAATGCATATATGGCAATTGACTCTATCAACGCCATTCCAACAAAAAGGGCCCTCATAATCTTATCAGAGGCCTCGGGTTGCCTTGCTATAGCGTCAAGCGCCTCCGTAAGCGCCTTTCCCAATGCCCTTGCAGGACCATATCCGCCAATAGCCATGGCAAGGGCGGCAGCTATTATAGAAACAGAAATAACTACGGTTTTAGCATCCATATCAAGTCTCCTTTCATGATTTCGTTCTCATGCCACCTGCTATAAATACCAAGGTTAAAACACCAAATATATACGCCTGTATAAGACCGATGATAATATGTAACAAACTAAACGGGATCGGCACCAGCAATCCGACTATGCCGAGAAGTATTATGGCAATCATATCACCGCTTAACATATTCCCAAAGAGCCTAATGGCAAGTGCGACTGTTCTTGTGATCTCTGCTATAAGGTGGAAGGGAAGTAATATCCATGTTGGTTCTTTATAGTGGAGGAGATATCCTTTCAGCCCTTGTGTTGTTATACCAATGACGTGGGTCATTGAAAAAGAGATTAACGCAAATGCAAAGGTTGTATTGAGGTCAGCGGTAGGGGTTTTCAATCCCGGTATTAAACCGGCAAGATTGGAGAAACCGATAAGGATCCATAGGGTTCCCAGCACCGGCACAACCAGCCAGGGATTTAACGGGAGGATGTCCTTTATCGTTTTTTCGATAGCCTCAAAGATAGCTTCTAAAATCTCCTGGAAAAAAGACGGCTTTATGGAGAGTTTTCTTGTCGCAAGATAGCAAATTGTTATTATAGCCGTCATAACAAACCATGTGGTAATAACAGTATCTGTAACCTGAACAGGGCCGATTGAAAAAATAGTTTCCGGAAAAATATTAAATATTTTCATTGCTAAGGCTTTCTGATAAACAAATACCAGACATTATACATACCAACAACTATACCGATGATAATAAGTGTTATCGTCCACGAAATGCCTTCTCCGTGCATTTTTTTATCCAGATACCTGCCAAGATAAGCGCCTCCGACAACCGGAATAACAAAAACCCATCCTCCAACACCAAGGACATTAGCATAGCGCCAGAAATTCGATTTCTCCTTTCTGGTACGAAGCAGTTCCTTAGCAGATTTCTCAATATCTCCGGAGAATTTTTTGTTTTCCATCAAATACTTCCTTTAACCAGTTTTATCGTCTTTTCCATAAATGACCTTTCGATTCCCTCAAACATCTCACGGAAAGCCATCTCAGATTTGTCTCTTTTGGCAAGGGTATTTTCAATGATTTCTGCAAGCTTTTCAGCATCATCGCTTTCAAATACCTCCCTTGATGTTATCGTTACCGTTCCTTCCCTCACACTCAATATTCCTTCATCAACAGCAAGGAAAACTTCTTTGCCGTTGGTATCTGTATAATAAACCAGGGAAGGGACAAGGACTGTTAAGAAATTCGTATGTCCCTTTAAAATACCGAAAAAACCCGTCTCGTCTTTCAATCTGATATATGTTATATTTTTTCCCAGTATCTTTGCAGGAGTAACTATATTTAATGGAAAGGACGAATTGCTCATCTTATTTCTCCTATATCGCCAATCATAAAAAATAGATTCTCCGACGCATCATCCATTTTTCCTGAGAGTATCATCTCACAACCATCGAGGGTCTTACCAAGAGGCACGTGCTTCCCTTTTCTGCCCGTAAATTCTTCCGTGAGAAAAAAAGGCTGTGTAAGGAACATCTCAAGCCTTCTGGCCCTCTTCACAATGAGTCTGTCAGCCGGCGAAAGCTCTTCTATACCCAGCATGGCAATAATATCAAGGAGTTCTTTATACCTCGAAAGGTGTTCTTTTACATTTCTTGATATCTTATAATGTCTTTCTCCGACATCTTCGGGACTAAGGAATTTTGAAGTTGAAAGCAGGGGGTCAATGGCCGGGTAAAGCCCTTTGGATGCTATTTCACGGGAAAGAACAACTGTTGTATCGAGATGAGGAAAGACATTTGCAACAGCCGGGTCTGTTATATCATCGGCCGGCACATATATTGCCTGTACAGAAGTAATAGAACCCTTTTGTGTTGATACAATTCTTTCCTCCACTTCAGCAATCTCTGAAAGAAGGGTCGGCTGGTAACCTACCCGTGAGGAAAGCCTTCCCAAAAGGACAGAGACCTCATTCCCTGCCTGGACAAACCGATAGATATTATCCATCAGGAAGAGGATATCGCTTCCTATTTCGTCCCTGAAGAATTCTGCTAAGGTTATTGCCGTTAATGGGGTTCTGAACCGTATCCCGGGGGATTCGCACATCTGACCAAATACAAGTATTGCGTTAGCTATGATATTCTGCCTTTCCATCTCTCGCCAGAGTTCATGACCCTCCCTCATCCTTTCTCCAACGCCGCAAAATATGGATGTCCCTGAATAAACCTTTGCTATCTTGTAAATGAATTCCATAAGCAATACGGTCTTCCCGACTCCAGCCCCCCCAAAAAGACCAATTTTACCACCTCGGGGAAATGGAGATAGAAGATCTATGATCTTTATGCCCGTCTCAAGGATCCCTGAAGCCGGTATCTGTTCTTCAAGAACCGGAGACGCTTTATGAATGGATATAAAATTATCATTTTCAAGCGGCGGCTTGCCGTCTATCGGCTCACCAAAGGCATTGAATGCCCTTCCCAGACAATCCTTACCGGCAGGAATTTTGAGCGAACTACCTGAAGAAACGACAGTCATACCCCTTTTCAGGCCCTGGGTAAATCCAAGCGCAATAGCCTTTACAACAGTACTGCTTATGTGGTCATGTACCTCGAGGATAATATTTGTCCCGTCCGTTTTCTTTACAGCAAGGGAATCATTGATGTTGGGAAGTCCCCCGCTGAATTCAATTTCAACAACATCCCCGTGAATAGCAATTATAAAGCCCTGCATAAGTATTATCGTATCATAAGATCACTCGTTTTTAAATATTTTTCTAACGAAATAACAGATGTAATTTTTCACTTGCTATCCCAAATGGACTGTATAATTTTTCGCAATAAAAAACACTGCAACTACAATTACGAACACGGCGAACCATTTTTTCAAATTGGCGGGAGATACGTGATGCGAAAGAGTGGCGCCAATAAGCATGCCATCAATAGCAACCATTGTTACAAACATTGTTACACGAAGATCGAACCCACCGTAACGCAGATGACCTAACAGTCCCGCACAACAGTCGATCGCAACAATTAAAAGAGACGTACCAACAGCGTCTTTCATGGAGATGTCGCAGAATAATACAAGAGCAGGCACTACCAGGAAACCCCCACCTATGCCCAGAATACCTGTCAATAAACCTACGATTAAACCTGCCAGCAACGCTTTGAATTTGCTCCGACCATGATGAATTATTACGTCACGATTATCGTGCCTTTTAATCAACATCAGCACGGCAATAACAATCATCAGAGCGGCAATTGAAAGAAGTAGTGCTGCAGGCGAAAGCAAGCACGTCAGACGTGAACCGAAGTAGGCACTAAGCGTGCCAGTAGCGCTAAAAAACACCCCGGTTTTTAACTTGACCGTACCGCGCTGATTGTGAAGCGCCGCGCCAATCAGACTTGTTACCCCAACAATAGTCAACGACATATCGACGGCATGATGAGCTTCAACACCAAGAATATAAACTAAAACCGGTATGATGATGATCGAACCACCACCACCAATCAAACCAAGGGATATTCCTATCAATGCGCTCAAGATTAAACCTACTATTAAATAAATTTCCACTCGTATTTCTCGAATTGTCGTCACACAGATAAGAACTTGTTTCCTGAAACTTTTAAAAATTATAGAAAAATCACGTGAGTTATACTATTTTAAAATGTATAATATTGCAATTCCCCATTGATTGTTTTTAACCATGAGTCCGCATAAGAATACAATCACAGGTTTCATAAATACACAGATTTTTTATCCGCACGATCTATGCAACCTGTCTGAGTATTCACCACGTACCGAAGGGGCTGAAGAATCTTGATATTGAAATCCAAAAATACTAATAGGAGGCCGCAAATGATGGGAATGATTTTGAACAAAAAGGCTTTATCAACTCTTTTCCTAATTTTTATCAACTTTCCTTTTGTTGTAAATACATTATCAGCGGCACCGTGGACGACAGAGACCGTGGTTAAAGAAAAATATTCCCAATATTTTTCTTCAAGGGCACTCGCTATTGATACTCATGGCCATCCTCACATTGTTTATGGAGGCACCAATCTCTTCTATGCATATCATGACGGTAGTAAATGGCATATTGTGACAGTGGATTCATTGCCCGGAGTAGGCGGGTGTGCCTCAATAGCGATGGATAAATCGGGCGAGGTACACATTGGCTATTACGACCTTACGAATAAAAACCTCAAATATGCTACTAATGCCTCTGGCTCATGGATAACCGTTATTGTGGACAACAGTGGAAAAATAGGTGGGTATATCTCCACAGCGCTTGATACTTCAAGTAAGGTACATATCAGTTATTATGACGATATTAACGGCAATCTCAAGTATGCCACGAATGCCTCTGGCGCATGGGTAACAGCTACGATAGATAATAACGGAGATGTGGGGGCATATACCTCCATAGCAGCAGACATATCGGGCAAGGTGCATATCAGTTATTATGATCTCACAAAGAAAAATCTCAAATATGCCACGAATTCCCCTGGGTCATGGTTAACAGCAACTGTGGATAAAGGTGAATGGGTAGGGGGGTACACCTCCATAGCAATAGACGTATCTGGCAAGGCACACATCAGCTATCATGATCTTACCAAGAAAAACCTCAAATACGCCACCAATGCCTCTGGCGTATGGAAATTGACTACTGTAGATAATAGCGGAAATATAGGTGGATATACCTCCATAGCAGTTGACACAGCGGGTAAGGCACACATCAGCTATTATGATATCACTAACGGTAGCATCAGGTACGCTGCCAATACCACTGGCACATGGATAATAGATGCTGTGGCTAAGAATGTAAATGTTGGTAGTTATACCTCCATAGCAGTGGATACATCTGGTAATGTGCATATAAGTTATTATGACAGCATCGATGGTAGTATCAAGTATGCCACCAATATTCCTGGTTTATGGACAACTGAAACTGTGGACAAAGGTGGAAATGTAGGGGCATATACCTCCATAGCAGTGGATACATTAAACAAGGTACACATAAGCTATTATGACAGCACAAAAAACGACCTCAAGTATGTTACCAATGCCTCCGGCTCATGGGTAATCAAAACTTTGTACAGTCAGGGAAGTGTAGGCGAGTATACTTCCATAGCAGTGGACACATCAAACAAAGCACACATAAGCTATTATGATAGCACGAATGGCGATCTCAGATATGCCACCAATGCCTCTGGTTCATGGGCAACCGAGATTGTTGATAGCGGTGGAAATGTAGGAGAGTTTACCGCCATTAAAGTGGACGCGTCTGGTAAGACACACATAAGCTATTATGATTGCACGAACGAAGACCTCAAGTACGCCGCCAATGCTTCAGGTTCGTGGATAACTAAGACCATTGACAGTAATGGAAATGTAGGAGAGCATACCTCTATAACAGTGGATGCGTCTGGCAGGGTGCATATAAGCTATTATGACAACACAAAAGATGTCCTTAAATATGCCACCAATGCCACGAACGCTGCTGGCTCATGGACAATCAAGACTATTGATAGCGATGGTGATGTCGGGCAGTTTACCTCCCTAGCAATAGACACATCAGGCAAGGTGCACATGAGTTATTATGATTATACTCATGGCGACCTCAAGTATGCCACAAATACCTCCGGTTCGTGGGTAACCAAGACCGTAGACAGTAGTGGAAACGTAGGTGGGTATACCTCCATCGCAGTGGACACATCAGGCAAGATACACATCAGCTATTATGACAGTACTAACTTCGACCTCAAGTATGCAACCAATGCTTCCGGTTCATGGGTAACCAAAACTATAGACAGTAGTGGAAATGTAGGCGGGTATACCTCCATCGCAGTGGACACATCAGGCAAGGTACATATCAGCTATTATGACGATACCAACTTCGGCCTCAAGTATGCAACCAATGCCTATTAGAAAACAATACAAATCTCTTTGTACGTTTCAAACAGTTTATAGTTGTGTATAAGGGTGGATGAAGCGAACAGAGTGGATCAAATGAACTTTTTGTTTCAAAAGTGGGTAAGAACTGTTATAAATTGCCATTTTTTGCACTTGTTTTGTCGCTTTTTAGCCAATAAAGTAGGGAATAAATCTCACGAAATAGGGTGAAATTGCCCATTTGACCCAGTCTGAAAGCGAACCTACCCCTGAGTCCCCTTCCAGGAGGGGATTGAGAGATGGATATTGTGAAGGTGGATTCGGCGCAAAAGACCTCGTCTTAATTGTTCGACTGGGCGCTCACGACGAAGTCTACCCTATTCATACTTAATTTTTAACAAAATGGTTAAGTTTTCATGTGATTAGCCTTATCATCCTTGTTAGCGACTAAATCACGCATGGGAAATAAATTTCTCCGCAACCTTAATCCTTTATTTGGCGTTTTACTCTTTACCGCAACACTTTGGGTGCTCCATTATGAACTAAAAGAGTATCACTATCATGATGTGCTGCGCCAATTGAAGGCGCTTCCAACTCAGCGCCTTCTTCTCGCCCTCCTGTTTACCTCCCTTGGTTATTTAGTACTGATAGGATATGACTTTCTTGCCCTTCGCTATGTAAATCATCCACTTAAGTACGGCAAGATTGCTACCGCCGGTTTCATAGGTTATGCATTCAGCAACAGTATTGGAGTTTCCATGCTTGCAGCGGTACGTTATCGGCTCTACTCGTCCTGGGGGCTTTCTCCGGTTGATATCACGAAAGTTGTTGCCTTCTGTGGCCTGGCTTTCTGGTTAGGCATCTTTACCGTCGGAGGGGTGCTTTTCCTCATTGAACCATTTGAAATTCCTTCAGTAATCCACTTTCGCTTTGTGTCTTTACCATATCTTGGGATACTCTTCGTTGTCTTTATTACAGGATACTTGTTGTTTAGCGCCTTGAAAAAGAAACCTCTAAAAATTTTCAGATGGGAGTTTTCTGTACCCTCTCTAAAATTTTCTCTTTCCTCGACAGTAATAGCTTGTCTGGACGTGATGCTGAACGGAAGCGTACTTTATGTCTTGCTCCCCTCTCATGAAAACTTGCCTTATCCAAAGATTATTGGCATCTTTCTACTATCACAGATAGCAGGAATAGTCAGCCAGGTCCCCGGAGGGCTTGGAATCATTGAAACAGTAATTCTCTTTTTTCTCTCGCCTATGCTACCAGTTTCTGACATCCTTGGATCGCTTTTAGCGTTCAGAGGAATATACTATTTACTGCCAATGTGTTTTGCCACTGTTCTTCTGGGTATGCATGAATTCATCCAAAGAAAAGAGGCATTCAAACTGATTGCCCGTATCTTTGGACAATGGGTGCCGGAGATTGTACCAAACATACTCTCTCTTGCCACTTTTGTGGGAGGTACAATTCTGCTTTTTTCCGGATCAGTTCCGGCTGAAAAAGTTCGTATGTTGTGGATTAAGGATATAATCCCACTACCAGTTATGGAGATCTCCCATTTTTTTGGCAGCCTCGCGGGTATTTTGCTCCTTATACTAGCCTGGGGACTGCAACGAAGACTTAACGCCGCATACCCCCTTATTGTGGCCCTTCTTATTGCAGGAATTGTCTTTTCCCTGCTTAAAGGATTCGATTACGAGGAAGCGATCATTCTTGCAATCATGTTGGGCGCACTCCTGCCTTCCCGCAGGCATTTCTACCGCAAAACATCTCTCATAAACGAACCGTTTACTCAAGGATGGATTACGGCTATTGTTTTTGTTATGCTTTGTTCGGCCTGGCTAGGACTTTTCTCTTACAAGCACGTCGAATATTCGGATGAGTTATGGTGGCATTTCAGCCTGTCGGGAGATGCCCCCCGATCTCTCCGTGCTGCCGTGGGAGTCGGGGTTTTAGCGCTTTGTTTCGCTGTGTTTAAACTCCTTCGCCCAGCCTTCACAAAACCCTCTCTTCCTCTCATGGCAGATTTAGATATGATCCATTCCCTGGTATATAGTTCAAAAAATACGTATGCCAACACAGCACTGCTTGGAGATAAATCTTTCCTACTCAGCGAACGCAGAAATGCATTCATTATGTATGCTATCAGCGGCAGGAGTTGGGTGGCATTTCGTGACCCGGTTGGCCCTGAAAGCGAAATATCTGAACTTATCTGGAAATTTCGCGAGATGTGTGACCGTAATGACGGATGGACAGTCTTCTATGAAGTCAATCGAACGAATCTCCCTATTTATATCGATCTTGGCCTAACATTACTTAAACTCGGAGAAGAGGCCCGCGTTTCCTTATCGAACTTTTCTCTTGAAGGCAGGGTTCATAAAGGACTACGCCATACCCACAATCAGCTTGAGAAAGAGGGTTGTATTTTTGAACTGATTCCAACGGTCAAAGTCCCCCCGTTACTGCCGGAATTCAAGATAATATCAGACTCCTGGCTGGCAAAAAAAAATATTACCGAAAAAGGATTCTGCACAGGGTTTTTTGAGACAGAATACCTGAAAAATTTCCCTGCCGGAATAGTAAGAAAAAATGGCAAAATCATTGCCTTTGTGAATATCTGGCAAGGAGCGGAGAAAGAGGAGCTTTCGTTAGATCTTATGCGATATCTCCCTGATGCCCCACATGGCGTCATGGAATATCTGTTCATCGAGCTCATGCTGTGGGGAAAACAGGATGGATATAAGTGGTTCAACCTGGGAATGGCACCTTTCTCAGGGCTTGAGGAACACGCCCTTGCGCCTCTCTGGAACAGACTTGGGGCGTTAGTTTTCCGTCACGGAGAACATTTTTTTAACTTCCAGGGATTGCGACAATACAAGGAAAAGTTTGGTCCCGAATGGGAACCAAAATATCTGGCGTCTCCAGGCGGTTTAATACTACCACGTATCCTTACCAACATTGCTTTCCTCATTTCAAGAGGAACTAAGGGCGTTGTTGCAATTTGACAGAGAGATATTACACTGATATTTTATTGTCAGTTTTCGTAGATTATTAACCATAACACCATGACAAACAGCACAAAAACCAGCATGGCGCCGCTACAAATTTCCAATCATCTGGCCCGATTAGTGCTTGTCACTTTCATTTTAACGTTTATCGTGGTTAGAGTGCTTGTCATTTTAATTATGTCCCGGAGAATACCTGATCTCTACCTGCATTTGGGTGGAACGCATGTTCACCATCTCAACTATGGCATTTTTCTCCTTGCCGGTGTTGGTGCATATCAGTTGTTCTGGCACCCGAGTGGGAGAAACCTAGAAATAGCTGCGATAATTTATGGAAGCGGTATGGCATTAACATTTGATGAGTTTGGAATGTGGCTACATTTGGGAGGCCCTTACTGGCAACGGGCAAGTCTGGACGCTATAACGGTAATTTCCGCCGTGTTCGGCCTGATTGCTTTCGCCCCTTCATTGAAACGGTTTCACTTTCAGCATTGGGCAGGAGCTTTTGTCATCACTGTAGCTGTAGGTATCTTCTTTTTTATGCTTTTGGAGTCATTTAAATACGTTGATAAAATCGTTATTCCGGTACTTCAGGAAATCGAGACCACATCACCCCCATAACATCTTCACAGAAACAAAACGATTTGAGTTATTTATTGATTTGACTATATCGCGAAAGGATAAATCATGAAAGTCTCCAAAAGCATCTTCTTTGGTCTTATGTCAGCATTACTTACCGCCTCTATAGCACCGGCAGAGTCACATGAAATACTTATACCACAAGTAAAACCGATCTTTCTCTCTCCTTCCCTTAACAGCCAAAGCCCTTTCTCTGCCTTCACAGCCTCGAATATAAATGACAATCCGGAGGATTCCCAATTTAAAAAGCTCAAACGCTGGTATGAAACAACGACCCAAAGGAGTTCTACTTTTACCGTGGGCTTTCAACCATACGGAGTGGCCTTTGATGGTACCAACATCTGGGTAACGAATTCCGGGAGCATCAGCATTACAAAACTAAGGGCAAGTGATGGCACTGTGCTTGGCACCTATGCCGTGGGCTACATCCCAAGAGGTGTGGCCTTTGATGGCGCTAACATCTGGGTGGCAAATTCCGGCAGCGACAGCATAACAAAGTTGAGAGCAAGTGACGGAACCGTGCTCGGCACCTATGCCGTGGGCTTCTATCCCTATGGGGTGGCCTTTGATGGGGCAAATATCTGGGTAACAAATTCTGGCAGTAACGATGTGACAAAATTGAGGGCGAGCGATGGAACCGTGCTTGGCACGTATACCGTGGGTTTGAACCCAAGAGGAGTGATCTTTGACGGCACTAACGTGTGGGTGGCAAATTCTAACAGCAATAACATAACAAGGCTGAGGGCAAGTGACGGGGTTGTACTCAACACCTATGCTGTAGGTTGGATCCCAAAATGGATAGTCTTTGACGGTGCCAATATTTGGGTAACAAATTATGGCAGTAGCAATGTGACAAAGCTGAGGGCAAGTGACGGAAACGTACTCGGTACCTATACCGTGGGAATTTACCCGTATGGGATAGCCTTTGATGGTGTTAATATCTGGATTACGAATGCCGGCAGTAACGATGTAACAAAAATGAGGGCGAGTGACGGCGCCGTGCTCCGTACCTATGGTGTAGGCATCAACCCAAGGGGCGTGGTCTTTGATGGGACCAGCATCTGGGTAGTAAGCTATGACAGTGGTATGATAACGAAACTGTAAACGGGCAGTGGCGACTCCCTGTTGTCTTCTGTCTAACCATGAACATTCAATGTTTGTCCTTCTGTAACATGCAATGAAAATTTATTATTGGATCAAAAAGCACTTCCGTGGGTAAATTATTTCAAAAAACGGTGAATCGAGGATTTGAGGGCATTAATTACGTTTTTTCCTTCGTCCTGATTGCCTTTATGTTTTTAATCATTGGGTCACTGTTCTTTACCACAACCCCTACTGCTTTTTTCCAACAAATGAGCAGTCGTATAGTGCTTCTCTCCATTGCCGTGACATTCGGCTCCTCTTTTATGGCTTCTCTGATAGTTTTTGTTTTCAGTGTACCAACTGCATATGTACTTTCCCGAAAGACCTTCTGGGGAAAACGTGTCCTGGAGACTGCGGTGGTTGACTTGCCTCTGTCTTTCCCACCCGGCGTTGATGGTCTCATTCTTCTCCTTTTGTTATCCAAGACGGGCATCCTGGGTAAATTTCTCGAACATTTTCATGTCCATGTGCCTTACACCTTTGCGGCTGTGGTCCTGGCCAAACTCTTTGTAAGTATACCCTTCATGATCAGCTTCGTTCGGGAGGCATTTGATCGTGTAGACAAAAACATTGAGAACGTGGCATATACTTTAGGGGCGAGCTCATTTCAGATATTCTACAAACTGACGTTTCCTCTATCTATATGGGGAGTACTGAAGGGACTTGTCATGGCCCTTTCAAAGAGTTTGGGTGAGATTGGAGCCACCTTAATCCTGGCTGGGGGTTTAACCTCTTCTACCGGCACCATGTCGGTATTGATCTATTTTGCAACTCAGAAAGGGGAGATGGATAAGGCCATCGCCCTTGCCATTATCCTTGAATTTCTGACGTTTATCTTATTGACCATTATAAAATTCTTCTTTAAAGAAACTACCCATAAAATCCATGCATAAATTGCAATTGATCAATGTATCTAAAAGCTTTGGGTTACATGCAGTCTTGAGAAATTTATCACTCGAAATTTTTCCAAATGAATTATTTATAATCCTTGGTAGCAGCGGGTGTGGGAAAACAACCCTACTTCTTGGTATCCTTGGCTTACAGCAATTTGACAGCGGTCAGGTAATTATCGATGGAATAGATGTTACAAATCGTAGTCCTGGTGCACGCAACATTGGGTATGTACCACAAAATTACGCCCTTTTCCCCAATTATACGGTCTTTGAAAATATAGCCTTTGGGTTGCGGTTGCGCAAGGTTTCGAAAAATATCATACAAGCAAAGGTTAGACAAATTATTGATGATTTTGGCTTGCAGGGACTTGAATACCGTTTCCCATCTCAGTTGAGTGGAGGGCAGATGCAGAGAGTGGCCTTGGCGAGGGCATTGATTATTGAACCAACGCTTCTATTATTGGATGAACCGGTAAGTGCCCTGGATATAGAAACACGACAAAAGATCAAGGCAGAACTGAAAGAGCTTCAAAAGAAGTTACACATCACCTTGGTCTATATTACGCACGATCAGCAGGAAACATTGGAGTTGGCAGACCAGCTTGGTATTTTAAACAATGGCACAATAGAGCAATTTGGAAGTCCTGATGAGGTTTTCTATAAGCCTAAGACTTTATTTGTTGCCCGATTTCTGAACACAGAGAATATGCTGAAAGGAAAAATCCTTCATAAATTTGGAAAGAAGGCAACTATTCAGGTAAATGACATAGTTCTAAATACATATACTTCCTTAGAATTATCAGAGGGAGATCAGGTGACGGTCTGCATTCGTCCCGGTGCTATCCATCTTAGTACCCATCACAGACAACCGGGCAGAAACGTTTTTGCCGGAACGATAGAATCCATTCATCCCATTGGAAGGGATCTCGAAGTAAAGGTGTTAGTTGCCCCGCATGAAATTCTTAAAACACGCATAAGCCGGATCGTGGCCAAGGAGCTAAAGCTCACCCATGGAATGCCAGTCAGTCTCTCGATCGATGAGGCATTTGTTCATCTAATTCCAGTTCAATAAAAATTGATGACAAAGGAGAAACCTTTATAACTTACCTAATATCCAATATATGCTACCGCTAAATATAGCAGCAATGGGTAAGGTTGTGAACCATGATAAAAGTATCTCCAGGACGATACGAATGTTTATACGCCCCGTGGCCAAACCTATGCCAAAAAGAGACCCCACTGATACGTGTGTTGTGGATACTGGCATCCCAAACTTGCTGGCAAATATCACCAGAATACCCGTAACAAGGTTTGCAGTAAAGCCCTGGCCGTGATTTAACTTTGTGATTTTATTACTCATCGTTTCAGCCACTTTTCTGGCATTCAAAAGACCACCGGCAGCCATTCCACCAGCGACTGCCAGCATACCCCAGTGCACTGGCAAGCCTTTAATTAATAACAGGAGAGCCACAATCTTGGGCGTATCATTAAGACCCCGCGCAAAACTCACAACTCCAGCAGAGCAAAAGTGTAAATAATCTAACGATTTCTGGCTATTCATACCAAGGAAATACCCTTTATAAATTTCCCGGCAATTTTCCTGAGTATCAATAGTAATACCAATAGTGCTACTGTATTTCACTGAAAGAGGAGCGGCAGGCTTACATGATGGAATTACTTTTCCCCGCTCACCAACACAGAGACACCATTCCTTTGTTATGCCGGAATGAATACGAATCCTACGGAAAATAATATAAAGAATGCTGCCGAAAGCTATCGCAATAACAGGACTGAGTAAAAGCGGGAGGAAAAAGGTACTACCCAAAACGGCAAAGTTTACCTGTAAACCTATGGCAGTAAAACCGGCACCAACCAGAGCGACCGTCAGGCTGTGTGTAGTCGAGATGGGGAACCCCGTTACTGTTGCAACCATAACAGTCATAGCAGCGCCAATCGTTACAGCGGTAACAAATTCAGGAGAGTCCGCAATCGTATGAGGAAGCAGATTTTTACCGGAAAAAGTGGTTACAAGGCCGTATGCAATGAATATCGAAGTCAGTGAGCCTGCAAATGTTGTAATGGTTGCCCACCAGATTGCATATTTATAATTGGTGGTCCTGCTTCCAAAAAGTGTAGCGACCCCTTTAAAGTTGTCGTTGGCGCCGTTTGAATATGCAAGGAAGCATGTAGCTGAAAAAAGGATTATTAACATTACCATGTTCTTAATGTCTTTGTGTGCGATATGCTTTTCGCATCTTTTCTCTGTGTCTCTGTGCCTTTGTGGTGAATTTTCCATTCCCAGGCGTTTCTGTTGGGTGCGCTCCGCTTCACCCAACCTACAGAGGGTTACAACAAGTGTCACAGAGTCGAAGTAATAACAATGTAAATTCTGTTACTTCATTAATTCCACTGATGTAGAATAAAAAGGCACTGTAACCTTACTGAGGGGTATGGGTACTTCATCGGCCTTCTTGGGGAATATTAAATATTCAATCATATCCAGTCGCAATGTTAGCTTTTTAAAGGCTGCATTACGTGGAATTTTATACTTGTAATAAAATGATTTACACTTTCCTGGCATTAATCTCTCATCTTTTACCTCGGTAGGGTATGTGAGGAACTCAAATGTCCGTGTGATAAAATATTCCTTCAACCCCATCTCCCTTCCATTTTCATCCAGTACCGCCACACGGGCGGCAATGCCCCTGACCGGTCAGCCTGTTGGTACGCGATGCCCAGCCCCAGTATTGGTAACCCTTATTTCACCCTTTACTTTATCTCCAATTTTATAAGCATCCTTTTCCATTTTCAATTCTACTTTAAGGGCATTTCTTAATTCGTCCGGGTTGCGAGAACTTTTCTGATCATGCATTCCATAAACACACTTTGGTCTTCCCAGTGAGGCAAACCCTTCTTTCCTCAGCATATGACAATCCTGGCATGTCTCCTTTTTACCAGATTTTATGTACTCATCGCTGGTATAGCATGTCTTTTTAATCCGTGCCCGTGGAAAGCCCCATGAATGACACGTGTAACAGAACTCAGACTTTTGAAAAGATGGATCGTATTTACCAGAGTGTGGCGCTTCCCCTTCTTTTATCTCTCGGGGTCCGTACAGGGTCTTATTCCTTAAGTGACACACCACACACGTTACCCCTTCTTTTATAAGCATTGTATCAAAATCCCGATTTTTTATTGCAACAAAAGGTAGAGGTCCCGTTTCTTTAAAACCCCGTAAAATTTTGGGTTTCTGTTCCAGCATGGGGAAATGACAATTGGAGCAAAAGGGTGGATTATTCCTTACCGTCCAGCATGCCTGAAAGACGGGGCTTGTCGATGACTTGCTGTGCATGGATTCCCGCCACTGGTCATAAATTTCCTGGTGACAATCCTTACATGAGTCGGCGCTATGTAAAGGGATGCCTGGTGGTAACTCTAATCGAGGAATATAATTTGACGGGCCAATAAATGTAACACATGCATCATTGCCCCATAAAACACGGGGCACGGTTATACCAACAACGAATACCAGGATTATTTTAAACATGTTCATGTCTATTTCCTCCTTACGGCTGGTTTAATCTTGCAGATTGAACCAGCGCAGGGTTCATCCCCTGCCATTGGCCGATCACAAGGAATCGGCGCTACTTTTTTGCCAAAAGTGTCAAAATATTTTCTAAAGCACCTAAAACTCAATTTTTAAACCAAAGCTGGTAAGAAAGGCATCATAATCGCCCAAGAGTAACGGCTCGGCCCTGTCGTTCTGCAAAAGATACCGTGAATTAACAAAGAACGACAGAACCGTATCAGGCGATCGCAGATACTTGTAATCAATTCCCATAAAAGGCGCTGATTGAATGAAATCTGCATTATGTGATTCAGAGAAAAACTTACCATCGACTGCTAAGAAGGTATTCCCCACATCAAAATACATCTTAGACCTGAGCCGATAAAGTAATGGATAGCCGTATGTCAGGGAAACGGCATTCACATCAAAATCCATATTATTGGCATCATTTGTTTTACGTCTATATTGATACAGCGAATATCCCAGGGAGACCTTATGATTGTAAGGTAAATCAGAGGAAACACCTATCCCTCCATGGGAAATGCTTCCCTTTTTTCCAGCCCCTTCCTCCGTTCTGACACCAAAGAAAGGTTCTATAAAACCAGGCTCCTGAACGTTGTCTGCCCTTGAACTTTCTATCTGTCGTAAATAATCCAGGTCCGCAAAAAGCCTTGTAAAAGAAAGGATTCCTGGAAATGGATAGTCAAGGTGCAGTCGTACCCCCTCCCTATTTTGTGGATACTTCTTTGCATCATGAAGCTGCCAACTATCCGCATACGTTGTAAAATAGGGAAGCTCATAAAAGAGACCCGGAGGTTGGACATCATCGGGTCTTTCCATCTTTATCACAAAGGGATCATATTTTGGTTCAACAAATATGCCTTCCAGGTTAAAACTTGCCCTCCCGATGGTGCCACTAACGCCTGTATTAAACAGATTTCCATGAACGTCCACTCCATCACTTCTAATTGGCCGATAAATACTATGGGCATAGGCAGCCCATACCTTATAGGTCGGTAGAAAATTATACGAGTAATCAGCACCAAGGACAAACTCGTCCTGCCTCCCTACTTTATTGTAAGGAGCTTCCCACCGTACAGAATTGCCATCCACCGTACCCTGTAAGGGCGAATCTATTTCTGATGTCGATGCACCTCTATTAAACGGGCTCATAAAGTTGAAGCCAAATTTCATATCTTCATATTCCCTTCCCAGATAGAATCCACCCAACCAACTGGTAGAGTCTGAATCTTCGGGTAATTCTGCAAAGTATACCTCGTACAAGGTTGATGGGATAAAGAAGGGATTATAAAATCGCCTGACAACGTTGACTCCATAAAATGGCAAATAATCCGGTCCGTAAAAGGTCGGATTGGGTTCGCCTTTGAGTACGTAGTCACCAACGTGCAGTGGGGTAAATGCGCCCACGGACATAGTCGTGTCTAAGGGTTGGTACCGAGCCCAGAACGTATTGAGTGAGACGTCGTTTGAGTGTCCTACAAAGGGATTAGAAAAATACGGCGGGGTAACACCCCAGATATCACCTACCCCGACATCGCCACCCAGACCATACGCATCCACCTCCAGACCCATGGTCCAATCCTCCGACATATCCGCATAGACACCTGCCCTTGCCCTTGTTGTTATTGCCGCTCCTTCTTCAATGGAAAATACATTTAGTGGTCTCGGTAGTGTATATGTTGGTTCCCACTCCTTGTGCATCCTCTGGGTAAGAAATCCCATTGTATAATCAAATGCGCCTTGAGTTTTTGCAGTATCGCCTTTGAAGTCAACGCCGATACCCGTTGCTATAGACTCGATGCTAAAATTAGTCCTATATCTATCCGATTCGGGTTTTGTCTGAAACCAACTGGATTCTGGCTTTATCTCTTGAAGTGCATCGGCAACCTTATCCATGTCCAATCCAAGCATAGGGGATCTGAGGTATTTATCCCTTATGTCTTCAGTCTTACGTTTACTTGTACCAATCCTTTCCAGTTCTTTTCTGAGTATCCAGATGCGTGTACCAGGACCACTGCTAAAGGTTACAAGGCCGCTTTTGTCCACGACAAAAGTATTTGTTTGTGGTCAGGTCTCCGAAATATATTCACCTACGTAATCCTTTACTACCTTAAAATCTGTATCTATCAGGTATGGATAAGGAATGTCTACCCTCTCGGCAAATTCAACGGTTTGATAGGTCTTGGTTAACATACTTATGGCAAGAATTTCAATATCATAATCTTCCATGAGTCCTTGCATAACCTTTGCCCTGCCTTCACAACCGCTACAATAATCAGAAAACCAGATAATGACGGGCTTTACACCTCGATATGCAGACAGCGTAAAATCTTTGCCCCGGGTGCTGGGAAGTGGAAAATCTGGGGCTTCAGTACCAACCTGTATGGTGTCTGCGCAGACTATACCAGGTATGGCGATAGAAATAATAAGGTAGGAAGAGAATAAAGATAACCACAGTTTCACCTGAAAAATACCTCCTGCACTGTCATTCTGAGCCCTTCGCTTTTTGTCATTCTGAGCACATTCACGGAGTTTACACTGAGCGAAGCGAATGTATTCAGTGTAAACTCCGCGAAGAATCTCGTTTGGCGAGACCCTTCGCCTTCGGCTCAGGGTGACATTTTTCATTATCCTTTGTGATCCAGAGACTCATGGATGTTTCATTTCATTAACTCCGCTGAGATTACTACAAATAATCCTTTCCCAAAGCCTTCTTCAATGGGTTCGAGACTTTGAATCTTATCTGGATTTTTGAAAATGGTTTGAATAATTTTAAATTTTCCAAATTTAAAATCCCTCAGCCAATTCAAAACCTGATTTATTGGATAAAATTTAGCATTCTTATAAAATTTACTTTTCTTTGTTTTCTCTCTATAACGCCTTCCCAGAGGGCATTCTTCGTCCAGCATTCCTATTATTGTTTTTCCAGCAGGTCTAAGAATTCTTTTAATTTCTCTTATCGCTTGTAAAGGATTTACTAGAAAACAAAACGTTGTCACCATGAGCGCAAAATCAAAGGAATTTTCACGGAATGGAAGATCTTCGGCTTTTGCCACGTAAACATGAATTCCTCTCTTCCTTGCAATTTCAGCCATTGCCTTTGCAGGCTCAATGCCAATTTTTATTCCAAATGGGGTACAAAAACGACCCGTCCCGATTCCAATTTCTATTCCTTCCCCTGTTTCAGGTATGAACTTCCTAACGGCTTCTACTTCCAATTTATAAACCCACTTATGAGTCACGAACCACTCATCGTATTCAGTAGCTGCCTCTTCAAAAATATTCGTATCCATTAAATTGGGACACAGATTTTCACAGTATTATAGGGCACGTCGCACCTTGCCCCTACAAGTTTTTAATATCATGATAATCGTTCGACTGAGCGCTCACGACGAAGTCTGCGTTCATTTGCATCCAAAATAAAATTTTCGAATTAATATTCCAGCTTATTTACCCAATCGGGGCATCTCATTCCTTCAACGGCATCATAGGGAGGGGTATAAGGCTTAATATCAATGAGAGGAGTGCCATCAACTACATCCAGCCCTTTGACTTTAAGTATATTCCCGTTTCTTTCAATTACTTTTACAGTAGTCATGCCAATAGGATTTGGTCTCCACGGGCAGCGGCAGGCAAATATACCTACTTCCGGTACATCTTTTCTCCCTTGCGGTCTCATTTTAAGTTTGACCTTATCTACTTTATCCAACCAATAAAGGATGATAAGATGAGAATATTCGTCAATTCCTTCCAAACCATCTGAGTAGTTGTCGTCAATGATTATTTCTGTGATCAAGTCTTGCCAACCGCCAAATTTGGGTTGTTTTATGGGACTTTTAATGTAACCGATGGATTTTAATTGCATAATATTTCTCCTGTGAGATTAAAGCGTTTTGTGATCTATTCTCAAACACTTTGATATATTTCCATCTCTTTTGGTTTGCGAATAACATTATAAATCATGTTTTTTCTACTTGGTAACCTTCAGCCTGCCATTCACGAATACCACCCTTCAAGTGGTACAGCTTCCTTTAATCCTTTACCTTTTAATACCTCGCATGCTTTGGAACTGCTATTTCCGCTTCCACAATGGATAATCACTTTTTTGTCCTTGGGAATCTTATGGATATTCTGTTCAAGCTCTTGAACTGGAATGAGATTAGCGCCTTTAATATGTACTTCGTTATATTTTTCTTTAGTTCTGACATCTACTACGATCACATCTTTTTCCTTATCTATCAATTCCTTTGTCTGTTTAGCTGATATATCTTTTACTTCATATGAGTCCTTTTTTACATCCATTTAAATCCCTCCCTTAAATACGTTATAAGTTCATGCCATACATGATTTTGATGATTTAATACCTCCCTTTACCTTCGTGTTGCAATAACTTCGAGATATTCTGATTCTACGTGTGTTGAATTATCCTTTGCCTGGTTATGATCTAACCACAGCCGCTCTAAATCACGACGCAGAGCCACTTGTTTTTCAGGGTTGGCTGTGAGCGCTTCGAAAGCCCGCTGGGTTGGACCGTAATAAACGCGCCAGAACTCCACTACATCGGCAGGAGTAAAAGGAAATTTGAAGGAAATAAGCCGCCTGGTTAGCCGCAGGTCTGAAATATTCTCCCGCAGTCTTTCGCACACGGTCTCTTCATCTCCCCATAGAACGGGTGACGGCATAAGAGGCGGAGGTGGCACATGAGCGGCGATAGTCTTGAACACCTGACCGATAAAGCCGGTAGGTGTCCAGTTTGCCAACGCAATACGGCCACCAGTTCGGCAAACGCGTGTCAACTCCTGTGCCGCCTTTTCGGGACGAGGTGCGAACATCACACCGAACATACTCACGATGATATCGAAGGACGCATCATTATACGGCAACTTCTCCGCGTCACCTTCATCGAATTGGATCGTCAGTCCTTCGGCCTGAGCACGAGATCGTCCTTGTGCAAGTAAATTGATGGCAATATCTACGCCTGTGACAATTGCACCTCTGCGTGCGGCTGGAATAGCCAGATTACCGGTTCCACACGCTACGTCAAGCACGTTCGTCCCCTGTGCAAAATTGAGGCGTTCGATAAACTCGGTGGCACCTGATTCATAAGACCTGGCAATTTGTGTGAAATCACCAGCCATCCAGGTTGCTTTTAAACGAACTTTAAAAGATTCCATCTCAGGTGTTAATGTGCTCATAGTATAACTCCTTGTTAATATGAAAAATGTGCATTGATCGTATTAATTGACACGGCTTATACCGTAGCCGCTCAAACGGTATTGAAAGCATCGAACTGTGGCCGAATGCGTTAAACTACCTCTCCATCGGCAGACCGACATGATTCCATTGCTCCATGCCGCCCCGCAGTACAAAAACATCCGTAAATCCTGCTTTTGTAAGCAACTCTGCGGCTCTCGTTGAACGATGGTCAGTACGGCAAACAACGACCATAAATTGCTTCTTATACGACTTTAACTCATCCATACGGCGAGATAAATCTTCAATGGAGATGTTTATGGATCCAGCGATGTGACCAAGGTCTCCAGCGTATTCCTCTGCACTTCTAACATCCAACAAAAACACGTCTTCTCCTTTGTCCAGTAGCTGCTTAAGTTCCGTAGCGTTGAGCATGCGTGCAGGTTCCTTGCGCAGGCATTTGATGAGCCGTGGTATAAATGCTACAAGGGCGAACAATCCTAAGCCCAGGAGTGATTTCTGGATTATACCCTCGCCACCCGCCACTGCATTGCGTCCTGCATATCCGAGGTATGTGTAAGCTATAGCGCCAGGTAGCATGCAAACGTAGGACGTAACCACGTAATGGAACAGGCGGATACGCGTAAGCCCCAGGGCATAGTTCAGCAGATTAAAGGGAAACAGTGGTACCAGACGAACGAAGGCAACAAAGCGCCAACCTTCGGCTTCTACACCCTCAACCAACTGCCTTAACCAACCACCAGTCTTGCGGGATACCAAATCAGATGCAAGATAGCGGGCAATAAGAAATGCCATTGTGGCACCAATAGTTGCACCTGTAAGGTTGTAAAAAGTTCCCCAAACAGGTCCGAATAGCACACCGCCCGCAATCGTCAGAACCGACCCCGGCATGAGCAGCACAGTCGAGATTGCATAAATACCAATGAACAAAAGCGGGGCCATGATCCCTGTACCTGCAAGCCAACTCTCAAGTGCGGTGACATCGAATTGCTTGCGGTAAGTAACCGCAGTTGCAATCCCGGCTATCAGAAAGACGAACACGATAATGCGAATGATGTTAGTAACCTTCATTGGCCTGCTCCTTATTTACGACGATCAATCGTATAGCCGCCCACCTTACCAAGAAAGGGAATTGCTAACATACCAGGCAGAATTGCACAATGCTTTGTATTGCGAAAATTCCAAAGGCCAATGGTCATACCTTCGTGTCCCATGCTAGGCTGATCGCGGTATGTGCCTAAAAACCGATCCCACAATGGCAGGTTAAAACCGAAGTTGGAGTTGGTCTCGTAATACACTACCGAATGGTGCACCCGGTGCATTTCAGGAGTCACGACGATCCAGCGCAGCACTCGGTCCAAACCACGCAGTATACGAACGTTGCCATGGTTGAACATAGACGTGGCATTCAGTAGCACTTCGAATATAACCACGCCTAACACAGGCGTGCCTATAACTACAACCACCCCAAATTTAATTACCATGGATAGAATGATCTCAAAAGGATGGAACCGAATTCCTGTGGTGACATCGAAGTCCAAATCTGCATGGTGCATGCGGTGTATTCTCCAGAAGATAGGGATGGCATGGAACATCACATGTTGCAGGTAGATGACAAAGTCCATAACAATTACCGATAACGCCACAGCAAGACTGTATGATACGTGGAAATAATTGAAAAGTCCCCACCCGCGTTCATGAGCAAACGCTGCCATGCCAACCGCGGCAGCGGGGGAAATGATGCGCACCAGGAAACTGTCAAGGAATACGATACCGAGATTGTTAATCCATCGTAGTGTCTTTGAGACTGTGAGCTTTCGCCTTGGCGCCACAAACTCCCACAGGGCCATAATCAATAAGATACCGAAAAAGAATACAAGGCGAATGGCCACCTCATGTTTCATAACGAATTCACTAGCGCCCATGGTTCTTGCCTGGTGGTAAGTAGTATCTATAAACTTCAAGAATATATTCAAATAATCCATCATATGATAAACAATATAAGATACTTGATGAATTTCCGATGCGCCGTCTTCATGCGTTTTTGCAATCTTTCTGGAATTTCCTGTATTTTAGCAAGTGCTTTGAGCTAAAATACCGCCACTTGTGGTATATCTTGAACATTTAAATGTTAAAAAAGTAAAATATGTTTGACTATATTATAATATTATCATATAATAATCAACCAATTTCTAAAGAGGGAATAAAAAATGAACAAATTAGACATCAGAGATAAAGCAGAGACTCTAAAGCTCTTGGGCCATCCAACACGACTATTGATCTTAGAAGAGCTTGCCAAAGGTGCTAAGTGTGTAACTGATATCCAGGAATTATTGGACATTGAACAGTCTAACCTCTCTCAACATCTTTCAGTATTGCGGAGACTTAAAATAATAGATTTTTATGAGGATGGAGCGCTTCGTTGTTATTACATCACACGTCCCAAAATGGCAGATTCACTATTTATGTTCATTTCCGGGAATTATCCTGTTGTACGCCGTTCATGCGAAGAGGTTCGAAAGGAGGGTGAAAGAAGACTGATAAAAACAGCCACGAGAAAATAAATTTTATTCGTACAGGACATCTCATTCCTTCAACTGCATCATACGGAAGGGTAACCGGCCTAATGTCTATGAGGGGTGTTCTATCCAACCCATCTAATCCTTTACCATTGAGCATATTCCCATTTCTTATCGCAGTTCCCGCTTTGCCAGCCACAAACCGGGAAACATGGGCAACCAGAGCGTGAATCCCCTCAACAATAACGTTGCCGTAAATGCCGCCTCTAATGTAATGCCAAGCATAGTAAGCATCGCAACACATGTTGCCTCAAAGGTTCCCAGCCCAAGAGGAACCGGACCGAGCGTTGCAACCATCGAAGCAATAACAAAACTTGGGAAAACCACCAGAAACGAGGCATCCTGTCCAATGGCATACAGCATTACATTCAGGGTATAAGCATCCAGTAAGAAAATAGTCCCTTGAAGTAAAGTTGTTTTTATAAACAGTTCAGGACTTTGCAGCAGGTAACCGGGTGCATCACCAAGAGCATTTAACAAAACGGCTAAGCCGGGAATGCGCATCAAAAACCCAGAAAATGATTGTTTTTTCCGGCGCCTCAGCCACAGAGCTCCTGCGGGAATTCCTACAGCAACAATGCAGAACATCGCTGTAACAGCCACGATCCACACGTGTAAGTCATGATAAAACCATAACAGCGCTATACTTGCAAGCGCAGCAAGAAGGTATGCCAGGTAATATGCTACCAGGCTGACCAGAAGAATGGCCATGCAGAGCGGTCTGGATATACCACGACGATTCAATGAGGCAACCAGAAATACCGTTCCACTCATACCACCACTGGGTAATGCCTGGTCTGAAAAAAGTTTCGCTACGCCTAAAGGCACAAGCGACAATAGTGAGTAACGTACACCGGCATATCTTAGCGTTTGATGCCAGACGGCAGCAGCACTGAAGTATGTTGCCGATTGAAGAAGAAAACCGACAATCAGCCATAATGGCATTGCCTGGCGCAAAAGCTGAGCAAAGTGTTCTAATTCGCTGAAGTGGGTAACGAATAAAACTAACCCTGCAAAAAAAAGCAGACTCAAAAACCATACCCTGAGTCTGCGGGTTATGAGAGTAGATTTTAACGAGACCTTTTCACTCTGTTTGTCGTTTGATTGTGGTGTAAAAGAAACCATATCAGCCAATATATCGATAAAATATGCGTTTCATCATTTCTGAAACAATCACGTAGAGCACAGTGATTCCGATAAGCATCATCATTACTTTTACCGGTAATGCTACGAACCCAAAAACGGCACCAACTGGCAGAAAGGGCAATAAGATAGTAATAATCATGACTACCAGCGTTGCATAAAAAAGAAAGCGTCCTGGACGGCTTTTATAGAATGGCTTATACGTGCGCACAACCAGGGTAACCAATAACTCGGTAAGGAGCGACTCAACAAACCATCCTGTTCGGAACAACTCAGGCACTTTACCAACGAAATGTAGCAATGCCCAGAACGTGAGGAAATCAAAGACACTGCTTACTAGGCCAAAAGTAATCATAAAATTGCGAATCATCCGGATATTCCACCGATGTGGAGTGCTTTCCCACTCACGATCCACATTGTCACCGGCTATACCCAATGCCGGAACGTCAGACAAGAAATTATTCAGCAAAATTTGTTTTGCCAAAAGTGGCAAAAAAGGTAAAACCAGAGAAGCCAGCGCCATACTGATCATATTGCCAAAATTGGCGCTGGTAGTGATGAATATGTATTTTAGTGTATTGGCGAATGTTCGTCTGCCCTCATCAATACCCTGGCGAAGCACCTCAAGATCATGCTCAAGCAGCACGAAATCCGCTGACTCTTTGGCTACGTCAACGGCCCTGTCAACCGAGATACCAACATCTGCAGCATATAATGCGGGTGCGTCATTGATACCATCCCCCAGATATCCCACTACATGTCCCATTTTCTGCAAAGCAAGTATAATGCGTTCCTTCTGATTAGGGTCTACTTCGGCAAACAACGTCACCTGGAGCGCCAGATGCCACAGGGCTTCATCCTTCATTGTAGACAATTCCTTCCCTGTCACTATGCGATCGACATTCAGACCAACCGATTCTGCCACATGACGCGCAACAAGGCGATTATCGCCAGTAATAATTTTAAGATCCACCCCTAAACGACGCAGACCGTCCAATGTCTGTCGCACTCCAGGCTCAGGTGGGTCGAAGAACCGAAGAAAACCCATAAACACCATCGTTTGCTCATCGGCACGCCCGTACGCTTCTTTTGGCTGTAAACGCTTTTGTGCAATACCTAGGACGCGGTAACCCTGTTGACTCCAATCAGAAAACTGATGAAAAATATGAGAACGAGCGTCATCATCCAGCAATTCGACGTTATTACCGTTTTGAACACGGGTGCATACTTCCAATATGTTCTGCAATGCACCTTTCGTGATTAATAAAGGCTGAGAGTCCTGCCCTTTGCAAACCACTATACTCAGCCGTTTCCGAACGAAGTCATAGGGTATCTCATCGAGCTTATGGTAGTCCAAAACGTTCATACCGTCAGCCTCAGCACGTCGAATAACAGCTGAATCCAAAGGATTATCAAGTCCAGTCTGCAAACGGGAGTTTAGATAGGCCAGATGTAATACGGTATCTGAAGAAGACCCTTTAAAATCCAGGGTATCGTCCAACCGCACTACCCCCTCGGTTAATGTACCAGTCTTGTCTGTACAGAGTACATCCATACTTCCCAGATTCTCTATGGCATTCAAACGTTTTACGATCACACCTCGTTTAGCCATATCTTTAGCGCCACGTGCTAGCGTAATAGTAAAAATTGCAGGGAGTAACTCCGGTGACAAAGCAACTGCCAGGGCCATGGCGAAGAGAAGCATCTCGAACATAGGATGACGCAGCACTATACTCATCGTCAGGACAACAACTACTACTATGATCATGATTTTAATAAGCAAACCACCAAAATGTTTGAGTCCACGCTCAAACTCGGTTTCCGGTCGATCTAGCACAAGTTTTTTTGATATCTGACCATAAACCGTATCACGTGCAGTGTGTACGGCCAGGGCAGTTGCCGTACCGCTGCGGACCGTCGTACCCATGAACACGCAGTTGTTTCGTTCTGCAAGGCTTGCATCTTTCGATACGGGACCGGATTGCTTTTCAACGGGAAACGTCTCACCTGTTAATATTGCCTGTGAAACGAAAAAATCCTTTGCTTCAAGCAAAATTCCATCTGCCGGAACCAGGCTACCAGCAGTAAGCTGGACAATATCACCCGGAACAATATCTTCGCTGGGGACAATTTGCTTTTGACCATCACGTATTACTGCTGTTTTTGCAGACACCCGCCTGCGGAGCTTTTCAACAGCGTTTGAAGCATGGCGTTCCTGCAGGAAGCTTAATACATTACTGATAAAAATAATGGCAAGTACAATCGTTGCATCCAGCCAATCATGCAGCACCATAGCGATAGCTGCTGCACATATTAAAATGAGAACGAGCGGATTGATGAATCGATTCAAAAATAGCCATAAAAACTTGACTCGATGACGACCGTTAATTGTATTAAGACCATAATTTTTCAGTCGTTCCGCTGCAACTGATACACTGAGACCCTTATAACTGCTTCCTAAAGCTTTTAATACTTTATCAACTGGAAGACACCAATATTGTAAAGTTGTATCTGGTCGACCCATAAATTTATGAAAAATTTGCTTTTATCATTGATTTGGGTTGGCCTTCCCAATGATTCCTCTATCAAAAAGAAGACCCACACCATGTGGTGAGAGAACTGAAATGGACAATACCCTTTTCTTTATTGGTCTGTTCATCATTGTAAGCGGTATCGTTAAAGCAGGGTTAGTTTCGAAGCTTTCTGAAGGCATGATTTCGCTTATAAATGGTAACTAATGCAGCACAAGTGTTGCTTGCCGGAACAGATTTTAAATCAATTATCCAGTATTCAACCCTTATGCCCGTTTGGTGGTCTTTAACGCTGGGAACTTGCTTTGGGAGAAATGGTTCTCCCGTTGAAGCATCTGCAAATGTCATTACCATTGACCTTGCAGAAAAGGCAGGATAACTCATAGCATTCAAAAAATATATTGTCTATGCAGTACCCAAATGACAATGAAAAGCTGCTACCCCTTGCTTTTTTTGAATATATTATTAATTATACTACGAATCCTCAGACCTATCCCTAACAAACTTTTACTTCTCGGTTTAACATGCGCCTTTACATCTTCAATCTCTCCCCCCCCTTCCAGGTGAATAGATGAAGATTTCCTAAAATCGATCATCTGAGATGGGTAGACACTTCTATGTCCAGTCATAAGGAAACTAACAATGCATGCTATGGTAGCGTAAGGTCCCAACTTCGGACCAAACAATTCTAAAGCCATAATACTTGCTGCAATAGGTGTGTTAGCAGCCCCAGCCAGAAGGCTCACTAAGCCAAGTGCAGAAAAAGTGGCCTTGTCCGCTCCCAACAAATCTGCAAAGAAGCTTCCGGAAGTTGCTCCAATAAAAAATATCGGTGTTACAATCCCTCCGCTCCCTCCAAAGCTTAGTGTTATACAGGTAAAAACAATTTTTAGTAAGAAGGCATTCCATGGAACACTTCGGCCTAGCAAAGAAGCCCTAATGGTGTCACCCCCAAGCCCAAGATATCTATCTGAGAATACAAGAGTTAAAATAATGAGGACAGAACCGCCGATGAGACCCTTTAATGGTTTCCATATCTGTATTTTCTTAGATAATTTCTCCCCCGACCTTAATACTTCTATAAGCAAAAAGGAACACAAACCGAAGAAAATTCCGGCAAGAATTACCTGCAAAAAGAGATACTCGTTGAAACTAGGAACAAAATTTAGGTTGCGGTGAAAATGTTTACTGCCAAGTAGCCAGGCCACCCGATAGCCAGTAATTCCTGCAACAAAGGATGGCAAAAGGACATCATACAATATACTTCCCACAAATAGCACTTCAAGTCCAAAAATAGCGCCTGCTATTGGGGTACCGAAAACAGAAGCGAATCCAGCGCTGATACCACATATTACCAGCTTTTTACGGTCATGATCATCAACCCTGAGCAGGCTTGCAAAAACAGATGAAAGCCCGGCTCCTATTTGAGCGCATGGCCCCTCTTTCCCTGCAGAACCACCAGTAACCAGGGTTATTATCGTAGCAACAAGCTTTACAGGAACAACGATCGCTTTTATCTTGCCCGAGCGTTTATGAATTGCTTCAATGATCTTATCTGTTCCATGTCCTTCTGCGTCTGGAGCTAAATATTTTGTCATTACTACGCTTACAAATAATGCTATGGGCAGTAAAAAGAAAAAATATGAATCGTTATGGAAAAAATATTGTGAATATCTGCCGCTAAATTCTTCACCCCAGCTTAATGCCTTTAGAAAAGCTGTTGTTGACAAACCAACAATCGCTCCAATGATTGTGGCCAGAATAACCCATTTAAGAACACTGATAAAGATAACTGTCTCTTCTGCTAATCTTCTTTTCATAAATTATATGTCATTCCACTTTATAAAAGATTATTTCCAAATTTATATGTCGTTATCCTATTTGGGGTAGCAAACTTACGATGGCAATAGCGTGACAAAACATAGCATCCATTAATGAAAGATATTTATTGCGGCCTTAGAATATACTAACAGCTTTTTTATTCACGCCAAAAATCCCGTTTTACACTCAATGACAGATTAATATGCGGTCGTAGGTAAACAAACCAGAAAATTATACCCACCAGAATAACTCCACCTACAATATTTCCTAAGGTAACGGGTATAAGATTGTGTATAAAAAATCCCTTCCAGGTAAGCTGAGAAAGGTCTAATGGTCTTCCAGCCATTTTTTCTGATGCTGCGATTATTGCTTCGTTTTTCCGTAATACGATTCCTATCGGAATAAAATACATGTTAGAAACGCATTGTTCAAACCCACTGGCAACAAAACCGCCTATGGGAAATATGATAGAAATAACCTTGTCTGCTACACTCCTACCGCTAAAGCACAACCAGACCGCGAGGCATATTAACGCATTGCAAAGAACCCCTCTGGCAAAGGCAGCCATAAAAGGCAGGTTGACCTTTTTATGAGCAATAAGCAAGGCCTTTGCTCCAACCATGTGGTGGAAAAATTCCCACTGCTGCGATTTGTACATCCAGCAGACCATTGTAAGGCTACCTATGAAATTACCAGTATATGAGATGATCCAGTTATTGAGCAATTCACGCGTTGTGATCCTTTTACTCACATACCCCATAATTATTAAGCAGTTACCCGTAAATACTTCAGCGCCACCGACGACAGCCAATATGAACCCAAGAGAATATACGACACCTTCGATAAGAGAGGTAAGTCCAATGTGCAGGGTAGAATCACTTATTACTAAAGTGGCAAATTGTGCTCCGAGACCAAGATAAGCTCCAGCCAGAATGCTAAGCATAAAGGTCTGGGAAAGACTTAATCTCGCCTTTGCTAATGCCACCTTGTCAATTCGGGAAGCGATTTGTGGGGGTGAATAGGCATCTGTAACTACTATCCCAATAAGTTTTGGAACCTCATTTTCTGCCATTTTTATCACTATTAAAATTTATCAACTTAATCACCAACCCCTCGTTTCAAATTCATAAGAACGATGCGATGTATCCTTGGTCATCCCATGTTCAATCAATTTCCAGTAGTCTTGTTCTTTTTCGTAGGTAATCTTGTAGGAATAATCCACCATCCTCCACCGCCAGAAAAAGAAATGGGATATACCCGTTACAAAGATATCCAGACGCTTTGCCTGAGGATCAACGTCTTCAAACATGGCCACACAATGCTTTGTTGTCTTGGGAGCCAACTCTCCCTTTGCAACAGCGGCATACTGATATTTCTTACCTTCTTTATAATCCTCATCTAACTTTGCAACGTGCTCCATAATTTCTGGGTAATAAGCATCCGGATATTTCTCTCCGGTATCTGTCGTCAACAACACTTCGATGGGTACCAATATAGGTTTTTCTATGGTATTTCCGAGATTGTAGAACCATATGATATAGGTAACCTCTCCGGCAGTTCCTTTGTTATGAACATACGTTTTCGGCGCATTCCATGAAAAATCAAGCTGGGAGGCATTTGCTATGTGAGATACACTGAGAATAAACATGAATCCTAAAAAAAATTTTTTTAATTTCATAGAATCACTCCTTTTTAAGGACATGGACTTGTTCCTTTTTCACCTTTTTCGGCTCCACAACAATGAGCCTTGTTGCCTTGTAAATATAATCACCCATCGGAGTGTCATCATTATTGGACTCGACTCCCATCGCATAAAACCGTACAGGGTTGGCCACAAAAAAATCTGCCGGGGGCGCCTGCCATTTTACATGCCAAAATTTCTGGCTCGTCCCCTTTTTTGTATGAGTCGCAAAACGTCCACCAGCTTCTACCTGTGTATCTTCATCATCTCCAACATTGATGAAGGTACCTACCAAACGATTACCGTAATAACTATCCTGTGCCGTAATTTGAAAACCATGAAAATCCGTATCCGTCTGCTTAAATGACACCAGGATATCCACTATCTCCCCGGGTTCACACTTATCAAGCACAAATAGTGTAAACTTGCCCTTTCCCGAATTAATGGGATATTGGTAATGACATCCTAAATTGCCGCAGGTAAACGTACCGGGAGCAGCAAACCGCCAACTATATTTGTCGAACCCACTACCGAGACAGCTCAAGGGTGCGCCGTCAGAGTGTGCACGTAATGAGTTGCAAAGCATACCAGATACAAACATGCATAGAATTATATAATAAATCCCCTTTACTCTATTTTTCATAAACCTCTCTTTACCCAAACCTTTATTTTTTCTCTTCTGTACGTAGACGAATCAGAGTTTGAAAACTACGAATGTAGTTAAGCCTGGAGAAATCAAAAATCAAAGATACCATTTTAAAAAATGGTGTTTCTCATTTATCCTTTTTCCTCATCGACGTTACCTTAACCAGATCTACACCATAACTTATCGGAACGCCAAAGTTAGAACCCCGAAAGCCCGGAAAGATTCCATAACTAATCCCAATTACCTTCCCCTTATTATTAAAAATAGGGCCTCCACTGCCGCCGGCAGTTGTTTGAGCATCGTATACAATCCTGTTATGCATAATGTCGCTTAAGTGTCCCTGTGTCGTAAGAGGTCTTATTAACCCCCAATTTGACAGTTCCTGTACCAACGGAATGAAAGGCAAATTAAAAAGTTGTTTTACAATCTCCGGGTCGGTCTTTGCAAAAATGGCATTAACACCGGCTGGATAACCCAACAATATCATAGGTTCGCCGACTACCGCCCCCCTGCCTGTGACATCCAATTCAAGGATAGGAATTTTAGCGCCACGCATATCTATTCGAAGCAGCGCCACATCTGCCTCATCAGAAATCTTCTCTACCTTTAAAGCAAACGGTTCTTTGATCCCTGGGAAAAACGCCCGAAATACTTCAAACCGGGGTTTAATTGTGGGTTCTCTATGGATATAAGGAGACATCTCCATTTCCCACCATGGCTCGGCAATGTGACGGTTGGTCAGGATCAGGCCATCCGCGCCAACCAGGAATCCCGTACCTGTATATTCATGGATACCCCGCTGTCCTCCACCCATCATCATGAGCGGTTCACCCGTTTCTTCATCGAAGAAATAAAAGGTCCCCTGGATCAGACAAACCCCACCACTGTATGCCTTAATTATATTCTCAGCAACGGATCTTTCAATTTCGAGAAGCCGCACCTTTTCTGCAGTTTTTGACAACATAACGAATTGTATATAAAAATATGCTATAAGACCACTACATATAAGAAAAAGAACAAGAGAAGCCCCCACTTTAAAGGTATGAGACGACTGGGTAAATGCCTCCCACAGAAGTTGACGAAAGAATGCCGTAGCTGTAGTAATCCGCCCCCTTTGAGATGTTCGCGCCATACCCAACGAGTCTTCGATCATCTCCGTCCAGGGTTTACATACCTCCGATTCATCTGTTTTGACCCGAAATCGTACTTTGGGGCCGCCAGCGCCAAACTCGATCAAATCGCCGTCTTTGAGCGCAATTTCGTTAACCGGTCTATTATTTACCAGTGTCCCTTTCGTGCTCCCTTTATCTCTAAGTACATAATCACACTCTTTTAACTGTATCTCGGCGTGACGGCTGGATGTGTTTCCATCGATCAGTGGATCAAAATGAAGGTCGGCTGAAGCATCGGTGCCAATAGATATCTGTTTAGAGGCAAAAACTTCGGTATTTCCCCGATGACTTCCTTTTAAATGGACAAAAATAGCCTTCAAAGAATATCTACCTCTTTTTTAGTTAAGGATATGCTGTATTTAGGAATAAAGCCTTAGCGACGGTAGCATTCATCTTTAAGCACGGCTATAAATGGCAAATTTCGATATTTGTTGTTGTAGTCCAGCCCGTAACCAACAACATAGTCATCTCCAATATCAAAAGCGCAATATTCGGGACGAACACTATATCTCCGCCTGCTTACCCGATTCAAAAGGACACAGCTCTTAAGAGTCATGGGGTTGTATTTTTTGATATCTTCGAGCACCCTGCTCAAGGTGCTTCCTGTGTCAACAATATCATCGACAACCAACACATGTTTCTCTTCTATATCGATTTTAAACTGACGTATGACCTTGGTTTCTCCCTGTGGAAAAGTCGACTCACCATACGTAGCAGCATCAATGGTGTCCAATCTGAGAGGAAAGGGAATCAGCCGAATCAAATCAGCAAGAAACACGAGACTCCCATTCAGTATTGCAATAATTGTCCATTCCTTGTCTTTATAATCATGAATCAACGTCTTCGATAATTCAATGAGCCGATTCCGAATCTGCCCTTCGCTGATCACTATTTTTGCAATATCTTTTTCCACGTCCGCCATCCTCCATTTTCATTTATCTGTTTACATTTGACTCCCCGGCGCTGTTTGCTGGGATGATAGGCTTCTCAGCACGAGTCTGTTTATGCAATCTCAAGTCATATTCTTTGCCATTGTCTTTAGGAAAGTTTATCGTTGTTCCATTCGCTCCTTTGCAATCTGTTTCAATATGCGGTCTTCTTCGATAGCCTCTTCAACCTTTCCGATTTTATTGTAAATGGTAAACAGAAGATTATGCGCCTTTTCAGATTTTGGATTCAACTGAATAACTTTTTTAAACTTTTCAATAGCCTCATCAATCATATTTTTTTTGTAATAACAAACTCCTAAAAAATAATGTGCATCTTCCAATTCCGGGTTAATCTCTATTGCCTTCCTGCACGCCGCAAATGCCTCTTCCTGTTTTTCGACCAAACTATAAGCAACGGCCATATACAAATATCCCTCTGCCTCTTTTTTATCCTTTCTTGCTGCAAACAGGTTAATCGCTTTCTGATACTCAGAGAGCGCTTCTTCAATATTCTCTTTGGCCACATAAGCAAAAGCAATATTATAATGCGCTTTTGGCTCATCAGGCGCCGCATCAATTGCCTTTTTGAGTTCGGTTATCGACTCATCAATCATGCCCTTTGCATAATAAACAATTCCTAAATGGAAATGGGCGTCATAATGTTTGGGGTTCAGTTCCAATGCCTTTTTAAATTCCTCGATTGCTTCAGTGTACTTCCCCCGGTTATACAAAGAAATCCCTTTTTTATTATAAGAATCTGCCTTATTATCACAACCGACCACAATGCAAAGTATCAAGAAAAGCATCAACCTTATGTCTCTTGTAATTATGTTTCGTCCTAACATGGATTTATTCCTTAGTTTTTATCTAAAATTAATCTATAAGATATGATGCTGGTCTAATAAAGTATACCTCTTGTAAAATCCGATATTCTTGTACACAAGATTTGCCGCAAGAAAATTTGGGGCCTCGTTCCCCGGATTAGGTTTCAATTCTACCACATCCAATCCAACTACTTTCCGTGCCTTATATACTTTACGTAAAAAGTCTATCGTTTGATACCACCCCAGGCCACCCGGCACAGGTGTGCCAGTAGCAGGCATAATAGAAACATCTAATCCGTCAACATCTAACGTAATATACACGTAATCCTCTAAGGTTTCAATGGCCTGATTGTGCCAATCATCATTATCATAGATATCTTTTGCATAAAATACCGATATGGAATTTTTTTTTCTTTTTACGAATTCCAGCTCTTCCTTTGACACAACCCGCACACCAAAACTGGTCACCTTGCATTTTAAGTCATCAACTACCCTCCTTGATACACTTGCATGACTATATTTGGTCCCGCCAAATTGTTCCATTAAATCAAGATGGGCATCCAATTGGAGTACGGATAGCTTCTTGTATTTTTCTTTATAGGCTTTTATTGCCCCTTGTGATACAGAATGTTCACCACCTAATGTTATAAGAAATTTATCGTCCCTTACAATACCCTTGCTAACGCAATACAGTGTATCAATTACCTTCTTTGGGTCTGTATGTATTTCTTCGATCTTGAGTGTTCCGGCTGTGAAAATTCCCAAAGTATAGATTTCGCCTAATTCTTCGTCGTAAGGTTCTACGTTGACTGATGCATTTAATATCGCGTTGGGACCCATTTTGGTTCCTGATTGATAGGTAGCTGTTCCATCAAAAGGAGCTCCGATAATCACAACTTTGGAGCCCTTGTAGGCGTCACTTTCATTTTTAAAATCGTAAGAAAATGCTCCAAACTGCAACGAGCTCAAGACGTATTCTCTGATATCATTTAACATACATTTCTCCAGCGCTCATCTTAAGATTCATACTTATTTATGAAACAAAAAAGGCATCTTTTAAAAGATGCCTTTTTTGATTTAATACATTAAAACAGAACACATTTTCTACTACTGGCGGGTCTCACGTTTCTTCTTCCACAGGGCAGCGCCAAACATGAGCACCGCTACGACACCCACAATACTTCCTACGATACCAGCAACACTTTTCCTTCCCTTTGCTTCTAAGAGATTATGAAGCTCCTTTCCATGCTTTAGCGCTATGGCTTGACTCTCCAATATGTTAATCTTCTGGTATACCTTAGCAGCGCCATACCACCATGCAATATCCTGCTGACCATGAGCAACACCTTTATATGCGTGTGCTTTGTCACCAAACCACATATCGGCATAAGTAATTTCGATCTCTGATGGGTTATTTCTTCCAGTCGCAAACAATCCATGCAACCCGAGAATAGGCCCAATAACCGGTACTTTTCCAGCCTTTGTCTTAAATGCCTTATAGACGGCTTCTCCCAGCAAGCCTGGACCAAGCGCATCGGCAAGTATATCGCCAAGGGGGAAAATATCCCTCTCTTTAATTGGTACTTCAAAGGCATCATTTGCTACAATATCATCCAGTATGGACTGTGCCCTGTCCTGTAATCTCCACATTTCGAACATAAAATCATTCAGGTTCTCACGATACAACCTCGCAAAACGGGGACTATGACATTTGCTGCACACGGCCACCCATTGTTCAGATCTCTGTTTGTTTTCCGGAGAATATATATCGAGAGAGTAATTCAGAGGCGGGAGATTAATACCGTGAGGATAATCTTTTAACGATGACTTGTAATCGATTCCTTTCGGTGGAACCGTTCCCATCCTCCATACACCTTTAGTAACAGGATTGTGGGCAAATTTCCCGTTCCCCTGATCCATATGGCAGAACTGGCAAGTTGGGGTTCTGTAATCTTTTCCCGGAACTATTTCTGCCAGCGGTTTTTCCCAGTCCCAGTGTTCCCCTTCCATATGATAAATATAACCCATCTTCGATTCACCATAAGATTCCGCATCAGGGTGGTCAAAACCCATGTGACAACTCATACAGGCCTCGGGCCTTCTGCCCTCTGACGCTGCAAACTTGTGTCTTGTGTGACAAATATTGCATCGGTCTGTGGCATGGCAAAGATCGCAGCCAAACTGTGCCGTTGGATAGCCTCTGCGGAACATCTCTGGATACCAAGGAGGGATCACATTTGCGGGAAGACCTTCGATGTGATTAGGACGACCACGCTCAGCTTCACTCATGAATTCAGTCACCTGCTGCGGATGACATTCTCCGCAGACATCCGGTGTAGGCATACGCAATTCTTTATGATCTTTCCCATGACAGTCACTACAGGTGACCTCCTTAAGCTCTCTGCCGATCAGCTTTTCAATTTGTTGAGTTTTTTCTGCAAGCCGTGGATTTTTTCTCGGTTTAGCGTGGGTAGAATCCTCCCAATCATGCACAAACCCTGGAGTCACTTCTTTATGGCATTCTACACAATCGGTGGGTTTGTATTTTTCCAGCAACTGATCATAATATGTCCCATCCGGCTTTACGTAATGTCTTACCGGAAACCAATACATCTGCAATGGTACTGGCTTATATATGTTTTGCCATGGACCAGCACCTTTTTCTAATCCGACATTGTTTGTAAACCAGTCTTTTAGCGTATCGTTTGGATACAGAATGTCATAATATTTGGTAGCCTTCTTTTGCATCTCTTTTAACTCTGCTTCAGACTGTGCCTGTATGCTCCCGGCATGCAAACTCCACATTAAAGGGGCAACGAATAAAATCGCGCCCAATTTCAACAGCTTCATTTTATGCCTCCTCCCCACAAAACCAGCAATTGTTTTTTAATAACATAATTTTCTGATAAAATTCCATTTTTCTTCATTGAATTTTTGGCAAAGGCTTTGATACAGACTCGCCTTTTCCCGAAAAACCTGTTTTATACGGAGTTGTATGCTGTGGGAAAAACCATTCATCAGAGCCACCCCTCTCCTGGAAAAACTTCAACCGCATCTCATGATTCCTTGTATGATGACAGGGCCCACACACATTATACGGTGTTCCAAACGTCCCCACTTTAGCTATTTTTTGTCCTTCCGGAGCCTTCCCTACCTCCATAAAATAACTAAACACTTCTCCCGCACCATGACATGCCTCACAGGTAACTCCTTCTTCGGAATATTTTCCGGTGGTCTCGTCATAACCTGTCGTATGACATTTCAGACATGTCTTCCTATACTCCTCGTTACCGGCAATATAGTCAGGGGCATTTTTTACATATTCAAATGTCTTGAACTTGATTCTCTGCCATCGTTCGACGTGAGGAGAAGTTAAACCTGTGTGGCACTTGAGGCACTTTTGGCTGCCAACATATATTGCCTTATCACCTGTGATGCTGTACTTTTTGAAATCCCCCATCTCTATCCTTTGATTCGGGTCACTTTCTTCAGGCGTCAATGTGGCAAGTTCACTCCAAAAGTCAAACATTGTTTCAGCATTAGTTATCCTGAGCTCCATTTGCCTCTTGTGATAATACATTCCCTCATGCGCCATTTCCTCACTTAAAGCCCGTCCAATGCCACCGTGACATACAGTACACCCATAAATATCAAAGGGGAATTCCTTTATGCCAGGATGGGCAACCTTCAGCTTTTCTTCATCAATGTGACAGGTCATACACCTATCTACCTTATCCCCGTTTTGTTGCTTATCCCAGCTGTACTCGCCTTTTAAGAGTATTTGTTTGATTTCATACACAGGTCTCTTTAACGATGCCAGACGCTTTTCCAGCAGATCTTTTTCTTTTGCAGAGGTGGCAGCAGCAACATCCCTCTCAACCTTCTCCACTTGTTCTTCGTAAAACTTCTTCTGATGCTCCATCCACTTTGGACTAAATTCATCCTTAAACCACATAACTGTGGCTAAAAAAAACAAGGCACTTAAAACAAAAAAGATAAATCTTTGTACGCTCATATTTCACCCGTTCTGGAAATATCCATTTCAGCTCTCATAAGAGAATTTATATGTTAATCCAAGGCGTTGCAATAATGTATTTCACGTTGAACGCCAGTCTAAAAAACATTTTAATCACTGTTCCAACCATGGTCAGAAGCAACCCCATCGTAAGAGAATAGCGAATAACCCCTAGTTTCAGAAAAAAATCTCTTTTTACAAGTGCTGGAAGTGTCAATCCTGCGAAATAAAAACCACCCAAGAGAATAATACCTAAAGGCAATGGCAAATCATGTAGTGGAGGGGGCGTGGGAAAATCATGCGTCCATTGTTCCCAAGGCCAAAAAAAGGACCAAAATGGTCCCCTCAACGCTGTACCAATGTATATCAGGATATACCAGAAAATATACCCAAAAACAAATGTTGTTACAGCAAATTTTCTCTCTTTAAACGTATAATAGCCATTTCCTTTTGGATTATTATCCAAATACGGAATAAGGATCAGACCCAGAATGATTATGCTTGGAAGCACAACACCGGCATACCATGGGTCAAAATAAACCAGCACTTCCTGTAAACCGAGGAAGTACCAGGGAGCCTTTGCCGGATTCTCTGCTTGTCCAGGATTTGATAATTCTCTCAAAGGCGCGTCCACAAAATACGAATAAAAAAGCAGCCCTACCGTAACAAAAATAGCAGCTAAAAATTCCTTAGCAACCAGGGTGGGCCATGCAAACACCTTGTCGTCTTTAAATTCGACTAATCCTTTTTTTTCCTGCCTAACTTCCATGGAACCACTCCTCAGAAATATCTTCTAATGAATTATGACAAAACTCTTCCAAACATTACAAAGGGCCTGAGATACCACCGTCTTTACGTACTCTCCAGAAATGAACCATCATTAAAGCTGAAGCCACCACTGGTATTCCAATACAATGCCACACATATGCACGCAATAAGGCAGGAGCTTCAATCAACGTTCCACCTAATAAAGCAAAACGTATATCATTATCAGGCTTCATTCCTAAAATATACGAAAATGGCCCCTCATGGCCTAAAAATGGCGTCGCACGGGCCATATTCGTGCCAACCGTGATAGCCCAATACCCAAGCTGATCCCAGGGCAACAAATACCCTGTAAAACTCAATAAAAATGTGAGAACCAACAAGAACACTCCGACTACCCAATTAAACTGCCTGGGCGGTTTATACGAACCTGTTAAAAACACCCTAAACATATGTATGCTTACCGTAATAACCATGGCATGTGCGCCCCAACGATGGGAATTTCTTAAAAATCTACCAAATGGCACCACATACATCAAATCCACAATATCTGCATATGCCCTGTTCACATCGGGAACATAATAAAACATTAACAGAATTCCTGTTATTGTCTCAAAGAGGAATATAAAAAACGTAATCCCCCCCATACACCAGGTAAAACGGATCTTCGTACCATGCTCCCTAACTTTTGCCGGGTGCAAGTGCAACCATACGTTGCTTATAATCTGAAGAGCCCTGTTCCTCGGGGTATCTGTGTAACCGTGGCGAAATACAGATCTCCAAATTTCATTGTCTGTAATTTTCTTTATTAATTCAGGAATTAGTTTCATTTGAACTTTCCTTTCTCCGTTTTCCTTTTTTACTATTTCCTCCCCCCATATTAAAAATTATCCTCCTATTCCTCCCTTTCTAATGTTGTATTTATTTCTTCATTAGGCTTCCAAAGCACACGCTTTAAAGTTATCACGCTCACGGGACAATCCTTACAATTCCCACACCGAATACACACATCGGTGTATTTTATGACGATACCATCTTTACTAACAAAGGGGCGATACTCCTTGCCTTCATCATTTACATCCACCTGTTTCAGCGCACCTACAGGACACACCATACTGCAACGGCCGCAAAGGATACATTCGTTTGTCTCCACATTGATGCTCAGGTCGCACTTCAGACATCGCAATGCCTCTATCTTTGCCTGATCTTCGTTAAGACCGAGTTCTACCAAATCAAACGTACCAGCCCTGTCCCCCACGGGAAGCATTTCCATTTTTTGCCGGGGCACAGCATCATAGTTTTCTTCCCGTAAATCGAATTCATTGTCCAAAAGCGTAACCCATACTTTTTTCTTAGGCTCTTGAATCTCCTCCCCCCTAATATATTTATCGATAGATTTTGCAGCAGTATGTCCTTGTGCAATACATTCAATAATTGTACTTGGACCAAGCGTTACGTCACCTCCTGCAAAAACACCATCCTTATTAGTCACAAGAGCATTATTTACGGCAATCGTTCCCCACTTGGTTACCTCTAACCCATAACCTTCACCAAGAAATTTCAGGTCGGCTTCCTGACTGATAGCAGTTATGATACAATCCGTTTCTATCGTAAATTCAGAACCGGGAATTGGCTCAGGCCTCCTCCTCCCGCTACTGTCAGGTTTACCAAGCCTCATTTTAATACATTCCAGGGCCTTTACTCTTCCATTTTCGGCAATTACCCTGATTGGCGCCGACAAGAAGTGAAACCGGACGCCTTCATGTTCTGCCTCTTCTATTTCCCAGGACAAAGCGGGCATCTCTTCGCGGGTTCTTCTGTATACAATAAACGCCTCCTGGCCTAATCGCTTGGCCGTTCTAACAGCATCAATTGCGGAATTTCCACCACCAATCACCGCAACCTTTTTCCCGGGACTTCGCGTATCGCCAGCATTAACATTTTTCAGGAATTCCAGGCAATCCATGACGCCCTCGGTACCTTCTTCCCCAGGAATTTCAAGCATTTTTCCCTTTTGCGCGCCAACTGCAATAAATACTGCCTTATATCCTTCCCTGAATAAATCAGGAATCGTTTTTCCTGGACTTCCAATGGGAGTATTTGTCTTTATCTCAACACCTCTAGCCAGAATATGGCTTACATCAAACATTATCTGCTCACGCGGCAACCTGTACGATGGAATAGCCCACATCATCATGCCACCAACCTGGGGTTCCTTTTCAAAAACGGTTACCTTATATCCCATCCCTGCAAGGTCATTCGCAGCCGTCAAACCTGCAGGACCGGCACCAATCACAGCAACCTTTTCTTCCCTTTGCTTTACCTTTGGAGGTAAAATCCTTATCTTATTCTTAAAAATATAGTCTGTAACAAATCTCTTCAATGCATCTATAGCTACAGGTCTGTCAAAATCACCACGTTTACATTTGGACTCACAGGGGTGGGGGCATACATATCCACAAACGGCAGGAAATGGATTGGTTTCTCTCATCAGTTTATAGGATTCTTCATATTTACCCTGGCTAATCAAACGGATATAACCAGGCACATCCATATGGGCGGGACATCGATGCTGGCAACGAATATTTTGCTGTAACCAATCCAGATCAAGAAGCGCTCTTATTCCTTTTTTAGGTATAGTTGCTTGATTCATAAAACACGCTAACTTTCTAAAAAAATCCTTAACTAATATTTATACATTATACGACTAACTCCGTTTCCAGAGGTACTTTTTTGCTTGTATCTACAACCAATTTACCACTATCATCCAAAACAACTTCAAAATGATCAAGAGGCCTGGGAGCTGGGCCAGCAAAGTTCACACCATTTCGATAATATTTGCTTCCGTGACATGGACACTCAAAGATATTCTTTTCCCTCGAGAATTCCACTGCACACCCCAAGTGTTGACATACGACAGAAATGGCTTTAAAACTATTGCCATCACGGACAACAAATATCTTCCTCGATTTTAATGTTGTCACTGAATTTTCCGGAAACGCCTTGGGCTCCCCGACAGAAAACCTCGGCGAAGGTTCAAAAAGCACTTTCGGATAAAAAAAACCTTTATATCCCAAAATTTGTGATAGATACGCCCCTATTGTAGCAAAAAACAAACCCCAACCAGCCAACGTTAAAATATTTCTGCGAGAAAAACTAAACCAAATCCCCCCCTCTTTTTCTGATGTATAGCTCCGGTTCCTTTCCTTTATTTCCATAATCAACCTCCTGCCTTGAAAACCTTTCAAATCCCTTATTTTTCTGGACTTTTAGCGCAAATTCTCACTTTGCAACCGAAAACATCTTCTATCATTTTACGAAAGGCGAATATTATATTTATCAATGAAAAAAGTCAAGGATAATTTATCAAAGGATGCAATATATTTGTATTTTCATGTTTTTTTTATCAACAAACGATATGCATTTTCCATATTTTCTACCTTTACGATTTTATGACCCTCTTCTTTCACACTCCTGGGAACGCTTCTTATCGGCTCGCCATCATCCAATATTACCTCTAAAATCTGACCGGAATCCATCATTTCCAGCTTTAACTTTGTTTTTACAAAATTAATCGGGCAAAGTACGCCTCTTAAGTCAATTCGATCATCAGGAACAATCTTTCCATCTTCTACCATTTATAAAACTCCAAATCCTTTTGTTTGTAACTTTTCCTGGCCGTTCTCTTATGTAACGGTCTTCCCGTTGGGGTGAAATAAAACTACGATTCAATCATGAATGTATTTCTTCTTCTTTAAATTGTTTCTTTTCTTCATCAAAAACCCATGATTTTATCTCGATCCTCGCGCCGTTTTCAATGGCAGCAATCATATATGAATATCCGAACCACGCATGCTCCGTGTCGAATACCGACGGAATGGCAGGATGGTCTGGATGAGAATGATATATGCCAATGATTTGAAGACCTTTCTTTGTTGCCTCCCTGTCAATCTTTAGAAATTCTTTGCCTTCTATTTCATATCTGTCATGAGTTCTTTCTGTATTTTTATTTTGTACGTGACGGACTTCAACCACCCTTTTTTCAGATGTGTTCACACCAATTAATAATCCGCAACACTCAGAAGGATAACTCTTCTTTACCTGTTCCTCTATTTCCCTGAGCTTGTCATTATCGATACGCAGCAAGACCTTGACTCCTCACATTTTCTCACAAACTTACAGTTACACGCCTGCCCAAAAACTTGTACTCAAATAACGATCGCCCCTATCGGGAAAAACCGTAACAATTGTACCTCTCTCAATTTCACTCGCAATCTTCAACGATGCAACAAGCGCAGCGCCTGAAGAGTATCCCACAAAAAATCCCTCTTCGGCCGCAAGCCTCTTCACAGCCTCGTAAGCTTCTTCTGTCTCTACCGCTATCTTTCTATCAGGAAAATGGTCATCGTAAATACCCGGGACAATTGAAGTCGCCATATGTTTCATACCTTCCAATCCGTGAATTGGAGTAGCCGGCTCAACTGCTATCACCTGAATATCAGGATTGTATTCCTTCAAACGCCGCCCCGTACCCATAAGGGTACCGCTTGTACCCAGACATGCGACAAAATAATTCACTTCACCCGCCGTTTGCTCCCATATCTCCACACCTGTTGTTTCAAAATGCGCCTTCCAATTCGCGGGGTTATTATACTGATCTGCGTAAAAATACCTTGAAGGCTTTTCATTTACCATCCTTTTCGCTTCTAACATGGCGCCATCAGAGCCCTGCAATGGGTCCGTAAACACCATGGTAGCTCCAAAGGCACGTACAATTCTCTTTCTTTCTTCGCTAACGTTCAAAGGCATCACCAAAGTTACTTTATATCCTTTCGAGGCGCCAATGAGGGCATAAGCAATGCCGGTATTTCCGGAAGTTGAGTCTATGATAATTTTATCATGCTTTAGTCTTCCTGATTTCTCTGCCTCTTCTATAATCCGCAAGGCTGGCCGGTCCTTTACTGACCCGCCCGGATTAAACCATTCTGCCTTGGCGTAGACTTCCACATCCTTATTTTTTAATTCTTTTGTAATTCTGGCAACCCTTAAAAGGGGAGTATTTCCTACTTTATCCAAAATTGAAGTATGGGAAGGCTTTTTTGATATGTGTTTCGCGTTTTTTCCCTTTGTCACGATAGTTGCCATGATGCTACCTTATCTTTCGTCATACAAATAACTGTGTTTCTGCACCATCAGCTATTTCCAGAAGGGTAGTTAATCCCAGGATATCATCAACCCGTGATCTGACAACGGATTCTTCCAGTTCCATCAATTTTACAGCGCCTGTACACGCATAAACTTTTAAATTCCCCATAGCTCTTACATCGCGGAGGAGTTCTTTGAGCGAGATTGGATTGATCTCCTCCATCCGTTTTGATAACCTCTTTCCCTCTTCACCATATTCAGCAGATAGCTTTGTTACATCAAACTCTTCATTCACAAACCTTTTCAATGCCCAAAAAAAGAGAAAAATATACGTTTCTCTTCCCATTGATGCCGCTGTTATAGCCAGAGTAACAATCTGATAGAGTTTATCATAGGTGCCGCCATGAGCAAAGATAACGAATTTTTTTTTATCTTTCACCTGAATATCCTTATGAGGATTTTACCAATGTACCCACGACTTCTTTCCTGAACTTTTCCAAACCTACGCGGTCTATACAGGAACCGATTCTTTCCTTAGGTTTACCGTTCTCTTTATACCATTTTACCGTTGCATCAATAAAATCGTTTACTTTATTATCGGGCAAAAAATTTGCTACTTCATTCGCCTCCCGCGGGTGTCGTCCATGTTTTCCACCTACACGCACCAACCAGCCCTTCTTTTTGTCCTTCCAGGCATCCGTCGGACAAGCCCTGATACAATCACCGCAATAGACACATTTCGATTCATCAAACATTGGTCTACCCTCTTTATCGGAGACAATTGCGCCCTCCTGGCAGGCCTTGGCGCATAAGGTACAGCCATTACAGAGATCTTTGCTCCACACCGGATAAACTACTCCCTGAAACCCAAGATCCATCTCCCGTGTCCTTGTACAATCAATCGGACATCCAGAAAATCCCATTTTAAATTTATGAGGACACGGCGTGCCAAAAAACTTCTCGTCGACCTCTAATGCCTTGGATTGTGTATCCATAATTCCATTGGGATTGTATTCGCAACCACCGCACGCCGTAGGCACCCTAACCCTCGGACCGCAGGAGGCCACTTTCTGTCCCACCGTTGCCAATTCTTTCACCACCGCATCGAAGTCATTAATGTGAACACCAATGATCTCCACCGATTGTCTGAAACTCAAGTGACAGTATCCTAGGCGACTGTATTTCTTCGCAACCTCTGCAATTTTCAACAGCTTTTCAGGAGTAATCCTCCCACCAGGAACCTTTAACCGTACGGTAAAGAGGTCTTTTTGCGTCTGTTTTATAAAACCGCCAGATTTCAATTCATTCAGGTCGATTCTCTGTGTCATAGTCTTTTCCGCCATTCAAACTCCTACCATTCTTGGTATAACTCATCTTTTTTATAAACAATTAACAAAACACCAATTATGTAAAGCAAAACCCAGCATAATTACCAATTTCAATATTAACAATTCACAAAAAATCTTGCAAGAAAAAAGAAGTCTATAGACATTGTCGACTTAATTATCCTTTGAGATTTTTTCAGAAACGATCTCAATCATCTTCTTTTTTGCCTCCAGAACACCTTTTTTCTTAACTAACTCAAGCATATCAAGCCCCGCAATTCGCTGTAAGATATCTCGCCTTACAGATTCTTCTCTTATCTCGGAAAGTATCTTTCGCCGCATCTCTGATAAAAGTTTTGTAAATTCGCCATATTCATCTCCAAACTGTTTTTCCAGAAATTCCCTTATATTGCGAGCTAAAGCTGGACTTGCTCCTCCCGTTGAGATACTAATACAGAGATCGCCCCGCATAACGGATGAAGGCACAATAAAAGAACAAAATTCCGGTTTATCGACAACATTTACCAGGATTCCCCTTTCGACAGCATCGGAATAAATCATTTTGTTCACCGCGCCATCATCTGTAGAAGCGACGACGAGCGCCGCTTCTTTCAGAAATTTTGAGTCATATTTCTGTCTCACCCGTTCAATCCCCGTTTCTTTTTCCAATTCCGGGCAAAACTCAGGAGATACCACCGTTACCTTTGCGCCGGCATCCTTCAGACTGCACACTTTGCGCCAGGCAACGTCACCGCCACCCACCACCACACACTTCTTATCCTGAATATTCAGGAATATAGGATAATATTTTGCCATCGTACCAAAGCCCTACGTAAAGTTTTCACCTCTGACTAAATCTTCGTATGTCTCTCTTTTCCTGATGATACAATACCGATCACCCTCTACCAGCACTTCACACGGACGCGGACGAGAATTGTAGCTGGAACTCATCGAAAAACCATACGCACCGGCGCTGAATATCGCCAGCAAATCCCCCTCTTTTACCCTGGGTAGTGCCCTATTGGCTGCAAAGACATCGCTACTCTCACAAACCGGACCCACAATATCTACCAAATCCATACCCGTTTTTAGCGGGGATTTATCAGAATTTTCCACCTTTGGCATCCTTATAGCTGTATTTACCGGCCATATCCTGTGAAAGGCATCATAAAGGGCAGGACGTATCAGATCATTCATGGCCGCATCACAAATAATAAATTTTTTACCATGCACGGTCTCTTTTGTATAAATTACCCTGGTAACCAAAATCCCGGAATTTCCCACAATAAACCGTCCCGGCTCCAGAATGAGATTACATTGCATCTCTTTCACCAGCGGGAGTATTTTCAATGCATACTCTTTCGGTCCTATTACTTTTTCCCCTGAATATGAGATACAATAGCCGCCTCCTATGTTCATAAACTCAATATCCAGCCCCGCATCTCTGCAGTTATTAACAAACTTCACTACCTTCTTAAGGGCGCGAACATAAGGGTCAACCGTATAAATAGGTGAACCCAGGTGTACATGTAAGCCGCACAGGGCGACATTCTGATAGAGTGCAGATTGCTTAATAATCCTTTCGGCTTCGGTAAAATCGATACCGAATTTGTTTTCCTTTTTCCCCGTAGTAGTCTTCGCATGCGTTTTTGCATCGATATCCGGATTGATTCGCAAGGCTATCCTTGGCACCTTTCCTGACTCCTGGGCCAGGACATTAATATGCTCGAGTTCTGCCAGCGATTCTACATTAAACATAAAAATGTCATTCTCCAGGGCATATGTTATCTCCTTGTCTGTTTTTCCCACACCAGCAAACACAATCTTTGACGGATCGCCGCCAGCCTTAATTGCCCGAAACAACTCACCTCCGGAAACCACATCGAAACCCGATCCTTCCTCTGCCAAAACCTTACAGAGAGAGAGGTTCGAATTGGACTTCACAGAAAAACAGATCAGCGTATCGACATCCTGAAATGCCGTTTTTAATTCACGATACCGCGCCAAAATCGCACTTTTACTATAAATATAGGCAGGTGTCCCAACCTCTGACACAATATCTTCTATCTTTACCTTCTCACAAAAAAGTGTATTACCACTGTAATCAAATATATCCATAACCTATTATCCGTTCATCCTTTACTCAGTTTCTTTTCCCAATATGCTATACGTTTTTTAACAAAACCCGGCGCCGTAGAACCGTGACTTTTATAATTCTTGATACAATTTTCTACTCCCAGCACTTTATAAACATCCTTTTCTATAACGGAAGAAAATGCCTTAAAACTCTCCAACCGCAAGTCCATCAACCTGCATTGCACCCGAATGCACTCCCTCACGATCTTCCCGACAATCTCGTGGGCCATACGGAAGGGTACACCCTTTTTGACCAGGTACTCTGCTAACGCAGTGGCATCAATAAATCCCTTTTCACATGCCAGCATCATCCGTTCACCATGAAAGTTGGTATTTGCCACAAGCTCGGTCAGAACGGATAATGAAGTCTGAACAGTATCCGATGCATCAAATATCGCCATCTTGTCCTCCTGCATATCACGATTGTAACTCAACGGCAATCCCTTGAGCAGTGTGAGCAAAGACGTCAAATGTCCAAACGCACGACCACATTTACCCCGAATCAGCTCAAGCACATCGGGATTCTTTTTTTGGGGCATAATGCTGGAACCCGTACAATAGGCATCACTGATCTCAATAAACTTCACCTCATCGTTGCACCAGATAATCCATTCCTCACAAAGGCGGGATAGATGCACGGCAACCAAGGAGAGACAAAACGCATACTCAACACAAAAATCCCTATCGCTCACGGCGTCCATGCTGTTTTCATAAACCCCATCAAAATCGAGCAGTTTTGCCGTAAATGCGGGATCGGTTGGAAGTGTAGTACCTGCAAGGGCACATGCGCCCAGAGGCGATTTATTAAGCCGGGCAAGACAATCCTGAAGTCGCGTCTTGTCACGTTCCAGCATCTCCACATATGCCAACAAGTAGTGTGATACCAGCACCGGTTGGGCGTGTTGAAGGTGAGTAAAGCCAGGCATAATCAATCCAAAAACCGCTTTCCCCTTTCTCACGAATTCTTTTTGTAATGCCGCCAAGAGACCTATCGTTTCGCGCGTCTGATTGCGCGTCCAGAGCCGCAGGTCGAGAGCAACCTGGTCATTTCGGCTTCGGGCGGTATGGAGCTTTTTGCCGGCCTCGCCAATCCGTTCAATCAGCGCCGATTCAATGTTCATGTGAACATCTTCAAGAGACTTTTTGAACTCAAACTTTTCGGCTTCTATTTCAGCGAGAATTTCCTTCAATCCCTTAACGATTGCATCCTTTTCTTTCTCAGTAATAAGCTTACACTTAGCGAGCATGGTTGCATGGGCAATACTTCCCTCGATATCATATTGATAAAGCCGCCAATCGAAGGAAACTGATTCAGTAAACGACTCCACCGATGACGCCGTCTGCTTCGTAAATCTACCTCCCCAGGGCTTTTTTTGTTTCATAATCACCACTCTTTTGCTTTGAATCCCCAGAAACATCCAGCCAAAAAATAAGTTAAGTAATATAGCTAAATATAAAGGGTGAGTCAATATAATTCAACAATTCAAGCGATGAGATTCTATAACATTAGCTAGCGGCGAGGAAAAGGAAACTGAATAAACAATTTTAGTGTCTTTAATCTTGATATGAATCTGTATGAGGGATAAGTTATATTGACATCATTTTCATGAGTGGCGAGATTGGCAATAAATTTAAGGCAGTATTTTTGGGTGGCATGGCCAAATCCTGTCCCTGTACGTTTTGAACAGGGATTGTTTGCCCGTGTCTTACCTGGTCTGCTTATCCTTCCACCTATATTCCTTCGGGTTTTCAATCCTTATTATAGATCACAATACAGTTGACTTTAATAACATGCTTTGATCGAATTGTTTTTAGAACATTTCCTGTTTCTTTCGGTCTAATGGGTCTATAGACATTTTGTTTCTACTCCTTTTAGAGGACTTCGAGGAGTCGTGTTCATGATATTCTTTTATGAACGTCTTGTTTGAAAGGGTATCAATCTCAGCGCATATTCTTCGTTCCAACCATTTCAAAAACCCTTGATTTCCCATTTTCTCTTTTGTTTATGAATTACTTGTTTTTTTATTTTGATTACCGACATCTTCGCTACCCTCTTTTCTTTTAAACAACCGAAAAGTTTGCAAAATAACGTCCGCTATATCAGAAGGAATCAATAACAAAATAAAGAGGTTAAAGCGCATGGCATACGGTTATCGAGACGTCAAATACTTCTTACTCAAGATTCATCAACATTGCGGACTTCTTGACCCTAAGCTTTCAACTTAAATACGAAAGACACTTATTTAATGCAGGCAGATTTAATTCCTTCAAATGCACTGACATAAAAAAACTGGCTTTCGAGTTTAAATACGGCATAATTTTTTGCCATAATTTACAACTACGAATTATTCTTGTCAAGGAGCAAGCAGAACCTTACTTTGATATAGACAATGTCCCAAGCCAAAAAGTATTTTCAGTTGACAACTTCTTTTTACATCACTATCATTTTCAGAATGATTTCATTCGACAATATGAAGCAGCATAAAAAATTATTTCTCCTGTTCTTGCTGACATTATGCCTCAGCGGCTTCATTGCACCCGTAATAAAGGTTATCCTTGATACATTGACATCATCAAGTTCTTTCATGGCAGATTTGCTGAACTATAAGCATGGAAGTTATGATTTTGGCAGGGTCATGCGCCGTATCATGATGGCGATGGCCATTCTCCTTATTTTCCTCATGAGAAAACAACTGATGATCGGCTCCTTTGTCGCTCTTGGAATAAAACCTGTCCAGGGTTGGTGGGAACAATTACAGATGGGATTTTTCCTGAGTACGGGGATGTTCATTTTATATATTATCTTCTTGTGGATATGTGGTACTCAAATATTTCAACCCGATGCAAAATCCCCCACGGAAATGATCTTTCAACTCCTGAAAATATTATTGATCGCGGGTCTTGTGGGATGTATCGAAGAAATATTATTCCGGGGATTTATCTTTCAAAGTCTGTTGGCGGACTTACAGACCGTATCCGCTATTTGTATCAGCAGTCTATTTTATTCCTTATTACACTTCTTTAAGGTAAAATTATTGGTAACGCCCGGTTTTCAACCTTTTATTGGCTTTATCGTCATCTATCAATCCTTTAAGGATATTGCCGTAAATTTTCCTGCTATTTTACCTTTAATAATCGGCCTTTTTCTTGTTGGCGTGGTACTCTCTTATGCATATTTTCGAACAAAGTCCCTGTATCTCGCTATTGGAATCCATGCTGGGTGGATATTTCTCATTAAGGCGAATAAATTATTCTTTGATCATGTTGGAATGAATCTAAAGTGGTTGTTTGGCGATAGCAAAATGATTACTGGCGCACTTGGATGGAGTTTCTTAATGTTTACGTTAATTCTCATACGATTTGTAACAAAAGCAAGAGTAGCGTGCAATGGAAAAGACACTGCAAGAACTTTCTGAGTACGTCGGTGGCACAGTCATTGGGGACCCTTCCATAAAGATACGCGGTGTCATGGGCATCGATGACGCACAGGAAGGATATATTACGTTTATATCCAATGATAAATATATAAAAAAAATCGATCAGACGAAGGCCTCTGCCATCATCGTTTCGCCCAAATTGAAAGACACAAACCCGTCCCTTTCTCAGAAAAGGGAAAGAAGTCTTTTAGTATGCAACAATCCCTATCTTGCCTTTGCCAAGCTGGTAGAACTCCTGATGTACAAAAAGCCCACTTACACAAAGGGTATCGATGATTCTGCCAGAATTGACAAAACAGCTGTGATTGGACAAGACGTTTCTATCCGTTCCTACGTCACCGTCGGTCAAAACACCCATATTGGCAACCGTGTAGTGTTATACCCGTGTGTCTATATAGGAGATAATTGCATAATTGGTGATGACACCATTATTTATCCAAATGCCGTGATTTATGACGATACCGTAATTGGCAAACGAGTAACCATTCACGGCAACACGGTTATTGGAAGCAGCGGCTTTGGATACGCGCCGGATGGCCAGAGCTATTACAAGATTCCGCAGGTCGGCACTACCGTAATCGAAGACGATGTGGATATTGGAGCAAACACAACAATTAACCGCGCCGTGCTGGGAGAAACGATCATCCGGAAGGGCACAAAGATCGATAGCCAGGTAGTTATTTCCCATAATGTGGAGGTAGGTGAAAATTCCCTGATTGTATCCCAGGTGGGCATTGCGGGTTCGGCCAGGATCGGAAAACACGTAACCCTTGCAGGCGGCGCTGGGATTGTTGGACACATCCAAATAGGGGATAACGTCACCGTTGGCGGGTATTCTGGGGTTATCAATGATATTCCAAGTAATGAAACGTATCTTGGCGCTCCGGCGCTCCCTATCAAACGGATGCGCCGATGTTATGTGATCATTGAAAAACTACCCGAAATGAGAGAATATATGAAGACCCTGGAAAAGAGGATAAAACAGTTGGAAGAACGTAATAATTTACCACAGAATACGCAAAACACACAGAGAAGACAGTAAAATGGAAAAACTCGGATTAATAGCAGGAAACGGCCGGTTCCCCATATTATTTGCCAAAGGGGCACGGGATAATAATGTCCCCATTATCGCTGTGGGGATTGAAGGGGAGACTTCTCCGGAAATTGAACAATACGTAGAAAAACTTTACTGGGTTGGCGTCGCCCAGATTGGCAAACTCATCAAGGTATTTAAACAGGAGCATATATCCAAGGCCGTCATGGCTGGCGGACTCAAGAAAACCAACATGTTCTCTTCCTGGAGGAATCTTCGTTTCCTGCCTGATTTAAGAACAATTAACCTCTGGTATAAACATGTAAAAAAAAGGGACGATCACTCATTGCTTGGCGCTGTCGCCAATGAATTATTGAAAGACGGTATTGAATTGCAAAATTCCACCCTCTATGTACCGCAACTGCTTGCCCAAAAGGGCACATTGACGAAAAGACAACCCACAGAAAAGGAACTGGAAGACGTTCACTTTGGATGGCACATTGCGAAAGAAATCGCAAGGCTTGGCATTGGGCAATGCATCGTGATAAAAGAAAAGGTTATTTTAGCAGTTGAAGCCCTGGAAGGCACTGATGAAGCTATCCGTCGGGGTGGAAATCTTGGGAAAGAGAATATTGTTGTCATTAAGGTCAGTAAACATGATTTTGACCCGCGATTTGATATTCCTACCGTAGGACTGGAAACTGTTACAACATTAAAAGAATCCTCTGCATCCGTCCTCGCCCTTGAAGCTGAAAAAACGCTCATTCTGGATGTCGAAGAGACCATCCAGGCTGCCGATCGTGCACAGATTGCCATTGTTGGATTGTAATAATTTGCGGAAACACAGAACGGAAGCAATCAAAAGTCTTATTTTTTAAACCCTATGAAAATCGTTACAACCCTTTCTCTTTGTACTCTTTTTGCTCTATACCATTTTCTTGCAATCGGTTCCACCCTTGCAAATGAGTGGGGTTTAGAAATGCAGCCCTTGGAATTGGACATGTGTGATAGTGTCATATTACATTACGACGGGAAGACATGGAGCCCTGTCTATCACAAATTCAATACGTGGCTTGATGACATTTATGGATTTGATGACAACAACATCTTTGCAGTTGGCGCGCAAGGGGCCATACTCCATTATAATGGAAAATCATGGACGAGCCAGGAAAGCCGTACTCCTTACCGGTTGAACAAAATTTGGGGTAATAGCCCAAACAATATCTACATTTCAGGAGATTATGGCACTATTCTCCGTTACAACGGCACGGCATGGAAAAAACAAGACGTTGGTATAAGTGAATGGCTAAGTGACGTGTGGGGTTCTAACGAAAAATACCTGTTTGTTGTGGGCACTTTGGGAAAGATATTGCATCATAATGAGGAGAAATGGAGTGAACACAATAGCGGGACTACCAATTGGCTTTATGGAATCCATGGCAACGGCAAGGACAATGTCTGGGCAGTGGGAGACTATGGTATTACGCTTCATTATAATGGGAAGAAATGGACAAAACCCATTCATAACAGCAATAACAGGCTGACGAGTGTCTGGACAGCAGATTCAAAAAACGTATTCATTGCAGGCGCGGACGGTTTTATCATTCATTATAACAAAAGGAATTGGACACGGCAGGCAAGCGGTTCGGATAACTGGCTGAGGAGGATATGGGGCATTGATCATAATACCATTTTCGCTGTAGGAGACAACGGTACCATACTTTTTTATGATGGCACAAAATGGAACAAACAGGACAGCGGCACCAACTATTTCCTGCTGGGTATTTGGGGAAATAGAAAGGATAATGTCTATGTTGTCGGATCCAGCAAAAAAGGTCTTTATGACCGTCTTTCAGAAGATGCATCATCCGGATTAAAATCGAAATAATTTTACCTTTTGACATGTATATTTGATTTTTTACCCTTTATCTTTCATGTATTATTTTTCTGTTGTCTTTAAAGCTTAAATTTAGTATTTAAGCTTTTTTCTCTGTGACCTCTGTGGTTAAAGGCCTTTGTTCATGCAAAACACAGCAATCAGTCTTATCGGGGCAACCTTTTTCATTGCACTAACCCATGCCATCATGCCGAATCATTGGATGCCCTTCGCACTGATAGGAAAGGGGCAAAAGTGGAGCTTGACAAAAACGATCCTCATCACTGCAATAGCAGGACTGGGTCACTCAATAACGACGACCCTCCTGGGTTTCATTATCGCCTTTCTTGGATTTCACATAACCAAATACGCTGAAACCATTGCAGAACCCCTGGCAGGTATTATCTTAATCGTACTCGGTATTACCTTTGTCATTGTAGGCAGATTAAGGCACGGTACGCATAACCACAACCACTCAAAATTCTCAGACAAGACCATTGCCATCTCATTATTCGCCATGTTAAGCTCCTCGCCTTGTGTCGCTGCGTTACCTCTCTTTCTTGCCGCCAGCACCTTCAGCTGGAGCACGCTCGTGTTACTCTCAATCATCCTGTCTGCAACAACCGTCTCAGGCATGTTAGCGCTGACCACCCTGGCCTATACCGGTGTAAAGAAAATCCACCTCTGCAGCATCGAAGATTACGAAAAAGAAATCATCGGTGGCATACTGATCCTCATAGGAATAATATCGCTCATAGTGCATCATTAAGTACTTCCTCTCGTTCACACGCTCTGCGTGAGAACGAGACACTGGACGCTCAGCGTCCCACACAGAATAATGAAATATGAGAAGTCGATATAAATGTTTTCACGACCTCAGCCCATACTTTGTAACCTTCAAGTGGAAAAGAAAACATTTAAAGACGATAGAATGTACCAATTATGGCAGGAAGGGTTTCATCCATAACGAATACAATCGGAAGCAATGATGCTACAGAAATGAAGATTGATAACAATCCGGTGAGAAGGGGCTATGTAGATGATCCTATTACCTCTCGTCTCCCTTTCTTTCCTCCCTCTCCATCTTTTCTAAGCGCAATAGTAACCAGATGGATGCACCAATGGCAAAGGGCAAGAGGATGTATTGAATAATTTCAAGTTTTGACCGTGGCGTTGGCGGAAGCTCTGGGGGAGGAACCGGCGAGGATTGCACCTGCTGAGTAGTACTCATTGAGTTTGTTTGGGTCCCCTGTGCCAGAATGGCAAAAACGGGATATGCAATATTTGATATGAGCAACAGGCAGAAGGCTATAAATACAGTTTTCACGGTTGAATTCAAGCTCGATTTTATTTAATAAAGAGTAACTTCTTGTACATGTCATATTCATCCTGAGCTTCTTTCAATTTGCCCAGCTTATTATAAGTATCACCCAGCAGAAGATGTGCATTGGCATTCCCGGGGTCCAGTTCCAGCAATTTCTCGCACGTGACAACTGCATCGTTATATAATCCCTTTTTATTGTAAGCAAACGCGAGATTATATCGTGCTTCATGATTTTTAGGATTTATGGTTACAATCTTCTTGAAAACCTCAATGGCCTCATCAAACATCTCTTTATCATTGTAAATAACCCCGAGATTATAATAAGCATCGTCATAGCTGGGATTGATTTTCAGGGCCTGCCGGTAACATACTGCCGCCTTATCAAAAAGTTTCTTTTCACCATAAAGACAACCCAGATTATAATAAACCCCGGCATTATTGGGATTCAATGCTACATATCTTTCAAGCGCGACGATAGCATCACCAGCCATCCGCCTCTTAACATAAAAACTTCCCAGGTGGAGATACGCTTCAGAATCATTGGGATTTAATTCAATCACTTTTTTAAAGGAAGTTATTGCCTCATTCGTCATACCAAGTTTGTTACAAGCCAAAGCTTTCTTTTTATATGCATCGACCATCGTGGCATCCATCTCTGTTGCCTTGTTAAAGGACTCAACGGCCTCTTCTAACCGACCCTGATTAAAGAGTTCTAAACCTTCGCTATAAAGGTCCTGAGCCGTAACCGGCTTAACAACAGGCAACGTAACAGGCGGAGTTTGGACAATTTGAGGAGTTTGTACAACCAGCGGAGATCGCTCAACCTCAACGGCGGGAGTTTCTTCCCTGACTACAGGTGGCAACTGCTGCTCTTCAACGGGCGTTGAAATAATCTCTTTAAATTCCACAGGTTTTTCAACCGCATCCTCTTTCTTACCGCATCCGTAACAGGTGATTAAAAAAATACACAGAGAAAAAGTTAAACCATTGCAAACCGATTTTAAAGAATAACAGACATCTGCCCTGCATGGATTTTTCATATTCATACTCTTGTATTTTCCTGAAAGTTGGCAATTTTAAAGTAGACAGCATTGTAGTATGACAAGAAAAATTGTCAAGAAAAAATGCAGAACGATGTTGTTAAGAAAGAGTACATGGGGCAATGCTTTTCATAAGTAACCAAATTAATTGCCCCATGTCTTTATCTAAAATATCATTATGAGCATCAGGTGGTTTATTTGCTCCCTTGTTTGAATTGTACCCGTCGACGATAATACTTGCATCAATCATTATTACTTTTCTCTTATCTTCTTTCGGTATCGATGATAATTTCTCCAAATCTGTTTTGTAATTATTTGTCCATTCGATTACCCGAAATACATCTTTGTTTTTTCTTTCCTTGCATACGCTAAACCATATTTGCCGCCCACATGCCGCGCGCCGGTAATAAAACGTGCGGTTTGATTTGCCAGGTCATATCGGGACGTTGTCAGTGTGAAAACAGTAGGATACTCGTTAAATGCTGCATAAGGAGAGCCTTCCCATCCTTCTTCTTTAACAAACCTTTTTGCGCTGAACGCCCCCTGTAATCCTATAAAAAGATCCACGTGTGATTCTGATGAACTATTGCGCAATTCAGGTTTTATATATTCCTTACTAAAAATTGCCTGAGAAAGGAGACGCGCTCCCATGCTGTGACCTATGGCAACAATCCCGGGACTAAAATCTTTTTTATATTCTTTCTCACAATAGTCCTTAAATTCTTCTTTTGCCGGCAATACAACGTTATGAATAATCCAATTTGCCAGCGTACATCCAATTTCATCCGCATCGTCTTATTTGGTAAAATAACTGAAAAGAAATGAGGTGTTTTTTTTCAGCCAACTATTTTCTATTCCGAACCATACGGAAGGCCATGTAAAACCAATTACAAGAGGTTTAAAGCAATCGTTTTGCTCTTTCCTGGCAACCTCTTTAATATTATCAAGTATGGTATTATAGCGATATATTGATTCCTGCTGATTGTTATTCCAACCCATAGGAAAAACAATAATGTGAGAATATGGCCTTTCCTGCTTTTCCGGCTCTTTACGCCATGCCTGCACTTTTTCCGTTAAATCACTTACCAGCCTTTCTTTTAAGCGTTCAAGCGCCTCATATCCATCCTCGTAATTTAAGTTATCATTCTTATAAACGTCATAGGCATTATAAAGAAAGTATGGCTTTCTGTGTGTATTAAAAGGACTGTTATCCGGTTCTTCAAAATAACGCGCAATATGAGTTATTAACATTGCCGTGCAGTACTTTGTATATTTCACAAAATTTTTATTTCTTTTCTGTATCGCCTCCTTAATTTGACTGTTTTCACTATTTTCATCTAATTCAGGAATGAGTGAAAATCGGTCCGGATAATGCCGCTGTGGAATTCCTCCCAATGATTCTCTTTCCCTTTTTTCAATACCAATAAGATAACCATCGTTTTTTAATGAGAGATGTGATATCCGGGCAAGGTCACTATAAGCCAGATACGTTTGTATTTTGGTGTTTTCGTAAATGTTTCTTGTTTGCATTTTATTGCCCGTGCATCCGGTAATAATTGATATTGAAAATAGCACGCTGACAAAAATATGTTTTCTCATTGTTACTCTCCCGGTTGCTGAATCAATCCGAAAAGAATCCCCCCATTAACTATGATAACGCCGGTTATCTTCCAAGCGTACATTTATAGACCCGCAATAGATTTCATTGGTGAACAGAACTATACTCCACAAGCAATGATGGAAATATTATTCTGTTACACCGCTAAGCCCGCCTCAATTTAAACGATTTACCTCTATTGATTCTATATATAATTCTTTCTCTGTAGATTTTTTGAGATTCACCTTGAAAATCACACCGCGAACGCCAACAGCTATAGGCCTATCAAAGAAACGCCGCAAACCAACCGCAGTATCTGAGGCAGACACCACGTTAACAGACCCACCCGGAACCGACTGATTTCCCAAGTTTTTGTTGTACTCATTTATTTTCTTTGCCAGTGAGAACGCATCATCTTCTTCTGTTATCTCTATATTCTCAACAATAGTCCGTCCTTCTGTGTCTTCTATAGTGGGAGAAGTTAATGATGGCGCTGATGTTTCCACTCCTGCTGTTGAAGTTCCTTCAGCTTCTGGTTCCTGTGGTATTGTTGTCTTTTCCTTGCCCTTTTTTGGCTGCGTTCCGGTGGTTTTCGATTCTTTAGAGGCTCTAATCTTTGTTAGCCTATCTAATTCCTTCAGCATCTTTGTTGTAATAGGTTGAACGTTTGCGGCGCCACCGCCAAACCTTCTTTTCCGAATATTCATATCGATTGCCCTGGCATAATACACTTCATTAATTACCGCTATCCAAATGTAATCGCTATCCTTTTTAATCTTTTCAATGAATTCGGCAGATAGAGATCGATTCTCCAATATTTCCCTGCCTGCTTCATTAAACTGTGACCGGGCCAACTTCAAAGTTATATAGTTTATACCAGAAATTCCTCTAATTCCTTCGGCACTGTTCGTTGCAATTTTATAATCATACGGTTCAAGAATAAAATTGTTTTCTTTCCCGAGTTTTAATGAATCAGTTCGAAAGAAAATATCTGTAAGTAGCCTGGCAGGAATAGCATAAGACTCTGCTGAGGGAATTTTTAAAGAAACCTCCCCTATTTTATTCAATGAAAATCCAAGGGCGACATTTAAATATTCAATCGGGACTAATGCATTTACATCGGCTTGCGTAATGTTGGTAACGGTAAATTCGGGAAAAGCCACTTGCCTTAACCGGTTACAATCACCACCGGTAAAAACATCCTGATCACTTGTTGCAACCGGCATTATAGAGACATCCGCCAAGTGCGCTTCATCCTTAGAAATGGATTTTTTCATGGCATCCGTTGTGCTTGGAAACGAAAAACGGTTTGTATAAAAATCATTTGCCAGGGTTGACGTACCATTCATGGATTTTAATTCATAGAGAACATTGGTAACCCAGATCCCTGCCTTGCCTAATCCCCCTACCTGTTCAATTAACTCAGTTTCATACGGATGTGTTGGAAGCAGCCAAATGTCTCCTGCCTGCACATCTTCACGGGGAGGGAAGACGGGGAAAATACCTTCTTCAGACATGGTTCTTGTCCATTCTTTATATATCAGTCCACTCTTAAATTCCCGGGAACTACATCCAGAGAATCCCATAATCGCGGCCAAACAGAAAGGCAAAGAAATTTTCTTTATGGCTCTAAAAGCATTCCTAATGCCCTGCTTCAAAATCATTGGCTTCTTCATAAAACCCTCCGATTCTTAAAATATGAGTTTAGTTTCTTCTCTTGATGATACGTCAAGAAAACAAAAAAGCCTTACCGCCAGGATATTCTATAGAAATCTTCGGCAGTAAGGCTATCTTTTTTGGAAGTAAGGTTGTCTTTTTTACATCCATGTAAGCTAAAGACCCTCCCTTTGCGTCCCCTGTTCTCCCAGGGTTTTGCTCTTTTCGTATATTTTTGCTTTTCAGAAATCAGCAAAAACCATCCGCAAATTTCAGGGTAAATCTACCACAAACAAACGCATTGTCAAGAAAATACCAGGTTAAAGATACAAGGTTTACTGTGGATTTTTCTTGATTGTTTCTTTACGCTTTTCTGATATGATAATAACACTTCTCAGTAATTCTTGTAGTACCACCTTTTAAAAATTTCTTTTTTACAAATTTTACAACCCCTTTCTCTTCCTTTTTAGGGGGGATTTGGATGCGGCTTTGCAAAACTATGAATTGAGACAACTATGGTAAACAATGTCAAACATCTGATAATCATTGGCGGTGTCGCGGCCGGGATGAAGGCGGCGGCCAAGGCACGGCGTGAGTCGCCTGCGATGAAAATTACTGTCATAACAGACGAACAATACATCTCCTACGCGGGTTGTGGCATGCCCTATTTTATCGGGGATATCATCAGGGATTCAAAAAAACTCATCCTTCGGGAACCGATCTATTTTAAGAACATGCATAACATTACCGTCCTTACCAGGCATCTGGCAACGGCCATTGACACCATGTCCAAACAGGTAAGGGCCAGGGACATTGAAAAGGGCCAAGAACTTGTCTTCGATTATGACAAGCTCATCATTGCCACAGGGGCACAACCCATTGTTCCTCCCCTCCCAGGCATTTCTCTGAATAACATCTTTACGTTAAGAACGATTGATGACACATTAAAGATACGGGCTTTTGTGGATGGCGGGCAGGTAAAAAACGCTGTAATCGTGGGTGGCGGACTTATTGGTATGGAAATGGTGGAAAATCTGGTTCTGCGAGGTATTAAGGTGACCGTTGTTGAACTCCTGGATCAAATCTTGCCCCCGCTGGACAAGGATATGGCATCAATTGTTCAGAAGTACTTAATGGGAAAAGGCATCGAGATCATCACATCGGATGGTGTAAAGTCCTTCGAGGGAAATGACAATACGGTAATAAAAGTTATTACTGACAAACGGCAGTTGCCTGCAGACATGGTTATTCTCTCCATCGGCATAAAACCCAATATCAAACTGGCTCAGGAGTCTGGTATAGAGATTGGCACAGCACGGGCCATAAAGGTAAATGAGCGTATGGAGACAAACATCCCTGGGGTATATGCTGTTGGGGATTGCGCAGAAAATATCCATTTAGTAACTGGCAAACCAGCGTGGATTGCGTTAGGTTCAACAGCAGCCAAAATGGGACGTGTTGCCGCTATCAATGCAACAGGTGGCTCTGATACCTTTAGGGGTGTCCTGGGGACCTTGATTGTAAAGATTTTTGAATTGAATGTCGGAAAGGTAGGTCTCTCCGAGCGGGAGGCCGTAAAGGAAGGGTTTCTGGTCGAATCTGCTATTGTCCCGGCAGGAGATAAGGCCCATTACTACCCTGAGACAAGGGACATTATTATCAAACTCATTGCCGATAAGACTACAAAAAAACTCCTGGGAGCAGAAATCGTTGGGGAAGGTGTGGTCGATAAACGCATTGATATTATCGCAACAGCTCTTACTTTTGGCGCAACGGTTGACCAAATCTCCAAGCTCGACCTGGCCTATGCCCCTCCTTACGCCATGTCCATGGATGCTATTATTGTGGCTGCCAATGTTTTGGGCAATAAATTATCTGGAAAGACGGAGGGCATCCTTCCCCATCAGGTTGCAGAAAGGCTGGATCGAAACGAGGATTTTGTATTGCTTGATGTAAGGACAGACTTAGAGTATAAGAGCGGCCATATCAAGGGATCTAAACACATTCCCCTGGATAAACTTGCATCACGGGCTCATGAACTCGACATCTCCGGGGAAATTATCACTTACTGCCGTGCAGGCCTGCGAGCTGCACAGGCCTATCGCATCTTAAAAAATGCAGGATTTAGCAATGTGAAGTACATGGATGGCAGCATTCTGGCATGGACGTATGGAATGGAAAAATAATACTTTTACAAAAAATATAGTATTTATGGATAAAGAAAAGCTATTTACGGTGTATCATGAAATTTATGCAACAAATTTTGGTTTCATGTCATGCATAGAAAAATGTGATGGCAGGTGCGAACAGAAGCCGTTGTCCGTGCTCTTGCCGTATGAGAATGAATTTATCTTTACACGGAGCGGCAAACATATATGCAATGAAACGCTCAAGTTACCGAAAGGCGCCCTCGAAATTATTGGCAATACCTGCAACTTTACCGATGGCGTACAATGCTTTATCCACACGCATCGTCCCATTGCCTGCCGCTTGTATCCCTTCTATCCAAATTTAACAGATAATGATGAATTAGAACTGCTCATCGATGACTACTGTCCGCTTACAGAATCATTGATCAGGGACTCTGCCTATGTATCTAATATCATATCGGCATTAAACAAGCTTATACCTTTAATCGATAAGGATTACTGGAAGATGCTGAACCAAATACCGTCACACCTCTGGGATGATACCTGTAAGGTAAGGCGTGTGTGCGTATTGGCTAAAGACTTGCAATGAACCGTACCCGTCATAATTTTCAATCAGAGTTGCGACGTAGACGCGCCAGAAAGTTTATAACACCTTTAGATGGAAGATGCCTGATAGCAAATACTGCCGGAAATGAGGGTAAATATATTTTTTGAGGCGGCATCGAAAAGTTGGCTGTAAACATCCTTTTGACTACCATCCGGCAATCTGATTCCACAGAGGTCTGCCTCAAAACCCTCCCTGATTTGTCCCACGTGTGATTCAAGGCCAAGCGCCTTTGCCCCATTTATCGTAGCCATAGAGAGTAAGGTTTGTGGTGAAATAGCATAGTGAAGAGATAAGAATTTCATCTCGTCCAGGATGCTTAAGGTGTCGTTGCTTGCCAGACTGTCGGTGCCCAGTCCGACAGTGATCCCTGCTTCCAACAGCTTCCGTACGGGATGGTTTGTGTGTCCAAAAAAACGGTGGCTCCTGGGACAAAACGCAACACTTGCCCTGAAAAATTTCATCAGGGAGATTTCTTCTTCGGTAATATAATTGCAATGGATAAGGATCGGATGATTATCTAAAATCCCTGTTCCCTTCAGATATTCTATGGGAGTAAGTCCCGGTGGTTGCCAGTTCGCTGGCATAGCACGCAACTGCCGTAAAAAGGCGGGAAAATTCCCCGTGCCCTTTGCCAGAAATTCAATCTCGTCCTGTGTCTCTGCAATGTGTGTACAAAGAAACATACCCGTCTGTCTGGCAAATCGAGCCACTGCCTCGTATAACTCCTTCGAAACGGAATACGGCGCATGGGGGGAGAGCCCTGCACGAAACAAAATATCTGTTCCATATTCATGCGTTAACAATTCAGATTGAATTTTTGCAAGAACATCCTTTGCATGGTCGGGATTCAGGTCAATGACTTCTTTATAAACAACCTTACGTAAAGGACTCTTTTTTAATACAGAAAAAGAATACTCAGTATTGGCAATGTCTGCAACCGTGGTAGTACCTGCCTCAATGCAAAGCTTAATCCCTTTTTCTATCGACGAGGTATAGTCCCCTTCTTTCCATCGTATCCTTGCCCCTATTAATTGAAAGACCCAGTGGGTAAAATTATTCGTTGGTTTAATGTGATTATGCAGGCTGGTTAAATCAAGGTGGGTATGAATGTTGATAAATCCCGGAATGATTACGGCATTTCCCAAATCAATAATCTTATCAATCCCGGCAAGCGCCTTGATTTCGTCAAAGGTGCCAGTGCGGTATATCTTTGTACCGTTAACGGCCACCGCCCCGTTCTCAATACATCTTTCCGGATTGAGAATGAGATACTTCGACCTTATCATGAGCATAGTAATATTTTATTCAACAATTGCATTAAATTTGAACGATGTTGGTAAACTCTCAAAATAGCTGCGTTCGTTTTCATCCTTTCAAGCATTATACTTTATCTTTGAGTGTTGAATGGCTGAAACTCATCGCTGACTTATTCTATCGATAGTCCCACTCTTGACGATAAGGCATTTGTAACACGATCAACCTCATCGGCTAATTCCTGGAGTTTTGCCATTACTGTTTTTGCATTTTCGTTTGCCTTTGTAATATAGGGTTTTAGTGTTACAATCCCCGTTGTGGTAAGATCATTGCCAAGCGCTGTTTTTATATCTGTCAGATCACTAATGAAAGGTTGATACGTACTCTGCACTTTTTGCGCCAGGTTTGTGATACGGCTAAATGTATTGCTCACTTCCCCGCGCCGTTCTTTTCCCTTTGAACGTAATTCTGAATTGATGATGTTTGATAACTCTTTCTCCCAGGTATCGAAATATTGTTTCCCTTTCATAGCCATATCATCAGCATGTTTACTCATATTGCGCGAGTTTTCTGTTGTACGGTCCAGTTGTTTTACAAAATTTTTATAAGGCTTGTAAAGATCTCCCTCTCCGGTTTTTGCAATCTGGTTCAGCGCCGTAAGAGTCTCAGTTACCTGATTGAGATTCTTCGACAGTTCTTTGCGGAATTCTTCAATGCTTGATACCGCCTTTTGTTTTTTTTCAGGACCGGTTGTGGCACAACCAGAAAAAAAAGCCTGAGATCCCCACAGAATAATGAAAAAAGTTGCAAGGCCAAGCGCATTCCATATGATTGGCCCTTTTTGCTGTTTATACTTCTGTAACCATTCATCGGTATATTTCAACATATCCTATCATCTCCCCCTGTAAAATAATTTATATAAAATGGCATGATAAAATGTTTTGCTTGCGGAAAAAAGGCAAGGGGCTGCTAATAATTCGTCACCCAACCATGCCAATCTGGCCCAATATTCCCGCGTTTTTTATAACGTTCCATCAAAGACTGGCATTGGCACAGTGTACTTTGTTGTCCTATATTTTGTGCAATCTCTTTTATGATAATAGGGAAACGGGATACGGCGTTTTCCACGGCCTTACGGTCGGCGTCGCTGGAAAGTCCCTCAAATAATTCTCCAGCCTTAAATGGCCTGTCAACAACCCCCTCTGCGTAGTTGGTGACATAGCAGATGGCGGCATAACACAACTCCAGTTCCTTTGCTAAAAAGACCTCTGGCACAAGGGTCATGCCGACCAGATTACCCCCATAGAACTTATATTTTCTTATCTCCGCGGGCGTTTCCAAACGAGGTCCTTGAGTGCATACATAGGTACCCTTACCGGAAAAATTAATTTTTAGATTTTTTAATGAATTTTTGATACATTCCCGTAATGTCGTACAGAAGACCGGTGATTGACGGATAAATCCTATACCCTGATTTTTATAAAACGTAGATTCCCTGCCGTGTGTCTCATCCACGACATCGTCGATAATGACATATTCACCGATTTGATAGGATGTATTCATAGCCCCCGGACCTGACCACGAAATAATCTGTTTGACCCCGAGTTCTTTGAGGGCATAAATGTTCGCCCGATAATTAACAAAAGGGGCTGTGAGGCTGTATCCCTTTTCTCCGTGCCTCGAAAGGAAAAGCATCTCACCCGATGTGTCCTGAATATGATATATCGGTTGTGAAGGTCCAAAGGGCGTCTGGATCTCACCAATCCTTTTCCCCCTGGACACTGCCTCTCCGGAGCAGGTCATAAGCCTGACTGCCCCCAATTATGGCAAAAGGTACATTGAGGTTATATTTCACCTGAAAATACCCAATGGTCAAATCTTTTTTGTTTTGGATTTTTGAATTTTGCCAAACTTGAATGTGGTGATAAAAGATACTGAAATGACCGTCAAAAAACAACTGCAAAATACAACATCGTCTATGAATTGACAAACAGCCCTTTATGATTATTGCAAGTCGCAATCCCTTCTCCATTGGGGCAATAATTCCTTATGAGACACATTAAGGTGATGGACGAGGGACGACAGACGAAAGGCAATCAGCTAGCTTCTACAGAAAGAGTCTACTTTTCGATATTTCAAATATCTCCATTACAGTTTCAAACGCCAACTTATAAACCTCTAAATCTCTCACACGTTCTATCCTTCTCGTTTCTTTTTCTTCACCCATGTTCCCTCCTTCCCCCTCCCTCCTCTTTCGTCCTTCATGCCTTCTCCCTCGTCCATCCTCTCTCCTTATTTCAATCCCTTCTATTACAGGTCTTCATTCATACTGGCAGGGGGCTACAGATATTGCCATTTTTTATGTCGCAATCCCTTCTATTACAGGTCTTCATTCATACAATCGCAATAGACAGCATTACAAGGCTTTAGGCTTGTCGCAATCCCTTCTATTACAGGTCTTCATTCATACGAGGGGTTGCCGGTAGATGGTGGTTGCGCAACGTGTCGCAATCCCTTCTATTACAGGTCTTCATTCATACAAAAAGACCCTTGAAATTCGCACTTGGCCTACAAGTCGCAATCCCTTCTATTACAGGTCTTCATTCATACCCCGACCTAAAGCAAGTGGGGTGGGAGCAATGTGTCGCAATCCCTTCTATTACAGGTCTTCATTCATACGGCACCCCTTTCCTTTCTCTTGTATTGACAAGTATTTACAAAATCGAGTTTTTACTATAGCGGACGTCCTAAAAGTTAGCCTGAAAATATTCCTGAAATATTTCATAAAAATATCTCCACTCCTTCCGGAACCCTGTCTCCCTGACCAAGCGCCACAAATTTACTACGAGATGGTAGTGGGTAAATCCGTATATCATCTTCGTTACCATCAATTATGTCTTTAAGTTTTTCCTTCAATTCCGTTAATTCCGGCCAGGCAAGTTTACAAAAAAACACCGAATACTGGATATGCGTGCCGATCCCCGAGAGCGTTTTAAAGACCTTCTTTAGCCTTTTTTCATTCGTAATGTCGTAGCAGACAATATAATTGCTCTTCATAATTTACGATTAAATTATAAATAATGCCTCAATTCCCCACCGAACCTCAGTTCCCTGATAAGCTCAAATATACCGTCAATAATATGCTCTGTCATGGTTACTAAAACGTCTTTCCTATTTTCAAAACGTACAGCTATTGCCTTTATATCTTCAGACGATATCCCTTTGCTTCTACGATGGCCAACGCCCCTTTTCCCACAAAAGAATTGAATGGATTGGATATCAATCTCGGGGCCAAGTATGTAGCAAATGTCCAGGGCAAGGCCAAAATCGCGCCTCCTGTGCATCACTCCCATATGAGGGTCGAGGTCAGACGATAGTAATTTGCCTACAACCATTTCCACAAAGAGGGCGGAAACGGCATTACGAATGAGTTGAAATATTTCATGATACGGCGATGTCGCATTATCTATTACTTGCTGATATTCTTGTTCTTTGAGACCGACCGTGATATAGTGATCCGGCATCTGCCTTTTCAAAAGCCGTTTCAGGACGTCAATCTGGACCCTCTGGCGATATGCCTTCAGAAAGGTCATAAACCGCTGGGTAGTATAATCCGACTCAAGGAATACCTTTTGATCTTTATACTGTTCCGGCAGATACTGTTTATACGGCAGAGTTACCGCTATCTGGTTGCCCTTCCTGTCAAGGAATGTTACCGGAACATTATTTTGGGTAAAGAGGGTTATCAAACTGGTTTCCAGTTTAATATTCCCGGTAATGATCACCCGTTGAATCATCCTTGCAGGCACGCGCCTGCCGGACTTTCCCCCTTCCTTTACCACAAGGGAAGGGCCGTCTCTCATAACGTTGAGGGTCGTATTTTCATTCAGGTAAAGTGTTCTTTCCATCCATGATCCTCACTGAAATATCCCGTATCTTCCTGGCAATGTCTTTTCTCACCGGTTCAACCCATGCTTCGTAAACCGGATAAAACTCCTTCCTGGCATCTTTCTTTAAATAAACGCCGTCATTCTCCTGCACGAAATTTTTGGGGGTATATTTTCCATCTTTAAACATCTCCCACACGAATCGGTCTGCCATGGGTCGAAACGGTTCAATCAGGTCACAGGCAAGGGATTCACGCCCGTAATCAAAGCAATGATAAAAGCCAATCGTGGGATCAAGCCCTGCAACCTGTATCTCCCTCACTGCTTCATAATGAATCAGCGTATAGCAGAGTGACAGCATTGCATTTACCGGGTCTTTCGGTGGCCTTCTGGTCCGGGTTTTAAACCCAAGGGACTCCGGGAACAGTTCGGTAAATGCGGAGAAATATGCATTTGAAGCAGCGCCCTCATATCCTCTCAGACTCTCAAGGGACTCACATCCTGAGGTAATCCCCCTTAAAATATTCTCAAGAATACCAAAGACATTACAAAATGTCGCCTTCACATTGTCCCTACCCTTGATTTTTATAGCCTCTCCAAGAAATCTGCTTTGCTGCCCTATCTTTTCAATGATAATTTCTTTCGATACCGTTATAGCAAAATCATTGTCCAGGGACTTTTCGTATTGTTTGACCCTCAGCATGCCGTTATTATGGATGCGGCCGGTGAGGATGCCTCTGTATTGAAGCCCCCTGCCTGACAGGAATATAACGTTACAACCGTTGTCTGCAAGTTTGTGGAGTACACTTGTTTCTATCGTATTACTACCGGCTATTATTACCCGGTTGAGAGGCCTTATAGGAACGATGCCCTCCCTTTCCCCGTCCAGGTAAAAGGCGATTGATTCACCGTCGAGTTTTATATGATAACCCTTTCTGTCGATATATAAGGTGCCCATGGTATCGTTGTAATAATTCGAAATTTATGCCTTCCGGCAACTACACATGATAGCCGCATGACTTTAGCCTGCGTGGAACTTGTGATAAACTCTTTTATATATGCCCCAGAAGCGCACCCTAAAGGGATGCGGCTACCTGATTGAAATTCCTTGCAATATTTCATTATGCACGGACAAACAAAGTTTGTCCGTGCCACCCTGTTTCTTTTTCCCCTTGTCCACAGATTCTATAGTTTCATTAATATTATTTTTCACAACCATGATGTTCTGCCGGTTTTCTTTCAATACTGATGCATGTCTCATTGCGGTGTTTACCAATGGTGCGTTTTTTAAGATGACGTCCTCAACAAACGAATGCCATGAGGGTGGCACTGACAAACTCTGTTTGTCAGTGTTCCGCAATCCTTATCGTTGCGTGTATTCAAACATGCACGGACAAACGATCCCAGTTTAAAACATACTGGGACATGGTTTGCCTGCGCCACCCCGAAAATCGCTTACATAAAACGAAAATTCCTGTACAATTACGTATCATTTAACCGAAATAAAAAAACTCCGGGTCTTTTGGAGGCACTGCTGCACCAAGGGTATGAGACCTGCTTCTCCCGTCCAGGGAAAAGATATGAATCCGGTCTGTACTTTCATCAATAATACTTGATACGCCGACAATAACCTCTCTCAGCTCGCCCTGTGTAAGGAAACACTCAAATACAGACTTCTGGCCGCCCGTGCTGAAACCCTTCAGGAAATACCTTACCCGGTTAAGACGTTTGGATGTGCATATATCGTATGCCACAATATAAAGATCTCTTTGCATGGAAGTATTTTACTTTCATGAGAAGTAAAATACCAAAAAAGAAATATTTCAGAAACATTCCCTCCGTAACTGTCATTTCGACCCCTTCGCTTTTGTCATTTCGAGGAACGAAGTGACGAGAAATCTTTTGCTCAGGACAAGCTCCGGGAGAAATCCTTGTTCCGAGTGTACTGATGAATCCTAAGATTCCTCGCTCCGCTCGGAATGACAAGTGAGGTGGGGATTTCATCCTCCTTTGTGACCAAAGATCGTTGCTGTTTCATCATACGAGATTATGTATTTTCCCAGTCCAAAACTTGTTCCCTTTCCAACGTGGAGTATCTTTCCTGCCTCAATGAAAGGAGAAAAAGGCGAAATAGCGCCGGTATATACGATATTTCCTACGAACCCGCCGAGCTTCATCCTTGTATCCTGCCTTCGTGAGTACCGTTCCCAGTCATGCCATCTAAGGTTTGTTTCCTTTATACTTATTGTACGTGCCTTATCGATAAGCATGCGGTGATAGCCCTCATCTGCCGGACTTTTTTTACAGTGATAATGCCTGAGTAAAAACAGTCGTCTCAGGAGTTGTCTGATGAAGACATGAAATTCCAGGTCAATCGTCAGTTTACCGTCATACTTGAGACGGGTAGGAGTGAGAAATCTCAAGGTAATTTCTTCAGGGGCATCATGTACGGAGTCGGAAACATTTTCCTCCATTATGGCAAGGATAGACGGACGTAAGTCTATGTATTCTTCGCTGAAGGATTCGACTTTACGGGTTTTGGAACGGTAAATTGATTGCGTATCGCCCCGGGGGCTGACCGTATGCACCTTCTGAAGCTGGCAACTTCCCCTTCCCCTTCCAATGCCATTTTTCCCCAGCAGACCAAAGGTGTAAATAAAATAGGGCAGGTATTGTATCGCATCGCCAATGAGTATGAGACCCATGGAAAATGTCTGTCCTGCGAGATACCGTTGTTTCTCTTCCTCAGGTGGTTCTATAATAAATGGATGGGGTATGGCATTTACCTTACCAAGGATGTTGGCTTCATCAGGAGAGTAAGATTCAAAGATATATGCATAGACACATCTTTGTTTGAGCAGGCAGTCACGGCAATCCCCTTTCTTCAGGGCGCAGACAACCTTTTTGAACTGTGTGCCGAATGCCCCTCTGAAGGTTGACCCTTTGTATGAAGGAAGATATATTTCCTCTTCCGCCTCAAAAATAAAGGTAAAGCGTTTATAGGGTATCTTCATGGTTTATTAATTATTGATAACTTTTTGTCTAATCACTCGTTGCGGGTTCAATTTTGTAAATTGAACCCCAACATTTTTTCTCAAGCTTAACATCAGAATATTTAAAATAGATGGGAGCAGGTTACAAACCTGCTCCCGCCTTAGCTAAATAATTATAAATTTACGTAACTTTCATTGAATTACCTATGCTTTTTAAATCATTGGGAAACTGTATTAATTCAATTCTTTTCTTTTTGTCCGTTTTATATAAACTATCTATCAGTTGTCGGAGCAGTTCGATGATTGCGGGGGAGATGTTGTTGTAGACATCACAAGCAATTGCTTTAAGTCCATGAGCAAAAAGACTCTCATTCCTGTATTTGAGAAAGTCTTTTATCCTGTTTTTACATTTCTGGTGCCACGGATGAATAACAGGGTCGTTTAATTCTGACAGCAGTTCATAGCCCTGCATGAGACCTATTTGTATTTTATTTTCTTCATTTCGGTGTTTTTCCAATTTTGTTTTAAATTCTTCCCTTAATGTAGATAGCTGTCCCAGTGCTATATTTCCTGTATCCTGATTGTATTGGGCTTTAAGCCGTATTTGAGCCACAAGTTCCAATGACCGATATATCCGCCCAATTGCATCTTCATAACGACCCTGATTTGCCCTGCGCTCGGCATTAAAAAGAATATCTTCTGCAATAATATAACTTAAGACATTATTCTCAACATCGGTTTTTATCTTTTCAAGAGGAATTACATAGTCCACGAAATATTTTCTGTAGGGATTCAAGTATTGATACGCCGAGACGTGATCAAAGCGATCCCAAGCATCAAAGCCTTTGCATATGTTCAAATATGTTTGAATTTCCTGATTCTTCTCGTTGCTCAGGGAAAGTTTAATTGATGACTCCAGCAGGTTTATAGCGCCCGAAAAGTCAAATCTGGCGAGTAAAGATTCCGCCAACGCAAGATTTTTATTTGCCAGTGTGTCGTAAACTGCAATTGGTCTGATGTATTCGGTTTTGTCCGTCACTTTATCGAGATTTGCCCTCGTTCCGGCAACGAGAACAAATTCACAGGTACCGTCATCCAGAGCGGCAGAGGCAAGTCCGGCAGTCATGCTCTTTGTGCCGCCGGTATAATCGATAACTATTTTATCAGGATTAAGTCTCAACCGTATTTCCGTTACTTTCTTTTTGCTTATCTGATAGCAGTCATTGAGATTATCAAAATCTTTTATCTTTACGCATTCCCACGAGCCATCTTTTAAATTACACTGCGAAGGAATCCCCGGAAGAAAAGATTTTTTTGAGGGGTCGGTTTTATCCCTCACTTCTACTCTTTCGGTAATTTGAATATAAGACCCTTTTGTTGTTGGGAGGTCATCGGAACAGAGAAATACAATATAATCAGGTTTGTTATCACGTATCGATTTAACTACAGGTTCATGCGAACCGCCAACGGTAAGAATTAAGACCTTTTTCATCACGTAATCGTTCGCCCTATTCTATGAACTGCGCAAAACGTTGAACCCATAACAAGTGGGTGGCACGGACAAACTTTGTTTGTCCGTGTTTCGCTATTCCATTTTCAATAGCGAATGGTTTTTCAGTGTTGTTTTGAGTTCCTGATTTAGTAGATAACTATTTACAAGTTTTCCAGAAAGCACGGATAAACCAGCTTATCCGTGCCACTCTTTTTCACTACTCAAAGATTTATTTCATCAACAGCTAAAACAACCTCTCTTTCTTCTATATACCAACCCGCACCTGACCACTTCCATTCTTGTGGATTAAGGACAAGTCCTCTACGCACTGGATTTCTGTGCATATAGTGAATTTTTTCAAAGAGTTCACCTTTGCTTGTGATATTTCGATCGTGGCCAGTACGGTTTGGCAAAATCTAAAAACCTCTCTCGACCTGAGTTTAACAGTTAATTTATATATTTAATCTGGGAAATACTATTACGTCTTCTGCCCTGAATATGTTGAGATCCAGGATAAATTCCTTGAATTTCAGGTAGGTATTTTCACCTGCACAGTCAAATCCATGGACAAGATACGAATTGTTTCTCTGTGATTGAATCTGGCGGAATTGCGGTAACCGTTTATGAAATTCCTTACCCAGGTCATCCCCCAGCACTTCGAGTAATTCAAATGCGGTGCTTTGTGGTATCTTTATCTTTCCATCTTTTTTGTCTTTGTATTTACTAATAAATGCATCCCTCACCTGCTGCGGTATTTTTTCCTCACTCACATTACTTGTATCTACCCCATGTTTGTCCAGTAACCTTTCCTGGGCGAGCATTTCAACGACCCTGTAGAGCCGCACTATGGCGTCATCTATTTTTCCCTCGTCAAAGCGTCGTTCTGCGTTTGAGAATATATCCAGGATAAACAACCTGTCAGGCTGTCTTCGTTGTTGAGAAAGTAGTTCCAGCTGTGGTTTTAGCTGAAGGGTGGCCTTTGCAAACAATCGTATTCTTTCGTCTTCTGTTTCCAAGAGTTCCTCTATCCGTGCCCTTTCAAATTTCCCCTTTGCGTCGCCGTGTCTGAACAGGTCCCAGTTGTAGTAACCATCAATAAGAAAGCTCAATTTTTTAAATACCGTTTTGTATCTGGTGCTCTTTTCCAATGCTTCATCGGCCAACTCCTTCGCCGCCTTGAACTGGTTGGTATTAAACAAGAAGGATATCTTCTTCCGTTCATCTATGGCAAGAAAGTCCCAGGGGTTAACGCTCTTGCAGACCTTTTCCTTACCATTGATGACGATCCCCACACCACCCTTTGTTCTTTCTGCCCCTCCTACATACGAAAAGCTAAATCCGTGTGTAATGGCAGAAAGGGAGAGGGCGACGGACATATTCTTAGTCCCGCCGGTATAGTCCACAATAACCTCATCGCTGCGGTAGCCCTTTGACAACACACGTTTAACAGCCTCTTCCGCCTTGCCGAAGCAGTGGTAGAGGTCGTTGACATCATCAGCGAGGGTTGTTTCGTTTTTTATGCTGTGCCCTGCTTCCTGTATCCCTTTTTTAATCTCCGGTACATAGTCGCAGGTATCCTGAGAGGCGAGGAAGGACACAAATTCCGGCCGGTATTCTGTAATGGATTTTATAATCGGCGCTGTCGTCCCGCCCACAGAAATTATCATAGCCCTGACCATTTTATTATCTCCAACGTATTCTATAGTAATATTACTTATTCAAGAATGCATGGACAAACAAAGTTTGTCCATGCCACCCTTCCAGTCAATGAAGAGATTTTCTCCCTATCCACATACTTTTCTACTTCTTCCACCTTTTTGGGTGGCACTGACAAACTCTGTTTGTCAGTGTTTTATCATCCGTATTAATGCACGTATTCGAATAAGCACGGACAAACAAAGTTTGTCCGTGCCACCCTTTTTTGCTATTTATTCATAGATTCATTTTATCAACTGCTAAAACAACCTCTCTTTCTCCTGCATACCAACCTGCACTTGACCACTTCCATTCCTGTGGATTAAGGACAAGTCCTCTGCGTACCGGATTCCTGTGCATATAGTTGATCTTTTCCAGGAGTTCGTCTTTGCTTGTGATATTTCGGTCGTAGCCAGGACCGGCTTGCCAGAATCTAAAAACCTCCCTTGATCCGAGTTTAACAGTTAATTTATCCAGCCAAGTACGATCATTTTTCTCCAAATAATGTTTCGCCCTTCTCGCTACTGACTGTTTAATAGCTTTTAAAAACAGAGAAATGTTGTAATTCTCAACCAACGGATAAACCAAGAGGTGAGCATGTTCTGGCATGATTACGTATGCCCACAGGGCATATTGATATTTCTCTTTAGCCATGATAATTGATTCAATAAGCCAATTTCTCGTTCTATCTTTACTCAACAATGGAAGACCCTGATAGCAGGAAAACGTTAAAAAATGCGCATGGCATGGAACATTATAATGACGAATGGTTTTTCTGTGTTGCTGGGTTGTATTGTAATTTGGTTGTATAGGATTTTTCATTTTTTTATGCGTTCAACAGGGTGGCACTGACAAACTCTGTTTGTCAGTGTTGCACATTCCATATCAATGTGTGTATTCAAACATGCATGGACAAACGATCCCCGTTCAAGGCGTACGGTGACATGGTTTGTCCATGCCACCCAATTTAATTATCTAAAAGTATAGAGATTTAATTCAATTTCCTTCCTGATAACATCAAAGTGTTTATCAAGGGTAAGGAGTTTTACCTTATTTGAGCTCGCCATTACTGAAATGTAACAGTCTGCAAGCCCGACTATTTCCTCTTTCAGGCGCAACGAGAAAGACAATTCACCTGCTTTTTCCCATAGTTCGGTGGAATCAGGGAGAAAGTCAAATACGTGTAAGAATTCCTTTAACACATCGAGTTCCTTCTGTGACTTTGCGCCCTGTATTAACTCGGCAAGCACAATACCAGTACAGCAAATGCGACTGCTGTCTATCAATTCCAGAACGATTTTATGGTAAGGGACTTTCTTCCTGAAAAACTCAATCCACGCAGAGGTGTCAACGAGGATCTTATCCGAGCCTTTCATCTTCGTGCCTGAGCTTATCTGCGGACTTTATAAATTCCATCTTGCCTGCCATAGATTTTATTCGTTCCATTTTTTTTAGCCGTATTTCGTCTTTAATAGCCTTTATTACAGCCTCCGTCTTGCTTTTTGCCTCAATGGTCGACATTAATTCATCTATCAAGGAATTGGGTAATGTTATGGTTGTTCTAGACATATATATTCTCCACAATAGTATGCTTATAACTAGCATAAATATTTTACAAATATTCATGCCAACTTACAAGTGGTATTTATGCTGATTCGTTTTTATAATTAACGCCAAAGGCATAGAAATTTTAAACTTGCAAGGGTGGCACGGACAAACCATGTCCCAGGATGTCTTGAACTGGGATCGTTTGTCCGTGCAGAATTCATTCCTTGTCGTTTTCGAATCCATTAATGATTTTTTAAGTGCTTTAGTTCGTTTTCCAGCTTCATAAAGTTTCAGGATATAATCTCCATTACTGCCCAGCCGAAAGGGACAAGTCCGTTATTTGAGGCGGGATTACCTGATTCAGAGGCAAGCCAGGTAGTAGTTGCATGATCTAGGAATTTTGGAGGCTTGTCTTTTCCTTCCATGATTTTTTAATGTACCTGTTTCCTTGCCCACTGTTTATACACAGCGTCATTAATCAGATACGAATATGTCATTCCCGCGGAAGCGGGAATCCAGAAAAGCACTGGATTCAGGGTCAAGCCCGGAATGACAGACAGTTGTAAACTTATGTCGCTATGTATAGCTTCCTCAACAACCTCATGTTTGAGCCTTCGCCTTTTAATAACTTTTCTAGTTTTTGCAGATATTTCCTCAAAATTGAGTTTCTTTTTTATTTTGTTAATTTTCTATTATCAATTTTACCCATCCCAAAGTATCCTGCTCGTTATTTGATAAGTTTACAATACGCCGTGTCTTTAGGAAATTACCGCTGTAGCTTGTGTTTTTCGTGGCATGACAAAAGACATTATTATAAAGGTCTTTATCTTTATCTTTAACAAGCAACCCTATCGTGAGACTAAGATATCCTTCGTTTTTGCCTATTCGGATAATGGGACTCGTTGGGATGTTTTGTTGCATTATATATTGAAGTATTGAAACTATTTTTGGTTTATTGAGTTTTGAAAAATAGCCTATTTCTTCATAAAGAAGCCTATCTGTAAACTCATAACAACACTGTAATAGATTTTTTATGTCTGAAACCACCCATTTTTGTTCATGGGTAAAACCAAGTTTATCAAGTATTGTCTTATTATTCTCTAATTTAAAACCCTGGCAGGTAAAGACCGTATCTTTTTTGCAAAGTTCCTGAAAAAGGGGGAAACCTCTGCTTATCCCCGTTACCTCAAAGTTTGAGACAAATAAACAATTAATGGATGCTATTAACTCTGTATCTCCTATATGGAGTAATTTAAGAAGGTCGTATTTTGCATCATTTTTGTCAATGACTCTAAAAAGTTTATTTTGTAAGGTATCTTCTATTTTCCCCATTTCGTTAGTAAGTTTCTTTTTTACATCATTAACCCATCTTCCTTTTTGTCCTGATATTTGTTGTAACTCTTTTCTATAGTTATTCCCGAAATTTTCTAACTCTTTTTTTAAAATATCTCCAATGACCTTCATCTTGTAAGAGATGATAAGCTACAGCAGTTCTTATCCCACCTTTTATCTCCGTACCAGGAATGTATGACTTATTGTTTTGCTTGGTAAAACAGTCAATATCTACATTGCTAAAAATTTTCGTTTCTGCTTTGACAGAATAGAGGAAATTATTATTGAACTTGTTTTTTGTAGTCGTATCTCTTATAGAATTTTCGATAAATTCTTTTAAACTTAACTTTTTTTGTGCATCTCTAAGGGTTTGGTTTATTTTTCTCTTTTCCTCTTCGTCTCTTTCTTTTCTTTTTTGCGTTTCTAATCGTTCTATTTCTCCAATGTTCTGTTCAAGCCACAACATAAATCTTTGTTTTTGTTGAGTTGTAAGATTTTCCATAATCTTATTTGAATCATATAACAAAACATTTTCTCTATTTGCTATATATGCCAATCCATTATATTTTTCACCATTCCCAATATGAACCGGTGATAAAGTTTTAATTTGAAGTCTCATTTTGAACCTCCAATATTGCCAAACACAGGAAAAGCGAATCCATACTGCCTTATTTTTTGACCACCTATTTCTTTGACTACAGGACATTGACCATAGAATGGTTTTCTTTCTTTAGCCTCAAAACAAGAACCTTCTTTCAGATATATAACCTTTGATTTCCAGATATCCTCACCCTTAAATTCTGCCTCAGAGTCTACTTTAGAACGATACGGAAATATTGCATAAAACATGGATTTACTCTCTGGGTTTATTTCAGCAATATCAGGAATATATCGGGAAAGGGTGATAAAATTACAAGCAGTATCATTTCCTACGGAAATTGTATTTAATGTCTCTATCTTAAATCTTCCCTTCCCTACTGAACGATTGCCGCCTATACCCTTGTCTTCCAGGTAGCGAAAGATTGGCTTAAAAGATTCAATATTATCCGTCTTTATCAGGAAATGCAGTTTAAATGCAGGACTTGCAAAGTATTCCTCCTGATAAAAGGTCTGCCCCTCCTCGCCAGTAGACATGGTAAGCCGATCAATAGCATTTTTTTGTACCAATTCACTTTTCAGTAAAGGTTCTTTCTCTACAAAATTGAACCCTTCTAATTCCTTTTTGCTCATTAATAGCTTCCCTTTGAGTTTCACTTCGTCATTAAGATATTCCTGAAATAATATCTTTTCTGATACGTTATTCAAAAATCTGCTAAATAGGGCAAATGAAAAGTATTCAGATTTTTTAAATTTCTTATACTTAGTGATAATTTCAACCTTTTCTTTTTTTATCTTTGCCATTTCATAAATATCAGATGCAGAAAGGCCAGGCGATGTAGGTTTCGGGAAAAAGAAAATGTCGTTATTACATTCAATATAAGGGAAAGAAGAAGAAAGTATAAATTCCGGCTTTTCCTGATAGTTTTCTAAAATTGTTGCAAGTTTGGTTTCGTTATATATCCTCTTTATCCCCCAGCAAATGGCACCGAACAGGGTATCAGATGAAGGAAATCCTGAAAAAGGTGACACTGGACTAAGTTTTATTTGATAGTTTTTCATCTTTACCCTCTATTGTTTTTAATAAACTATCAAAACTTTTATAAATATCTCTGGCATTTTTACAATTATCGTTCACTGGTACTACTAATTCATCCACACCTTTAGTATAGTAAGCCAGGCTTCGTTTCATAATCTTAATATTTTCAAATACCACCTTACCAGAACCTCTGCTTCCACTCCCACCAAGTGCACTGTCCTCAAGGAGCATCATACCTTCAAAGACCTTTTTCAGTTTTTGAATGTCGTCATTCTTGTAAAGGTCAAAGAGCATCTCAACTTCAAAAACAGAATCGGCAGGCACCCTTTCCATTGACCGCGGCATTGCTTCCGACGTTAGCCTGTCTATTACATTTTCACTCTTTACTTCTGTATAGATTTTTTCGCCAAGGTATGTTTTCCATGTTTCAATTGTTCCTTTCCTCTGCTCTTCTGGCAAAATCTTCCCATTATCTTCACACAGCCCTTTTGGAAAACTGTCACGTATTGTAAGACGTGTAGGTTCTTTAACTGACGTTGCAGCAGAACAGCCATATATAAAACAAATGTCACAATTTCCACATTCGCATAGTTTGCCTTTCCACTTTCCATTTTCTTGTTTAAAATTTACTTTATTATTAGCCCACTCTAACAAACTTCTCATTTTCCCTTTTAAAGAAGAACCAGGAATATACGGATACCCTGTAATCGGGTCTTTGATTACCGGATTATCCATACCACCAATTTCAAAACCTTCGTCAGTACCTCCAATATGAAGTCCTGTAAGACAACGTAAATCTGCTTTAATAATATATTTCCCTGAAAATTCGTAATTGCTCTTTTCTTCAGTCATTTTCTAATCCCCCTTTTCCATTTTATGATAGGCAAGTACCGCAGAGAGAAAGTCCACAAAACAATTAAAATCCTTAACTGTTGGTATTTTTTCAGGATTGAGACATGTCTTCATCAAGTCATAAAAGTTTTTACTGATGAGATTTCTCCCTAGCGCATAAGCAAGTTCAGGCATTAAGAGATAGAGTTCAGCTTTTTCTACTTTAAAGTCATTTTTTTTGCCTTTATAGTTTGCCTGTATCTGTTTAATATGACCAAAAAATTTTCGCAATTGTGTAACTTTCATTTTTTCTCGTACGTCTTTTGCTATTATATGTGCAGCGCCATTCTCTTTTGCGTAAAATTCAGGGTCAATAGTCGAAAATGTTTTAAGAGTCTGAATATTTTGCTTCACGTTATCAATAGTTATTTCTGGCATTTTTTACTCCCCCTTTCTTAATTTCAGTAAGGCATAACTTGTCGGTATTTGAATATGTTTAAAATAACAATTTTTATCTGTAATAAGTGTTTCTTTTAATTTATTTCTTAGTTCATCGTCTTTAACATTCCTTGCCAACTGATAAATAATGGCAGGGATAAAATTGGGGTCTTGTCCACTTTTGTATTGTTTGTGTTTTCTTAACAATTCATGAACAAAACCCCTGGGCAGCTTTTTCCTGGAATTCTCACTGTTAATGTAACTGTGTAAATCCTCGCCAAAATCGAGCAACTCTTTTACACATACTCCACCATTAACAATCCATTCTACCGTATCCCCAAAGAGAGTTATTCGTTTTCTGCCATTATCTTTAGAAGTATTCAATTGTTCGCCAGCAGCCTTTGCCGCAAGGCTTATTGGATATTTGGGTTTGCAGAGGAATATCCCGGCAGAAATGTTTATATCGGGATTATGGCAGGTATAAGCCTTGAATTCATCCTGTATTTTTAGTGCAAGTTTTGGCATTTCACTCCATGGACCAATTATCAGGAGGTCGTCACCGCCTGAATAAACAGTATAAAAAATCTGTGTTACCTTGTCTCTATGCTCCCATTTTGATTCACTTCTCCATTGTTCAAAGATTTCATTACATATCTTATTCAGATAACCACCAAAAAACATGTCCATCGAACGGCTTAACGCAGCTATCCTTGATATGGACTTTCTTTTGGAATGTTGTTCTTCCTCAAGTCCAAGAGTAAAGATAAGCCCAAGGTGGTCAACGTCCATCTTTAGTATTCCAAGTCGTTTATCTCCAATACTTGTATCGGCTATAATTTCAAAACTCAAGACATTGCCTTTTTTTACTTGTTTATCTTCGTCGGTCGGGTCGTTGCCGATTGAAAAATCTGCATTTGCCAAAGGTGCCGTGTTTCCTATGAAACGAAAACCAGTTTGAAGCTTATCAAGTTTATTTATCTTTTCGATAGCCAAAATCTTTTTCGATTTTAGCAAATTTTCGGTTATCAGCTTGTCGTTTTCCAGCAAGTAAACTGTACCAAACTCACCAAAAGGAACGGGTAAACCATCTATATTTTCCAAATCCTTGTTCCTAAAAATCAGATACGAAGTATTTGGAAGCTTGTTGCCTATATTTTTGTGTAAATTGCAAAGTTCACATGGCTCATCATTTGTTACTGTACTGATACCACAAGCCTTACAGACCTTAATTACGTTCCTGTCGGAAGTTTCTTCAATCCAGAAGGTAGCGTCTGTAAAAGAAGACAAAAATTTCTTCTTTTTGGCAATCGTCAATTTATCATTTAACTTCAACAATAAATCGCCGTAGCCTTTTAATGTGTCTTGATTTGCTTCAACACTTTCAAGCACCAATCCCAGTTCACCACCATACATTTTGAAGAGCCATTTATTGACATCGGTCTGAACACTTTTTAATATTTGTTTTGATTCTCCAGTATTGGGAAGGAGCAATTCAAACCTTCCACCTCCACTGTACAGGATATTTGTGCTAAATAAACTAACCTGTTCTATGATATGCCTTGCAATTACATCCTGAAGCAAAAGTAAATAAAACGACCGTCCTCTCAGCATCTTTGAAATACCTTTAACTCCCTGTGCCTTTGTAATCCGGTAAATAAAGTTCTGAATGCCTGATATATCGCCTCCAACAATGAGAAATTTATTATCAGAAGATTTATCCATTTTTTCGCAGTGATAAAGGCACCCGGTAATGGCGGCAGTAGTTTTAGCATGGTCAAAAAGTGAAATATCGGGTTCATCCTTGTATGTAGCGCTAGGAATACACCAGGTATATTTTTGGAGGATGGAATAAAGAATATTTAGATAAGAAGAAATGCTATATGTTGGAATACTTTTAACTTCTTTTTCAAAACTTTCCCATAAATTTTTATATTCGTCTTTCAAACTTTGCCTGGGAAGTTTATCATTTGGAAATAACTTGCTTTTTTCAAGAGACAGCGTTTCTAGACGGTAGGCAAAATCATTTGTATTTTTAGTATTATTACCCAAAGATATTTGTTCAAAAACTGATAAAAGCCGTTCTTTGTCAGGATCGCCAGTCTTTTCTTCATCATCAAGACTTATTCTATCCATACCAGCAGACAAGGCATCTGCAAGGGTAATTATGTCTGCATGATCATGATGTGTATTTATTGCGGAAGCTATTTTTTCTTTTTCTTCCTCTCCCAATAAAATCCGTATCTTTTCTGCAAAAAGATTTTGAAAACATTCCAAACCTAAAGAAGCGTGATTCCTTGATTTCCGTGCTTTTTCGTCCAGTCCTCTTTGATAAAATTTTCCTATATCATGCAACAATGCCGCAAGCACAACCGTCTGATATTCCCTTTTCTGTTTTTCGTCCATAGTGTTCTCCATTATTTATTCATTTCCAGGCAAAAGTTCAGTAGACAGCGAAGGCACAAAGATAGCAAGGATTAGATTATGCACGGACAAACGATCCCCGTTCAAGGCATACGGGGATATGGTTTGTCCGTGCCACCCTGTTATCAATTTAAAATTCACATTTTATGCGTCCTCTGCGGCTAATCACTTCTATATTTTTACCACAATCCGTTAAAGACACAAAATAAGAAACATTTCAGGAATATTCCTACTGTTTTATTTTAACAGTTCAGCCCCACCGCGGAGAACGCTAAGGTCGCAGAGAGTATGATAGAGGGTAAACGAAAAAAGTATACAAATTCCATCTCTTCCCTTTATTTCAGCGTTCTTTGCACCCTCTGCGGTGAACTATTCCGTTTTATCCTATCACCATTTTCCCCTTCTCCAGCCTTAATCCATACTGCGTACTCCCATAGGCACCGATAGACGTTATCGTATAAAAGGGGACATGTGTTTTGTCCCGAATACCATCTTCGATTTTCCTTCTTACCTTACTGATAACCTGCCGTAGTATTTTTGAAGAGATTCCGCCCCGTTTCCCATACTTTTCATAAAGCTCCCCACCCTTCAAAGAATCCTTCCCAAAGATCCTTTCATAACATGCAATAAAGGCATTCAATCCTTCCCTTCCCGTCAAATACCCAACTGAGGTATAACAATCAGTGCATTCGAGACAATATTTTCTTTCGGGATGCGGGCAGTGGCTAAGCTTTCGCTCCATGAGTATTATGTAAAGGGATAGCTCCATTGGTGTGAAATCAATAGTCCGGTCACCGATTTCAAGCGACCTGTCGCTCAGATTTACCCTGAGAGGTTCCTGCATCAGCGCCGTATCTATCCCTTCCTGTCCCTGGCGGACAAGTTCTCTAAAGTTATTACTGCCCAGTCGTAATTTTTCCTTCAGGCGGATAAACGGCAGCTCTGCCAACTGAACACCAGCCATATCGGTGCTTATTTTTTTCTCCTTTCCATCAGGCATCCTGCATAGTATCAGTTTCGGCTTTCTGGGAGGATAGAAGAAGTCGGGATTACTTTCAAATTCCGGACTTACCAGGACATGATACAGTTTATCCCACGGCCTGCCAAAGAGCTGCAAGGCGCCGCCAAGATAGAACCCCATGGTCTTGCGGCCCCCGGCAATAGAACAATGAAGCCGTATTGTTACGTCACGAGCCTTTTCTCTGATAAATCCCGTTATGATATCCCCGGCTGCCTCGTTCTCTTCGTTATCTCTTATATCCTGCAATGGGACGTCATGGGAATTCTTTATCACGATAAGGCAATCTTCGGTAAAGGAGATTCCGGGAAGTCTATATTCCTCTATGAGTCGCTTGAGCATGCCTTGCCTGATGAGCGTATCGGCAATCAGTTGTTTGCCATGCGAGGTGGTAATGATATAGAGTTCTTTAACAAATACAGGTGGGATATTTTTTGATAGCGCGTAAATTGTCTCGGTAACAATCTGAGGGGTAGCGCCTGCTACGCAGATAAGGATGTCTTTCATCTTTTACCGTAAGAAACTGTCTGAGAAGAGGTTTTTACAAAATACCGTAAGCAGGTATTAGCAGGTGGCTTGACTTTGACGGTTTATGTAACCACGGTAATCGTAAAACATCTGCTTTGGCGCGGGTATCGTAACAACTTCGCATATTCTAGTCAACAAATATCTCATGGGAAAAGATTATTGCTCTTAGGCGCTTAGCGCCTAAACATCGACAATTTATTGTCGATTAATATAGCTAGCTCGTTGAGATGATATGATTTATACATTTTTGTTGATTTTGTAAGGTTAATTTAATTCAAAAAATACAAAGAATATTATCGATAAGATATACTCTAAAATGCTCAGAAAATGTGAATTTTAATTAATAACAGGGTGGCACGGACAAACTTTGTTTGTCCGTGTTGAACTTGCACGAGATTATTTATGAATTGTTCATTTTGAAATTTGGATAGACAATACAAGTCCGATCATTGCAAGTACAAAGCATTATGCAGTATTGCAAAAACACGGACAAGCTATGCTTGTCCGTGCCACCCCGTTAGATCATAGTTACAATGTATCAAGTTTATAAATCACAAATTGTGAGCCTCCGGTATATATTCAGCATTTTACTGCGCTTTATCGCCACCTTTCCCAAGCGCAGTCTTGGGAAAGGCGTAGTATCTTCCAAAGATAATTTTGACATTTCCAGCAACATTAACCCTGTCAGGGTTGACTCACGAATTTGGTGCTTCGGATTTTGTCTTTTCCGACTTGTTCGGGCTAGGTTCATGGTAAATATTTCATTTTTATGTCGTACCTGATAAATAAAAAGATGTAAAAACAGATGTAACCAGAAAAGAATTGAATTTGCTTGAAACCATTGAAAATACTGATAAAATTAGACGATATAAGAAAACAGTTAAAAACATGAAAGGGGATAAAAGAGGCTACTATGCTACGTGGAATTATCTTTGATATGGACGGCACGCTTACCAAACCCAACGTAGACTTTGCAGCCCTTGAGCGGGAAATCGGCGCTAAGGTGGGGTTCATTATCGATTATGCGGAAAGGTCAAGCCCTGAAGAGCGGAAAAGGGCACTGGAAATCCTTGAACGTTATGAGGCACAGGCTGCAATGGAGTCCGAACTCAATGAAGGAGTATTGGAAATGCTGGAATTTGTCTCCAAAAAGCAGTTAAAAAAGGCGCTTTTAACCCGTAATTCCCGCAAATCAGTAAATACGGTGCTTCGTAAACACAATTTGCATTTTGAATTTATCGTGAGCCGGGAAGATACCAAACCAAAACCCGCCCCTGATCCCATTTTTCTGCTGAGTAAATGGATGGATATCCATACCGATCACTTGTTAATGGTGGGTGATTACAAATATGATATCATGTGCGGCAAGGCAGCGGGAACCAAGACAGCCCTGCTTCGCTATGCAGAGTATGTGGAAACAGAACTCTCTCCTGACTTTGAAATAGATAGTATCCGGGAAGTCATCCACATAATCGAGCATTTTGAACAAATGAGCACAGATTTGCATGGAGGACGCAATGAATAGAAACAGGTTCATTTTATTTACCCTCTTCATCACGGGTAGTATCTTTTTTCATGGGCTGGCCCTTTCGATGGCAGCTTCTGTAGCAAAAAACCTCGACGATATCCTTTCAGAGATAGACAAGGCCAATACCGCATTCAAAACCTTGAAGGCGGATGTAACGTTTACCCGCACGATCACCCTGCTTGAATCTACCGAGACGTCACAGGGTGAGATGCATTACAAAAAACCCAAAAGGCTGTACCTGAAATTTCAACCACCCCGCAATGAGATAAATATTGTGGATGGAAAATATGTATGGGTATATCATCCGGCAGAGAAGCAGGTAGAAAAATACGAAATGGATAAAAGTAAACAGTCCTCGCAGGGGCTCAGTTTTTTTGAATTTGGTTACGGGGAATCTGTGGAATCAGCAAAAAAAGATTATAAAATTACCCTGCTGGAAGCAAAGGAAGTCGGTAAAAAACGGTTTTATATCCTGGATTTAGTACCCAAAGAACCAAAATCCCAATATTCCAATATCCGCCTGTGGGTGGAGGACGGATTCTGGCTGCCAGACAAGATAGAACTGTACGAGAGTGAGGGCGAAGTGGTTAATATCATCGAGCTGAAAAACATTAAGCTGAACAAGGGCATGTCCGACAAGCTGTTCACATTCAAAGTACCAAGAGGGGTCGAGGTTATCGAACCATTTCAATAAAGCTTATACAAACAGGGCAAGCAACAAGCAACTACGGAATCTTGATTACAGCCCCCTAAAACACGAACGCAATATTTCTGCTGCCCGATGGATTATCTGTAATTTCTGCATGGCAATTTCATTTGTGTTAACCGGACGGTCGGCAAACGTGCCAAAGCCACAATCCGGATTCAGGTAGATTTGCTCAGGTCGGCGGTATTTTATTAGCGATTTTACCTTGTTTACCACAAAGTCAACGGTTTCCACTCTGGTCGTACGCGGATCAACAACACCCAGTCCGATCTCTTTATCAGGGGGCAAATCAGCAAGCACATCGATGCTTCCAGCCCTTTCAGTGGCATACTCCAGCACGAATTGGCGGACATTCATCCGGCTGAAATAGGGAACGAGGGGATCATAGGCGCCCCGAAGCAGAACGTCTTCCCGCTGACTCCAGTTGCCCCGGCAAACATGCAGAGCGGTCTTCACCTTTCCATTGATGCCTTCCACAACCCTGTTCAGCAGGTCAACGGCAAAATGCAATTCTTCTTCAGGACTGCTTTTTTCTGACAATGCCGCACACATAAAGGTATGTGTTTCATGAGGTCCCGTAAATGCCACCTCGGTAAGCACCGGTTCATCGAACTGAATAAACGTGCAACCCGCATTACGCAACGCCATAAGTTCTTCCCGGAGAATGTTGACGACATCATTTCCCAAAGACTCTTTGTCAGGATAGAAGTTGTAGGACAGGCTCCTTACCCACAGAGAACGGGTCAGGAGATATGGCCCAGGCAGAGTTACCTTGATGGGTTTGTTGGTATGCTGTTTTAAGAACAGATAGTCGTTCAGAACCAGTGGATGTAATCGCCTCAACTTACCAGTCACTACCGGATTTTTCAGGGCGAAGGCCGGCACATCCAGGGCATTGAGCAGCCGTTCGAATGCAGCCTTATCTTCCACATAACCGAGCATTTCCGCCAGGCTCATCAATTGAATGCCTTCAACATGCTCTGCGACAAAAGAGTAGAAGTTGTCACGGCGCTGCTCACCATCCGTCACGATATCCACACCCGCTCCTTCCTGCAGCCTGAGCGCCTCCAGCACTGCATTATGGGCAATTGGATCAAATTCTTGATCCCCGATCAGGCCTTTTTGCCTTCTGCCCAGAGCTTTCAAAACAGCCTTTGATCGCGGCAGACTGCCAACCACAGTAACGGGAAATAATGGAATGTCCTGCATAAGAAAAAGGGTCTTAGATAACTCTCATACCAATATTTATGTCAATCTGACGGATTAATGTATTGGTAACGGGCGAGGCAACTATTGTCTCCTGCCAGATTTGACTTAAAACCTCCTCATCCGCATCGGATTGGACGTAAATTGTGCCTGTTATCTCTTTCAAACCGCTGTGACCTTCCTGTTCGGTACCGAGAAAAACGAAGATATTGTCGATTTGTCCGCTCAGGGAAATTTCCAGTTCATCAACTCTGATGTTTTGCTGAGAAGCACGAATCTGGAAGCCCATAATCAAACAGGCCCCGAATGCGCCCAGGACATACTCAACAGCGCTGGGGGCATCATCTTTGACATCAAAGCTGGCGGGCTGGCCAACCATCCAGGAATGGTTGCGGCAGAAGACTTTAGCCTGCATTCCCCCATTCCAGTGAATGCGTGTCTGCCAGCGGTAATTGCGGGCTTTCCCATAATCTTCTTCCGCTTTTTTATCGCCGCTGCTTTTCCGGACAAAATATTTATAATGGCCGGCACCCGACCGCCAGCCCAGATACGGATTTTTGGTCATCCGGCACCACGCGGGCAGGTCTTCCTTAACATTGACCTCCGTACTGCGGATCTCCAGAATCTGGCCGTCCGGCACCTGATTCATTGCCTTGCGAATAAGCAGAAGCAAACCCGAACCACAGTCAAGGTTGCCGCCTTCACAGACATGTGGCGTTTCGAGGTCGTCTGGTACACGAAGATCACTTTCCGACATTTCTATTAATACGTAATGCAGGAGCCGCCGGTAGTTAAAAATTCAACCACTTTGGCTCCACCAACAATCGTCGCCCCTTTCACGAGATTATTTCCATCCAATCCCCGCTTCTTAAAACATGGGGAACAAACCCAAATTTTTCCCTCTGCTTCCACAAAGTCATCCATGAGCTGTTTGAGAGGAGCGAAGCCTTCTTCGTGAATATCATCAGTATAACCTTTTGAGGAAAGACGCACACCTTCCACGGTAAGAAACACTACCGTCTCGACACCAGATGCGGCTGAGGCATTTGCAACCACGAAACCAACGGTCGCCTTGTCAGAATTATCCTTCGCATGGGTAATACTAACCATAAATTTTGCCATTATTTACAACTTCCTTTCTTAATGTAATAATACACGTTGTTTTCACCACAGGGACCTGCCAGAAATACATGTCCCCTCATCTTGCACCAGGACAGAATATCCGCCGGCGCTCCCTGATCAAGGGAACGCACTTTCATTACCTGGCCAGCTTTCAGGGGTTTTAACGCCTTCATCAGCGCAATAATTAAATCACCACACCCCATCTCTCCCAAATCGATTTCGACATCAGGCAGAATGTTTTTTTGATCAGTTATTTTAGACATAGAACAGAAACCAATTTTACCTTTGACTGGCATTGAAGATAACCTTCAGGTAAACGTTACCTGCCAAGTATCTTGAGACCAGCCACACCTAAGAGAATGAGTAGAATGCAACAAATACGACCCCAGTCACGGGGCTCATGAAACAAGAATATACCCGCTATTACTGTTCCAACGGTGCCGATACCCGTCCATACTGCGTAAGAAGTACCGATAGGAAGACCACGCGCAGCGATGCCTAAGAGCACAAAACTCATTATCATGGCAAATGCAGTTACCATTGACGGCAATAGCCGTGTAAAGCCATGAGTATATTTTAGCCCAACTGCCCAGACAACTTCAAAAATACCTGCTACAAACAGAAGAATCCAACTCATATTTGGTACATATGCAATGTTTTTAAATCTACAGAGAAAAATCCATCTATCATAAAATTTATTGTTTTTACAAAAAGCTGCTATTTTTATAATTGAAATTCCAATAAATTACAATACTAAATACTATTGTAATATGTTATACCTCGTACAAGAAAGCACTTAATTAGGTTTTCGGCTACTTAAAATTCTATTTTCGCAATGACGGTCCACCCCCTCCACCCCCTGCCAGCGGGGGACAAGATGTTGTCTCCCTCATTTAGGGGAATAAGGGGGCGGAAATTTTCGTTTGAAATTTTCATACAATCAAGATAAATGATTACCATTTTAATCTTATTGAAATGAAATAGCCCTTTCTGGCTTGCAGGTCGCCCTCGGCAGTTTCATTATAATAATAATAAATATCATCCTTGGTAATTACTACGGGGTCAACAAACACGTGTCCAGATTGTTCACCTATCTGAAATTTCTGAGGCCATTTACCCTGTTCCCACCTGCTATTGGCATGATTTCTGGTGGAATTGCGGCCCTTGGAGCATACCCAAAATACGAATTTTCGTCTGAAATCGCAATCCATATCACCTTGGGCTCATTGATGGCCACATTGCTCAACGGGGCATCAAATGCCCTGAACCAGATCTATGACCTGGAGATTGACAAAATCAATAAGCCACACCGTTACCTGCCATCGGGAAAAATTACCATAAGGGAGGCGTGGATAATTGCATCTGCCTTATTTATCATATCGCTAATCCTTGCGGGATTGGTAAACTGGCAATGTTTTATGATGGCAGCCATTGCGACCGTCATGACATACTTTTATTCTGCCCCGCCGTTAAGGACAAAACGACTGGGAATTGTTGCTAATATTACCATAGCCATACCCCGGGGAGTACTTCTGAAGGTATGCGGCTGGTCTACGATAAAAACCATTTACAAATATGAACCCTGGCTGATCGGCCTGATCTTTGGCCTGTTTTTGCTGGGTGCAACCTCCACAAAAGATTTTTCGGATATCAGGGGCGACAGGGCAAATGGCTGCGTGACTCTCCCAATCAGGTACGGTGTAAGACAGGCTGCATGGATGATCGCAGGATTTTTTATCTTTCCCTTCCTCTTAATGCCGTGGGGGGTAAATCATGGCATTCTAACGGGAAACCCACATATTTTAAGGATGGCTGGATTCAGTTTATCTGCATGGGGATTGTACGTTGCCGCCTTATTGGTGCGTAAGTCCGGGGAGTTGACAACCTCAGAAAATCATATTGCATGGAGGCATATGTATTGGATGATGATGATTACCCAGGGTATTTTTGCTGTGGCATATTTGGTATAGCATAGAAATAATTTCACCACAAGGTCGCAAAGAACGCTAGGGAGAATTCATGTAAGGTGGTTATTTTGGCCTTTGACGGCGCTGATATGAATCTGACAAAACAGTGGATGCAGGAGGGACATCTGCCTAACCTCGACAGACTGCAAAAAATAGGGTGCTTTCAGCCGCTTGTGCCACCTTGTCCGCCACAAACCCCCCGTCTTCTGGGCGTCTTTTTCCACCGGAAAAAATCCGGGAAAGACAACGATATTCGACTTTCTGAAAAGAGACCCCAATACCTATATGCCGGACTCAGCCATGAATTCCGTGAGCAAACAACCGGTATTGTGGGGAAAATGGACAGCCGTTATCATTGCACCATCAGCAGGAGCGGCTTTCTTTCTCATGGTGTTTTTCAGCCTGTTCCTTACTCACTGCACAAAGATAACTTCATTGGCCGCCTCCGTTGGAAGTGCGATAACGGTCTGCGGAATAATATTTTTTACAGTCCAACGCTTCCTTCCTCAGGAAAAACCTCTTGTAATTAACAACCAGCAGGGCAAGACACTCTGGGAATTAGCAACGGAGCACGGAATTAAAACACGTGTCATACGTTTCCCCAATACCTTCCCACCCGAACCCATGAAGGATGGCGAGATACTGTCAGGACTCGGGGTACCCGACATACGCGGTACGATGGGCACCTTTTCCTATTACACAACTGAACATACTGCCCAAAAGGAAATACGGAGATGGGAGGAAAAACCATCCAAATTACATAGTCTGATTATTAAAAACGGGACGTCTGATCAAATCCAGACCTTCAAAGAGGGTGAATGGAGCAACTGGTTCGTCTTGAAATTCTCGTTTAATCCCTTTATTAAGATGTGAAGACCTCTTTGGCCGTGGGCAATTCTGGCCCAACGTGGATTGGTATAATACCAGGGCTTATGCCCTGGGTCTTGGAGATATCTATATTAACTTGCAGGGACGGGAGGTATACGGCATCGTGCGACCCGGAAGGCAATATGAAAAGTTACGGGACAACATGAAACAAAAATTAGAGGCATGAATAGATGACGAAAATGGACAAAAACCTGTGCGACGCGTCTATAAACGGGAGGAGGCCTACAAAGATTTCGATCCTAACCTTGTCCCGGACTTAATCCTTGTATGACTAAAATATCTTAATTAATAACCTTAACAAAGACACCCGCTTTCAGGCTGTTTAAATACTGGGTTTTTAATCTACTAATTTCTTCACGATAAATTTTTTTGTAAATTTCCTCCTGTACTGCTTCAAATTCCTGTACTTTCTCAGGCTTGATAAGTTCCATTTTGAAGATATGATATCCAACAGGAGATCCGATAATTTTGCTACATTCATTATCCTTTAAATTATAAGCGGCATCCCGAAGGTCTTTCCTTAATTCATTGACTTCCTCAAAAGTCCACAGGCCACCGTTTTCTGCTTTCTGCCCATCAGAATATTGTTTGGCCAGCGCTGAAAAGTCCTCACCTTTTTTAATCCGATTCATTACATTTTGTGCTACAGAAAACGTTTCTTCTTTGTTATTGTTATGAGCGGAGAACTTAATCATGATATGCCGCAGGCTCACCTCTTTTTTTTCCCGGAATTCGTCAATATTCTCCGTATAATAACGCCTTAGTAATTTAGGCTGGACTTTAACCTTGTTATAGACATTCTCCTTCATTATCTTGTCTATCATAATATCTTCCTTAAGTTCGTTTTTCTTTTCGATAGGATTTATCCCCTGAGATTCGGCGATTTCATAATATTTTGATAATGAACCCACGTTTTTAACCGCACCTTTCATGAAGGAATCAAGGTCTTTTTCGACCTCTTTCATTTGCATCATATCCGTACCGAATATCCGCTGAGCCTCTTTTATCAGTACCTTTCTGTTAATCAATTCGTCCAGCGTGTCCTTCAGTATTTCATCAACCTTCTCAAGAAACTCCTTTTCCTTATATCTTTCCTGCGCCTCTTTAATGGCTACCGCAGCGCGCCGGACAACATCTCCCTGGGTAATAATCTCGTCACCCACAATAGCCTTAATAGAATTAATACTGTTTTCACTCAAGTCGCTCACAGCCCCATATGAAACGGCATACTCAATTAAAAAAACAGATAAAAACGCTATGCTATATCGTATCAACATTTTCAAAATATATCCCCTTCTATAAAGATTCCGGAGACAACATTTTATCTCTTTCTTCTAAATTTTAATAGTTTTTTTCAGAAATTCCAGCAAATCTTCCGGTGGCATCCCTTTTCCGGGAAGTCTCAGATGCAAAGTATCTTCGTTAATAACCCGGATATGTTTTTTTACTTTATACAAACTTATCTCCGCTTTTTTCAAATCAGCAACCTGTATAATTAAGACACCATCTACCTGTACCAGAGAACGAATTTTCGACTGCTGGGCAATAATCCTTAATTCACTCTCGGAAAGCAGGTTTTTTACAGGACGAGGTAAATTACCAAACCGGTCTGTTATTTCATCTGCAATAGACCTTACCTCCTCAAAGGTAACGGAACGATTCAGTCTCCGGTAGATATCCATTTTTAAAGCATCCTCCCGGATATAATTATTGGGAATAAAAGATTCCAAATTAAGATCAATGGAAACATCCATGGGTTCGCTTATCGGTTCATGCCTTGCCTTTTTCACTGCCAATTCCAATAAACGGCAATACATCTCATACCCTACGGCAGCAATATGGCCATGCTGCTCCGTTCCCAGGATATTCCCGGCGCCACGGATCTCCAGGTCTCGCATGGCAATCCGAAACCCTGCGCCCAATTCAGCAAATTCCTCAATAGCCTTCACGCGTTTTTCTGCTTCGGGGGTAATCGGACGGTCGATGGGTAATATGATATAGGCATAAGCACGATGTTTGTATCGACCCACCCTTCCCCGCAACTGATGCAGATCGGCAAGACCAAAGGTATCGGCACAGTTGATAAATATCGTGTTGACGTTTGGAATGTCCAGACCTGATTCAATAATTGTCGTGGACACCAGGATATCAGCACGACCTTCCACAAATTCTCGCATCCTTTGTTCCATAAGTTTTTCATCCATCTGTCCATGAACCGTCATGATCCTCGCCTCCGGCACAATCCCGGATAAAGTCCTGGCAATACGTTCGATATTATACACACGGTTATGAACAAAGTACACCTGGCCGTCACGGTTAAGTTCCAGCCTGATGGCCTGACGGATACACTCCGGATCGAATCGAATAATTTTTGTATGTACTGCCTGCCTGCTCAATGGGGGAGTATTCAGCGAGGATATATCTTTAATACCCATCAGCGACATATGCAGGGTTCTGGGAATTGGCGTAGCTGTCAAAGTAAGCACATCGACCATCTGTCGCAATTTCTTAAGCCGTTCCTTATGTTCAACTCCGAATCGCTGCTCTTCGTCAATAATCACGAGACCCAGGTCTTTAAAATAGACGTCTTTCTGCAACAGCCGATGGGTACCGATGAGAATATCTATAGAACCGGCAGCCGTCTTCTCCAGTGTTTCCTTCTGCTCCCCGCGTGTCTTAAATCTGCTTAACACACCAATCTTAACGGGATAATCGGCCATGCGTTCTGAAAAAGTAACAAAGTGCTGCTGCGCAAGAATAGTTGTGGGAACCAGCACGGCCACCTGCTTCCCAAACATTACTGCCTTGAAGGCCGCCCGCATGGCAAGCTCCGTTTTCCCATACCCGACATCACCACAAATGAGCCGGTCCATGGGCATCTTCGATTCCATATCGCACTTAATATCTTTTATGACCTCAAGCTGGTCGGGAGTTTCTTCGTAGATGAATGATTCCTCAAATTCCCTCTGCCATTCCGTATCTGCCGGGTAGGCAATACCCTCCTTTGCATTTCGCAACGCCTGCATATGCAGTAAATCGCTGGCAACATCAGCAATTGCATTCTCTGCTCTTTTCTTTCGAACTTCCCAATATTTGGAACCGATCTTATCGAGCCTGGGTCTGTGGTCAGAGCCGCCAATATACTTCTGTACCAGTTCAATCTTCGTTGCAGGTACATATATCTTTGTTCCCTCATCAAATTCTAATACAAGATACTCTCTTTTATGCCCCTCATCTTCCAGTGTTTCCATACCCAAAAAACGTCCGATGCCGTGGCTTATATGTACCACATAATCCCCTTTTTTCAGGTCAAGAAAAGAATCTAGCGCCCTGGCATGAACAGGTTTTTTCGACTCACGGCGCTGTTGATAACGATGAAAGATTTCGTGATGAGCAAGAAAGGCGACCCGGATATCAGAAAATTGGAAACCACGGCTAAGATGACCTATACGCAATGCGAACCGGCCATTATCATTCATATCTGAACTACTGATAATCTCCTGAAACCGCTGTTCCTCAGCTTTGTTGTTACAAAATACAACCGTACGGTCATTAGCCTCAATCACCTTGCCAAGTTCTGATGTGATTTCCTGAATATGCTGGGGAAAATTGTCCACGGATTTTACTTGAAATGTATAATCCCCGTTGTTTGACGCCAGGGGCAATTTCGATAAGGCTATTTTCTTGAAAGCGCTGAAAAGGCGGAAGATTTCATCAGTTTTGAACAACGCCTCTTTGTCGTCCATACCGTCCAGCGCTCTCCTTGCCCGGTCTTCTATCCTTGCAGGTTCCTTGAGGACAATCCAGGTATCTTTACTAAGGTATGTCAGGAGAGATGTTTTTTCATGTTCTGATCGAATCGGGGAATCCCCTGGACAATCACCTTTTTCAGCCAGTTTTCTCTCCTCTTTTACTCCCCCTTCGCTAGGGAAAGTACCTTGAGTACGACTCATGGTACGATAAATTTTATCATGCGATAGTATCTGGCAAGCATCTAATTCCCGTTCGGAGAGCTGAGATTCAACATGAAATCTGCGAATGGATTCAATTTCGTCTCCGAAATACTCGATACGGCAAGGGACATCTGAAGCAAACGGGAAAATATCTACAATACCCCCCCGCAAGGCATATTCCCCTGCATTTTCAACCTGACAGGTCAGCCGGTAGTGATGCTCCTGCAACCATGCAATGAGCTTTTCCAGGGGGTATTCACGATTTTTCTGGATTCTCAGAACATTCTCAGAAATGGATCTGGAAGAGGGCACGGGCTGCAAAAGAGACTGGATGGGCGCTACGACAATATCCAATTTGTCATCGGCATGGATATCGCCATGAAGCATCCGATTGAGAATTTGAAGCCTTCGCGCCGGTGTATCATCCTCATCTTCGAAGTCGTCCAGAAAAATGTTTTCGCTGGCGGGAAAGAGGCTGGCATGGCCGTGGAAAAAAGTATTCAGGTCTTCAGTATCTTCCTGAGCTTCTTCAATACCGGATACAACCAAAAGTACCTTGGGTACTGCACGGGTTATCCTTACCCGCTCATTGGCAACCGCCGCTATAAAGAAGGATGCAGATGACCCCCATAATCCGTTGACAGCGCAATTCATTCCTTCGCGGAGATGACATACAATCTCCCTGAATTGTTTATTTCTTTGTAACTTGTCAATAAGACCCACCATTAGCAGGACACAACAATAAGGAACTGAAAAGGCTAAACTGTTACAAAAAATTATACTATATAATTATTACAGAACAATGAAAAGCTCAACTCTCTGCACCAAATAATGAGGCATTAGGTGATTTTTGAGGTATACAAAATAGAAGTGTCCTTGATAAGGGATGCGGTAGTCCCTGAAGAATGGCCTTTGGCAAGTTTTTGTGATTCTATCAATAAATTCGTTTATCCTCTCGTTTGTGCCAAAATTCAAAAAGTTCTAAATTTTCCTTCCGAAGCAAATCTCCAACAATTTCTATCGGACTGCTACCGAATTGTTTCATTTCCCTGTTTGAAATGGTCAGTTCACTGAATCCTAACTTTTTTGCATCCTCTATCCGTGCGCCATAAACAATCTTAGAAATTTTTGCCCAGTGGCATGCGCTAAAACACATGGGGCACGGTTCGCAGGTCGAATAAATAATACAGCCAGACAGGTCTACGGTATTCAATTTTTTACAGGCTTCTCTGATTGCGTGAATCTCGGCATGTGCAGTGATGTCCGTACTTTCCCAAACGATATTATGAACACAACTGACAATTTCCCCTTCTTTTGTTATACATACCCCAAAGGGTGTTTGCCCATTTTCAATACCCTTTCGTGCCTTGCTGATGGCAAGTCTCATGAATTTTTCATCTGCGTTGGTCATCTTCATAAATCTTTAGCCTATCTCAGGACATAAATAATACTGAGAATTCGTTTCTTTCCACCAAAATAAAGCTAATAATTGAGACTCACGTTCACCATTAACGCGAGGGCATGGTAACTATGCCTTGAGAAGACAGGCATGGGCACAAAGCCCCGCACCAAAGGCAACCATTACACACCAATCCCCGGGTTGAATACTACCCCTATCTAAGATCTCTTGTAACACAAAAAATACTGTTGGTGAAGACATATTTCCATACCTTGCCAAAACATCACGGGTTGCATGCAGATGAACTTCAGAAAGTCCTATTTCATTTCTGATTGCGTCGATTATCTTTTCACCTCCCGGATGGAATGCCCAATGTTTAATATCCTCAATCCGCAGTCCCCACGGTCTTAACAGGTCAGTCACTACTTTGGCAACCGTCTTACTAGCTATCTCCGGCAGGGAAACGGAAAGCTGATTGTGGAGTTGCCCATTTCTGTAAACGTAACGTATATCATCACGATGCCGGGGCTCATAACGACTGACCGAGTCAATCAATGCCAACCCCTCCGGGCGTCTCCAGAGCACAGAGGCAGCCGCACCATCAGCAAAGATTGCATTCGATACTATTAAACTCAAATCATCATCCATCTGAAATGTGGCACTGCAGATCTCCACTGAAACGCTTACGATTACCCCTTCGCCAGACCCTTTTAACATATCTTCGCATATCTGTAAGTTTGGAATTGCCCCCCCGCACCCACTACCGACCAGGTCATGGGCTCGTACCTTATCTGATATACCTAACTTTTCTATGAGATAGGTTGATATGCCAGGACAGATGTAACCGGTGCAAGTATTAACCACCAATCCTGACACATCCTCCATTGTCAATCCAATCAGTGTTAGAGCATTAACAATTGCCTGAGACGAAAGGTTAACTGCCCAGTGTGTGTAGCGGGCAATGCGGTTATCCGGGTGTTCATCAACAAGACATGCGAGATCGTCAACCGCAAGATGTCTGCGTGATACGCCAGGATGAGCAAAAATCTTTCGCAAGATCGCTAAACTTTTAGGACTCAGTTTATCCGAGTAGTGTTTTACAAGAAATGCCCCTGCCTGGGCTTGATTTACTGTGTAAGGTGGTGTGGCAACTGCAATCGATGCTATGTGCGCCTTCCCATTCGTAGAGTTCAAGGATAACCTTTTATCATTATTCGTCATCAAAGTATTTTATACGTCCATTCCCAAAAATCTGAGTCCCCGTCGAATATTACGTGTGTGTTTCCAGAGAGGAGACTTGATTCCCAATTTGTATCCCAGTCGATTCATTGCCGGCAAAAAAGAGAAGCCGATGGTATTTGAGTTGATATAGTTCATGTGAGCAGCCATTACTTTCTGCAAGGTACTTTGCAACCAGTCCAGCTCAAGAGCAGGCGAAAAATAAAATACAGGTTCCAGCATTTCTTCAGCGGAAAGTGCCAGAATTTCTTCTCTCCGTGCTATCTGCTCGAGTTCTGTGCCAGGATAAATACGTATCCCAATATTGAAAAATGCTACGTCTTCCGGACGTATAAAACGTTCCGCAAAGAGGAGCGTTTCCTGCACAGTTGCCCCGGTCTCACCCGGCCCCCCAAGCATAAATATCCAGAGGCAAGGCAACTTGTGCCGCTGAATAACCCGGGCTGCATTATAGACATCTTCCACAGTAAAACCTTTGTTGAGTCCTTCTAAAACAGTACCAGATGCACTTTCAACGGTAATACCGATACCAACAAAACCTGCTTTCTCCATTACTGTAAGAAGATCATCGTCTATAAAAAGAGGGTTCAATTCGAGGCTCTGGAGACGGACATCGGGTCGAACTCTTGCAAGACCGTCACATACAGCCAATGCATGATCATACGGAGAATTAAACACATTATCAACGAATTCGATATCCCTTAGCCCCAGTGCAGCAAGATGCTGAATAGTATCAACCACACTCCCGGAAGCAGACAAACGATAATCATGCCCTTCAATTTTTCTATACGTACAGTATACACATTTGAAGTGGCATCCGAGTTTCGTTTGTATGGGAACAGTCGATAACCTAGACAGGTAGGCACGTATATTAATCCAGCGGTGAAAATCAGGAACCAGACAACCATCCGAAAAACGGACAACGGAACCGGTAGTTTTTTTAAAGGTATTATCCTCAAGCCATGCAATACCCGGTATCCTATCGGGTATCTCATTTTGTGAAAGCGATTCTAACAATTCTGGAAAAACAACTTCTCCATCTCCCAGTATCGCCCAGTCAGCCCCTGTGTAACGAAGTAATTCTTCGGGCATTACAGCAACCGCAGCACCCCCGAGAACAAGAGTTGCCTGCGTCCTGCTTCGAATAGTATCTACCAGTGGTTTCAACTCCTTAAAAAACGCCACTGGATTTTGCATGTCGTTATTATCGATGTTTCGGACTGAAAGACCCACAATATCCGGATTCAACTTTTCAAGTTTCGCTTTCAGGACACCCAATGGGTCTCGCTCAAACATCAAATCCAACACCCTCACCCTGTAGCCAGCCTTCTCAGCTGCCTCTGCCACTGAACATGCGCCAATAGGCATAACAGGCACAGGATTTCTATAACGATTAGTAATGACAATAAGGATATTCACATGTTTTATTAATGCCTCTCAATTTCCATTCATTATCCAAAGATTTTTCGTTACATAAGGAGAACCAACCCTTTTTTTACAAATAAATACTGGAGTATTTGGAAAAAGTAAAGCCCCATTCACAGCATGATGGCATGATTATTTGAGTGACTGATCCGTAAGAAAGGAGCTGGAAGTAAGAAAAAGTTTAGCACATAATGTATGGGAATGCAAGTATCATACGTTTGGTACTGAAGAGATGACGTTAGATTATCCAAGGTTTCGCTGTTTCATTCTGGTTACAGAATAATCTCAGGACTCAGCATCCACTGCAAAGCCCACGATCCATTATCTTCTCTTTTCAGACCAATCATTCTCGCAGTTTTTCAATTATTTTTTCGGTACGTTCTGGTATAATTCATTCATGCGAATTGCAGAAGCCTCTAAAACAGAAGTACTTTTCATCGTCCCACTTGGCCCGGTACCAAAAGAGGTCTTACATTTCCTGCAAATTGAACTAACCCAAAGGTTGGGCTTTCATATACAGGTGAGTAAGGCCAATCCTCTTCCACAATACGCCTTCAATCCCGGGAGAAATCAATATTACTCTACAAAGATTTTGGAGAGGCTAAGAGGATTAAAGGTAAAGGATGCGTGGGTGCTTGGCATTATCGATACTGATTTATATGTGCCGGAATTGAATTTCGCCTTTGGTGAGGCATATATTGCAGATAAGGTTTGCATCATATCACTCATGAGACTTCGCCAGGAGTATTATGGCCTACCGAAAAATGAAAATCTCTTTTTGTTGCGGACATTAAAAGAGGCGATCCACGAGATCGGACATACTTACGGATTAGGTCACTGTAAAGATCCGAGGTGTATAATGCGCTTTTCCAATTCCCTCAGAGATACAGATATAAAGGGACCAGACTTCTGTTCCAGGTGTATGGTGAAACTCAAATAGAGAAAGAATTAATTTAGGACACCGATTTTCACAGTAGTACGCTGATATCAACCAGTATGGATAAAATCGAAATAATCTGTGTAATCTGCGAAATCTGTGGTTCCAAAAGATTATGATACAGATTGGTTGCTGCGGTTTCCCCGTTGCAAGGCAAAAATACTTCGACACATTCAGGGTCGTAGAACTCCAGCAGACCTTTTATCAACCGCCTCTATCGTCAACCATCCAGAAGTGGCGCAATGAAGCTCCACCTGATTTTGAATATACGTTGAAAGCATGGCAATTGATAACCCATGAACCCAGTTCTCCAACGTATCGGAGGCTGAAGATAAATATCCCTCAATCGAAAGAAAAGAATTACGGTTCATTTAAGCCAACCGATGAGGTATATGCAGCCTGGGAAAAGACAAAGGCGATTGCTGACACATTACATGCAAAGGTCATTGTATTTCAATGTCCCGCCTCCTTTGAACCTACAGGCGAAAATAAGAGTAACCTGAAAAGATTCTTCTATTCCATGAAATCAGATAGGTATATCTTTGCCTGGGAACCAAGGGGAAGATGGGGTAAGAAGGAGATAAAAACTATTTGCAAGGAACTCAATCTGATTCACTGCGTAGATCCCTTTAAATCAAAACCAACCTTTGGAAGTATCCGTTACTATCGCTTGCATGGCATAGGCGGTTATCGATATAAATACACACAAGAGGACATGAATACACTAAAGAACTTTGTGAAAGAGAAAATCGATATCGATGTTATGTTCAATAATATCTCCATGTATGACGATGCGCTGGCATTCAAAAGATTTTTTCTATAGACTTTGAAAATTTGAATTGCAACTTTTATTTGAATATCTTCCGACCTGTTATAATTTGACAAAGAATGATTTTATGGTATATATTGAGGCAATTAAGGCAATACATAAATAAAAATGCATATTGACTTCCTTCAGCAAAACCTAGTAAACTTCAATTAGTGTGACAAAAAATCAAACGTAAGTATATACTGGAGAGGAAGTTATTATGAATAAACCATACCAAGAAATAAGTCTTCTGGAATTTCAGACAAAATACCAAACAGAAGAAGATTGTGAAAAAAGGCTCTTTGATCTCCGCTGGCCACAAGGATTTGCTTGTCCCAGTTGCGGGCATCAAGAATATTACCATGTTACTAAGCGTAAATTGTATCAGTGCAAAAAATGTCGGCATCAGACATCTTTGACAGCCGGAACGGTAATGCATAATACGAGGACTTCGCTTCTGCTCTGGTTCTGGGCAATATATCTGACAAGTACTGATAAACGTGGGTTTTCTGCTTTGTCTCTCTCTAAGAAGCTTGGTCTGAGCTATTGGAAAGCCTGGACGATGTTGCACAAGATTCGCCATGCGATGAAGAACCGTGATTCTACCTATCAACTGACTGGGATTGTTGAGATCGATGACTCTTTCTTTGGCAGTTCCACGAAGGGAAGTAGTAAACGCGGTCGTGGTACTTCGAAAACAGCTGTAATTGTTGAAGCATCTACCCATGGCGATGCCGTTGGCTTTGCCAAAATGACCGTGGTAGACAAAGTAGACAGTGCATCCATTGACCATCTCGTAAAAGCGAGTGTGAGAGTAAATCAACCGGTTAAGACCGATGGTTTGCCTGTCTATACTATTGTTAGCAAAAGTGGACATAATCACATACAAGAAATCGTTAAAGGTAAAAAGGCCCATGAAGTACTCAAATGGACACACATTTTGATCTCTAACGCCAAATCATTTATCATGGGAACTTTCCATAGATTCGGGAAAAAACATTTACAAGCATATCTTGATGAATTTTGTTATCGGTTTAATCGCAGAAAATGGGAGCTTCAACTCTTTGATAGATTAGTTACTGCCTGTGTTAACTCCCAGGCTATTTACTTTGCTGAGCTAACTCAATAACCATTTAAATAAATGTCAGGTTGCAAAGAGCGAAATATTTGAAATCAAATAGCCGCAACCAAAGATAACCTCCCTTTAGTCTCCTCCTTCGCAAAGAGGGGGGGCTAGGAGGAGGTAAATACTTATAAAAAAGAGTTTTTACAGAGTATACTTTACTGTTAAAAACCGGAGGATTTCTTATGTCAAAAAGCATTTGGGGAAAACGCAGGAAGGTGCTACTGAAAATTGCAGAATTTTCTGCAGGTAACGTAGTCATTGGCGGGGCACCAAAACCAGGCGCTGAAATCCCATCACACATCGCCCTGATCGCCACGGATATGGTCATGTGCGCGATGATTCATGAAGAATACTTCAGTGAGAGTATCTCAGAGCATAGCATCCTCGAAATCCTTGGCAAAGCCGGCATACTCCTTGTCGTGGCAGGTGGTGGAGGGTATGCGATTGCCAAAAGCGCATCGGGGCTCATTGCAGAGGTCGCCAATTTTTTTGGTCCAATCGGCTGGATTACTTCTGGAATGCTCGCAGCGGGAGGAACTGCATTGCTGGGGCTTCTATGGATGACTATTGTCGATTGGGCGTATCGGAAGCAAGTAACTCTCAAAGATGCCGCTCTTGCAATATCCCGAAAAACAGCAATTTAAGGTATCCCCTGAAAACCTCACCGGGCTTATAGTAGTCAACTAATTAGGCCTTCGGCGACTTAAAATATCTATTTTCGCCACAAAAATTGCCATAATTATGGAAAATGGAAAAGATACGATTAAAAAACTCATTTCTGCACTTGGCGGAAAATTTTCTAAGGAACTTGGAATTGACCTATCCAAAGGGGATTCCCACGAGATATTCAAGTGGTTCCTCGCCTCAAAGTTATTTGGCGCCCGCATAGGTACGAATATCGCTATAAAGACCTATAAGGAATTTGAGAGATGCGGAGTTGTTTCTCCGGAAAGAATTCTTGAGACTGGCTGGGATGGACTGGTGAGGATACTGGACGACGGAGGCTATGCAAGATACGACTTCTCCACGGCAACAAAACTGTTGGAAATTACGAAGGATTTAACAAGGAACTATGCAGGTAATCTGAACAGGATCCACCAAATGGCAAAGAACGAGCCCGATCTTGAGAATCTCCTGAAAGGTCTGGGAAAAGGTATCGGTGACGTAACAGTAAACATATTCTTGCGGGAACTTCGTAACGTGTGGACTAAGGCAAGACCCACACCCTCTGAGCTAGTGATACTGGCTGCAGGAAACTTAGGCCTCACAAAACTAGGCGAGGATCCCTTAAATGCCCTTGAAAAGGTTTGGGCATTGCAAAAGACTAAAAACAGGGACTTTTGTGACTTCGAGGCGGCACTCTTAAAACTAGGAAAGGATTATTGCAAGAAACAAAAACATGACGCCTGCCCATTAGGGGACGAATGTAGATGTAAAAAGGTTAAATAGCACAGTTTTGAGATTGCAAAAGTGCGAGACTCTTATAACCATACACAACCAGGGATGTCTATCCCTCCGGTGAGAAATCCTGGCTAGTCTCCTTTTTTAAAACGGAGACCAGGGGGATTTGTCAACGGATAATGGCATTTGAGAGACAGAGTTACCTTGAAGGGGCCTAAGGGAAGTCTTAGGATACTCAACGTGCGTGGCGATGCTCAAGAAAAGGCTATCTCGAGGATACAGATAGCCTTTCATATGTTCCCTCAACTCCAGTGTGTTTCTTCTGATGATCATTTACGATAGTTTCTTCTAAGCCACTTTTACCCCGACACACACCTTTATCGCAGCATTTAATTCCTTCAATAAATCTTCAAGATTGACCGGGTTAATCTGCACTGCTTGCCCTAAGCTGATTGTTCTGGCAAGGGTGTTTCTGAGGATGGGGTTTTTTAGTTGTTTGAATCCAAACCCTACCAATATCTCCAGTGTTTGCGGATACTGCTTGATGAGTTGATAGACGTTTGTGTTTGCAGTTGCGATTTTGATTTGCTCTGAGGGTTCTTCTTCTGTGTCGAGTTGCATAGTTTTCCATGCATTTATACCAAAGAAAAACATGGCTGCGTATTCAAGAAAGCCACTCATTCCCATAACAGGATAAAGTTGCGGATAGAGATGAGTGGCAATCGGCTGGGCAGCTACCCTGAATACACATCCAATATTTATAAACACGAAAGTTGCGTTGAGTAGTTTCGGACTGCACAATTTTACCCCTTTGCTCAAGGGAATCATCTTGGAGGCGCATCCCAGGATCATCATGCTGATAAATCCGACAAAAATTGCGTGCCGGTATGCGCCAAACAGGGCATGAGAAACTCGTTCTCCCGAAAGAGTTTCATAAACCGTAAAAGTCAGGAGCGCACCTTCAGAAACAAATAACCACACGAGTGCGGCTCTGATATATTTTCTAAATCCAGTCGGTAAATTAACAGGATTTTTAACCGTTTTTCTTCTGTTGAATAAATTCAGATTATAAATAAATAAAAATACTCCAAACGTCTCCAGGACGCCTGCAATACAAAAAACCGCGGCAAAAAAACCATGGAGATTGCTGGTATATTCCTTGTAAAACTCCGAGATTGTCCGTAATGCGATTGAAATATTCAGGATATACAACACATAGCCGCTGATTTTTTGGTTGGGCTCCTGTATGCCCAGAAAAATCGGCAAAGTCTTGGTAAAGATTCCGATAATAACCATGCAGGCAAATCCCACGATCTGGATATGACGAATAGGGTTCTTAAAGACATCCGGGATGTCTGTATTTCCCACAACATTAAAATGGAAGTAAAGAGCGACAAAAGCAATGGCCTGGATGATGAACCAGAGATAACTGGACAGGAGAAACCCTTCGTAAATTTCGAACTTTTGTTTTTCCGAGGAAAAATACGTCCTGCAAATAACGTAGATGAAAACGGCTATCGATGCGGCTTGAAGCGCACACCCAATCAACGCGGGTATCTTTAAGAAAAAGAGACCCGAATAGTATGAAGTTGTCTTAAAGACGAAAGAGAGAAAAATGCCGGCTACCATCAAAAAAAAAGATTTGTAAGCCAGCGGCGTGCTGTAAAGCAGGGCGTTCCAAAATTTGGGTAAGGCAAAATATGAAATACCCATGATGAATAAACCGACCCACCCGTACACCTGCGTGTCGCCGTGTGTTTCGGTAAGTATCCAGGATACGGAAGTCAAGGAATTTTTAAATGCCATGAAGGCCAATAGCGATGCCCCATAGAGACATCCGGTTGAAAGCACAATGATAATGGCTGTTTTTACGAAGAGTTCGTAAACGTGTTCGGTTTGCGGTCTTGTAATTGCGACGTCGCTAGCTGAATCAACTTGCCCATCGATAAGTTTCTGAAGATCATCAATTAGTTTGGCAGGACTGATATTATGCATTTTGGCGAAAAAGGAAAGGGGTTTGTCGGGGAGGATATTACCACCACACATAATGCCGTAAGTCTCAAAGATTCGGCGGGTTACAGGGAATTTTTCAACAATATCTTTGACGGTATTTTCTGGCCGTATCCTTTCCATAGATGTGGTTCCTTACGTTGATATCGTAAAACGGTCCACGCTGCGCGCAACGACATCCCTGAAAACATCTTGTAATTTATTCAGCACATCGTGATAATAATATGAAACAATTACTAAAATGTAATATATCAGACATGTAAAGTAGTGTCAATGACTTTCTAGAAACAGGCATTTGCACTAAATGAGTTATTTGATACTGAATGGTAAATACTATAGTTTTCTGTTCTTGATAAATCCAAATTTCGGATTTCGTGCTTCGGGTTTAGCGGTTTTTCATGAACAAAAACTCACAAATATTAAAAAAGGTTTTTATAAGGTAATACTCTAAGAGAATTTGTGTAAAAATCATGTCCATTTTCACCCTTTCCCCTCATCGACTCCTGCTCATTGGGTTTCTTTCTATTATCACAATAGGCTCTCTTCTCCTGACGCTGCCTGTGGCTTCTGCATCTGGCGGTTCACAATCGTTCATTGATGCCTTGTTTGCGGCCACATCAGCCATCTCTACCACGGGATTGACTGTGGTAGACGTGGGTAGTTTTTATTCCCTTTTTGGTCAGATCGTTATTCTCACGCTAATCCAGATCGGGGGATTAGGATACATGATTTTTATTGTTTTGGTCATGTCGGGACTTGGCATACGGCCATCGTTGAGTGGGAAATTAATCCTGCAGGAAGCATTGACTGGTCCACCGTATGAGGAAGTCGTCCGGTTTAGCAAAATGGTCATCAGTATAACTTTTGCGTTCGAGTTTTTGGGAGCCGTGGTTTTAAGTCTCTTTTGGATGAAGGAATTTTCCGTAAAACACGCCATCTATTTGGGGGTGTTTCATTCCGTCTCCGCCTTTTGTACTGCGGGTTTTAGTTTGTTTTCCGACAACCTCTGTGCATATCGTGACAGCGTTATTGTAAACATCACAATAGGTGTCCTTTGCATTGGAGGTAGTATCGGGTTTATTGTAATTTATGATATCTATTATGCGATCTTTGGGAAACCAAAGGAAGATGAGCCACCAAAGAGACTTTTGGTCCATACCAAACTTGTGTTGGTCATGCTTCCGACTCTCCTGATTACCGGGGTATTCTTAATATTCGTTTCAGAATGGTCTACGCCATTCCCATCATTTAAAGACAGATTTTTAGTCTCGATATTTCACACAATATCAGCTTCAACCACAACCGGTTTTAATACCGTAGCTACGGGAACGATGAAAACCATGGGGTTAACCACGATGATTCTGTTGATGTATATCGGCGCTTCTCCCGGTGGCACTGGTGGTGGAGTGAAGACAACTACCTTTGGATTATTGATTTCATCGATTATCTCTGTCGTGTCCATGCATGACGAATTGATAATGTTTGGCAGGCATATATCCAGCAAAACAAAGGACAGGTCGTTTGTCATCTGCGCCATTGCCGTTTTACTGATCATACTGGATGTTTTAATCCTGTCTGTAACAGAAAATGCGTCTTTTATGGAAATAGTATTTGAAGCCGTATCCGCATTTGGAACGGTAGGACTTTCAACGGGCATCACGCCTTCATTGAGTATAACGGGTAAGATGGTTCTTTCTGCCACCATGTTAATTGGGAGGGTGGGTCCACTTGCCTTAGGGTATTCCATCAGGGGCAAGCGCAGGCCGGTTCCGATTAAATATCCGGAAGGTGTAATGTTGGTTGGATAATAAAAAATATCAGCCTTTTTATTTTGCTTAGTTTAGGCTATTGTGTTATTTTTAGAAACAGAAACTTTTTGTAGTATCTTCAAAAGATAATTTTGACATTTTTAGCAAAAAATATGAATAAAATTAACCCTGACAGGGTTGACTCACGAATTTCATGCTTCGGATTTTTATCTTTTTCAACTCGTTCGGGTTGGGTACTACTCCTGAGGACTTGAGGTATGAGACAGTTTGCTGTAATTGGATTGGGAAGATTTGGCCGCAAGATAGCTGAGACATTAGCGAAAAAAGGCGCTCCTGTCATTGCGATTGACAGCAATCAGGAATTGGTGGAAAAAGTAAGCGATTTTGTCACAAAGTCCATTCAGATGGACAGCACTGATGAGAAGGCGCTGTTGGCTGGAGGTATCAAAGATGTAGATGTGGCAGTGGTAAGCATGGGTGAGGATATTGAGTCGAGTGTCCTTACAACGGCGCTTCTGAAAAATCTGGATATTAAAGAAATTGTTGCAAGGGCATGCACGCCGCTCCACGCACAAATATTAAAGATGGTGGGCGCTACCCGCGTCGTATTTCCTGAAGAAGATATGGGCATTCGGGTAGCCAACAGCATCCTTTCGCCTGGCGTCCTGGAATATATTGAATTGGGCGCCGATTATACCCTTGCAGAGATTGAGGCAAAGAGCGAAAGTATCGGGCATTCAATCAGTGAGCTGGACTTGAGGACAAAATACGGGATCAATGTCCTGATTGTTAAAAGAAAGATTTATGAAGCGGGAGAAAACAGAGAAGAACCAATAGAAAAAGAAGTTAAGGTTTTGCCTACCTCCGATTATAAGATTCAGGAAGGGGACATCCTTGTCGTTGTCGGTAGCAGTGAGGACATCGAATCTTTTGAGAAACACATGAAGTAGCCTGGCTCTTTTGTAAAAAGTCGGGCGACTTTATTGCACAGGTAAAAATAAAAAATCAAAATTCAGATTTTCATTTTCATTAAGCGGATTTCCGGGTAATATGAAAAACGAAATCCCCCTTAAACCAGGGGGACTCAGGGGGATTGTAAAATACCCTGATAAAAAGAAGACCATGAGAAAAACACAACCATTCTATCCCCTTTGGCAGGGGGACTAACGAGAATGCGAAAGAGAGAATATTTTACTACATGCGGAGCATCGCTTTAACAAATCAAAAGGGGGGAGTGGCAAAGACAACGACCACTGTTAATCTCGGCGCCTGCCTTGCGCAGATGGGCAAAAGGGTGCTTTTAGTTGATCTGGATCCCCAGGGAAATCTCAGTTCATGGTTAGGACTTGATATCCACAGCCTCGAACGGTCTATGTACAATGTGTTTTTGGAAGAGGTCTATTTTGAAGAAATTCTGACGAAGACATGCGTTGAAAATATGACCCTGGCGCCCGCCAATGTGGCGCTGGCAGGTGTTGAACGGATTCTTGCCCATGAAAAAGGCAGAGACCTCATTCTGCGGAAACGTCTGTCGTCAGTTGCAGGCAAATATGATTATATCATGTTGGATTGTCCGCCCTCGCTGGGACTGATTACCATTAATGCATTAACCTTTGTCAAAGAGGTCTTCATTCCGTTAGAAACGAAGGTACTGGCCCTAAATGGTCTGGTAACCTTGATGAATACCGTACAGGTGGTTAAAGAAAGACTGAATCACAACCTGGAGGTAACTGGTATCATTGCCTGTCGGTTTGATGGTCGGACAAATCTCAGTAACGAGGTGTACAATCAGATTAAAGAACGTTTTACCGAGAAGGTTTTTCATTCCATTATCAGAGAAAATACCCGCCTTGCAGAATGTCCTATCTCCGGAAAACCGATTACCCTGTACGCACCGGATAGTCCGGGCGCCATAGACTACACGAATTTAGCGAAAGAAGTATTGGAAAGAGAGAAAACTACCGTTGATCGGTGAGGTGCAATCTTGCAGCATTGGCAGACGCCTTACTTAGCAGAGGCCCCAATCTATGCTATGAGCTTTTTTCTCATGCTGTGAAAATCGAGGAGTCTAATTTGTCCAATGGTAAATCATGGGAAGACCATAGTGTTTTGGTCTGCACTCATATTTATTTTTTCCGTGTCATTCCGGATTTCTGTGGGAATTGCCAAAGAAAGAATCACGCCGCCATCCAGGACTCATGCCAGTGAAAATACCGTCATCATAATTCGAAGCCAGCGAATTGCGGCTTATAACGAGGCAATTAAGGGTTTCGAGGAAGGCTGTAAAGGGAAAAATATCTCCATAAAGGCAATCTATGATTTAAAAGGGGATATTGAAGAATGTAAAAGGGTTATTCAAACTATCAAAAGCGAAGAACTCAAACCCCGACTTATCTTCGCTGTGGGTGTACTGGCAGCAACCCTCGCAAAAGAGCAATTTACCGATATCCCCATGATATTTTGCATGGTTATTAATCATGAGCGCTTTAATTTAGAGGGGGCTAACGTCACCGGTATTTCTTCAGAGGCATCGTTAGAAGATCAGTTTGCCATTCTCAAAGAGATCCTTGGCACACAGAAGAACGTGGGGGTTATTTATGACCCAACAAAAACCGGGAAAATTATCTCAGAAGCGACTGCCGTGGCGGAGAGATTTGAATTCAATCTTATCAAAACAGAGGTCTTGTCCGAAAAAGAGGTTGCAGCTGCATTAAAAAATAGTATCAAGGGAATTGATGCATTGTGGATAGTGCCTGACGGCACGGTAGTTACAAAAGATTCACTCGATGCGATCTTCAAAAAAACCCTGAAAAATCGTCTGCCGACTTTTTGTACTTCAAGCGCAATTGTTAAGGCAGGCGCCCTGATTTCTATTTCTCCGGATTACCGATACACGGGTCTGCAGGCTGCCCAACTGGCACAAACGTTGTTAAATGCCCCGACGACAACCTCATTAGGTGTTAAACAACCAGATAAATTAACATTAACCTTAAATACCCAAACGGCTGAGATAATTGGGATAAATCTGTCATCGATTAAATCCCGTGATGATATAGTCTTGTATCCATGAATACCTATTAATTTTGAAATCATATGATTGGTATCCGTACAAAACTTATCCTTTTTATGAGTTCGCTGGTAATCATTATTGGCACATTCAGTTGCCTGTTCTTTTTAATTCATGCAAAAAGGCAACAGGAGGAGGCGTTAAAAAGTTTTGGTACCTCCCTTGTGATGCTGCTCGCCCAGGATATCGAAGTCAAACATGCCCTGAGTTACTCACAACATGCATTCCTTGATACCCCTGTCAAAAGGATAAAGGCGCTCGACAGGGAAGGAGAAATTGCTTATTTGCGCATATCAGGCATCCACTCGGTCTTGTCCGAGGAGAAGGCGCCTTGGCTTGACATCGAAATGAAAGAAATTCCCGCCGGAAAAGGTTCTCAAAATCTGGGCATACTACTTACCGATTGCATACTTGCCTCTTCACGGGAGGCATTTTATGATTTTTCTGTGCCTGTTCTCGAAACGGCTTTTTCAGAGGAGGTATTTGCCGCACAGGTGTTGGAAATAATCCCCGTAAAAACAAGGCAATATACCCTGGGTTTTGTGCAAATTGGCTTATCTCCGGATAAATTAAACAAAAGGATTCATAAGATCCTCTGGCGAAGCGTTATCCCGATGGGTTTAATCATAATTTTAGGCGGGATATCTATTACCATTTTTCTCACAAAATACATTGTTTTGCCATTGCAGCAAATGGCGGGTATTACGCTTGACATTGCCAGGGGTGATCTTACGCGTACGGTAAAAGTCTATTCAAAAGATGAGATTGGACAATTGTCCATGAATTTTAACCACATGACCCATTCGCTGAAGATATCGTATGATGAGCTAAAGCAGGAAATTGCAGAGCGAAAGAGGACCGAGGCGTTATTAAAGTATCGGGCCAGAATAGAGGAGCTCTTAGCAACCATATCAACATACTTTATCAACCTGGCGCCAGACGAGGTGGATATCGGGATAAACCGTGCGTTGAAAATGATCGGGGAATTCGCTGGTGTTGACCGCAGTTATGTCTTTCTGTACTCGGATGGTGAAGAGAAGATGGACAATTCGCATGAGTGGTGCGCGGAGGGAATTCAACCACAAAAGGAAAACCTGAAAGGAGTTCCTGTTCATCATTTTCCGTGGGGGATGGAGAAACTAAGGCAGTTTGAAACTATTCATATCCCCAGGGTGAGCGAGCTGTCCGATTGTGCAAACGCCGAAAGAGAACTGCTACAATCACAAGATATTCAGTCTTTAGTAATCGTTCCCATGATTTATGGCGGGTCAACTGTTGGACTTCTGGGGTTTGATTCTGTCCGGCGGGAAACAGCATGGACGAGCGAAGATATCACTATGCTGAAAATGGTGGCGGAAATATTTGTTAATGCGTTAGAACACAAACGAATGGAAGAAATGTTGCGAAAAGCAAACAGTGAATTAGAAATGCGCGTTCTTGAACGGACTGTCGAACTTTCAAATGCCAATGAACTTCTCAAAGAGGAGATTGCTGAACATAAAAAGGCGAAGGATGAATTAAGGAAATATGAAATACTCATTTCTGAAATAAGTGATTTGCCGTATATTTGTGATGCAAGCGGAAACGTATTATTTGTAAATCGCACCTTTAAAAAACTTACCGGTCACAAACCTGAAGAATTTATCGGAAAGCCATTCGCACCTCTTTTCGACGAAGAGAATCTGAAAAAAGCAATGGATTTCTATGCAAGGACATTGAATGGAGAAAGTTTGGAATTTGAGCTTCTTTTCAAAGATACTGGTATATTATGTGAATATAAGAATCTTCCTTTGAGAGATGAGAATGGAAATATAATTGGAGTTATTGGTATTGCCAGAGATATCACCGAGCGTCAAAGAATGATTAATGCCTTGCGTCAGGCAAAAGTTTATGCTGAAAATCTTATTGAGACCGCCAATGTAATGGTTGTAGGGCTGGATGTGATGGGGAATATTCAGATATTTAACAAGGCCGCCGAAGAAATTACGGGTTATAAAAAAGTCGAGGTTCGTGGTAAAAATTGGTTTGAAATAATTGGTCCCAGGGATAAACATCCCCATGTGTGGCTGGATTTTACCAAATGGCAGTCAGGTGGTCAGTTGATCAAGGCCTTTGAAAACCACATTTTTACGAAATCCGGTAGAAAGAGATACATTTCATGGCAGAACAGTGAGGTGCGGGAGCAAGGAAAAGTTACGGGAACGATCTCCTTTGGGATCGATATTACCGAGCAAAAGCGAACGAAGGAATTGGTGGAGCGAATGCGTCTGACGGCGTTTGTCAGGGACGTAGGGATTGCCCTTACCGAGGGTAATACCCTGCATGAAATTCTTCGCCATTGCGCAGAGGCCATAGTCAATAATCTCGATGCGGCGTTCGCTCGCATCTGGACACTGAACGAGGAAGAAAACGTGCTGGAATTGCAGGCCAGCGCCGGGATGTACACTCATAGAAATGGTTCCCATAGCAGAATTCCTGTTGGCAAATTCAAGGTCGGACTTATTGCCCGGGAGCGCAAACCTCATTTGACAAACTCCGTTATCGACGATCCATATATCAGCGACAAGAACTGGGTAAAACGGGAAGGAATGGTTGCCTTTGCCGGATATCCCCTGGTTGTACAGGATCGTCTGGTAGGAGTTGTTGCGATGTTTTCCCGCAAATCGTTTAGCGAATTCATCTTCAGGGCTTTAGCCTCTGCATCTGACATAATTGCGCTTGGTATCGCACGGAAGCAAGGGGAGGAAACACTCCGTATGAGTGAAAGGAAGTATAGAATACTGCTTGAAAATCTTCCCCAAAAAATATTTTATAAGGATAAAAATTCAATTTATGTATCCTGTAACGAAAACTATGCCAGGGATTTAAATATCCAACCGGATGAAATTGTTGGCAAGACGGACTATGATTTTTTTCATAAAAATTTAGCTGAAAAGTACATTGCAGATGATAGAAGGATTATGAGGTCAGGACAAACGGAGGATATGGAAGAAAAATACACAAAGGAGGGACGTGAATTGATTGTACATACGGTTAAAACTCCAATAAGAGATGAAAGGGGCGAAATAATAGGCATATTAGGTGTTTTCTGGGATGTTACCGAAAAGGTGGCATTGCAGATGGAGGCTATACGCTCCCGACATCTGGTATCGTTGGGTGAACTGGCGGCAGGTGTGGCTCATGAGATCAACAACCCCATAACGGGTATCATCAACTGTGCCCAGATACTGGTCAACAAAAGTCATAAAGGGAGCAGAGAAAATGACGTTGCTCATCGAATTGTAAAAGAAGGGTACCGCATAGCCAATATAGTAAAGAGTCTTCTCTATTTTGCCAGGCCAACTGACAGGAAAGAGCAAAGGAGCGCTGTTCACGTACGTGAAATATTGTCTGATACGCTCGTTCTGATAGAGGCACAATTAAGAAAGGATAGTATTAAATTAACTCTGAATATTCCCGAAGAACTAACCAGGATAATAGTATACCCTCAGCAGATTCAGCAGGTCTTTTTAAATATCATAAGTAACGCGCGGTATGCCTTGAATTGTAAATATCCAGGAAAACATGACAGAAAAATCCTTGAGATTCGAGCTGAAGAAGTAACCATGAAGAATTGTCCCTCCGTAAAGGTTGCCTTTTATGATCAGGGCACCGGTATACCTGCCAATATCTTAGATAAGGTAATGAATCCATTCTTTACCACGAAACCCCGGGGGAAGGGAACCGGGCTAGGTTTGAGCATCAGCCACGGCGTCATCAGTGATCATGGTGGTCAGCTTCTGATTGATTCGGTCGAAGGGGAGTTTACCGAAGCAGCAGTCATTCTACCGGCAGTGTCAGAACATTGATAGTGTGAATACCCCATTTAAAAAAGATCTTAATAAAATAAGCCCCCCCCCTGCCTGATGTTTTTTTTGAAAAAACCAAAGTGTTGCCAAAACTCCAGAACTCCAGTGCACTTTTGCCAGTCTATCCGGTCCTCCCGGCATGATTCTTGCTCTCATAAAGATAAGGGGAATTTGGGTATTTCTAAGGTGAGATGCTTCACTTCGTTTGGCATGACAGTGAATGTCCTGTCGTGTGAAAATGAATCTAAGTTGTTATGGTAAGGAGGAAAGGCTGATGGCAAGAATTCTTGTAATCGACGATGAAGAGAATATCAGATTTACCTTTGAAAGCTTCCTTTCAGACGAGGGGCATGAGGTGACAACTGCCGGGGACTATGACGAGGCATTGACAATACTTGATAAATCTGATTTTGATTTGATATTTGCAGACATTGTTTTGGGCGATAAAAGTGGTATAGACATCCTGAAATATATTAAGAAAAAAAATCTCACCTGTCCGGTGGTCGTGATTACAGGCGCCCCCGACATTGAGACTGCTTCGGATGCACTTCGGCTCGGCGCCTTCGACTACATTCCTAAGCCTGTACTACAAAATACCTTATTGCGTATTACAAAAGTGGCATTACAACATAAAGCACTGGCAGATGAAAAGGAGAAATATCGAACGAACCTTGAGGCGATATTCAGGAGTGTAAAAGATGCAATTATTACCGTCGATAAGGATTTGTTCGTAGTCGAATTAAATGAAGCAGCCAAAAACATTTGTAACTTATCTCGTGATTCTATTGGGAAATCGCTGAGTTTGCTTCAGAGACATTGTGATGAGAAGTGTCTCGATTCCCTTAAAGAAACCATCAAGACAAAGCAACCCATTGAAATTTGTAATCTCGAATGTAAACACAACTCTCATCCACAGCAGGTTGTAAGCATCGCTAGCTATCCGCTTTTGGATAATAAAGGCATCTTTTCCGGGGCGGTACTAGTGGTAAAAGACGATACGCATCTTGTTGATCTGGAAAGAGATATGAGAGAACGCCGGAAATTCTACAATATTATAGGAAAAAGTGAGAAGATGCAGGCAATTTACTCTTTGATAGAAGACCTTGCTGATGTGCAGACTACAGTGCTGGTAACGGGAGAAAGCGGGACAGGTAAAGAGCTGATAGCCGAGGCGCTTCATTACACCGGAGAACGCAGCCACAAACCTCTGGTCAAAGTAAACTGCTCGGCTTTATCGGAGAATTTACTTGAAAGCGAACTCTTTGGCCATGTTAAGGGCGCCTTTACTGGCGCTGCTCAGAATAGGGCTGGCAGATTTCAGAAGGCAGATGGTGGAACCATATTTTTGGATGAAATTGGTGACATATCTCCCAGGATACAACTTCAGTTATTAAGAGTGTTACAGGAAAAAGAATTTGAGCGTGTTGGTGACTCTAATCCCATCAAAGTGGATGTCAGAGTCGTTGCCGCTACGAACCAGAATCTTCGGGAAAAAGTGAAGTGCGGCGAATTTCGGGAAGATCTGTATTACCGGCTTAAAGTAGTGGAAATGAATCTGCCGCCATTAAGGGAGAGGCTGGAAGATATACCGCAGCTTGTAAATCATTTTTTAAAAAAGTTCAATAAAAAGTTAGACAAGGATATTGTAGCAATATCTGCTGATGTCCAAAAAATATTTATGAATTATTCATGGCCAGGTAATATCCGGGAACTGGAACATACCATGGAGCATGCATTTATCCTCTGCCATCACAACATTATTACGGTAGACCATCTACCACTTGCTTTTAAAGACGTAATGGGAACTAAATCTTTTTTGTCAAAAGATTTAAGGCCTGATGAATCAAATATTATCCTTCGAGCGCTTGAACAATCTGCATGGAATAAAGCCAGGGCTGCAAGACTGTTGGGCATGAGTAGGCGTACTATTTATCGAAAAATGAAAGAGTACAACATAGGGTTACAAGATAAATGATACGATAACTTCTTGTAGTATCTTCTCTCCTTTTTTACAGCATCTTTCCTGTTTTATTATGTGCCATGACACACTTGTGTGACGTCACACAAGTGTGTCATGGCACACTTTTTAAATGGTTCGAATGAATTCAGAACCTCCCTATCGTTATTTTTTTTATTCCCCTCATCGTTAAAATCCCAATACTATTGCGTTAATCGGCCATTGGCTGTTACATCAGTTAACTCTATTACAGCTTCCCCATACATGGGGAGGCAGGAGGGGAAACTCCTTACCATTGAAATAGTTGCAAAACTTTTCAACTGCCTTCTCGCAAAGGTAGTAAAATTATTCCCGCAGTCTTTGGCATGCATTTTGATTATATAGGATGATAGGACAGATTTTATAAATAACTTTTTGATAAAGAGGGAGGGTAAAGGATGTCCATTTTTTTTACTTTTTTGATAATCAGCATCTTAATTTCTGTAGCAGCTGTTGTACTCCTCTAAGACTTGCAAAATAAAAAATTATGATGGTGTTCGTTGTTGCTGCAAAACGGCCACATTCGTACAAATGTGTACAATGGATTGAGCAAAGGTTGTTTCCTTTGCACAGTAAAATGGCTGGCATATTTTAATTTTTCAACTCAAAACTGAAGTAAAGACACCGGAAACGCGTTAATTTTACTATTGGGATGGAGGGTTGCTGAAGTGGAAATGTCAAAGATTGTTTATAAATTGATGGAAAATGAGCTGATGAGATTGTTATTTTCCGGAGTAACCGACCTTACCTACATTTATGATACAGAGGGAAATGTTTTGTTTGTCAATAAAGTATTTGAAAAATTTACTGGTCAGAGACCAGAGGAATTTTACGGAAAGCCATTCGCAACCCTTTTTGACGAAGATAACTTAAAAAAAGCGATGGATGCCTACGCGAGTACTTTAAAAGGTGAGAGTCCGCAGTATGAACTCTATTTTAAGAATACAAAGATATTATGTGAGTATAGAAATTTTCCGTTGAGGGATGAGAAAGGGAAGCTTATTGGAGTTATGGGGATAGCCAGGGATATTACGGCTCGTAAACAGGCTGAAGAAGGCTTGCGTGTGCTGAACGAATCTTTAGAAAAAAGAATGCTTGAGCATTCATCAAGGCTTATGGAGTTGAATGAAGAATTAATGGGAGAAATTGATGCCCGGAAACGACAGGAGAGTGAATCGAAACAAAGTATTGTGAAACTACAAAAGTCTTTAAGAGGTATTATTCAGACTTTGGCGCTAACAGTTGAGTCGAGGGATCCTTATTCAGCCGGACATCAGAAACGGGTAGCCCACCTGGCTTGTTGTATAGCGGAAGAAATGGGTCTTTCAAAAGACAGGATTGCTGGGGTTCGTTTGGCTGCATTGCTTCATGATATCGGGAAAATATCTGTACCTGATGAAATTCTCAATAAGCCCGGCCAGCTTACTGATGCTGAATTGAGCGTAATCAGGGACCATGCACAGGTAGGTTATGACTTATTGAAGGAAATAGAATTTCCATGGTCGGTTGCCCAAATCGTGCTTCAACACCATGAAAGGATTAACGGCTCCGGGTATCCTTTTGGCCTGCCAGGGAAAGATATCCTCCCAGAAACAAAAATTCTCAGTGTCGCCGACGTAATTGATGCTATGACTTCTCCCCGGCCTTACAGGCAGTCCTTTTCTTTAGATAAGGCATTAAACGAAATTTCACACAACAGAGGTATACTCTATGATTTCAACGTGGTATATGCTTGTTTGGCTATTTTCAACGAAAAAGGATTTAAGTTTGAGCGACAGGGTCATTCAAATTCAAAGGAAAAGGAAATTGAAGTCTTGTTATTAAAGGCTTGATGAATGAACAATGATCTAAATTTGATTTAATGGGATACTCGTGAAATGAGGTGTAAAATGTCAGTAATAATCGTAGGGGGAGATCATCTGGGAAGTATTCCAAGAGAGCTCGACAAAATGGGGGTAACGGATATCCAGCATTTAACCGGTAGGAACGGACAAAAGATCCGTGGGAGAATTCCAGAAAAGGCTGATTTTATTATTCTCCTGTATGATTTTGTTAACCATAACCTGGCGTATAAGATAAAGAAACTTGCCGGCAACCGGGGGATACCTATCATCTATGCAAAAAGGTCATGGTCCTCCATATATCAAAAGATGAAGGATAGTCAGATACAATTTTTCTAGAATGGTATTGTTGCAAATTTGCTATTGTATTGTGAAAGGAAACTGTATATGGCAACAAACACATTTTTCGTATGTCCCAATTGTGGTAATGTAAAGAAATTTAAAATATTTACTAGTAACTTTCAGGTTATTGAACAATCTCCTGAAATGGGGGTGCGTGTAGGTGAAAGCGGTGTCTTGCCTAGTCTGCGACAAAACGATAATTATGTTGAATGTCAGATATGTTTTAAAAAATCGGATTACGACATGGTAGCAGATATCGGCAAACGATATATGCAAGAGACCCTTGGTGTAATCATGAAAACTTGTTAAACAAGATTTTACATCTTATGACAATTGAAAAAACCAGACAAACCGCATATATACCTTTCGTTTAACTTTGTTCCTTTCTTTCGTGTTTTATCACGGGTAAAATCAAACGAGGAAATTGTCATTGACATTGAATTTACAAACTTGTACAATGCCGCTTGCGTAGTGACAGATACTTGCGTTATAAGTAGTTACAATGAATGTAAATAGAAATGGATATGATATGTATGTTGGTGTTGATATTATAGAAATAAGACGTATTGAGAAATTGTTTTCTGCTAACGAAGATTTTCTGAGGAGAATTTACACGGAAAAAGAAGTGGAGTATTGTAAACAAAAGAAGAACAAATATCAACATTTTGCAGCTCGCTTCGCCTCAAAAGAGGCAATGTTCAAGGCCCTGGGGACTGGCTGGATCGATAAAATGAAATGGACGGATATTGAGCTCTTAAATGATGAAATGGGCAAGCCATATTTGAATCTTTATGGCAGTGTAAAAGAATTGGCAGACAAGAAACGTATCAATACGATATCTGTATCATTATCCCACTGCCACGATTACGCTATTGCCCAGGTTTTGTTAATGCCAAAGGCAATACCAGAAGTCTCGCCTGATGGTTGACTCCAACCCAAAATATCGTAGTTAAATATGGGAAATTCCCATTACCACTGTCGACAGCTTGCCGCTAACTTAAACGAACAAACGAAATAGTTATAAAACTGAAAATAGGTAAGAAAATGACAACTGCCGTTATTTCAGGACATTGGACATACGATGAGTATTATAATCTAGACGATAAGCAGAGGTACGAAGTTATTGAGGGGGATGGCTTATTGTGGCACCTGCGCCGTTCTTTAAACATCAGGAAGTAGTAACGAGACTTGTACGGCTTATATCAAATTATGTTTATGAAAATGCAAAGAATTTGATTTTTCTGCTTTTTCTGCATCTAAAAGAGGTATATTCATGAAAAGACTTGTATTGATCAATCCACATCCAATTGGAAATGTTGGTGAGGAGAATGTCTCGGTATTAAATCAAATGCCTGTGAATCTCGGCTATCTGAAGGTATTAACACCAAAACACTGGCAAGTCGATATCATCGATGAAACCCAGGAACTTGCGATTGATGAAAATACAGGGGAGATTACTTTTGGTGGGGCTGACCTGGTCGGTATTACATCGGTAAGTTATCAGGCTCATCGTGCATATCAGATAGCTACTGCCTGTAAAAAACGGGGCGTACCGGTGATTATGGGTGGTATTCACGCAACCAGTTACCCGGAAGAGGCGGCAAAATACGTGGATTGTGTTGTGACCAGGGAAGCTGTAACCACCTGGGAAAAGATTATTGGTGATTTTGAAAAAGGCTGCCTCCAAAAAAGATACGATGGTGTTCTGACACCCATGGAGTTGTATCAGGGATTGCGTCCGGATAGAAAATATTTGAAGGATAAGTATAAATACCGATATTCAGGTATTATTACTACTGCAGGATGCCCATTTAGCTGTGAGTTCTGCTCTGTGCCCCAGTTCCAGGGCAGAAAATATCGTGAAAGACCCATCGAGGATGTCCTTGATGAGTTCGAGTCCATTAAGGGACAATATCGCGGTTTGATACTGACGGATGAAAACTTCTACGGCCATAGTAAAAAGTCCAACGAGCGTGTCCGGGATCTTTTCAAAGGTATGGTGGATAGGGGTATTTACCAGAACTGGTTTGGTTTTACCTCCCTTAATATTTATAAAGACGACGAAACCCTTGAATATATGAGGAAAAGCGGATGTGTTGGTGTATTAATCGGTATTGAGTCGATCAACGAAGAAGCCTTGAAAACGATGAACAAGAATGTAAATTTGCGCATCTCTATTGAAAATTATTTTGAGGCCATTGCCAATATCCGCAAACACGGCCTTGCCGTATGGGGGACGATGGTCTTTGGAAATGATGCCGATACCCCGGAGACCTTTAAACAAGTTGCCGATTTTGTTCTGGATTCCCATGTTGATATTATGACCTGCGGCATTTTGTGTCCATTTATCAATACGCCGCTTTATCACCGGTTGAACGGTGAAGGAAGGCTTTTCAGGACAGACTTTCCGGAGGATTGGAAGTATTACACATCGCATCATCTCACCTATGTTCTGAAAAGCATGTCTCTTCAGGAACTTATCGATGGATTTCAATATTTGTATGACAGGATTTATGCTACTGAAGTTCTCCGGCAGAGATTCCAGAATGCAAAAGAGGTGCTGAAAGACAATATGAATGCCGCCATGTTTGCATTCAGGGTAAATTTGGATTGGCAAAATGTATACCAGCACCTGATCCAAAATTTAAAGGAACTGCAAGCATCGGGGTTCTATGACGAGGCCTTGAAGCGATATAACGCCCAGAAAAAGCAGGGGAAAAAGGTCGAGTTGACACCGATTGAGGTATCATCCTAAGAAGGAATAGCAATAGATTCACAGACTCCTGATTTCTGGATTCTGAACAATTTCTTTATGAACGTTATTCTGTAACAAGACCGAAGAGTTATCCTACTTATGGAATTATTAAAGGTCAACGATTCACCTTGGAAGGGTGAATCGTTGACCTCTCTTGTTTTAACGGTTGAAAAATATGCCACAGGTTGTAATTACGGGATTAGGATTGGTCACACCCATTGGGGTTGGTGTTAAGCAAAGCTGGGAATCGTTCATCCAGGGCAGGAACGGGGCCAATGAGATGAAGTCCTTTGATACCTCTAAATATAAAGTTCATCGCTCCTGTGAAGTAAAAAATTTCCAATGGGACTTTGAATTAGAGAATCAGATTAAGGAAAACACCATCCATAAATACGTTTACTATGCAGCCAGAGAGGCATTGCAGGAAAGTGGTTTGTTACATGACAAGAAATCCGATCGGGAACGGTTTGGTATTGCCATAGGGACGCTTGCAGCCGAATTAACGCCATTTGAAAGGCTTTTGCGTTTAGATACCTCAAAAAAAGATAACGGTTTCGATAAAATCGTTGCAGCCGTTTACCCGCCCAATTCGATTACCAATATTCTCGCTCACTATTTTGATTTTGAGGGTCCAACCATGATCTCACTGAATGCCTGTTCATCGGGCAATCACGCCATTGCCTGGGCTTATGACCTCCTTGTGGATAATAAGATGGATGTCGTAATGGTTGGCGGCGGTGACATGATTCCTCAAACGGAATTTACCCACTTTCACAACCTCAAAGCCCTGGCTCCTGATCGTTGTCAGCCTTTCGATAAAAATCGTCAGGGACTCATGATTGGGGAAGGGGCCGGGATACTGATTATGGAGCGTTACGAGTTTGCCAAAAAACGCGGGGCAGCGATTATTGCTGAAATGGCTGGTTATGGTTTGAGCTGTGATGGATTTCACATGACGGCGCCCCACCCAGAGGGTGACGGCGCAGTAAAATGCATGAGCGATGCGTTAAGGATGGCAAAGCTTTCTCCCGCAGATATCGGTTACATCAATGCCCACGGTACGGGTACACCCCATAACGATAAGACGGAAACTATTGCTATAAAACGCGTATTTAACAAGGGCGCATATAAGATTCCCTGCAGTTCTACCAAATCTATGATTGGTCATCTCATGGGCGCTGCGAGTGCGGTAGAATCGGTCGTTTGCTGCCTGGTACTCAGGCATGGTATAGTTCCCCCGACGATTAATTATGAAACACCCGACCCGGAATGCGACCTCGATTATGCACCCAATGCGGCACGCGAGTTAAAAGTGAAGCATGTCTTAAATAACTCCTTTGCCTTTGGTGGTAACAACGCTACGACGATATTCAGTAGGATGGGTTAGGCGGAGCGAACCCATTATTTAAGTCTTTATCCGTGTTTGTGTGTAGTAATCCGTGGTTAATTTAAATTCTTCGTGCACTTTGTTTCTCTGTGTTAAATTATAATGTTTTATATCTGCGATCTTCTGTGTTAATCCGTGGTTAAAGGTATATGAAAAAGCGAGTCGTTATTACCGGTTTAGGTGTCGCATCCCCTCTGGGATGTAGCAAAGAGGACTTCTGGAATAATCTTATTGCCGGAAAGTCGGGTGTTGCACCCATGTCTTCTCTGGACCTCTCTCCCTATAAATGCAAACTGGGCGGTGAGATAAGAGACCTTAAACCCGAAATACACCTCGGCAGCAAGGGTTTAAAGTACTTGAACAAGGGTACACGATTCCTGGGATCAGCTGCTAAGATGGCCATTGATGATGCAAAACTTCCAACAGATGGTTCCCTATCAGAACAGATGGGTATCGTTATCGGCTCATCTCTGGGCAACTTTTCGGAAACAACGGATTATTTTTATGAAATTATCAGGAATAATCCATCCGAATTATCACCCATGCTCAGCTACGATGTTGCATTGAATTCTTCCATCAACTACGTCTCGGTCATCTTTAAAATCAAGGGACTTGCCCGCACCATATCAGCAGGTTTTACGTCCAGTACCGATGCCATAGCGGATGCATCTAAGATGATTCAACGGGATATGGCCAAGGTAATTGTGGCAGGCGGCGTCGAGCAGATATCCATTGATTTGTATCTGATATTTTACCTGCGCGGCCTGTTATCGGGTCTTGATGGTACAAGAGAGGCGAGTTTACCCTTTGATAAGGCGCGAAATGGTTTTGTCATGTCAGAGGGCAGTTACGTGGTCATCCTTGAAGAGCTTCAGCACGCACTTGACAGAGGAGCCCATATCTATGCAGAGGTAAAAGGCTTTGGTAATACCTTCGTGGGCGGTAAAAACCATCCGGCAGAAGTAAGAGTGCGTCGTGCCGAAAAGGCCATGAACGATGCACTGGAAGACGCAGGGGTAAAAAAAGGGGATGTTGATCTCATCAGTGCAAATGCAAATGGATGCAAGATGCAGGATGCAGTGGAGGCAAAGGCAATCCAGTCTTTATTTGGTGCAAATAGCAATTGTATTCCCTTATCAGCAATAAAATCGAACATCGGAGAATCGTACGGTACCTCCGGTGCAGCACAACTCATTTCATCGCTCATGTCAATAAACACAGGTCAAATACCGCACATTATCAATCACAGCAACAAAGATCCAGAAATCAATCTGAATCTCGTTCTGGAAAAATCACTCAAAAAAGAAATTCAAAACGCAGTGATAAATGCCATGGATTATGAGGGAAATAATTCATGTCTGGTGATAAGCAAATATAACAAATAGTAGAAATACGACTTTTTCTATTACTAGTTTTACTATGTTCTTGTGCTTTTTTAGAAACTTATACAAACCTTGTATTTTTTCACTTATAACACTCTTTTCATTTGTTTCCTCCACCCTAAGTGCTTCAGAAGCTATTACGAACAACTTACCAACTTTTCCAATAGAATCTTATCAAACTGAACCGACCAATAGTTGGACACCTCAGGAAAAATGGGTTTGGGATTGTATATGCAGAGGTGAAATTGCAGACTTTAATAAAGCAGAAAATTATGGTAGTAATCTCGACCCAAAAATTTCTGAGGTATGGTCTGAAAATAGAATATTACGACCAGAATTTCTGGAGACTGTCGTTTTTGACGAACATTTCCGCAGTTTAATAACACGCAATGGCATTTGTATCCGTGGCGCTTGGTTTAGGGAACCCCTTAATCTTTCAAATGCAATTCTTAATTTCCCATTTGCATTAGAAGGTTCTCGCTTCGAAGAGGATGTATATTTTTCATTCTTAAAAACTTCTCATCTTTTATACTTCGCTGAAAATAAGTTCCTAAAAAGATTAAATATGACCTCTGTTCAAATAGAAAATCACCTGATTATAGAAAAAGGGTGTGAATTTGACTTGATCTTCTGATTCGGAGTATAACTGCGTTTACAAAAGGTGTAGATATTGATAATGCTAAAATAGAAGGCCAATTTGAGATTAGTAATTCAAATTTCATAGACGAAGTAAATTTTATTGGAACCAAAGTCAGTAGTAAATTAATAATATTAGATTCAAAATTTACAGAAAATCTGAATATGAGAGAAATAGAGGTAAAAGATAATCCTGTAATATCTGAAAAATCTACTTTTACAAAAGTGATTCTTGCTGATGCAAAAATTGGGAGGGAATTATACATAATAGAATCTAATTTTTCAGATGAATTGCTTATGGGTTCAATAGAAGTGAAAACAGGTATTATTATGGCAAATAGCAGGTTTAATAAAAACGTATCACTTCGATATGGTAATATTTTTAAAATTTTAGATATATCTTCTAATACCTTTTCTTCTTTAGATTTAACAGGAACGATAATAAACGGTGAATTACGGCTTATTTCAAGGGAACAGAAACCTACGCAGTGGGATAAAGAGAAAACATTTATCCTCAGCAATACACAAGTTGACTGTCTAGATGATGTGCCTGAGTCATGGCCAATAAACTTGGATTTAGAAGGATTTAAGTACGATCGGTTAAGTAGGATATCCATGAGAGAAAAAATTGATATTACTATAAAAAACCATTCCTGGTTTAAAAATTGGTTAAGCAGACAAAGGAATTATACCCCTCAACCATACGAACAACTTGCAAGTGTTTTACAAAAGGCAGGCTATAATGAAAAAGCGAAAGAAATCATGTTTGAAAGCAGAGAACGAGAGAGGAAAGGCGTTGAGGGATGGACTCGCTGGATTTATTTAAGTCTTCTTAAATATTTAATTGGTTACGGTTATTATTTATTGCAGGTGGTCTATTATTTATTAGGATTGGCGACATTTGGTACGTTAATTTTCTTTAAATATGTAAAAAATGGAAATAATAACTTATTGAGAGCCTTTTGTTACAGTTTAGACAGCTTGTTTCCTTTTGTTCATTTTGATAAACAGCACGATGAGGTAAAATTGCGTGGATTTGCACGTTATTATTTCTTTTTCCACTCAATTGCAGGATTTATCCTTTCTTATTTTTTTATTGCCGGAATAACAGGGCTTACAAAGTAAAGTAAGTTAACCCGACCTTCGCAATTCGAGGGGTAGGCAAACCGCTAAGCCATGAAAATCAAGGGGTCATGTAAAAAGGTCGGCACTACAGACCGACCTATCCTGATGCATAAATCTTGGACAGAGGTTGTTCAGGAAGCGTCAATCCCAATTGTGCCAAAAGGAGAACAACATCCTTTTCCGGCTGTGTATAGCGGCTCATGACAATGTGGCGACCATCCGTTGTCGGTAAATGAACGTCAATCATTTGAATGCTCGATAGTTTTTCCAAAATTGCTTCAGACGTCAACCCTGCGGCTCGTCCCCGCGCAAGATTTCGCAGCGTCGTGTGGAGACAGAATGCCAAAAAGGAGACAAAAATATGGGCTTCAATCCTCCTTTCCAATTGGTGCCATATGGGGCGGATGGAAAGCGATCCCTTTAAATCCTTGAATGCCTGTTCAATCCGCGTCAACAGCAAATAATTTTCCCACACGGTTTCTGGTGCGGTGGCTTGCATGTTGGAACGGAGCAAATAACGCCCCTCGCGCCGATACGCCTGCCTCAGGCGTTCCCGATCCAAACTGAACCGGAACGTATTTTCATTGACCGGCTCCTGCGGTTTGGGAATGGAAATATTGACCAATCTGAAGTCTCGTCCGGCTTCTTTCTTTAACGCGCCAATATGCATGAGCAGATCATCGCGCGTGAGGACCTTTCGATTGCGAAGTTCGCGCAAACCCGCCCACAAACGTCTGAGTCTGCGCCAACGCATGGAACGTTCCTTGGCCACCCGGTCCTGGCTTTCCACGTAAACGTAAAACTCCGACTCTTGCTGAAGAATTTTCACACGGACGCTTTCCCGCGCCTGCATCCACGTCTGTTCAAGCAACGGTTTTTCTACCCGCGTCAAATGCCCCTTCGGAGTACCAACCAAATAATCAATCCCCCGCTCACGCATCTTTTCCAACACCTCCTCCGTTGGAATACCTCTATCCATGAGCCAGGTGCGCCGAAATTTCCCATACCGCTTTTCTATCCGATCCAGAAACTCCTCTAATGTCGCAGTGTCTCTTGTATTACCGGGATATACTTCGTAGGCGACGGGAAACCCTTCCGGCGTCAATACCAACGCCACTACCACCTGCACACAATCCGAACGTTTGTCACGACTGTACCCAAAACGTTTTTTACTCACAGCATCCGCCGCCGGCGGTTCACTCTCGAAATACGTACTCGTCAAATCATACAGCAGCACATCATACTTCGCGCCAAACAGCTTGCCCCATTGCCCTTTTAAAAAACCAAACAGCTCGTCGCGGTGCTCAAGCAGCAAATCCAAACAACGATACAGCTTATCCTTCTGTGCCAGCGAATCATCTTCCCCCAACAAATCTCCCATTGCGCTACGCACATACCACTCACGGTGAAAACGAAATTCGCTTCCCGGATCGATCAGCCGGTAACAGACAAGCGCCTTGAGCATATTCAGCCAGCTTGTCCCCTTCCGGCTTGATGGCAGACGACTCCTCCAAAAGATGTCCAGTTCCAACATATCCCACAAATATAATCCCAACCAACTTGCTCCCCATTGCCGGGGACAGCGCAATTCTATTTTGTCCAACCTCACCTGGACGGTCTCACAATCCGGTATGGGCAAGGCTTCCCGGTCGTCCGGAAATAATGCCACTTGTCTTGCTGTGGGCTTTTCACCCGCGACCGCCTCTATCGTCCGAACCCACCCCGCTCGCTGGTTGTCATTGAGTTCTCCCAGGTAGAGCACTTGTCGCTGTACCACTCTGCCTCCGCTGATCCGACGGTTCTCTACTACGCTCCAATACTGGTGGGTTTTCCCGTCTTTTGTCCGTGTCTTTTCTCGTAAAAACATGCGGACATTTTCTCACGCCACCGTGAAGTCGTCAAGAGGGTAGGTCGGCACTACAAGCCGTTTTTGAAATCGACCCCAGTAAAATCAATGGTTTCCAGGAGACAAATACCCAAAAATGACCTTTTTGGGGTGCGAATTGCGAAAGTCGGGTTAACCCGATGTTGGGAATTTCAATATTATCGGATTACAGGGTGGCACGGACAAACACTGTTTGTCCATGCTTGTTTGAATATGTACATTAATATGGAATATAAAACAAGGCAACAACAAAGAAAAACAAACGAAATATTTTCTAAAAGAAAACAATCGTGATTGGTTGGACAAATTAATTATTAAACAAGGGACAAAGAAGTTTTTTAGGTTCTGGCAAGCAGGACCTGGATATGATCGAAATATTACAGGCAGAGATGAACTTTTGGAAAAGATTCACTATATGCATAGGAATCCCGTCAGGCGAAGGCTTGTGCTATCTCCTGAAGAATGGAGATGGTCTAGCGCGAGTTGGTATATGGGTGAAAGAGATGTTGTTTTGGCAATTGATGAAATTACTCTTTAATTTATTGAGCACGGACAAACGAAGTTTGTCCGTGCCACCCATGATTAATCTTGTTATTTTTTTAGCCCTGAGAGGGAGAAGTATTTAACTTAATTCAACAGCATTACCTTCGTAGAGGACGAAGGGGTTCTTCTTGATGCTGAATAATCACCATTTCCCGATTTGTTCTGATTATGAGAAGGAGTTCAAATGGCTGCAAAAAAGATTTTGATGATTGTCGGTGACTACGTAGAAGACTATGAGATAATGGTGCCTTTCCAGGCACTGCTGATGGTGGGGCATACGGTACATGCCGTTTGTCCTATGAAAAGAGAAGGTGAAAAAGGTACGTACAGCCATATACGATTTTGAGGGGGGCAGACCTATAGCGAGAAGCCAAGACATAATTTTACGTTGAATGCGACTTTTGATAAGGTAAAAGTGGCCGATTACGATGCCCTTGTTATTCTGGGTGGGCGTGCTCCGGAATATATCCAGCTCAATGAGCGCGTGCTGGAAATGGTAAGACACTTTGCCGAAAGAAAGAAACCTATTGCCTCAATTTGCGACGGCATGCAGGTATTAACAGCGGATGGTGTAATTGAAGGAAAAACATGCACGGCCTATCCGGCATTAGCACCGGAGGTAAAACGCGCAGGGGGAAAATGGCTTGATGTCCCCTTAGACAAGGCGTACGTGGATGGTAACCTGGTTACCTCCCCAGCCTGGCCGGCACACCCTGAATGGCTTGCAAAATTCCTGTCTTTGTTGGGAACGAAGATAGAGATATAGGACTAAAACTACGTATCCTCGGCGGGTTCACTCAGGTGTGTAACCTGAACCACTTATTTTGTTAACTAAAATGGTAGCTTATGTCCATGAAAGACTTTTAAGATAGAATTTAACGCAGCTATTTACTATGTTCCATCACGAGGTAAAAGAATATTCAGCCGCTGTGTAAATTGATTGTAAATACTGCAATAGGTGATGTTTCATTTGCTCAAACGAAAAATATACAACCTCCATCATATAAATATTCATTGGAAAGACAGACAATCTCAAAACCAATATTCAATAAGTGCTCTTTTAGTCGCTGCCCGTCAGCATGCAGTTCGATATTTCCGTTAAAAAATATGCTTTTCCCCAATACACCGGCTGTGCCCCCAATAAAGCCGTTATTGTGTCCCCGTATGCGTATTTCTTTGGGGTTAAAATAAAAACAAGATAATCCCTTTCCCGACAATACCTTTTCTATTCCCCCGTCGGAGGTAACATAGTTGTTTCCGTATAAATGGATAAGGCTGCATCGTGTATAGGCCTGAGGTAATCGTATAAACTCTTTGCTTGTATTTATTTCTAAGATTGCAGGGTCCGTATATCCTGGTTTGTGAAAGAGAAAATCTGGCGTGCTCAGGCAGTTGTATTGAGTGCTGTTATAAAGTTCATTTCCGACATCCGTTTTTCCTTTTAGACATGCAATACTATGGCGTTCTAAAAACTCAAACAACCCGACCGGTGCGTTTGGAGCAACCACAAGGTGGTCTTTATCCTGGTATATGAAAATATCCGGATGCCCCGAAATGGAATCGTAAGTCAGCCCGTTCGTTTGAAACGCAAAGACGTCCTTAACATATTCCTTTAACGTGGTGATCACCCTTGCCGACGATCTGGAATCAATTATCGCAAACATCTATTTGATACTGAGAAAATGTGTGGTTACCTGCAAACTGAACAGTATACCCCATTGATTGTAATCGTGCCTTGTTGGCCTGCTTGTACCCTATGGCGTAATGAATCTGCTTATTGGAAACAGATATCCTGATGTTATTCGAGGTATTCCCTTTCAGTTTGGCATGAACGATCTCTTCCCATATCTTTGTCATAACCATTTCCTTAAAAGAAGGGTGAAATGGCCCATCTATCAGGGATTTTCCGGCAACGAGTTCATCGGACGGGTGCAGCCCCATCCGTATGACAGATACGTTGTTTCTTTCAAATATACGCACGAGATCCTTTGTCCACTCTACCGCCTGCTCAAGTGATAACGGAATGTATTTCCCTTCCCGATACCGTCTCTCCAGGGCGGTTCCCTTTACAATAATTGCAGGATAAATTCGAGTATTACGGGCGCCGAATGAAACGATATCATTGGCGGTCTGAATAGACCGTTCATAGCTGTCTTCTGGCAGACCTACCATCATCTGGAGACCCAGTTCGAAATCATATTTGCAAATCATCCGGGATGCATTTTGAATATCTTCGGGGGTATGCCAGCGTCCTGATTGATGCAAGACTTCCCGGCTGGTGGACTGCGCACCCAGCTCAATCGTTGTTATGCCATACTTCTTCAGCAATTCAAGGATGGTTTCATTGATATAATCGGGCCTGGTTGACAATCTGATGCCTGATACCCTCCCGGTTTTTACAAACTCGAAGGCCTCTTTCAGATACTGTTCCTGCAGATCAACAGGTATCCCCGTAAAACTCCCTCCAAAAAAGGCGATGTTTATGATTCTGTTTCTGGGTATTGTTTCAAGGTATTGCTCGACAATATGCCGAATTTCTTTTGGCTGCGGGATGGAATGTGTTCCGCTGATTTTCTCCTGATCGCAGAAAACACATTGGTGCGGACAAGCAAGCTCCGGGATAAATATAGGAATATTAGAATGTTTTTTCACGATATCCTCACAAAGGTCTATGATAATTTTACCATATCATAATTTTACTGCAGAGGAAAAATATTTGAGGTAAAATGATAAAAAATAATTACAATATAACGCTGTTTTGTTTTTGCACCGTTTCCCATTTATTCTTCATCATTACATGAAAAACAAGAGAGAGTATATTAGCCGGATTATCGCCACATGGTTTGGCTCGGGGCTTCTTCCGAAGGCGCCAGGAACATGGGGCAGTCTGGCAGCAGTTCCATTTGCCTATTTGATTTCCATATATACCGGTCCCTATGCATTCATCTCTGCAACCGTCGCCTTGTTTTTGATTGGCATAGGGGTATCAAACAGCGTTGAGAAAAGCGCCCGGAAGAAGGATCCCGGATTTATTGTCGTTGATGAAGTCGTAGGCCAATGGATAACCCTCTTCCCATTACCTTTTCTCCATAAATGCATCAACGACGAATCCTTTTTCTACTTTTTGATTTCCCTTGTAGCAACGGCATTTCTTGCCTTCCGTATTTTTGATATATGGAAGCCGTGGCCCATTCGAGATTTAGAAAGGAGCATTCCTGGGGGTCTTGGGATTATGCTCGATGATGTTATTGCCGGTATCTACGCCCTCATAATAACTTCCGCAGTAACAGCAGGAATACTGTTCATTTTTCTATAAAATGTACCCCACTGAAATATGACCAGCTTAAGCTCTGGAGTAAAATAAATGGTTTCATTAAATATCCATTTAACCTGTTGATCTGCAATAAATAAACTGACTTCTTATCTTATCAATAATAATATCTCATTAGCTTTTTCTGGTGCTCATTTGGCAGAGTTATCTGATGCGTTTAGAATACACGAGGAGCTTTCTCGGATTTTAATATTACTTCCTTCTTCGCTTATACATTATTCTTGGGAAAAGATATTAGAATATGAAATAAATGCTCATCCAAATTACTACCAAGATTCGATTCTCGCATACCCCTTAAATAATTTAATGAATGAAGGGCAAGGTGTAGAAAAAATCATATCCTTCCTTAAATCTAATTCTTTAGTATCTGCAAGAAATCAACAAAAAGAAAATTCAAAAAGAATGATTGATAGACATAATGAGATTAAAAATAATTTTTCATCAAAAGATAATGGCAGGTATTCAGTAGCCCAGGCAAGTGTATTTGCAATGGTAATACAATGGATAGCAAATTTTTATATCCAAAATACCTTAAAGATTATAGAAATGATACTTCCAGATTAAATATAAAGTATTTAAATCTATTCGCCTTTATGCTTTTGTGGTATCCAAAAGTTTCTTGTCCTCCAAAAATATTTTGGAGAAAGTTTAGACGATGTCGAATTGAGTTCACGATGTTATGATAACAGTTCAGAAAATTGATAACGTTACATTTAAAGTTACGGTAGAGAAGGATACGACTACAACCCATACCGTAAGAGTTGTGCCGTCTTATTATGAAACTCTGACAGACCAATGCGTAACCTCTGAGGAACTTGTGAAACAATCTTTTATATTTCTCCTCGAAAGAGGAAGAAAAGGGGGAAAGGTTTGCCCCCTTTTCTTCCTTCAGGTGCACAAGAACGTGCATCTGACTGACTCGAAAATTTCTCCCTTTTACAAACTGATTTCCTTTAATACTTCCGCCATGTCGATTATGGGAAGCTTCATAGATTTCTCTCCCAAAAGCGCATCCACAACGTCTTGGGGCGCGCTCCGGTAATGCAGCACGGCCTTTATCTTCAACGGGGATTTGGCATCATTGGGAAGTAAGCAAATAAAATGTTCTTCCTTTTTTCCCTTTGGAGGGATGCGATTATCGGATATGATGTGTGTTGCAGCCCATACGTGAAGTGTCTCTTCTCCCTTTTCATTTCCAAATACGGTGTGATAAATGGTAGCATTCGAATCAATATTCCCTTTTTCGTCCACTTTCCCACTTTGGTAGATAATCTTATCTTCTGCATCGGTTACTGAAACATGTAACCACACCTGCCGCATCTCGGTAAGGCCTGTGGGTATATGATGCCCTGCACCCGTATTTTTTATATCGATATGGAATTTTAGCAAATCACCCCTTTTCGAGGCAGGATTCACAGATACTTCTAAAGTTGCGGCGTTCTTCAATCTCTCAACCGCCATTTGCTGCTGCAGTTCTGAGCCGGAAGGCAGGGATATGGGGGTAACACTCCCTCCGACAAAATAGTGAGTCCATATATGAGGACGTTTTTTACCTCCCATAATTTCAGGGGATGCAAAACCAGGATTATCGGGTCTGTCTGTGCTACCGGTACACGGGAACCCCGGTCGTTGCCTCATGTGACAATCCTGACAATGTATCGTTGTTTTGGGGTCACCTGTATTATAAGGACCTTGCCGCCATTCAGTATAAGTTTGTTCTATGGGAAGATTGTTTCCTGCGTGTGACACATCATGGCAACCCCCACAAAACTCTGAGCGTGTATGCAATTCTGAGTATTGATTTTTATGAATTGTTTCCGGGGAATCAGCAAAAGGGCCATATTTTGTGCCACCTTCCATAGCAGCAGCATTGCCCGGGCTTAATATGTATGGTGCGTTTCCTACACCAGTAGTTGCCCGAACAGAATGACAAAAATCACAGATAACTCCACCCTTTTCATCGTCGAGAGGGAGGCTGGCTTCGGCTCCGCTGTGACCGATAGGAAAATGACATCGCACACAAGATTCTATGTTCCGTTTTTCAGATTCTCCTTCTGCCGTTTTTTTCCCTAAGTTATAAAGGGCCTGAAAGAGAGGATTTCTCCATGCATTCGCATGAGTTGAACCGCTCCACATTTTGAAGATTTCAGGATGACAGGCGCCACAGGAGATCGGACTGAAAAATTGACTTATCCTTACGTCTCCCGGCACTGTAATAGGCAGATCGACGATATTTTCCGGTCTCTGTCCCGGAGGAAGTTTCCATGTGGGCGACCATTCTCTGGGATCACTCCCATAGGACACGTTTAAAGAAACAAAAAATAAACCGAGTATGAAACACCATGTATAATTGAAAAATAACCGCATAGACAATGACATCCTTTCTTCAATCACAGAATGACAATAATGAGTCCCACATGGACTAATGTCTTTGATTTCCGGCCCGCTGGTAAACCTGGCTTTGGCCGAATTATACAAAACCTTTCCCTGACTACCAGCAAAAACTACTATAGCTACAGAAAACCATTCTTCCCTATTTTTATAACCGATTTTACAAAAATTCTTACTAATTATTATACAAAAAATTTATTTTTTAAAATAAAAAAGAGGATAGATTTTTCTGGTCTATCCTCTTTTTCAAAACGAGTACGTTACGGTATTTATTCTTCTGAGTCTCTTTTTTTATTTTTCTTGTTTTTGTTCTTTTTCACCCTTTATCATCTTTGTTGATTTTATGGTGGTATCTCCCTCTACTGCAACAAAATTTTTGATCTTCTCAAATTTTTTATCGCCCACGCCACTTACCTTTTTGATGTCATCAATAGCTTGAAAATTACCATTATTTGTCCTGTAGTTTATAATTTCTGCAGCCAACTTAGGGCCAATACCTGGCAATAATGCAATCTGGTCTTCGGTAGCTGCATTAATATTTACCTTTCCTTCTATCTCCACGGCAGAAAAGCAAATCCTTACCTGACAGACAAAACCAACCACAAGCATCAGCACAACTGCCACAAAAGATTTACGAATTGTGTGCATAGCAACCTCCTTTAATAAAAGATTTTTAAACAGAATCCCAAAGGCCTTTGATTGCAAAACAAACACGTGTACAGGACTGCAATAAGCAAAACATAAACCGAAAACCAAAAAATCTTTAAAAGACAAACAATTTACTTTAACCATTGAAATCCTAGCTAGTAACAGAATATTGTAATTTTATCAATATGTATTAGGGAAGAGAATGAACAGGGCAAGGATAATACAAAAAAGATCACAAGAATGAACAAAATTGCTGATTGCTGTATCAATAAGAAAGGACACGCATCTGCGTGTCCTTTCTACTTTTTCAACTCCTTCAAGTATTTTTATAGCAACCTATTTCTTTTTATCCCGTAAGGATTCTATTACCTCATCGACAAGACCATAGGCTTTTGCCTCTTGCGAAGACATATAAAAATCACGGTCTACATCTGCTTCGATACGTTCCAACGGTTGCCCTGTGTGTTTTACAAGAATTTCATTCAGACATTTCTTCATCCGCAGTATTTCTTCTGCCTGAATACTAATATCTGTTGCCGTACCCCTCATACCGCCCCATGGCTGATGAAGCATAATACGCGTATGGGGAAGGCCATATCTTTTTCCTTTTGTTCCACCAGCAAGGAGGATAGCGGCCATGCTATAAGCCTGACCAATACAGAATGTTGCGACATCACATTGTACAAATTGCATGGTGTCGTAAATAGCCAGACCGGATGTAATTGAACCTCCTGGAGAATTGATGTAAATGTTGATATCCTGATTTTTGTTCTCGTTTTGGAGAAATAGTATTTGTGCTATAACCAGGTTTGACAATGTGTCCTCAATGGCTGAGCCAATAAAAATGATACGGTCTTTCAGTAACCTTGAAAATATATCATAATGCCTTTCGCCATATCCGGTCTTTTCAACAACATATGGCACAAAAAGCGCGCCATACTTGTTCTTGACATTTACCACAGGAAATTCACCGTTTTCCAAATACGACAAATACTCTTTATACACAAATAACTTCCTTTCGTTTATTTTGCTCCAGTTCCTGATTTTCTTGGGTTTGTAACCTTACCCTTCTATGCTGGCTTCCTTGAGGAGAAAATTCATCACCTTATTTTCTCGCATATCGTTTCGCAAATAGGACAGATTCCCCTGACGCTCCAGCTGCTTGCGAACCCGTGCGATGTCTGTATTATACGATCGCGCAATATCGGCAATTTGCTGTTCCACTTCATTTTCGGTAATAAATATCTTCTCCTTTTCGGCAATATGATTCATGATAAGAGAAGCTTTGAGTTCCCGCATTACCGATTCTGCAGATGCATTTTTAATCGCATCCGCTTGCTTTTGAATTTCTTCCAAAGGAACGCCCCTGTTTAATAAATCCAATTGATGCTTGTACACCCTTTGGTCTGTATGATGATTCAAAAAATCTTGCGGCAATTCAAGCTTTGTTTGATCCAAAAGGACATCAAGTACCTGATTCTTCAAATCGTCTTCAACCCATTTCTTTTTATCAATTTCAATTCGTTTGCGAATATTGGATTTGAAATCTTCTAAAGAATCGAATCCCATTGTCTTTGCAAAATCATCATGAATATCGGCAGGAATTAGACGCTTGATTTCTTTTACCTTAAGCCTTATCTTCGCATCTTTTCCCCGATATTCTTCTTTAACAAAATTGTCCGATAATTTCACATCAATTTTGCACTCTTCACCGGACTTCATGTTTTCCAATTTAGCGGCTAAATCCTGTATCGTTGTATTGGCAACCGGAACACCATTCACGACAGGAATCTCAACATCATCATCTTCGAACACAGTATTTCCGCCAACCTCTACTTTACAATCACCGATGATATGATCTCCTTTTTTCACCGTTCCCTCTTTAACAACGGTAAGTTGCGCCTTTCGAAAGGCCATATCCATTAATACTTTTTGCACATCTTCGTCAGTTGCATTGGCTGGCTTTTTCTTTAATTTCAAACCCTTGTATTGATTAATCTCAAAAGACGGCCACACCTCCAATGTCACATCAAATGTAAGGGGTTTTCCCATTTCCAGTTCTATTTCACTAAATTTGGGATTACCCACTGGGCTCAGTTTCTGCTCTTCAAGTGTCTTTTGGTAACAATCACTAACAACCGATTGTTTTACCTCGTCTTTAATCTGTGAACCAAACCGCTTTTCAACTAATTTTCTCGGCGCACGGCCTTTTCTAAAACCGGGCAATTCTACCGTATCACAAACCTCTATTGTCTTCTTTTCAAACTCACCCTCGATTGTTTCCTTAGGTATTTCGAATTTTAAAACCTTTTTACAAGGCCCTGCATCTTCAATTGTTACATTCATCGTATTATTATCCTGCAATACTTTTCCATCCAAAATAAATAAATGGAGCGGGTGATGGGGTTCGAACCCACGACATTCACGTTGGCAACGTGACGCTCTACCACTGAGCTACACCCGCTACTTAATTCAAATCTATTTTCTGGTGCGAGAGGGGGGAATCGAACCCCCACGCCGTAAGGCACAAGATCCTAAATCTTGCGCGTCTGCCAGTTCCGCCACCCTCGCCCAATATGGCAATAAAATTACACCCTTGGCGGAATTCCTGAATCTACTTTTTCCCTTTGGTAAAAACAAACGAGAATTAAACCGGATCTTTGGCGCTCAAAAGACAACTGCATCGTAATAGATGGTGCGCCCTGAAAGATTCGAACTTTCGACCCACTGATTAAGAGTCAGTTGCTCTACCAACTGAGCTAAGGGCGCCCTTAACGGTTTATGCGGAAAAAGTCAAAAAGGTTCTTATGAATAACGCGCCCGGCAGGACTTGAACCTGCAACCGTTGGATTCGAAGTCCACCACTCTATCCAATTGAGCTACGAGCGCAAAATTTTTCGCGCAAAAGCACGTTATATTTATACTTAAGATAGCTCAAAACACCGCTACATGAAACGATATCGACTAAGACACAAATTATAATTACTTTTTTAAAAAAGTCAACTGCATTCCCCGTAGGAATACATTGCCAAAAATACTTTAACAGAAAGTATTTGATTTCAATAAACAAATAAGTCCCGCAACAAAAATTTTGGCGCGGGACTCAAAATTGGGGTGAGCGACGGGATTCGAACCCGCGACCCTTAGAGCCACAGTCTAATGCTCTATCCAACTGAGCTACGCTCACCACAGTGTGTAATTACTGGCAACCTGAATTTTTATATATGGCGCGCCAGGAAGGATTTGAACCCTCGACCGCCGGATTAGAAATCCGATGCTCTATCCAGCTGAGCTACTGGCGCTCAAACTTAGGTAAAATTATATCAATAATAGATTAAATATCAATACAATTTTAGAGTTTGAATGCAATAGCTTTACATTCGAACCGGCACTAACATAGCCATTGACTCAATAGTCTTTCTGAGTGGTGTATTTCTCACATATCTCCAGTTTTCATCTTTTATTCCTCGCTCTGGAGAGGTAATATTGTTGACGACAGGAAATCCCCTAATCCCCTTTTTAAATGTAAAGGCCCGTGTCCTGGAACCTGCCTCACCCATCGGAATAACGTCCGTAATGAAGTCTACGAATACCTGCGCATCATCAAAAATTTCTGTGGTTATAACCTGCCCTTTCTTAAAATTGCCTATCGTTGCATCCGGAACGATTTCTGCAAGGTTAATGCAGATAAATATCGCATTCTCTCCTACATGGATAGCACTTCTGGGTATTCCCACCACCATGTCTTTGAATATGGCATCTACAAATATCTTTTTAAAGAAATGTTTTGTAGCTTCCAGGGCATTGCCAGGGGTATTTTCACCTTTGGGTGTATATTTGCCTAATGTTATCCCACTTGCAATATCTTTAAAAAAATCAACCACGGCGCCTACAACTCCCACTTTCTTGCCATTTTGAATGCGGCCTTCTTCATCAATATACTTAAAGGACGCACCATGACCAATATCCTTAATTATATTTATGAAGTTTTCTCCAACATCTTTGAAATCTTTTCCTACCCTTACAAGAAATTTAGATTGATCCGAATTATAATCCATTACATCAACATCTTTATCTAAATTGAAATAATCCCCTCCCGGATTTGATAACAATTGGTCCTCTTTGTATTTTTTAAACTGCTCTTTCAGCGCCGAAGATGTATTCTCTTTAAAATCTGGATGCCCAGCCCGTCCCTCAAAAGTATTCCGTTCAAGCTGGGATAGTATCCCCCCCTTAATTCTGGTTGTCACGGTATCACAGCTGAACCCAGCCCTTAACTCTTGCTTTTTTAATTCATCATAGATTACTTTTTCAAAAGGAGATGTTTCTACGCTATCGTAGGCACCTACTAAAATACTGAAATCCCCCTGTTTATTGCTCATCCCCACCCTGGATGTTTCTAGCATATCTCCCATCCCTTTAGAAAAATGATTCCATACAAAATACTCCAGCTGTATTGATTTGAGCAAAATATATACCTTAATACTCCCCCGCTTTTGTATATTCTCTAAACAATACACGCTATTTCCATAAATTGCATTTTTATAAGTAGTTATAACAGAGTCCTAACTATAATATAAAAATACACCTCCAGTGGAAGAGACATTACAGAGGAATGTATTTCCTACCTCATGTAGAATAACTTGCGTATACTATATTGTTACGTGATATAAAAATACGGCACGTTTTTCAAATTCATCTTTCATTATCAACAGATACTTTCTATACTGAAAAGATGACTATCAAAATCGAACTGAGTACAATGTGTTTTTACCATGGTGACGTCCTTGCAAAGATCAAGCGATGCAGGAACCTAATTGAATCACACGGCTATGAATTTGCCCTTCAGTTGCATAATTCTATTACCAATGACTTGTACAACAAAATTAAGGGTCTTGATGCCATGTTTACTATGCATGCACCTATACTCTCAGACCACTTTATCAATCTGGCAAACGATGACTTCCCTACCATCCTTGCATCATTTCAAAACACCGCTTCTGTTATGCAATCCTTGCAAAGCACTGTCGCGCTATTTCACGGTTTTTTTATGACCCAGAAACCTATTAAAAATGACCCTGCCAATTACAGCAAGGTCTTAAGTGACGCAATCGACAATAAATATCGATTAAAAGATACACGTGTTATGGATCCCGCATTTCTGAAAACCGAAGAGTACAGAAATTATCAAAACACCGTAAAAAAAAATATGAGACTGCTAAGAGAAAGGTATCCATCATACACTCTTTGCGTGGAAAATGACTTTCCTGGCATTGGCAATGGAAACCAAACACCTGCACACCTAATCTATCTTGATTGTCCGATTTGGCTCGATATAGGCCATCTATGGGCATCAGCCATTTTAAACAAGTTTGATTTTTACGCAGGACTTGACGCGGTTTGTAAGCAATGTCAGGTAATCGGTGTCCATATAAATACCAATAGAACCCCGCTCAATTGGAATCTGAAATACCCAGACGGTGACACACACTCGCATCTCTCTCAAGGATATGATATGGACATGAATAAAATTATCTCACTCCTTAAAAAAAATCGGGTTACTCACTATACCATTGAGGTGATTGACGGAGACGTGGAAGACATACATTTTTTTATCGAAACGTATCACTCCGTCAATCAATAAACTTGACAAAATAAAATTTATTTGTATTATCTTGTACTAAATATGGTGTTACCACACAACATTGTCTTAATCTTACATCATAGCGGGGGGCAAGTATCCACGAGATCTTGAATTATTCCATTGAAACCTGTTCATAAAATTCTTATTGCATCAGGCATCGCTATTTTCACCTTTTTGGTTATCATGGGGCCACTGACTTATAAAACCCTTGTTCCCGCCATGAAACACGAATTTATGAACCACTTAATTTCTGTCAGGGAAATTAAAAAATTACAAATTCAAAATTTTTTCCATGAGAGATACGGAGATATTCATATCCTCTCGAAAAATCCCTTGGTTGTTCAAAGTTTACCACGGTTCTCAAATGCCTTTCAGTCTGGCGGGTTTAATGACTCTGCTTACAAACAAGTGGATACCTATTACGGTCCCCTCCTTGAACACTTCCTCAGACAACACGGATATAATAACATATTCTTAGTTGATACGGACGGGAATGTCGTCTTTGGAGTCAAAAGGGACGAATACCTCGGGACTAATTTACGTACCGGAGAATACAGTTCTTTTTCTATCGGAGAAGTATTTAAAGAGGCATTAAATAATGTTAAATTCTCTGATTTGGCATGGTGCGAAGAGGCAAAAGATTTTATATTCATGGGGGCCGCTCCGGTATATGACCTCGCCAACAAACTTTTAGGTGTCGTTGTCGCAGAAACGCCCTATTCTACGATTGATGCCATTTTATCACAGAGAGACGGGCTTGGAGAGACAGGTGAGATTTATATTGTAGGTGATGATAATTTCATGCGATCGAAATCGAGGTTTTTAACACAGAATACCATTCTAAAACTTGAAATCAATACAAAGGCTACCCAAGATGCTTTTCGCGGGAACACCGATATTCAAATTGTAAAGGACTACCGGAATATCCCTGTACTTAGCGCATATACCCCGCTCGATAATCTGAAAGATGTGGCGTGGGTACTCTTGATAGAAATTGATGTAAAAGAGGCATTTTATCCGATTCTCGCTCTTAAAACAAACCTGATTATTATTGGCACAATAATTGGCGGTATTACCGGTATATATCTCTATTTCACCCTCCGGAAAAAACGTGTAAGAAGTAATCTCTCAATGCCTTCGTAGGATATATGCAAACGGGATATTCCCGGAATTGTATGACTTCATTATGGGCAAGTTTTCCTCTAACGGTATCTATTTTTTTCCGTTTCCTTTGAAGTTCGGTGTCTATTTTAGCCAGATTTAATTTATTCAATTCTTTGATTTGATTAAAATAACATCTTTTCTCCTCTTTGCTCATAATCGACATCATCGCTAACAGCTTTTCCTTTTCCTTCACTCTTTTTACAAATTCTGTATCATTCTGTGTTTCTTTTGAAGCATACCGCTCTGGATTATAACTCATGTCCTTCAGTTCATGTTGAAGGACTTGCAAAATTCTGATATCTAAACCAAATGTATCCAATGGCAAAAACAAGGTAGTAGAAATTGTTACAAAGGTTGGAGGGTCAATACCAAAAAATTCTTTCATAATTTCATCAGTAATCGTATCGTATTTTGCCCCTCCAATCCCGTGAATAAAAACGTCTGAAAAGAATAACCGGGAAAACAGAGTCGTCGTAATCGCCCGCGGACGTATCTTCATTTGGCCTTCCTTCAATGCTTTTAATCTCGCTATATTATTTTTAGTCCCGTCGCTTTTTTTCAGAGTAACTACAACATCCACTCCATTGGTAACTTTTATTAATTCCCCTTCCCTCATCATGTAACACTTACCTCTCTGTCCCCCTGCTTTCCATATCCAAAAGGGTAACTCAACTAAATTCGCCGTAATTTTCAAGTCCGGCAGCGGATTTACCTTTGAACGAACTTTGTGGATACTACGGTATTCAGCCAACTTCCCGTTGTAGATTTTAGCAAACCACTCTGCCTCATAGAAAACGTGCAATAAAAAATGATAAAAACCGTCCACATCACACATCCAGGAAACGGGCACTTCAAGATTGCCACGACAAAAGTCCACCTCCAACGCACATCTTGCAGCCGTTAACAAACCCACCATGTCAACACAACCTTTTTGATACCACTCTAATATGCGGTTGATAAAAGTCTCAAACGCGGACTGCATAGACTCGACGGTTGTTTTTATCTTTTCATCGAAAAGATTTTTTTTCAGCAGGTTTAAAACTTCCTCTTTGAATTTGAGTATCGTTTCAGGGCCGTCAAATACGATCTCTTCATATGCCATATGGCTCTTCTCTTTTACAAACGACACCTTCTGAATAGTTGCCTGTTTTTCCGATAACATTGGTACATATATAAAACCCATATTACATGTATCGTTGTCTACAATCATGTTTACGCCAACGCCACCCAGCTTACCAGCTAAATATTGCGTAAGATGATTCTTGATCCACACCCCCGGATAATACAGAATGGGTTCGTGACCCGTCTGGATAATCGGAATACTTTTGATTGCTTCATAATCCAAGTCCAACCCTCTCATGGCTAATTTATCCTGTGCTCTATACCATGATGCATCTTTTTGGCTACTATTCCGCACATACAGACATGGCCCAGACACACTCTTTTGAAGCAGAGATTGAATCCCCACCGTATAATTTGCGGCCATACGTAATACTTCCTCACGGGTTTTATCTCGCAATATCTGAAAAGGAATGCCATTCATTTCGAATTTGTAATTATGTATCTTCTGCCGATTTTCATGTACCAAATCTGGTATACGATCTATTGCTGGATCAACAAAGACTTCCTTGTCATTTTCCGGCACTTTATAGGTAATATTTTTCATTGCCATTTTTGGTTAATTTTGATTAAGTAGGGCAACTTAATGACTGCTTGGGTTTTTCCTTTTAATAAACAATGCAATGCAGCACAACAAATAGTTAGTGCGGCCACGACACAACCAAATTAACCCTCTCTTTACTTTATTGCAAAGGGGAAATGAAGTAAGGCGAACTTAAGTTCGCTTTACAGTGTAGTGGAAAACTTGCAAAAAAGATGTTTTTTACAAAGTAATAGTATAATACTGGATGCACGGTACGAGACGCAAGATAATAGAAGATAAAAACGAAAACTGAATTATACACTAAATAAAAGCATCGTAGCGCGATATATCATATTTTGGAATAAAGACAATGTTGATTGTGAATCTTAATGAAATCCTGTTCTGGACTGAAAGAGAAGATTTGGAAAGTGACGAAACGTCTAGCAGGCACCCGCTTGGAACAGAGACGTTTGCCGGACAGCTTGCAGAGTTGATACTTCCAGGACTTACCACAATAACATGGCTGGTTTGATACTTAACGCTTATTTGTTTATGGTTAAGGTTTATCGATAAAGCTCACTGGCGGCAATGGAGCACAGAGGGCCGGTGCAGCGCGTTGTTAGGTTCTGATTCTATTAATCCAATACATTGGTTCACGGTGTAAGTGTGCAATAGCGATAACATAAATATGGTCTTTTTCAATGGAGTATAATACTTTGTAAGGAAACTTATGAAGAATATGCCTTCTAATGTTTTCACTTTCTTGAGAACCAATTTCTGGCATTTTTTTGATTATATTAATGGCTCTTTTGACTTCTTGTTCAAATCTTTTTCCTAAACCTGTTACTTCAATTTCATAATATTCTTTTCCATCATCAAATTCTTTTTTGGCCAATTCATCGAATATCACTCTCATAAAGCTTATCTAAATACCTCTTCTGCAGGTATCCCTTTTGTTTTACCGGCTCTGTAATCTTTAAGTCTGGACTCAGCTTCCTGTATCCATTTTTTTGATATCTCCGGATCTGGTTTATCTAAGCTGGTTACCAAAGCCTCAATTAATATAATTTTGTCCTGCGGTTTTAATTCCAATGCTTTTTCGATTAATGCGTTATTAACTGACATAATTGTATTCCTTTCTATTTATTTTTTACACTTAACGTGGAGAGCACGGGCGCCGCGTAGCGGCGTCCCAGGCCAACTTTAGTTGGCCGAGTGGCTTGACTTGTTAATCGTCTACGGGACTAAATGGTGTATCAAGTAGCAACTGATAAAAAGCCAAATCTAGCCAACGCCCAAACTTAAAACCTACCTGTGGCAAAGTACCGACTAGCCTAAATCCTAATTTCTCATGCAATACGACACTGGCGACGTTTTTTGCATCAATACCACCAATAAGTGAGTGATATTGCTGCTCCCTAGCAATTTCAATTAGTCGCCTCATTAGAAATAAACCGATACCTTTTCCTCTATGATCCTTATGTATATATACCGAGTGTTCCACCGTATATTTATATGCAGGCCACGCGCGAAATGTTCCGTAGGAGGCAAAGCCTAGCAATGTTCTATCGTCATCCACACAACCAATAACAGGAAATTTATTTTTAGCTTTAACCGAAAACCAATTTTCCATGCTCTCAATACTACGCGCCTTATAGTCATATAACGCCGTAGAATTGGCTATTGCTTCATTCAGTATTTCAAGAACGGAAACTGCATGCTTTTCGAATGAGCAATCTACAAGTTGCATATGAACTCTCAAATGACGATTAACAATATTATTAACAAGTTTTCTTTTATCTAACAAACAGCACAGCGTAAGTCAAGGAATAATTGACATAAATGTAGACATATAAAATTTTCGTTACTATAATTCTAACTTGTTAACATTACAAATTGAGTGATATCAAGAAAGTAGGATAAGTATTCATGCTCAATATTCCTGCCGCTTTATTTACTAAATATAGTCTCTTGCTGAATAAAAAATCGGTTCCAAATTCCCTTCATAATAATTATAAGAAGTGGTTGCGGTACTATCTTGATTTCTGCCATAAATACTGTCATGGGTATGCTGAGAGGGAATCCCTTAAACATTTCATGATCAAATTGCACGAGAAGAACCTGTCTCTTGCTATGCAGAAAGAGGCGGCAAGGGCCGTGGAGTTTTATTATGAGATGCTGGGAAACAACCCTCACCCTGTCCCTCTCCCTGAGGGAGAGGGAAGTATTGGTAGTCATCTCCCCGTGAGGAGAGAGGGGTAATAATAAAGAAGGGGAATACGGGAGGGGTGCGGGCAAATCCGGAACAGGCTATTCCGCTCCTCTCCCCGTAAAAGAAGAGCAGAATACAGGTAAAGATGCGGGGGCGAAAGCGGAGGAGTTGCCAGCATTAGAGTGGGACACGGTTTACTCAGGCCTGTTTGCGGAGATTAAGGTAAGGCATTATTCCCCGAAGACCTTGAGATCATATTCTACATGGGTGCGGAAGTTCCAAGCCTTTAGAAAAAGCAAGAAACCTTCTGATTTGAATCCATCCGATGTGAAGGATTTCATACGCTTTCTGGCTGTGCAATGCCGCGTTTCGGCTTCTTCTCAGAACCAGGCGTTTAATGCCCTTTTGTTTTTATACAGACGAGTGCTAAAAACCGATTTTGGCGACCAGAGCGATAATGTGATGGCCAGACGGACCAGATATATGCCTGTTGTGCTGTCTCGGGAGGAAGTGGATTTGGTAATAGGCAACCTTAAGTATCCTTATGACCTTGTGGTTAGTCTTTTGTACGGTCGCGGCCTCCGGCTGTTTGAGTGCATGAAGCTCAGGCTGCACAATTTTAATTTAGATGCAGGGATATTGACGGTGCATGACGGGAAGGGGAAGAAAGACAGGATTGTGCCGCTTCCAAGATCTATCGTTCCGCAAATTAAAAACCATATTACCTATGTGACGGAACTGCATCAAAAAGACCTCGATGCCGGTTATACGGGAGCATTTGTTGAAGGACTTCTTAAAAAGAAGTATAAAAATATCGGGAAGGATCTGATCTGGCAGTGGTTCTTTCCGGCCAAGACATTGACGCTTGTCCCCGATGAGGGCAAATACAGGAGGTATCATCTCCATGAAACGCATGTGAATAAGGCGATACGGCGAGCTGTGAGGAAGGCAAAGATACTGAAGAGGGTGCCATCCCACACCTTTCGTCATAGTTTCGCAACCCATCTGTTGCAAGCTAACTACGATATCCGCACCATTCAGGAGATGCTGGGGCACAGTGATGTAAGGACGACTATGATATACACTCATACGATCAAAAGCCAGACTGTCAAAGAGGTAAAAAGCCCGCTTGATTTCTGATTATAGGGTAAGCTCCCCCCCTGAGTAATTAAGGGCTGCCATAGCTAAGTTTTAATTCAAAAAGTCATTACCACCAACATAGCGGTTGGCAATGACTTTTTACTTGGTACAGGGAAGCGACTTTCTGATGATGAAAACGGAGAATATGCAGACTTTGGTGAAGCAGAAAAGGAGGAAAAAATGTTTCCATTACCGGAAGATGTGGTAAGATTATTAACAATGCATTTAGGTGTATCAGATAAAAATTTAGAGGAGGCATAGAATAATGGGCACAAAAACTTTAAATAAATTAATCGAAGATTTTAGCCAGTTACCGTTAAAGGATAAGGAGTATGCGATAGATGTTATAAAGAAACAATTAACAGAGGCTAAAAGGGATGCAATTGCGAAAAGAGCTAAAGAGGCTATGACTAATCTCAAAAAGAGACTGGTTAAAAGAGGAACTGTAAAAGATTTATATAAGAATTTAGAAGGGGATTAGAATAGCATGGGATCAGGGGTTCAAACGGATTTACAAAAAGAAGGTAAAATATAATGACGAACTTAAAAAGAAATTCTGAGAAGCTACAGCGTTATTTGCAAAAAACCCTTTTAATCCACGATTAAAACATATAAATTGGTAGGAAAACTTGAGGGCCTTTGGGCATTTAGCATTGGCTATGATTACAGAGTGGTTTTTAGGTTTATAGATGCTAAAGAAGTTTTGCTAATAGATGTTGGAACTCACGACGAAGTTTATTAATTCACCATAAAGACACAAAGGACGCAAAGAATAACCTTAAAACAAAAAGACAGAGAATTTATTTATAACAACTACTTTACGTTCAGGAAAATGAAATGATCGAAGAGAATAAAGAAAAGATTTTGATCCTCGACTTTGGCTCTCAATATGCCCAGCTGATTGCACGTCGGGTAAGAGAGAATAACGTTTACAGCGAGATTGTATCACACAAGATTACCACAGCGGAGATACAGAAGGCCAACCCGAAGGGTATTATCCTCAGCGGCGGCCCAGCCAGCGTGTACGTAAAGAACGCCCCGCGATGTGACGAAGGAATAGCTACCCTGGGAATACCCATATTGGGTATCTGCTATGGAATGCAACTGGGGTGTCAGATGCTGGGAGCCACGGTAAAACCAACGCCTACTCGTGAATACGGAAGGACGGCCTGTACGGTTAACAACGAAAGCAAGTTATTCAAATCACTTGTCAAAGACATCACCGTATGGATGAGTCACGGTGATCAGGTTGTTGAATTACCTGCGGAATTCGAGTCACTTGCATTTACCCGGAACTGCCCCTATGCCGCCGTAAAATATAAAAAGATGGCATTCTACGGTGTGCAGTTCCACCCCGAAGTTACCCACACGCCACAGGGAAGTCAGATCATCCGTAATTTTCTTTATGAAATTTGTGGTTGCACAGGCGACTGGAAGATGTATTCCTATATAGAAAAATCTGTGAGTGACATTCGCAGACAGGTCGGAGACAGAAAGGTAGTATGTGGACTATCGGGCGGCGTTGATTCTGCCGTCACGGCAGCACTCATCCATAAGGCCATTGGGAACCACCTGTCCTGTATTTTTGTCGATAACGGACTTCTGAGGAACTACGAGGCCGATGAGGTTATAAAAACGTTTAAAGAGAATTTTACAGTAGACCTGCACGCCATTGATGCGCGCAATAGGTTTTTAGAGAAACTAAAAGGCGTAACTGATCCTGAAAAAAAACGCAAGATCATTGGATACGAATTCATTGAGATTTTCAAAGAAGAGGCAAAGAAGATATCTCAGGCAAAATTCCTGGCACAGGGTACGCTTTATCCTGATGTCATCGAAAGCATCCCTGTCCACGGAGGTCCGACAGCAACTATTAAAAGCCATCATAACGTGGGTGGCCTACCGGCAGAATTGGGATTTGAATTGGTAGAGCCTCTGCGATTTTTATTTAAGGATGAGGTACGAAAAATAGGCGAGGAACTTGGATTACCAGAAGAATTGGTCTGGCGTCACCCTTTTCCAGGACCAGGACTCGCCATTCGAATTATTGGCGAGGTGACAAAGCCCCAACTGGAAATCCTTCGCAAAGCAGACAGGATTGTTATTGAAGAAATACGTAAGGCAGGTCTCTATCGCTCCATTGCCCAGTGCTTTGCCGTACTCCTGCCGCTGAGCACTGTTGGGGTCATGGGGGACGAAAGGAGTTATGAAAACGTCATTGCCATCCGTGCTGTAGAAACAACTGACTTCATGACTGCCGACTGGTACCCTATCCCGCATGAGATACTGGGAATCATCTCCAATCGGATTATCAACGAGGTCAATGGCATCAATCGTGTGGTTTATGACATTAGCACGAAACCGCCTAGTACTATCGAATGGGAATAGACACCCTGCGTTTGTGTTCATGATGCTTTTTATGAACTACAAGCTCATTGGTTTATTTAGAGTTTTAAAACATTTTAAAAGGAATGTCTACTTATGAAATGTCCACATTGTCTGGAATCATTCCACGATTTCTACGAGGTTATACCGGTTGGTAACGATGCAAGTGGTGATTGGGGTATCATTAGCCGGAAATGCCCATCCTGTGAGCGGGTGGTACTTGTTCTGGGGAGTGGTAAAATCGGCAGTATCGGAGGCCGGCACATTTTAGAGTACATCAAAGATGAGCGCCTTATTTATCCCAGAGCCCCGAGTCGTGTACCGCTCTCAAAAGAAGTCCCTGAGGAATTTGCAAGGGAATATAAAGAGGCCTGTACGGTTCTTGCTGATAGTCCAAAGGCAAGCGCGGCCTTAAGTCGTCGCTGCCTGCAACGCTTGTTACGAGGAAAGGCACATATTAAGCCATCCAATCTTGCAAATGAAATCCAGGAAGTATTAGACAGCGGAAGTTTGCCACCGTATATAGCGGAGTCCATTGATGATGTTCGGAATATTGGCAACTTTGCAGCCCATCCAATCAAGAGTGAACGGCCCGGTGAAATTGTGGACGTTGAGCCAGGCGAGGCAGATTGGAATCTCGATGTGCTGGAAACCCTGTTTAATTTTTATTTTGTTCAACCGGCAATAATAAAAAAGAAGCGGGAAATACTGAATCTCAAATTGAAGGAAGTTGATAAAAAGGGTACAACAAAGCGTTAATCACCTTCTTACTGTTTAAATACACCAATATAAGAATAAACGCTATAGTAATAATCCCATCACAAACACAAGTAGACACCTTCATATACACCACCTGAGATTTTATCTTTCTTTTTGTCATATTTGCTGCCACTTCGAGTCAAACCGGGAAATAAAATGAGGATTTGATTAATAACCAAAAAATGGTATATTATTGAAATTACATTTTATCCAGTATTCTGACGTCAAGTTTCATTTAGAGCACGGACAAACAAGTTTATCCATGCCACCCTTAATTTTGAAATTCTAGACAGTAATTACTATATATAATTTTTTTATTTAGTCATGACGAACAAAACGTGTGTTTCTATCGTCCGCTGTGCTGATTACGACCGGGAAAAGGTCAATGCGGCCATTGACAAAACCTTCGACCATTTTGGTGGTATCCATAACATCGTAAAAAAGGGCTCTAAGGTATTGCTAAAGCCAAATTTCATAAAGGAGAGTGCACCTGAAGAATGTGTTGTAACCCATCCGGTAGTCATAGAAACAGTAGCCCAAAAGGTGCTGGAAATGGATGCAACACCAATTATTGGCGACAGTCCTGCCTTTGGCGCCGTATCGAAGATTGCCAGTCGCTTAGGTCTGAACAAATTTGCAGAAAAGCACGGCATAGAAATCATTGAACTCGATGTACCCCGCAGGGTAAAGGCAACATGTGGAACAAAATCATTTTCGCTCACAATTTCCGGCAAGGCGCTGGATGCAGATGCCATCATTAACCTTCCCAAGCTCAAGGCGCATGTACAATTGCTCTATACTGCAGCGGTGAAGAATATGTATGGATGTGTCAGTGGCAAGAGGAAGGCATGGCGACATTTTACATCAAATAATGATCGGGAATGGTATACAGAGATGTTGCTAGCCAATTATCATGCCGTAAAACCTACTTTCACAATCGTTGATGCTATCGTGTCTATGGAAAAACGTGGACCTTCCGGAGGAATACCAAGGCAGGTTTCCTTAATCCTCGGTGGCACCGATTGCATTGCTATAGACCGAATTGTTGCGGATGTTCTTGGCGTTCATCCTTCTCAAGTACCTCTCTTGCGAACGGCAAAGAAACACGGTACAGGAGAGCAAAACTTAGCTAAAATAGAAGTCTTGGGTGAATCACTATCCTCATCAAAGATGTCAGATTTTGAGCTTCCTAATCTGATACCAATAGGATTCGATACCATGCAAGTGGTCAGGAGCCTTTTTAAACATTTGTGGTTAAAACGTTTTAGCAACGTCATCTTGCTACTTTTAGCTTTATTTGTTTTATTACCGATGAATGCCTTTTCAGAAGCTAACAGAACAAAAAATTTTCCAGAACAGGTGGCCATTGATGATATTATTCATATTCCGACTGGCGAAAAGGTACAGTTTTCTCAGTTACATCATTTCTTTGATTGCGTCCGTGTCCTCTATGTTGGTGAGACCCATGCCAACAAGGCAGCGCATCAGGTTCAATTGAAAATACTCAAGGCTTGTTATGAAAATTTTGGAAATAATATAGCCATTGGCATGGAGATGTTTACAAGGCCATATCAACCTTTTTTAGACCAGTGGATTGCTGGAGAAATAGACGAGCAAAAATTCTTAGAAGAGACACAATGGGATAAAGAGTGGGGATACGATTATAGTCTGTACAAAGACATCCTGGACTTTGCATGTGAAAAGAAAATTCCCGTAATCGCATTAAACGCACCAAAAGAAGTGGTAAAAATGGTAAGTAAAAAAGGGCTAAAAGCCTTGAGTGAGGAAGAGAAAAAACAATTACCTGAAATTGACACAACTGATTTCTTTCATCGGGTCTATCTGGAGAGGGCCGTTCGGGAGCATATGGTTGACCGTTTAGCCGATTTAGAAAGATATAATGATGTACAATGCCTATGGGAGGAATACATGGCCCAGACGATTGCAGACTATCTGTCCTCCTGGGAAGGCAAAGACAAAACATTTCTCATATTTGCCGGAAACGGCCATATAATATACGACTTCGGCATTCCGAAGCGGGTGTTTCGACGCACTTTTTTACCGTATTACACACTGTATCCAGCCGAATTTCACGGAAGTAAACCGACAACCGAGCAAGACCTATTTTTGCAGGAAATTCCGTTAGAACCAGCCGATTTTGTATGGGTAATCCCCCCACCGGTAATGCAGGAAAAGAGGATACATTTGGGAGTTCAGATTCAAAGAACAAGCGACAATAAACTGGTTATACAAGAAATAACCCCAGAGAGTCCTGCTGAAAAGGCTGGATTCATGATGGGTGACATTATTCTTTCGATCGACGGGAAAATCGTGAAAAGTGTTATGGAACTGGTTCACTATCTTCAGACGAAGCAGTTTGGTGACACCTGCACTGTTGATATCGAACGAGGCGGGAAGAGGATTTCTTGTGAAGTTACCCTTTTTGAAATGGAACAGGAGTAATAATCCACCGCAGTGACGCAAAGGGCGCAAAAAAGTTGTAAAATTTAAGTTGAGCTTTCAACTGTCATCTTTCAACTTATTTAAAGCTTTGCGCTCCTGGCGCCTTTGCGGTAAACTATTAAAACTATGCAGACAAAACTATCAACACAATATAATCCTAAAGAAATCGAAGATAAGTGGTATCAATTTTGGGAGGAAAATGGGTTTTTTCATAGTGTACCAGACCCCTCAAAGGAACCTTACACCATTGTTATTCCACCTCCTAACGTAACGGGCGTGCTTCATATGGGGCATGCCTTGAATAATATTATCCAGGATATTTTAATTCGCTGGAGACGCATGCAGGGATACAATGCCCTTTGGATGCCTGGTACAGATCATGCCGGTATTGCCACCCAGAATGTGGTCGAAAGGGAACTGGCAACCAAACGTATTAAACGCGAGCATCTGGGACGAGAACGTTTTATAGAAGAAGTCTGGAAATGGAAGAACCAGTACGGATCAACCATCATCAAACAATTGAAAAAATTGGGGAGCTCTTGCGATTGGGTACGGGAAAGGTTCACCATGGATGAGGGACTTTCTGCTGCAGTAAAAGAAACTTTTGTGAGTCTCTATGAACGGGGATTAATTTACAAAGGAAAATACACCATTAACTGGTGCCCGCGATGCCGTACTGCCCTTGCCGACGACGAGGTTGAACATGAGGAACACGAAGGACACTTGTGGCACATAAAATACCCATTCAAGGACGCCCCCCATCTCTTTCTGGTGGTAGCCACAACCCGTCCCGAAACCTTGCTGGGAGACGTCGCAGTGGCCGTTAACCCAAAAGATGACCGTTACAAAGACATGATTGGTGAAATCCTTACCCTGCCCGTTATAGGACGTGAATTACCCATCCTTGCCGATGAATTTGTCGATCCATCCTTTGGGACTGGCGCTGTTAAGGTTACACCTGCTCATGATCCTAATGATTTTGAAATGGGCAAACGCCACAACCTAACCCCTATTGTTGTAATGCAGGAAAATGGGACTATGAATGAACTTGCAGGGGATTATGAGGGAATGGACCGATTTGAGTGCAGAGATGCCTTAATAGAAGAGTTAAAATTAAAGAAATTTATCGAAATGGTCACCCCTCACAAGCACTCAGTTGGACATTGTTATCGGTGTCATACCGTTATTGAGCCTTATATTTCAGACCAGTGGTTTGTCAGGATGCGCCCCCTTGCAGACGCCGCAATCAAAGCTTCCCAAAGAAAATCAGTAACCTTTTTCCCCGAACGTTGGGAAAAGATCTATTTGAGCTGGTTGGAAAATGTGCGTGATTGGTGTATTTCAAGGCAAATTTGGTGGGGGCACCGTATTCCCGCCTGGTATTGCCAGGACTGTGGTGCAATTACTGTAGCGCGCGATGTACCCACGAAGTGCTCGAAATGTAATAGTGTTATCCTGAAGCAGGACGATGACGTGCTCGATACATGGTTCAGTTCTGCCCTGTGGCCATTTTCTACAATGGGTTGGCCCAAGGAAACACCGGAGCTGCGATATTACTATCCGACATCGACCCTTGTTACCGATCGGGGAATCATCTATTTCTGGGTAGCACGGATGGTCATGATGGGGCTTGAAATAATGCGAAACGTCCCTTTCTCTAACGTCTATATCCACGGAACAATCCTCGACGAACAGGGCAGAAAAATGAGTAAATCACTGGGAAACGGCATCGATCCCCTCGTCATGATCGACCAATACGGTGCAGATGCAGTTCGATTTTCGATCATTGTCCTGACCACAGAAGGCCAGGACATAAAACTATCAGAGAGCAGGTTTGAAATGGGCCGTAACTTTACTAACAAATTGTGGAATGCGGCACGTTTTATCACAATGAATTTGGAGGAGGAACAGCCGAGAGAGATTGATCTTGAGCCGGCTGATTATCAATTTGAAGACAAGTGGATCCTCAGCCGATTAAACACAACGATTAAGACATGCACATGGTATCTGGGACAATTCAAATTTAATGATGCAGCCATGAAGGCCTATGATTTTACCTGGCATTCATTCTGCGATTGGTACTTGGAAATTGTAAAGGCACGACTGTATGAATCGGAGAGTCCCCGGGACAAAAAGGTTGCACAAACTATACTGGCAAAAGTGTTTAATCAGATATTGCATTTACTCCATCCCTTCGTACCTTTTATAACAGAGGAATTGTGGCAAAATTTAAAACATGTGATTTTAGAAAACAAAATCAACATCCAGGAAGATATGCATCGCGAGTGCCTTATGTGCGACGTCTGGCCTATGGAAGATAAACGATACGAAGATCAGATTTCCGAAGAGCACATGGTTATCCTGCAGGACGTTATTCGGGCCATTCGAAATATACGCAGCAAGATGAATATCAAGGAAAAACAGAAATTGGACGCCGTTATCTCTATCTCTGGGAATGGTGAATATGAGTTGGATAAACATTCTGGTTTACTCAAACGAATGGCCAATATTGAACACGTAGAAATCGGCAAAGACCTTGAAAAACCTGCTCATTCTGCCTGTGAAGTCATTGGAAGGATACAGGCCTTTGTACCACTTGCGGGAATTATTGATCCCATTGCAGAAAGGGAACGTCAATCAAAACACTTGAAACAACTTGAAGATTACTTAATAGTGGTACGGCGTAAACTGGAAAATAAAAATTTTGCTGCAAGGGCACCTGCCCATGTGGTAGCAATGGAACAAAATCGGGAAAAGGAATTGTTGGAACAAATATCTAAAATAAAGCTTATTTTGAATGACCTTGGATAAGGAATTATGAAAAGATTATATTGGATCTCTTTATTATGTGTAATTGTGTCATGTTTTATCTTGATTTCAATCCTCCATGCCGGGGCGTCTACCGCAAAGACACTGACGAAAAAATGTCCGATGTGCAATAAATTATTTTCAGAAGAAACAAAATTTTGCGGCGACGACGGGACCAAATTGATAGAACTTCCCGTAAAAATGGTATGCCCAGAGTGCAAAAAAGAAGGTACCCCAGGTGAAAAATTTTGTAAAGAGCACGGAAAAAAACTTGTTCCACTCGCAGAAATACCACCTACCCAGGATGCCGATACCTTAAAACAAAAGAAAGAACTCGCCAAGAAGTATTATAAAGAAGGCAATGATTATTGCGATGCCGAGTCATATGATTTAGCAATAGAGTCATATAAAAAGGCCGAAGAGGCATTCCCGGATTTTCCTGCACTGCATTACAACATGGGATGGCTTTACAGTAAACTAGGGAATGCCGAGCAGTCAATTCGTCATCTGCAAAAGTATATTGTTCTCGCCCCCGATGCCAGTGATATTACCGAAGTGCAAAGTTACGTCGTTGTTCTTAAAAATGCAGTAGAGAAACGCAAGCAAGTGATGGATGCCTTCAAAAACAGGGACGAGATCATGAAGAAGGCGCTCATTGAACAAAAACAAAAATACGGTAGTGTCCTTGTGCCGGAAGGTGAATTTATTATGGGTACAAACGACGCCAGAGAGGATGCCTATCCTGAACACAAGGTCTACCTTGATGCATTCGAAATAGACCGTTATGAGGTAACAAATGCACAATACTGGGAATTCCTGGAGTATATGAAAAAGACAAACGACCACAGCAAATGTTTTAAAGGAGAGCCCAGTGGGAAGGACCATACTCCCCGATTCTGGGATAATGAATACTATAATGTCCCAGACTACCCTGTTGTACGGATTGATTGGTATGATGCCTACGCTTACGCAGCCTGGGCAGGGAAACGGCTCCCCACAGAGGCAGAGTGGGAAAAGGCGGCGAGGGGACTTGACGGAAGAAAGTTCCCGTGGGGCAATGAATGGGACCCTGCACGATGCAATCTCAGCGGCGAGCCAAAACCTGTTGGTAGCGTTGAAAGCGGAAAAAGCGTTTATGGTTGCTATGATATAGCGGGTAGTGTTTATGAATGGTGCGCCGATTGGTATCTTGACACATATTATGCGGAATCCCCTCACAAAAATCCAAAAGGTCCGGACAATGGACTTCGGCGCGTTATACGCGGAGGTTCACGTTTTTCACAACCCTTCCAAGTACGAACAAATACAAGGAAATCAGAACAACCAAACTTATTTAATTTAGGGGTGGGTTTTCGATGTGCAAAGGATGTAAAAGAGAAATAATTCAAGCAGCAATTTTCCACTTTTTGTTTTAAAAATCGCAATATCATATTATAATATCTGTATTATTTTAATTTAACAATTATTATTTGAAAGGAGTGAATTCGTGAAACGTATCGGATATTTTGTGGGTGTTATTGGAATTGCATTTGTGTTGTCGACCTCTTACACGGTCAAGATGACGCATGCATCGAGTTGTTGTGGCACAAAAGAGGCCTCAGCTGCAGAAAAGTCAGAAACAAAGTGCGTGGTCTGCAGCAAGACCATTGAGAAGGATAAAGGCGTAAAGGTGGAATGTGAAGGAAAAACCGTTACATTATGCTGCAATGACTGTGCAGCCGCATTCAAAAAGGATCCTTGTAAATATTGTGATGATGAAAAATGTGAAAAACGTAAAGAACATCACCACGAAGAAGGTCACCATTAAGAGATAATTCACAATAACAAATTAATAAAAGGCATTCTTGCATCAGTAAAAATGCAAGAATGCCTTTTTTGTTTCTTAACCTACTCAGGCTGTCTCTAGTTTTGCTATCTTCGAATCAATTCCTTTATCTTGTCTTTCAGTTCTTTCAAATCTGAGGACTTAATAATATAAGCATCAGCCGCCCATGACATAAAATCGTCCTTGTAACTGCTATAAGCAGTATTAATAATAATAGGTATCTTCCTATGCTCATTTAAGATTTTTCCCATCGCCTCAATCCCGTTCATTTTAGGCATGTTAATATCCATTACAACCAGATCCGGCAATTGTTCCCTTACCTTTTTTATAGCCTCCAGGCCATCCTTCGCTGTAATAATGTTATACCCTTCTAATGACAGTTCTTGTTCGTAGAGCAAAAGTTGATTTTTATCGTCCTCTACCACGAGAATAGTTTTCATCATTCGCCCCCCCTTAAAAATTGCACTTGTCCTTTTTTTACCGGTAAGAAGACAGAAAAAGTTGTTCCCTCGTGTAATGAACTTTTCATTTTTATATAGCCTTCATGGTCTTCTACGATCTTGCGGGACACTGCCAATCCTACACCTGTCCCGTCTACCTTTGTTGTAAAAAAGGGTACAAAGATGTTCTGCATTGCCTCCGCCGTCATGCCCTCACCGGTATCAGTTATATTAATTTTTACGTATTCATTTTCCACCATAGTTTCTATTATCAGGGTGCCGCCATTGGTCATTGACTCCACTGCGTTTTTTATCAGATTTAAAAATACTTGTTTGATCTGGGTGGGGTCTATATTAATTTTCGGCATAATGGCATCGAATCTTTTTATCAACTGAATGCGGTTATTTTTGAAATACGGATCCATTAAGGAACATGTATTTTCTAATATTTCATTTATTTGAGAAGGCACTTTAACCGGTGTCTGTTCTATGGGTTTACTAAAATCCATAATATTCGCAAGGATTCTCTCTAATCGACCAACTTCTTCAACAATGATCTCTACATTTCGTTTTGTCTGTTTATTGTTAGTAATATCCCGCAAAATCGCCCTGGCAAACCCACCCACCGTCACCAATGGATTACGGATCTCATGCGCAATATATGCCGCCATGTTTCCTATAACCGCAAGCCGCTCTGAACGAATTAGTCTTTCCTGAGTTTCTTTGAGTTGTTGAATCTTTTCTTCAAGTTTTTTATAAGTTTCTGCATTTGAAATTGCCAATGCCGCACGGTTAGCAAAAATACTTAAAAGTTCGACCTGTTCCTCTGTTATTGGTTTGCGGCTGTAAACATTATCAGCACAAATTACCCCTATCGCTTCGTCCTTAACCACTAACGGAACACAAACAAATTCGTTCGCATTAATCATGCTTACAAACTTTTTATTACTATTTGGATTACGAAAGGCATCTCTTTCTAAAATAGGCTTTTTTGTTTTTATACACGAGACGATGATTTCTTTTTCATCTGCTAAAGAATAGGCCATCAGTCGTGTAATCATGTGCAACGGAGTATCCTCACGATAATGATCCTCCGATGCTTTAATAAGGTCTTCTAACTTCTCATACTTACTGGCTATTTCACCCCATATCTTATTTGCCTCTTCCCAACCGGAGGGACCAACGGCCATCTTACCATAGACAATACCCCGTTCCCTATCCACCAGAAAAAGCCTTGCACAATTAAATCCCAATGCAGTCCCGGCTGTAACGCAGGTTAAGATTAAGTGAAGCAACCGGTCAATCTGCAGCGTTCCCTGCATCAACTCTGCAAGTTTTCGCAATAAGGAAAGTCGATGTATCTTCTCTTCCTGCTCCGTGGTATCTATCGAGAACTTAAGTAACTGGATAATAGCACCATTCTCGTGCCTGATAGGTATAGAAATATTTTTGACATACCTTCTTTCTCCTTTTTCTGTAATTAACTGGATCTCACTAAACTGTTTTTTACCACTTGACAGCGCTTGAAGAACAGAACAATATTTCATCTCCTTGCATTCACATTTATACACCTCACGGCAATTTTTCCCTACTGGATCATCCCTTAAATTGAGCATTTTAGAAAGGGTCTTATTAGCCCAAACAATATTCAGATCTTTATCCATTATGGATAATCCAGCATCGAGCGCATCCACGAGGTTGTTTACAACATTGTCGAATTCATTTTTTAAAATGTGCGATAACACCATAATCCACTCTTCATATTTGATATGACTTATCTCGTATCTACAACTTTTTTATAAAGTGCTACATATTCCCTTGCGCTTCTTTCCCAGGACCAATCCTGTGCCATACCATTCTTCATAAGATTAGTCCATTGCTTCTTGTTCTTAAATAAATCCATTGCCCTCACAACAGTGGCTAATAATAAATCCGAGTCGTACTCTTTAAACGAGAATCCGTTAGCTCTACTACTGCTAATAGGATCCGTACGAACATCTGTAATTGTATCTGCAAGACCACCGGTACTTCGAACGATTGGAATGGTTCCGTATCTCAGGCTGTACAACTGATTCAGTCCGCATGGTTCAAATCGTGACGGCATTAATAACATATCTGACCCAGCCTCAATTTCATGTGCTGAACGTTCATCAAATGTCAATTTTACAGCCACTTTTGCAGGATATGTTTTTGCATAGTTCTGAAATAATTCCTGATACCGCTGATCACCAGTGCCCAACAAAACAAACTGGAGGTCAACCTTCATCAAATCCATGAATTTGTTCACAACTAAATCCAATCCTTTTTGGTCTGTCAGGCGGGTTATCATCCCGATAATAGGACAATCTCTTTCCGGCAATTTATATTTCCGTTGTAAAGCCCTTTTACAGAGTTGTTTTCCGTTCAGATTTTTCAATCCATAATTCGCAATGATAAATTTGTCAGTTTCCGTGTTCCATATGGAATAATCAATTCCATTGATGATTCCATAAAGGTCTTTTGCCCTTTCTCTCAGTACACCATCCAGACCTTCACCATATTCAGGAGTTTGAATCTCCTCAGCATATGTTTTGCTAACAGTAGTAATGAGATCACTGAAAACAATACCCCCTTTTAAAAAATTTAATTTCCCGTAAAATTCTAATTGTTTCCAATTAAAAAGGCTCCAATCCAACCCTGTCATGTTCATATCCCAATGCCAGAACAATCCCTGATATGCAAGGTTATGGATAGTTATAATTGTCTTTGTCTTTTTAAAACACGCTTTTCTTGCGTAGTTTGTCTTTAAATATACCGGAACAAGCCCCGTCTGCCAATCATTACAATGCACAATATCAGGACATATTTTGAGCTTTTCTATGGCTTCCAGTGCACCCTGAGCAAAAAAGATAAACCGCTCGCTATTATCATCAAAATCTTTTATGGTCCCTGGATAATTATACAAACCCTTTCGGGCAAAATATTGTTCATTGTCCAAAAAATAAATGGGTACTTGTGTATCTGGTAAAAATCCTTTATACACATATCCAGTCTTAGGCTTGTCACCGATCTTTACTTCAAACTGTATATCAGTTTTTGTTATAGGATATTGACATTCTTTTATAGTACCGTAAAGGGGCATAAATAACACAATTTCCACACCCAATTTTTGTAAACTTTTGGGAATCGCCCCGGCAATATCGGCCAGACCACCAGTTTTTGCAAAAGGCACTACTTCAGATGACAAATAGATAGTTTTCACGATTGCACTACCACTGCTTTCTTTTCTATATTTACGTTTCTAAGAAATTCAGCTGCATTTTCAGGTGTTACCGTATTTATATAAAAACCACTACCCCACTCAAAACCTGCAACCCTTGTTAGCCGTGGAATAATTTCAATATGCCAGTGATAATATTCTATTTCCCCAAAAACAAATGGCGTTGTATGGACAATATAATTATAAGGTGGAAACTCAAGTGATGTCTCGAGTTTGAGAAGAACCGCACGTAAAATCTGGGCCAATTCTTCGGTCTCCATCTTTTGCAAATTCTCGAAATGGGAGGAATGTATTTTTGACAAAATCCATGTCTCGAAAGGGAATCGCGATGCATACGGCGCAAAGGCAACAAAAGTATCACCTTCCAGCACGATCCGTGTCCCGGTAGATAACTCTTGTTGAACCATATCACAAAGTAAACAACGACCTCTGTATTTGTAAAATTCCTCGCACCCATTCATCTCGTGCATAACCGATATCGGCACAATAGGTGTAACAATTAATTGTGAATGGGAATGTTCCAGGGTAGCACCCGCGGCCGTCCCTACATTTTTAAAAAGTAATCCGTATATAAATCGTTTATCTTTTTTCAAATCCACGAGTCTATCCCTGTATGCCCACAACATCTCTTCCACTTGTTTATTATCAAGTTCTGTCAAAGAAGTGACATGCTTCGGGCTTTCAATAATCACTTCATGCGCGCCAATACCGTTCATCGAATCGTAGATTCCCTCACCATGCTTGTTTAAATTACCTTCAATTCTTAACGCGGGAAATTTATTTGGAACCACCCTTATTCGCCATCCTTTTGTATTGGATTGAGTGCCTCTTTCTCTATATGCCATAATCTCCGGCGGCGTCTTATCTTCATTTCCTTCACAAAAAGGGCAAAAACCACCTCTAAGAGACTGTGGTTCCGATTTAAAATCAGTTGGTCGCATAGCCCTTTCTGTAGCAATAATTATCCAACGACCAGAAACGGGGTCTTTTCGAAGCTCCGGCATGTTTTATCGTCCTCCATTGTCTTTTTGGAAAATAATCTTGTGGTCCCTGGCGTTACACCTGCCACATCATTCTTTCAAAATCTTTTGATGGTACAGAAAAATAAAACACCGTCCTAAGGGGCATCCTTTGTATAACTTCATCCTCTTTCACCAGTTCAATAAAAAATTCTACATCTATTCCTGGGAAAAGGCCTAAATCCGCAAAAGGACAGGATAATTCAATTATTTTATTCAAGGAGATACTATAAAAATCTTTCCTGTCGTAAGTATTTCTTTTATTTTTTATCCGAAATCTCAACGGTTTATCTGCAAAAAAAGATGTATAAATTTGCAATTCCTCGGGCTGGACAAAAGTTATTACCAGTCTTCCCCTATCTCTATATTGAGAAAACAAATTTTCGTTAAAATCTACCCTTATAAATAAAGTATCTATATCAAATCCAAAGAACCCCTCCTGAAGAGGTTGATCAGATGTTCTATGCATTGCGTCCATATCCTTGCTTGCACTGTACTTGCCTGCATCAAGCCATTCAAAATAATTGCTCACAAAACCATCCAGATTAACAGATAAAAACCTTTTTGGATATGAATAGGGTTTTCTATAATCCATCCTCGAAATAGGCACATCTAATATCCTTGGTACATCAACATTGAATAATTTATATACGTTTTTAAGATGCAATCTAAACAAGCTGTCAAATTCATCTTTATAATGGGTAAAATGATCGTCACCGAACCACCAAAACCAATCGCTGCCTTCCGCTATGAATATTTCTTCCCAAGCCTTACTCATAATATTATCCGAAGATAAAAGGTCTTTCCTTCCTGCCTGGTTTACAACAAAAGAGCGTGTATCTTCTAACAAATCCCATGCTGTATTCTTTTCTTCGTGTCCAATCCATGTTGCCAGGTTATGCCCAATCCACGAACCGGGGCAAATATGCTGCAATACTTGCCCCGGAGGATGCTCTTCCAAATAATCCCGAATACGGACACATTCCAAATCGCCATCGTCACTAATTACACGATACAGTTTCCGTAAGAAATCTATACCGCTGTCAGGATAATGCTCCCAGGCATTCTCTCCATCTAATATGATTGTTACGAGGAGGGGTTTCCCATTGTTGTTATATTTCTTCAGGCTATTAATCCTATTTATGAAATCAGATACCGCAGAGTCGGGATGATACTTCGAATACTGAAATCCAATTAAATCTGAAAGAGCGTGATCACGAAACACCATATTAATGGTGTTATCTTTTATATTGATCTGATAAGGTTTATATAATAACTCAGGCGCAACAACATCTCCGTACCTGTCTCTCAATACTTTATTACCAAGGGAACAAGCCAGTATCTCTTCGTCGGATGCTAACCAATGAAACCCTGCTTGGGTCACTATCGGAATAATATCATCACTAACAGCACCCTCCGAAGGCCACATACCATGAGGTTTTTGCTCAAAATATTTTTCGTAGGTTTGAACAGCTCTTTCTACCTGTATTTTTGCATCTTCGGTTGCCAACAATCTTTTTTTTGGTAAGGACAGTTTAGGTAAAATAACTTTTGCGGCTTCTTGATTACACAATAAAGGTAAAATGGGATGGTAATAGGGAGAGACGGTAACTTCTATTTGCTTCAAATCTTGCAATCGTTTATGAAGTGGAATAATTTGTCTTATTACATCAGTTTGTTTTGATAGTACTATCTCCTTATCTTCTTTTGTAAACCCTTTGCCTTTTTTTATTAATTCTGATAACAGATGGTCTCTTTGAATTACTAATGGAGTATACCACGTGAGGTTTGCCCAAACCTGCAAATCTTGAAAATCCTCGTTAGAAAAAATCTTGACCACCTCTCGTGCCAATTTCTTTCTAAAATTCCTCTTTTTTAATAATTCTTTATACCTCGGATAAATATCAATCATGTTTTGATGATTCGCAGAGAAAAAATTATCCAATATGTAAAGTTTATTTTCCTGGGTTAAATCCTCAGCAGGTATTTTTGTTAATTTCCAAAACTGATCACTGGCGCGATTCTCCCCATAATCCTTAAGTTGCTCAAGCAGGCATGGCGCATAATTAAACGTTTGGCGTATTCTGGGAAAATCTTCCAGTAATAACGCCATACCGATATAGTCTTTTATTCCATGCAGCCGCACCCATGGCATCGAGTACTCACCCGTTACATTGTCTTTATAATAAGGTTGGTGCTGATGCCAATAGAATGCAATTTTGATCATTATTATTCAAGTGTTTTAAGAAGCTTCTTTGGTGTTTCTTTCGGATGTTCAATCTTTTTCCAATATTCCGCAAATTGAAATTTTGGACTGTGTTCACTATTATGACAAATCACACAATTGCTTTCACCTGTTGTACCATAGTCATTCTTTACACTTTTTATATGTTTACTTCCAGCACCATGACAGCTTTCGCAACCCACATCTATTAAGTTTCGATTTTTTTGGTAATTCAAAAATCCTGAAACATCCCCGTAGCCGGTTGTATGACACTTAATACATTCCGGGTCATATTGATGACCAACACCAATCAGGGTATTATATGAAGCACCGTGTGTTGTTTTGTACCAGTGATCGTATATTACTTTATGGCATACTCCACAGGCAAAACTGCCCACATAGAATAACCCCTCTGGGAGGGGCGCCTGAGGGGTCTTGCTTAATAAATCTTCATCCACAAGTTGTTGCTGGTATTCCTTCAATAATGAAATCATTTCTTTTGAATCTTTGTAAGTATGGTCCAATGGAACAACCTCAACGGACTTTCTTTCAACAACATTTTTATTTATTGAATAGTGCGCAACACCAATGTACTTTCCACCCATCCCGGGAGAAACAACTGGTGTGTTATTAATATATATTGCATCCTCTGGTTCATCGCTATTGTGCCCACTTATAATTAATCCTATTTCTGGAAAGAATTTTGCAATCTCGACGGACTCTTCCAGTGATGAATGCGAAAGTAATACTAAGAGATCTACCTTACCATGCAACTGTTTAACCAGAGGGCTTAGTGCTTTTACTGGCTCAGATACATTCACATAATCCAACGCATGCGCACTAAAAAGGGATTTGGAAAGAATACCGAAAAAGGCAATTTTAAAAGAATGCCCAGAATAAAAACGTTCTTTTATGACATATTGACTGATTTTTATTGGAAATGGACTAACAATTTTTACGTTGCTTGAAAGGAAATTTACTTTATTCGTTTGGGATAAAAAGCTGAGTATTTGTGGACCAAATCCA